>CAYMVA010000076.1:0-52672 GCA_964393745.1 uncultured Enterobacteriaceae bacterium | reverse complement strand
AGGCGTCCGCCACACTCGAGGCGATGTTCAGCGCCAGCGCCGCACCCACCCCCACCGCGCCGTCTCCCTTCGAACCCGCATCCCCATCGTCCGTCGAGGCCTTCTTGCCAACGCTCAGGCCGCTCTCGCCAGAAGTGCTCTGAGCCAGATCAGTGGCCTTGCCAGTCTGGTCGTCAGCGGACTTGTTACCCTTGGTGTCTTCCTTGCTCTTGTCCGCGCCGACCGCACTCGCCTTCGCCTCGGATTTACTCGCCCCATCCGCGCTCGCCGCAAAGCTCACCGCACCACCCGCGGTGATGCTCCGTGCGGTAGTGGCGCGCGCGGTATCGCTTACAAACCCCAGCGCTATTGCGGCACCCACCGCTGTCGACGTGCCAATCGCATCCGCGTTAGCTGTGGTCGTGCTCGAGCCATGATGATCAGACGTTGCACTTATGTAACCGGTCACATCCAATGCGCCAACCGCCGCGCCGATCATTGCCTCGGTCGTGTTGGTTGAGACAGTAATCGCCAATGCCCCACCCGCGCCGGTGCCGTCCTTCGCCGCACCGCCGCCTTCGGCCGTGGTGTTCACCACGTGACTGCCGCTCGCCGCCAGGGTGACATTCTTGGCACTTGTGAACGACACATTGTTCTCGATAGCCGCAACCGTGTCGGTCTCGTGCACGCTAAGCGCCACCGAGATGCCAACGCCGGTATCCCCGGATTTCGAATCGCCACCTGCGGCAACGCCCTTGGCGTTACCGAGCGTGGTCGCTTGAGCGTCCAAAACAAGATTGGCATCGTGAAGATTGACGGTGGAGCCCGCAAGCACCTTGGCGTCCGTATCAATGAATACAAAGTTCATCGCGAGCGAACCGGCGATCGCCGTGCCCGTGCTGGACGCGCCCGATTTTGCTTCAACAGTAAACTTGCTCTCCGGCATGAGGGCCGACAACGTGACGTCGGTAGCCGTCAAGGACGTGGTCGTGCCCCCAAGCGTTGCCAGCGTATCGGCATCAACGATGCCGATCGCGACTCCAATACCTACTCCCGTGGCATCTTCTGTCGTCTGGCTGCCATCCGCCTTGGTAGTAATGGTCTTGGTGGCAGAGGCTTTTACCTTGATGTCATCTGTCGTAAGGGCAATACCATCATCCGCAGTGATCATCGCGTTGGTCACCGAGGCTTCAACCTTACCGGTATGCACCGATACCGCAACCGCCGCGCCGAAGCTCACGTCGCCGTCGGTCGTTGCAGCCTTGTCCGAATCCTTGCCAGCGCCTGTGCCGTCGCCGCGCGGATCTGCAAGCTTGGCCTCGGACTTGTTGGTGCCACCCGCACTACTGGCGGCTCCATCCTGGGCGGAAACGGCCGTCGTATTGACGATATGCGTCGCCACGGCAGACAAGTTGACATCATCCGCGCTGATCGTGCCCCCGGTCACCAGAGCCTTGGTATCGCCGGTCACCAGCGAAAAGCCCAGTGTCGCGCCAGCCGCCGTGCCGGCGTTTACCCCAGCACTGCCGTCCGCGGTCGTGGTTACGGTGACGTTATTCGTGGCATGGATATCCGCAGTACCGCCAGCCGTAAAATTGCCGTTGGCAACGGTGACCGTTGCATCACTCGACACGATGGATATCGCGATCACCGCATCCGCGGACGTGCTTTTCGCGCTGCCGTCCGCGGCTTTGGTATCGGGCTCGCGCGAAACGACCGTTGCCACCGTGGACGTAGCCGAAAGCGTAAGGTTGCCCGCAGCGTTGATAGTCCCGCCATTGATCGTGACCGCGGCATCGGAATCGGACAGCACGCCGCCAATGGCGATGCTGCTTATAAGTGTGACGTTGTCGCCATCGACGTTGACCGTGGAATCCGCGGTCAACGAAATATTCAGGCCGGTCAACGTGCCGCTGTTCATCACGATCGCCGAGGAGGCATTGGCGAGAATGTCGGTTCCGAGCAACCCGCCCACGCTGGCGTCCTTGGATCCGATCGTAATGTCGCCCAGCGCCTGAATGCTGCCCGCGATGACAACGTCGTCTTTGCCAGTCAGCTTGAACGACTGCAACTGGTAACTGCCGTCGCCATTGATCGTGATGCGATCGTCGTTGACATCAATGCCGCCACCATCAAACACGACCTCGATGTCATAGCGCGGGTCAGCGCCCATCTGCCCCGCGATGTTGGTAAGGTCGATCTTGAGCTGGTCGCCCAGAACGTCGAATCCCGTGATGGATATCTTGTTAACGCCATCGTTCGCGAGTGCCCCGGATGCGAGCACGAAGTCGTCCTCCGCGCGCAAGCGCAGCTTGTCGACGCCGGCATCGTCGAAGACGTCAAGAATGTATCGGTTAGTGAGCGGATCACCGTCGTTGAAATGCAGCGCGTCAGGGATGCTGTACGCGTATGGGATATCCGCGGAAAGCAGTAGCCGCGGCTCGAGGGCTTCGAGCCGTATCGGGCGCCGGCGCTTGGCTTCGAGCGCCTTCTTGAGCCAGCCGAGCTTGCGCCACTTGGCGAGCAGGCGGAACCAGTTGGCGAGCCTGCCCCAAAAAATCTCGTACAGGCTCGGAATGCGCACCGCAGAAAGCGGCGGCTGTGGATTCGCGCTCATAGGCGATTCCCTTCTGCTACGGCGGAGAAGTGAAACAGGCACACGTGCGAAGCAAGAGCCGCTGCTGATCGGCCCCCAAGCGACTCAGCACTTCGCATTTCGATCGTCAATCGACTGCAATCCTCGTCATGGTTTTTGTTCTTTGTTAAAACTGAAGCGGCAAACTGTGCGGATACTAAGCTGACAAAGTTTCAAACTCAATCACAGGACTCGTATAGGAGAATTGTCCTGTGTACCCGTCCTATCAAGCACTTGCAGGAGTTTCCGAAAGCTGCTTCTAGGATGGCACGATAAATTCAGTCGGAAGCCACAAACGTGATCCCGAGCCCGTCACGGAAGCGCGCGTGCGTCTGGTGCGAGCGGTACCTGGCGCCGGTCAGCACGAGTTCCTGATACAGATCCGCTGGCGGTCCAGTCGGCTCCAATCCGCAATGCAGGTTGAACGCCAGCGCGTGCGCGTGGTGGCGCGGCACATGGCTGTAGAGCCTGTCCAGGCCTAGAACTTCGAAAGCGTAGTAGCTCACGAGGTAGGCCGCCTTGTAGGCCACGAATCGCCTGCGTTGCGCCTCCACCACCATGACGCCGATTTCGGCGGCGCGGTCGCGGAAATTACGCAGCAACGCAATTCCCACCGGCTGCGTGGCGCTCAGGACCACGAACAGGTGCACGCGGCGCGCGTCGATCAGGTTTTCCTGCACCCAGCGGCGATGACTTTCGCGCGCGAGCGGCTGTGGGTCCCTGAGCTGCGCCCGCACCGTCGGGTGGTTGCGGATCTCGTAGACGGTGTCCGTTAGCGACGCGTCAAACGCGCGCAGCGTCAGGTCACCCGAGCGTATCCGCATGCGCTTTCCTGATCGTTTCGCAGGCGCGCGCCAGCGTGTCCAACTCGATGCCGAGCGGGGGCAGCAGCCGCAGGAAACGATCGTAGTAACTCACCACCACACCAGCCTCGAGGATTCGTTGCGCTAAACGCAACTGGTGCCCGGGTTGTGGCGATCCGACACACCACATTGCACCCCGTCCGCGCAATTCGAGACCACCCAGGGCACTGCGAATTACGGATTCGATCTCGCCGACCTTGCGCCGCGCGTCGATGCTCCGCAGCGCCGCGAGCGTCGCGGCGACTGCGGCGCTCGCCAGCGGGTGATTCCAGTAGGTGCTGCCCGGGCGCACCCGCACGCGGTCCCAGGCGAAGCCTTTGCGCAACGCCACCGCGGCGCATGGAAAGCCGTTCGCCAGCCCTTTGCCAAGCACCAGGATGTCGGGAACCTGCTCAAGCAGATCGAAGTAGAACCGCTCGCCGCAGCGGTACAGGCCGGTCAGCGTCTCGTCGAAAACCACTGCAATACCTTTGGCGCGAGCCAGCGCGAACAGGCGCTCGCACAACGCGCGCCCGATCTCGTGCCCACCGCCTGTCATCTGGATCGGCTCGATTACGATCGCGGCGAGTGGGCTGCGGGTGGCAAGAGCCTCTAGTTCGGACGCGAGCCGTTCTTGATCCGCCGAAAAGGCTGGCAGCGTGTGCACGAACCCAGGCATCTCCTTTGGCGCAGATCCGCCGATGGCGGCGGTTAGAAACGAGCGGCCATGGGTGCTGCCCTCGAACCCCGCGATCCCGGTGCGCCCGGTGTGCGCCCAGGCAGCGCGCAGCGCGGTCTCCACCGCCTCCATACCCGTGCTGTACAGACCGCCGAGAAAGTGCGTTTCCGGGAGGATCGCGTGCAGCGCGTCCGCTGCATCCGCCACCGCCTGGGTGGGGAGGAAACCGGGCGCTGCGTAGCTCGCGAGTTGTGCCGCGAGCGCCGCACTCACCGTAGGATGGTTATGCCCGAGCCACACACTTCCGTAACCCATGCATAGGTCGATGTACTCGCGGCCGTTTCGGTCGCGCAGCCACTCGCCATGCGCAGCGGCGATCACCGGCCCGACCGGCGCGTCGTCAGTCCCGCTCACTGCGCCCTCCGACTTGCGCGACGATCGCGGCCGGCGCCGCAAGGCGCTCGTAGTCCGCGCCGATACCATCGAGCCAGTCGCGAAGCCCCAGGCGTGCGACCAACGCGTCCGCCGCCGTACCGAGCGGCACCTCGAGCTCGAGCAGCGCCGGCGGCCGTCCGCGGTAGACATGCTCGACCACGTGCTCGTACATGCCGTCGCAAACTTTCGCCTGGTGCCCCTTACCGAAGAAGATCGGCGGGGTCCGATAGTACAAGCAGTAAAGCAGTGACGATGACAGCACGTTCCAGTAGGCAGCCACGGTGGCGCGGCGCACGGCTGATTCGAAGGCGTCGAAATCGCAGAACTGCAGGAACTCTACGCGCGCATGCCGTGGCCATCTGCTCTGCAGAAACTCGCCCAGCGGCGGCGGTCCGATGAAGCGCAAGCTATTGCGCGGCGCCGACAGAAGTTCCTCGATCCGTTCCCCGAGCGCGCGCTGGAACACCCGCTCATCGCCTGCCCTGAGGAAGATAAAATCCTCCCTCGAGATCACGAACAGCCATTCGTCGACGCCGTTCTCGCGCCGCGGCGCAGGTGGCGCCTGCGGGACGAATTCCCGGTTGTAGAACGACAGCCAGCCCGCTTCGCCAGGCCCAAGCGGGACCGCGAAAAGGTGCGGCAGTCCTCGGAACAGGGTTTCGAGATAGTCCTGCAACTGCGCCATCTTGCGCGTGCTTTCCGACTCCACCCCGCTTTGCCGAACGGAGTGGATCGTCAAGCGGCTGCCGGGCCGCAGCCGCCATATCCGCAGCCAGGGATCGGTGGTCGCGAGCACCCTGCCGGCAGCGCGCAGGCGCATGACCAGATCGCCCAGCGCCTCAGGCGGCAGGATGCGATTGACCTGGAACAGGTAACCGGAGGCGAACACCACCAGTTGCGGCCGCATCGCGGCGACCAGCCGCTCAAGCTCAGCGGCGCTGGCGTAAACCGTGAACGCCCCGCCCCCCTGCGGTGCAAAGGCAGCAAGCTGCGGCGGCAGCGCGAAATGGGTGTCGAAGGGCTGGCCGCGCGCGAACAGGCTGCTGGTGACGTACTCGCCGAAGTCCGCCGAAAGCACAAACAGCACCAATGGCCGTGTCATCCCGGGCGCGCCGCCTCATCGCACAGCTCCCGGTCGAGCTCGCGAAAGCGTGCTAGCGCGCGGTCCGGGTCGGGGGCGCCGCTCGCGGCAAATTCGCGCTCGAGAGCCTGCTGCGCCTGCGCATACGCTCCTCGGTCATTGCGCGACAGGAACTCGCGGTATTTCCTGAGCACATAAAGCAGCTGGGCGTCCATCGCGCGACGCAGCGCGTCGTTGCCCTCCCGGCGCAGTTCCGCGCTCCAGAACTCCTTGAAGCGCTGCATGATCGCCCCGCGCGGCAGCGCCGCAAGCGCGAACAGCTCGCGCAAGCCCGGCACTGGGTGGTACTTCAAGGTGCTGCTCATGCCATGAAAGTGCTGCACGGCGATGTTGGTGGCAACCAATTTCCTGCCGCGGCTCGCCAGCGCCAGCGTGAAATCGAGGTCTTCGTAGCCGATGTAGTGATACTCGTCGAATCCGCCCGCCGCCTCGAACTCCGCCTTGCGCAGCAGCAGCGGCACGCATTTCGCGACCGGTAGCTCGGGGACCTCCACGTCGGCAATGCGGTTGATCGTGCGGTACTCTCCAGCCACCGCGTGGGCGCCGCGCTGCAGGCGCTGTAGTCCTTTTTCGATCCAGAGCGGATCGCAGACCATGCAATCGTCGTGAAAGATGGCGAGATACTCGCCCTCGCACACGCGCGCCCCGGCGTTGTACGCCGCGGCGACTTCGCCCCACGGAGAGCGAATTGCACGCACCCGATCTAACGGCTGGCCGAACTCCAGCGAGCCGTTGCAAACCACCACAATTTCGATCGAGTGCTTGATCGAGTTTACTGCCAGCGACGGCAGCAGCTGCTCGCGCACGAACGGCAGGTTCTCGTTTATGACGATGATGCAGCTCACGAGCGGTGCGCCGGCAGCGGCAACGGGCTCCGGTTCCACGTACGGGCGCGGCAGGTCGTTCAGCTCGGCAAAGAAAAGCTTCATTGCTTGCGGATACTCCGCCGCCGCCGCGGGGTAGCTCAAAAACCAGGTATCGTCGGAGGCGGGCCGAACCTCGATGCCGTGCTGCTGCGCAATGCGTTGCGCGCGCGTCGCATCGTGAATCCGATTCGGGTACGTGATCTCGATGCGAGCCGCACGGCGAACCAGGGAAAGACCGCTGAAGATGGAAGTCGGCATCGCGAGAGCGGTTTCGTATAATAAGCCATGCCGACTGCGCGCATTCGCGGCGACGGCGATCGCCCCGCACGCCACATGATCGCACTCCAACCCGATGGCACACGAGTCAGCTTGCGCAAGCTCGCCACTGGCGCGAGCGCCGATGTGTTCGAGTGGGGCCAGGGCTGCGTGGTCAAGCTTTTCAGGCCCGGCTTCCCGCGTGAAGCGATCGAGACCGAGCTGCATCACGCCCGCATCGCTCACGCTCTCGGTGTACCAACACCTCGCGTCGATAGCCTGGTTGAGCTTGGCGGGCGCACCGGAATCGTCCTCGAGCGCTGCGATGGCCCGACGCTTTACCAGTTGATCGTCGCGCGTGCACGACCAGCGGGGGAGTTGGCAGCAGTGTTTTTCGAGCTGCAGCAGACGGTTCACCGTCACAGCGAGCCGCGGCTGCCCGTGATTCAGGAACGGCTGGCGACTAGGATCCATTTCGCCAGAGGCGTTCCGGATGAACTCAAAAACGAGGCCTTGGCCGTGCTGCGCGCGGCCCCGCAACAGGACACGGTGTGTCATGGCGATTTCCACCCGATCAACGTAATCCTGAGCGCGCGCGGGCCGATGGTAGTGGACTGGCTGGATGCGGCGCGCGGCGATTCGGCGATCGACGTGGCGCGGGCCCACTTGATGCTCGAATTCGGCCGCTCCGCGGAGGTAGTGCGCGAATTCCGCGCCGCGTTCCTGGAGGCGTACGTGCGCCTCTGCAACGAGGCGTGGTCCGGACGGCTGGAGGAACTCGAGCGCTGGCGTCTGCCGGTGCTGCTGGCACGACTGGCGGAGCCGGTGCGGGGCGCTGAGCGCGAGGCGCTGCTGCAGAGGGTCGGTGCCCTGGCGCACTCGCGGTCCGTGCCTGCGGCGCCTCTGCCCGCACGCTGCGCCGGCGTCGACTGAGCGTGTGTTTTACGATTCCAGCCGGTTTGGGTTTGCGGCGCCGCTGCAGCAGAACTGGCGTGCCATTTACCAGGAGTTCCTCGGCGTCAGGCACCGCCTGGTCGACTGGTTCGAAAAGGAGCTCTATGGCGAGGGCTGGAAGGTGGTCGGGCTGTACGACTTTCCGCACGGCGAGCCGATCGCCGACAACGTCGGGGATTGTCCGCTGACCGCAGCGCTCGTCAGCCGGCATTTCCCGCAGCACGGGGCGGCGGGATTCTCAGTGCTGCTCCCGGGCACGCACATCAAGCCGCACGACGGCTATCAGGGAGAGTTCCTGCGCTGCCATCTGGGTCTGAACGTGCCGCTCGGTGATTGTGGTCTCGCAGTCGGTGGCGCGACCCGCCGCTGGGAGAACGGCGCGCTGCTGGTGTTCGACGACCGCGTCAGGCATGAAGCGTGGAACCGAACCGCAGCTGAGCGCGTGGTGCTGCTGGTGGATTTCGTCCCCGAACGACCGCTATGACCGCGCAGCGCGTTCGCCACGTCGCGATCGTCGGCGGCGGTACCTCCGGCTGGATGACCGCGACAGCCCTGCAGCGCTTCATGAACCGCGCCTCTCCCGGCCGCGTGCGTGTGAGCGTGGTGGAGGGCCCTGACGGACCGATCGGCGTCGGTGAGGCGACCATCCCGACGCTGCGCGGCATGCTGTCCGTGCTGGGCGCAAACGAGCGCGAATTCATGCGGCGCTGCAATGCCACCTTCAAGCAGGCGATCAAGTTCGTGAACTGGCTGCACGATCCGGCGCAAAAGCCTTCCTCTTACTTCCACCTGTTTCAGCGGCCCGGCGTTGTGGAAGGCATGGACTTCGGCCAATACTGGTTGGCGACCAACCCGCAAGCGCCACCCGAAGCCTACGCCGAGACGGTGGTATTCCAGGCCGCGTTGTGCAACGCTTCGCGCGCACCGAAGGCCGCAAACTCCAAGCAGTACGATGGGCCGTCGAACTATGCCTACCACTTGGACGCGATTCTCTTCGGGCGCTACCTGCGCGACCTCGCCACCGGCTACGGTGCGCACCGCATCCAGGCGCGTGTGGTGGGCGCGAAGCGTGACGCGCAGGGATTCATCGAGTCGCTGTCGCTGGACTCCGGGCAGGAGCTTGCGGCAGATTTGTTCGTGGACTGCAGCGGCTTCCAGGGCTACCTGATCAACCAAGTGATGGAGGAGCCCTTCGAGCCCTGGGGGGAGCACCTGTTCTGCGACCGCGCCGTGGCGATGCAGGTGCCGTTCAACCCGGGCCAGAAGATCAACCCGTACACCACTTCTACCGCGATGTCGAGCGGCTGGATTTGGGAAATCCATCTGCTGGAGCGCCGCGGCATTGGCTACGTCTATTCGAGCCGCCACATTTCGGATAGCGACGCCGAGGCCGAACTGCGGCAATACATCGGCCCGGCGGCGGAGAAAATCAACGCCCGCAGACTGGTGATGCGGGTCGGCCGCTGCCGTCGCCTGTGGGTCAAGAACTGCGTCGCCATCGGCCTTGCGGGCGGCTTTCTCGAGCCGCTGGAGTCAACCGGCATCTATCTCACGGAAATGGGGATCAAGCTGCTGTTCGAGAATTTTCCAGAAACCGAGTTCTCGCCGGTCCTCGCCGATACCTACAACCGGCAAATGAGTGGCCTATACGACGAAACCATGCGCTTCATCGTGCTGCACTATTGCCTGACGCAGCGCGAGGACACCGCCTTCTGGCGGGACAACAAGCACCACCCGAACCTGCCGGCACAGCTGAAGGAGCAGCTCGAGCTGTGGAAATACCGCCTGCCGAGCGTGCTCGACGACCGCGGTGGGCTGCAGTTCTTCGGCCACGGCTCGCAGCTCTACATCCTTGCCGGCATGAAATTCCCGTTCCTCTCCGGCTGCTCCACCCCGCACTTCGTCGATCCGCGTGCCGCCAGCGGCTACTTGCGCTATGTCGACGACGTGCGCCGCAAGATCCTGGCTCTGACGCCAGATCACAGCGAGTACGTCCGCACGCTGCATGCGCCTGAAGCGGCGGCCGGCTAGCGCTATGATGCGGGCCACCCGTCCTTCACCAACCAACTGCCCACGGCACATGCCGCATACCGCCAGATGGCTCGCCATCGCCGTGCTCGCGCTCAGCGCGCGCCCCGGCGCCGCCACCAGCGAACACGATTGCATGATTGAGGCGCGCCAGAGCGTCGAGATCCGCAGTCCGGTGGAAGCGATTATCGAGTCGGTGAAGGTGAAGCGCGGGGAACTTGTCACCAAAGGGCAGATCCTGGTCACCCTCGAGTCGGGCCCGGAGCGTGCCGGGGTGGCGCTGGCGCAGTCGCGCGCCGCGATGCAGGGCGAAATCAAAGCGGCCGAGGCGCGGCTCGAGATAGCGGAGAGGAAGGCGCAGCGCGCCGACGAATTGTTCAAGCAGAATTTCATCTCGGCCAATGCGGCCGACGAGGCGCGGGCCGAGTTCAAACTCGCTACCGAGGAGCTGCGGCGCGCGCGCGAGAACAAGCGCCTCGCCGAGCTCGAGGCGGCGCGCGCAACCGAAATCCTCAATCTGCGGACCATCCGCAGCCCGTTTGCGGGCGTGGTGGTCGAGGTGCTGCTGCGCCCGGGCGAGTTCGGCGCCATCAGCTTCAAGGATCCGATCATCAAGCTTGCGGAGCTCGACCCGTTGCACGTCGAGGTGGTGCTGCCAGTGGGCCTTTACGGCCAGGTGAAGACCGGACAGCGCGCCACGGTGCAGCCCGAGAAACCGGTTGGCGGAAGCTATGAAACGGCGGTCACGGTGGTGGACCGTGTTGTAGATGCCGCGAGCGGCACCTTCGGCGTGCGCCTGGAACTGCCCAACCGCAAGTACGGGCTGCCGGCCGGTGTGCGCTGCCGGGTGCGCTTCCACTGAAGATTCACTCGCGCCGCCCGGCGAACGCGAGCAGTTCCTCCATCTGCCTTTCCCTTGCTGGCGCGCTACGGCGCTTGACGGCCTGCGCCCGCTCCGCGCCGCGCTGCGCGCGTGCCGCGATCCAATGCGCCAGCCACGCCGGCAGTTCGCCGCCTTGCGACGCGCGGAGGCGGCCCACCGCCGCCAGCGGACCGATCGCCGTAGCGACCGCGTCGTCGTCCAATGCAAGGAAGCTGGTGCAGGAGCTCGCACCATACGCATCGCGAATCTGCGCCACGTGTCGCTCGGCGTCGTGCAATTCAGCCACCACTAGATGCACTGGCGCTGGGTTCGCGGCCTCGCGCTGCGCGTCGCGATGCGCCGGGTAGAGCGTGACAACGACCGCGTCCGGCCGTTCGAGCGCTGCAAGGGCCGGTGTCACCACCTGCGCCTCGGCCGGCGAACGCAGTGCGACCAGAACGGCGGCGCCGCCGGTCGCCAGATCGCGCACTGTCCGCACCAGCGCCTCGCGCCGCGAGGTCGCGCTTACGAATACCCGCCTGGAGGATGACAGCGGCGGCGGCGGCTGGCCGGCGCGCTTCGTCTTCAACGCATAGAGCGACCAGTACTCGGACTCAAGGCCCCGTGCATCTGCACATGTGCCCGCGAGGTGCAGGTAGCGGCGGAAGAACCTCGGCGCCGAGACCCTCGCCAGCACTTCGCGCCGCCCGCTCAGTTTGCATCCTTCCTTGACTTCCACCAGGCAGCGCCGCAGCAGCGCGTTCTCGTCCGGCTCCGCGGCTTCGTCCTTCGGCTCCGGAAACAGCACCCGACCCTGCTCGACGCGGTAATCAAGCTCGCGCTGCAACAGATGCAGGACCTCGAGCGCCGCGACACTTCGCGCTTCTCGACGCTCGGTCCCGCGCCACTCGCTACCCAGGGGAACGGCCAGTTGCAGAAGCCTTTCCGACCCGGATGCGGTGAGCGCAACGCCTTCCGGGCTGATGCGGAAGTCCTGGTCCACCACCAGCGCGCGCGCCAGTTCCAGGACCTGCTCGCACAGCAGGCGGTCCAGGCCCGGATCCGTTTCAGTCACGATCATGATGGGCGCTTGCGCCTCGTCGAGCAGCACATTGTCGGCATCCTCCACCAGCGCACAATGCAAGCCGGGGAGCATGAGCTGCCCTGCGGCCGGCGCGTCGCCGGCAAGCCGCTCCAGTCGAGCTCTGAGCGCGCCCTCCCGGCGTCCGAGCTGCATGCGGTCGCGGAGGTAATCGGTCGCAACCACGCGGTGCGCACAACAAACTACTGCCGCGGCATAAGCCGTGCGGCGCTCGCGCGCGGGCATCTGCTGCGTTACACAACTGACGCCCATGCCGAGCGCATCGAGTGGAACCCGCAACAGCGCCGCCAGCCGGGCCGCCCGCGCATCGCTCGCGGTCAGCACGTGCACCGGCTCGCCGTGCACCGCCAGCGCCACAGACGCGAGCGTCAATGCTTGCACGCGCTCGAGTGGGTCGGACAGCTCGGCAATCCAACCCTGCATCAGCAGTGCGGCTGCACCGAGCACGTGCGGCGCAAGCCGGTCCGCCTCCCGGGGCGCAAGCACCGCGCAACACAAGCCGAGGCGTTCGGCGATTCGGTGTGGGCGTAAGCCATCACGGCGCACGCGGTAACGAACCCCCGGCAAACTCGCGGCTACCCCGTGCGCGCGGAATTCGCGTGCGTAGCCGCCGACCTCGGTGGCGAATCCGGACTGCTCCGGGAGAAAGCGCGCGACGACACGCCCAAAGTGGAAACCGAGATCCGCGAACAGTCGGTCGGCCCAGGCCTCGGGTACCGTGTCGCGTTCAGGGTAAAGCGCCTGTTCGGCGAGCCGTGCCTGCATCAAAGCGCGAGGCGTTGCAGGAACTGCTGCCGCAGCCAGCGCCAAGTCTGGGCCGCGATGGTTTCGGCGGCGTGATCGAAACGCACGTAAGCGCGCCCGCCGAGCATGACGCGGTGCTCCGGCGGCAGCTCGATCTCGAACTCGAAGTGCGTTTGCAGCGTCTTCATTTCCGCGCCCGCGCCGGGGTCGAGGGCCACTTCGCCGCCGCCCGCCTGCGCCAAGGCCGGGCTCGGCAGCCGGTCGCTGGCGCGCGGCACTTCGCGCATGATGCGGCCGGGAATGGTCTCGGCAACGTGCTCCGCAAGTTTGATCGCGACGCGTTCGGTGCTGCCACGCACCAAGGCGACCGACTGCTGCGGCACCACGACACGCGCCGTCATGCGCGTGTCCGCGACCACGTGACCGAGCTGCTCACCCTGCTTGACGAAACGCCCGGGCAGATCCTGCGGTGCATACAATGCGAACACGCCGTCTGCCGGGCTGCGCATCACCAACTCGCCTGCGCGCTCGAGCGCGCGCAGGCGCTCGGCGTCTATCACCTTGAGCTGGTCGAGCGTCATCTGCGCGCGCACCAGCCTGTCGTCGCGCTCCGACTGGTAACGCGCCTCGAGCTCCTCCTTACGTGCCTCGAGAACCCGAATCCTCGCCTCCAGCACCGGATCGACCACTTCCACCAGCGGCTCGCCGCGCGCGACCTGTGTTCCCGGCGGCGCGACCACGCGCGCCACGAACCCTTCGGCGCCGGCGCGCACTGTCGCCTGCTCGGGAATGGCCACCACACCCTGTGCATTGGTCCAAGACGGCACCGGCACCATGAACAGGATGCCGGCGAGCGCCACGACGATCGCCGCGGTGATCGCGAGTGCTCGCTGGCGCGAGCTGGCCAAACGCGGATTGACCGCAAGGTACGACACGAGCCCCACGAGCGGCATCACGATCGAGGTAACCAGCGCCCAGATCGCGAGCAGCATGCCGACGAAGAGATACTCGGCGGCGACGAACAGGGCGATCGCGAACATGATGAACACGCGGTAGACGAACGAGGCGACCGCGAAGCACAACAGCCATATGCGCTCGCCCAGCGTGCCATCCATAGGCGGTAGCTGCAGGCCGAACAGCCGCCGTTGGAAAAGTGACGCCAGGTATTGATTCGCGCGTTGCCGCAAATTCGGGATCTCGATCAGGTCCGAAAGGATGTAATAGCCGTCGAACCTGAGCAGCGGGTTGGCATTGAACAGCACCGTGGACACGCCGGCGATCAGCATGACGTTGAACAGCACCGCGCGCGGCACGCCCGGCTCAATCTGCAACCAGAAGAACAGCGCGATCGAAGCGATAAACAGCTCCACCACCATGCCCGCCGCGCCCACCAGCACGCGCCGCCGCTTGGCGGGGAAAGCATTGGCGGCCGATGCATCCACATAGGGCACCGGCATCAGCACCAGCAGCATGATCCCCATCTCGTGCACTTCGCCGCCCCAGGCCTTGACCGCGCAGGCGTGGCCGAACTCGTGCAGCGCCTTCACCAACGGAAACACCAGGCCGATGATGAGCAGGTTCTCCGGTGCCAGCACGCGATGCGTCAAGTCCTGTGTGAGCGGGCCCCAGTGCTCGGCCGCCATGACCACACCCCAGCCAACCACGGCCAGCCAAAGCACGGCACCGATCGGTCCGAACAAAGGCCGATACCAGGACAGCGTGCGCTCAAGCAGCCTGTCCGGATCGAGCAGAGGAAAACGGATCGCCAGCGGTGAGAGCAGTTTCGCCAACTGGCTGCGCTGGCTCAGTCGCTGCGAACGCCGCAGCAACTCGTCGACATCTGGCGCGACGTCGCATTGCATCACGTCCGCAGAGTGCAGCTGGCCTAGCAGCTGAATGATCTCGTCCTGCGTCGGCACCTCTTCGCCGAGGCGCGACGCCGCCGCGTCCCAGATTTCCTGCATGCTGCGTCGGCCGTTCATCAGGCCGATGACGAAGTAAGCGGCGGGACTGAAACGGTGCACGCGGCGCGAGATGCGGTCCTCGATCACGTACCAGCGTTCGCCGCGGTATTCGTGCCGGTGCACGCGCACGTGTGAGCGCAGCCGCGGCTGCAAGTCCGCCACGCGGTACCAGGAAGCACTCTGCTGCTGGCGCACCACGGTTGCGCGCCTTCAGGGCGTCCAGGCCCAGAACTTGAGCCGGATCCAGTTGGCGAGCTCGCGCGTCCAGATCCACGCCAGGTGGCGGTCCTCGACCGAGACCTTGGCGACGCCCTCCATCCCGGGCCGCAAGCGCGCGCCGGCGTCGCCTTCAAGCTGCGCCTCGATGCGGAAAAAGTTGCGACCTTCCTTCGCCGCGCTGACCGGCGTGATCTTCTTCACCGTCAACGGGTGGCGCTGATTCGGCATCGAAGACAACACCAGCTCGCCGCGCTGGCCCAGCGCCACGTCGGCCACATTGCGCTCGTCCACCAGCAGCACCACGCGGTAGGCATCCAGCGGCGCGATCTCGAACAACACCTGGCCGCGCTCGAGCGGGGCGCCGAGCGCTTGCGACAGGTCGCCGCTCACCAGCACGCCGTCGAACGGCGCGGTCACCTCGGTGCGCGAAAGTTGCTCCTCGATCAGCGAGAGTTGCGCCTGCACCTGGTCGACCTGGGAACTGACGATGCGGGCAAGCGCACGGTCGCGCTTCGCCATCGCCTCCCGGTACTGCTTGTCGTATTGCTCGCGCTGCGACGCCAGCCGCGCCTGCTCCAGCTTCAGGTCGCGGTCATCGAGCCGCGCCAGCAGCTCGCCGCGCTGCACGGTGTCGCCCGCACGGCGCTTTGCCTCACGCACATAGCCCTGGAACGGCGCCGTCAGCGCGCGCTGCACCTCGCCCTCGATCCTGGCCTCCGCGGAGATGCGGTAGTCGCCGGTCGCGAACGCAAGAAATAGCGCGGCCAGAACGAGCAGACTCACCCATAGCTTGCGCGCCGCATGCTTCGGGCCGACCAAGCCCGCCCACCACTCGCGCGTCGAGGCAGCGGCGTAGCTGCGCAGGGTCCTTTGCCGCGCCTGATGCAGATCCACCAGCGGCCCGAGCATGGCGGCCAGGCCATTGAGTAGCTCGATCGCAGCCGCGTCGAAGGAAAAGCCCGGCGCGCGCTCCAGAGTCAGCGCACCCACGTTGCGGCCTTCGTGCACCAGCGGCACGGTCGCGATGCCGCCGGCACCGGTGATCTGCGCCAACTCGGCATGCGCGAGCGTAACCACCGGGCGCTGGTCGCGGTCCTGCGGAAAGACGATCGGCTCGCGCTGGTCGAGCGCCTCCATCATGGCCGCGGCGGCGCTAATCAGGAGATTGGCGTGCGGGTCGAACTGCACGTTGTGCGAGACCGCTTCGATGCGTACGCCGTTGCCTTGCGTCAGGCCGAAGACCACCCGGTCGCAACCGAGTTGCGAGGCGATTTCGGTGACCAGTTCACCGGCCGCCTCTTTGAGCGTCGGGCGTTCGAGGAAGGCGGACACGAGTTGCAGGATGAGTTTGACGCGCAGCCGCGCCGCCTCGATCGGGTCGGCGTGGCGGCGCAGCAGCACCTCGAGCCATCCCGAGCCCCACTGAAGCTGGCGCATGGCCGCCTGCAGCTGCAGCGCATCGCGCCATGCGATATCGAGGCCGACCACGCCGCGCACCTGCCCGTCCAGGCGCACCGGGTACGCGATCTGGTAATCGGGCTGGTCTGGCAGCGGGGAGTCGTCCGCCCCCGCGCGCGGCTGCACCACCCCGCGCCCCTCGCGCAACACGCGCTCGGTGATCTCCGCGAGGCGCGCGCGGTCGCGCTGGCCCGCGGGCCAGAATGCAAGCGGCGCGTAGCTGTCGGTGCCCGGTTTCTGCAGCACCACTACCGCGTCGTAGACATCGGCGATGGCATGGCACTGCAGTGCCAGCCAGTTCTGGCAGAACTCCTCGGGATTCTGCGCCGAGCCGAATTTGCGCCAGGCGTGGTCGAGCTCGCTGCGCTGCCGTTCGGCGAGCGGCGCAGCAGAATCGTTCAGCTCCGGATTCGCGCTCATGCGTTAAGGGGAATGGTGATCCGCCCCGCGCGCGCCCGACCGCAATTGCGGGCGGTTACTGCTGCCGCGGCGTGGGCCCTTCGACGTTGAGCGCGCCGAAGCGCTTCTCGTATTCCTTCACCACGCCCTCGAGCAGCGTCACCAGGCGCTTGGCCGCATACGGGCTGATGATGATGCGGTCGGTGAGCTGGATGGTCACTTCCTTCTGGCCGCGGTTCCAGGCCTGGTTGATGCCGAACAGCATCACCACCTCCTCGCGCGTGCTGGTGACGTTGCACACGTTCGCGTAGGAGCTCTTCATGTTCGAGTCGTCCCATTTGATCTTGGTCTGGTCCTGCGCGCCGGCTTTGGGCGCGGTGTCTTCGGTCTTGGTGGCAGCCATTGCTCTTTTCTCCTGTAAGGGGTTGATTTACTCTTGAAAACAAGACGATTAGATCACAAGCGGGGCTACGCCCGCCATCGCGCACAACGTCAGAATTCGTCAGGCGGTCTCGCGCGGCCGCGCCAGCGCGGCGCCCGGCCACAGGTCGTGCCGCGAGCGGGCGTATTGCGGCGGGTAGTCGAGCTTGACGCCGAAGCGCTCGGCGGCGTGCCAGACCCAGCGCGGGTTGTCCAGAAAACCTCGCGCCATCGCCACCATGTCGGCCTTGCCCGAGGCGACGATGTCCTCGGCCTGCTGCGGGTCGGCGATCATGCCCACGGCGCGCACCGCGATCGGCACCGCTTTTTTCACCGCCTCGGCGAATGGCACCTGGAAGGCCGGCCCGACCTTGATGCTCTGCTGCATCGTCAGGCCGCCGCTCGACACGCACACGTAGTCGAAGCCGATCGCCTTGAGTTCTTTCGCGTAGACGACCGCGTCTGCGACGACGGCGCCGCCCTCGGCCCAGTCGCTGCCGCTGATGCGCGCGCCGAGCGCCTTGTCGCGCGGCCAAGTCTCACGCACCGCGCGCGCAGTCTCTAGCGGGAAACGCATGCGGTTCTCCAGGCTGCCGCCGTAGCGGTCGGTGCGCTTGTTCGAAAGCGGCGACAGGAATTCGTGCAACAGGTAGCCGTGCGCGGAGTGCATCTCGACGATGTCGAAGCCGGCCGCCGCCGCGCGTTTCGCCGAGGCGACGAACGCATCCACGAGGCCACGTATCTCCCCTTCGCTCAGCTCGCGCGGCGTGTGCCAGCCCTGGTCGAACGGAATCGCGGACGGCGCCACCGTCTGCCAGGGCGACTCGTGCGCCGCGAGCGGCTTGCTGCCCGCCCACGGCACATGCGTCGAGCCCTTGCGTCCGGCGTGCGCGAGCTGCACGCCGATGGGCGATTTCGTGATGCGGCGGCACGCGTCCACCACCCGCTTCATCGCCGCCTCGTTGTGGTCGCTGTACAGGCCAGTGCAGCCGTGCGAGATGCGGCCTTCACGCGTCACACCGGTCGCCTCGACCATGAGCAGGCCCGCGCCCGAGCAGGCGAAGCTGCCGAGGTGCGCAAAGTGCCAGTCGGTCATCGAGCCGTCGTCGGCCGAGTACTGGCACATCGGCGACACCACGATGCGGTTGAGCAGCGTGATGCCGCCGAGGCGGATGGGAGTGAACAATTTTGCCGTCATGGTGCTTTGACCTCGATATTGTTGGATTTGAACGCCGCGCGCAGCGCTTTTGCGAACGCCACCGCGCCCGGCTGGTCGCCGTGCAGGCACAGCGTCGCCGGGGCTACCGGCACGCGCTTGCCCGAAAGACTGGTCACATAGCCGTCGCGCACCATCGCCAGCGCCTGCGCCACCGATTTTGCCTCGTCCTCGATCATTCCGCCCGCAATGTTTCGCGGCGCCAGCGTGCCGTCATCCTGGTAGCCGCGATCGGCGAACGCCTCGCCCACCGCGCGCACGCCCTGCTTCGCGGCGCACGCCATCATGGCAGTTCCGGCGAGCGCGTAGAGCATCACCCCGCCGAGGTCCTTCGCCGCGCGCGCCATCGCGTCCGACAGCGCCTCGTCGTTCGCCGCCATGTTGTAGAGCGCACCGTGGCACTTCACGTGGCGCAGCTTGGCGCCCGCCGCGCGCGCAAATGCCTCGACCGCGCCAGTCTGATAAATCACCAGGTCGTACATCTCCTGCGGCGAAATCCGCATCACGCGCCGCCCAAAGCCCATCAGGTCGGGCAGCGAGGGGTGCGCGCCGATCGCGACGCCGTGATCCACCGCGAGCCGCACCGTCTTGCGGATCGTGGCCGGATCGCCGGCGTGAAAGCCGCAGGCGATGTTGGCCGAGGTAATGAACGGCATCACCTCGGCATCCGCGCCCATCTTCCAGGCGCCGTAGCTCTCGCCCATGTCGCAATTGAGGTCGATCGTTTTCATCGGTACTCCCACGCGATTGCGCGCTTCGATGCGTCCACCCGGGCGCGCAGCGCGCGCCGCAGCTCGTGCGCCTCCCCGAGCGTGCAGCGCCCGAAGCGCACCGTGCCGCCGGGCGCGAGCTGCGCCAGCCGGGGCACGTCGGCGAGCGCAATCTCGGCGATCTTCGGATAGCCGCCGGTGGTCTGGTGGTCGGCGAGCAGCGCGATCGGCGCGCCGTTGGCCGGCACCTGCACCGTCCCGAGGCAGGTCGGCTCCGATAGTATCTCAAGCGCTTCGACGGGCGCGAGCGCGTGGCCGCCCGTGAGACGAAACCCCATGCGGTTGGAATCCGGCGACACGCGCCAGGTGGCCTCGAAAAACGCGCGCTGCGAGGCGGCGTCGAACAGCGCGTAGTGGTGCCCCTCCATCGCGTGCAGCGTCACCGGCTCGCGCTCGGGCGCAGTGAGCGCCGGCGCCGACCAGCGCACCGTCTGCACCCCGGCGCTCGCGGTCGCGTGGCGCGCGAGCTTGGCGTAGCGCAATCCGGACAGCTTCGCCGCGTCCGGCATGAGCGGAACGATGTCCCCTGCGCGCACCGCACGCCCCTGCAAACCGCCGAATCCCGCCGGCAGGCAGGTGCTGCGGCTGCCGAGCACGGGCTCGACACGGATGCCGCCAGCTACGGCGAGGTAAGCGCGGGCGCCGCGCACCGCGCGGCCCACTGCGAGGCGCGCACCCGCGGGCACCAGCACCGGCCGGTCGAGCGGGAAAGCCGGGGAGTGGAGCGGCGAAGTGTAAAGTGTCGCTTTACACTCTGCCCCGCACAGGGCGATCAGCGTCTGCTGCTCGAACAGCAACTCCGGGCCGAGAACCGTAGTCTCGAGCCCGGCGTCGCCGGGATCGTTGCCGACCAGCGCGTTGGCGAGCTCGAGCGCTACCGAATCCATGGCGCCGCAGGGAACCACACCGAGGTGCTGCAGGCCGTAGCGTCCGCTGTCCTGCACCGTGGTAAGCAGGCCGGGCTTGAGGACCTTCAAGCTCATTTCACGCGCTCGAAATCGGCCAGCGTGATGGGTATGAACTTCACCCGGTCGCCGGGGGCGAACAGGCTCGGCGGCACGCGCTTGGGATCGAACAGCACGAGCGGCGTGCGCCCGATCACATTCCAGCCGCCCGGGGTTTCGAACGAATAGACCGCGGTCTGCGCATTGGCGATCGCCACCGTCCCCGCCGGCACGCGGGTGCGCGGCGCGGCGCGCCGCGGCAGCGCGAGCTTCGGATCGAGGCCGCCGATGTAGGGCTGGCCGGGCGAGAAGCCCACCATCAGCACGCGGTGCTCGCCGGCAGCGTGCCGCCGCGCCACTTCCTGCGGCGGCAGGCGCGTGCGCTGCGCCACTTCTGCCAAATCGATGGCGAGTGCCGGGTCGTAGCAAACGGGAACTTCGACCAGGCGGCCGGCCGCCGCGCTGCGCGACACCGGCTTGTCCAGCGCTTCGAGCAATAACGCCGCCGCGGCTGCGAGCGGCGAGGCCGGCAGGCCCGGGTGCGAAAGGTCGAAATGCAGCGCCAAGCCTCCGAGCGCCGGCACCAGGTCGCGGATCCACGGCACGGCGCGCGCGCGCAGGGTCGCCGCGAGCCGCTGCAACGCCTCGTTCACCTCGAGATCGAGCGTCTCGGAAAACTCGGCGTAGACCGCGCCGTCGCCGAGCGGCACCACGCGCAACGGTTGCTTGACCTTGGCCAGGGGCGCTGCGGGAAAGAGCTACGGCTCGAGGCGCGGCACGGCGACCCCGATCATGCAGTCGCGCGTCACGATGGAAGCGAGCCGCTCCTCGCTCCAGCTTTCGGTGCCCGCCGGCCGCATCGGCAGCACGAGGTACCTCATGTCGGCGGTCGAGTCGTGCACCCGGATCGTCACCTCGTCCGGGATGCGCAAGCCGAATTCGGCGAGCACCGTGCGCGGCTCGCGCACCACGCGGCTGCGGTAGGGGCGCGACTTGTACCAGTCGGGCGGCAGGCCGAGCAACATGCGCGGATAGCACGAACACAGCGTGCACACGATGACGTTGTGCGTTTGCGGTGTGTTCTCGACCACCACCAGCCTGAGCGCCGGCACGTCGAGGCCCAATTCCTCGGCCGCAGCGGTGCCGTTCGCGAGCAGCCGCTGCTTGTAGGCCGGATCCATCCACGCGCGCGACACCACGCGCGCGCCGCGCTCGGGTCCGCGCGAGCGAATGTCCTCGACCGTTGCCTGCACCTGCGCCTCGGTGAGCACGCCCTTCTCCACCAGCAGCTCGCGCAGGCTCACTTCCATGAGCTGAAAGTAACTGAGCGGCTGATAGTTGCCGAGTTCTTTTTTCATGCTTTCTCCAGCCAATGCTGGAATATTTCGATCTCGACCACGTCGTCCGCGCGGCCGCGGTAATCCGGCCACACCTCGCGCTGCAGGAAGCGCACGCGGTAGAGCGGTTGCGCCGGCAGGCCGCTGCGCATCTGTGCCAGCTCCTCGGGCATCGGGAAGTTGCCGCACAAGCGCTCGATCATGCCGACGTGGCCGCGGATGTAGAACGGCGTGCGGATATGGCCGAGCGGCGCTGTATCGCGCACTCGCACGCGCTCGCCGATGGCGAAGCGCACCGGCAGCGACGAAAAATCGGGGTCAGAGCCCGATTTCCTTTCGACTGCCTGGCTTTCGCGGCGGAAATCGGGCTCTGACCCCGATTTTTCCTCCATCTTGCGGCCGAGCTCCTCGGTGGTGATGACGCCGCGCTGGATCATGGTCTGCGTGATCGAGGTCACCCAGCGCTCGTAGTAGCTCATCTTGTCGTAGGCGTCGGGGCCGAGGGCTTCGACGTTCTTACGCAACTCGTCTACGGTCATCAACTTCTTGTCGCCTTTGATGCCACCGAGCAGCGTCATCAGCGCGTCCACGCGCCGCTCCCACTCGGCGTAATCGTGCTCGCTCGGCTCGACCTTGCCCGCCGGCAGCCCGCCCATGTCGTGATGCCCCCTTTCGATCATGCTACCCACTCCGATACCGGCGCGCGCGCTTCGTGCAGCGGCTGGCAGACGATGTCCACCAGCGACGGTCCGCCGTGCGCCAGCGCCTGCCCGAGCGCGCCCGCAAGCTCGCCGGGCTCGGTGACGCGCCAGCTCCTGACGCCGAACGCTTCCGCCACCCTGGCGTGATCGGTGGTGCCGAAATCCACCGAATAGTAGCGCCCGTCGTAGCCGGTTTTCTGTCCCGCCTTGATCCAGCCGTAGACCGAGTTCGAGATCACCACGAACGTGACCGGGAGCTTGAGCCGCACCGCAGTTTCGAGCTCGCCCACGCACATGCCGAAGCTGCCGTCGCCCATCACCGCGACGCTCTTCACCTGCGGGCGCGCGAAATGCGCGCCGATCGCTGCGGCCATCGCGTAACCCAGCGCGCCGTGCGCGCGATTGGAAAAGATGCGTCGCCCGGTGCCGCGCACGGGGTAGAACGCCGAAAAATAGGGGCACGGCGTGCCGGGATCGAGCGCCAGGATCGCGTCCGGGTCGAGCGCCTCGGCAAGCGCCGCCACCACGCGCTCGGGCCGGATCGGCGTCTCCGCCGATTGCGCGAGCTGGTTGAACTGGGCGAACTTCTTCGCCTTCGCCTCCTGCACCGCCTTGGCATCGAGCGGGCGCTTCATCCCGTCGAGCGCTTCGTTCAGCGCGGCGAGCGCGAGTTTCGCATCCGCCACGAGCGGCACGTCCACCGGGTAGTTGGCGCCGATCACCGCCGCATCGACGTCGAGGTGGATGATCCGCGCCTTGCCCGGCGCCGGATGGCGCCAGCGCTCGGTGGTGACCGAACCGGCGCGGCAACCTACGAAAATGACCGTATCGGCGGCATCGACGATCGCGCGCGTCTCCGGCGTGCCGCCGTTCGAGCCCACCACGCCCACCGCCAGCGGATGCTCGTCGGCGATCGCGCCCTGTCCGCTTATCGTGGTCGCGACCGGGGCCGAGAGCCGCTCAGCGAGCTCCACGAGCTCGGTTTCCGCGCCAGAGATCACGACGCCGCCGCCGCAAATGAACAGCGGCGCCTTGGCGCCGCGCAGCAGCTTGGCAGCGAGCTCGATGTGGAACGAATCGGGGGACGAGCGCCGCGACGGGCACGTGCCGAGCGACGGGTCGCCCCAGACGTCCGAGCGGTCCACCGGCCCGTTCTGCACGTCGTATGGCAGGCCGATGTGCGCCGCGCCCGGGCGTCCGGTGGTCATCTGATTGAACGCGGCGCGGAATACGCGCGGGATGTCGGCGGCGCGGTCGAGCACCGTATTCCATTTGCTCAGCGGGCGCATGAGCGAGCGCTGGTCGAGCTCGGTCAGCGTGTAGCGGCCGCGCGAGCTCACCGCGATATCGGTAGTGATGGCAAGCAGCGGCACCGAGGACTCGTTCGCCTCGACCAGCCCGGGCAGGATGTAGGTCGCGCCACCGCCGCTCGGCCCCTCGCACACGCCCACCCGGCCCGAGACACGCGCATAGCCGTCCGCCATGTAAGCCGCGTGCCGCTCATCGCGCGTGAGGACGTGGCGAATGCCCCGAGCCGAAGGCGAGCTGCTTCCTTGCAGACGGGCGAGCGCGTCGTAGAACGGCAAGCTGGTGTCGCCGCACAGGCCGAAAATCACCTCTACGCCGTGTGCGCGCAGCATCTCCACCACCGCTTCGGCGCCGGTGAGGGTCGCGGCTTG
The DNA here is from genome assembly GCA_964393745.1 of uncultured Enterobacteriaceae bacterium. Lineage (GTDB taxonomy): Bacteria > Pseudomonadota > Gammaproteobacteria > Burkholderiales > SG8-39 > 2-02-FULL-66-14. Next base: position 29,043 of record CAYMVA010000076.1, on the reverse strand, counting down.
CGCCTCTACAGGTTTGTTCACAACAGCTATATTAACTACATGAGTGTCGCTGCGCAGCAGCGCCCGCCCGCCGGGACGCTGGTTCTCGATCACGTTTCTCATTTCGTTCCCGAGCTGGATGCGGCGGCGCGCGCGCTGCAGGCGCTCGGCTTCGTGGTAACGCCGGAATCCGCGCAGGCCACGCAGGACGGCCCCGCTGGCACGTCGAACGTCTGCGTAATGCTCGAGCAGGGCTATCTCGAATTCCTCGCGCCGACCGGCGAGACGCCGAATGCGCAGCGGCTGCGCGCCGCGATGCAGCGCTACCACGGCGTACACCTCGCCTGCTTTGGCACCCCGGCGGCAGATGACGAGCATGCCCGCCTTGGTTGGCACGGCTTCGAACCGCCGCCGGTGGTACAGCTCGAGCGGCCGGTGGACGTCGGCGGCGCAGTTGCGAGCGCGCGCTTCAAGGTCGTGCGTGCCGGGCCGGAGAAGATGCCCGAGGGCCGCATCCAGTATGTAGAGCACCTGACGCCCGAGGCGGTGTGGCAGCCTCGCTACCTTGGCCACGCCAACGGTGTCGTGAAACTCGCTTGCCTGTTCGTGGTCGCCGACGATGCGGTCGCCACGGCGGCCCGCTGGGGACGCTTTGCCGCCCTGCTGCCCTCCCCGGCGGGAGGGTATGTGCATCTCGCCACCGGGCGCGGCTCGGTCCTGATCGGCAGGCGCGCGCAATGGTCGGCGCTTCTCGGCGATGCGCCGCCCGCGCCCGGCCTCGCCGGCTACGCGCTGCAATGCCGCGATTCCCGTGCGCTTGTTTCGCGGTGCAAGCTGCTGGGCCTCGCCATGCGCCGCATCAAGGACAATCTGTACTCGGTGGCGCTTCCGGCAGCACTGGGGGGCGCCTGGATTTTCGGAACGGAGAAATCACTCGGCCTGCCATGAAAAACGACCTTTGCTCGCTCAGCGCCACGGAACTGCTCGCCGGCTACCGCAGGAAAGCGTTCTCGCCCGTAGAAGTGACGCGCGCGGTACTGCGCCGCATCGATCAGCTCAACCCAGTGCTGAATGCCTTCACCGTGATTGCGCGCAAGGAGGCGCTCGCAGCGGCCGCGGAATCCGAAGCGCGCTGGAGAAAACGCGCGCCGGTGGGGCTGCTGGACGGTGTGCCGGTCTCGATCAAGGATCTGCTGCTCACCCGTGGTTGGCCGACACTGCGCGGCTCGAAGACGATCGACCCGAAGGGGCCATGGAACGACGACGCGCCCTGTGTCGCGCGGTTGAGGGAACATGGCGCAGTGCTGCTCGGCAAGACCACCACGCCCGAGTTCGGTTGGAAGGGCGTCACCGACAGCCCACTCACCGGAATCACGCGCAATCCGTGGAATCCAAAGATGACGCCGGGCGGATCCTCGGGCGGCGGCGCCGCCGCGGTGGCCACGGGCATGGGGCCGCTCACCGTGGGAACCGACGGCGGCGGCTCGATCAGGATCCCCTGCTCGTTCACCGGACTGTTCGGCCTCAAGCCCGCTTTCGGGCGCGTGCCCGCCTGGCCGCTTTCGCCCATGGGCACGGTGGCGCACGTCGGGCCGATGACGCGCACGGTGGCCGACGCTGCGCTCATGCTGAACGTGCTGGCGCTGCCGGATGCGCGCGACTGGCACGCGTTGCCGCACGAGGCGCGCGATTTCCGCATCGGACTGGAAGATGGCGTCAAGGGTCTGCGCATCGCCTTTTCGCCCGATCTGGGTTACGCCAAGGTGGATCGCGAAATCGCCGCCCTGGTGAAGCAAGCGGTGATGCGCTTTTCCGAGCTGGGCGCACGCGTCGAGCAGGTCGATCCCGGTTTCGAGAACGCAGGGCCGATGTTCGCCACCCACTGGTTTGCCGGCGCCGCTGCGATCATTCGAAACGTGCCGCCCGCCAAGCGCAGGCTGGTGGATCCGGGACTGCTCGAAGTCGCGAGGCAAGGCGCGAAGATCAGCACCATGGAGTACCTCGCGGCAGTGCAGCAGCGCGGCGCGCTCGGCGCGCTCATGAACCGCTTTCACGAAAAATTTGACCTGCTGCTCACGCCGACGCTGCCGCTGGCCGCGTTCGAAGCCGGCAAGGAAGTCGCCCACGTGCTGAAGGAAAAGCGCTGGACCGACTGGTCGCCGTTCAGCTACCCGTTCAACCTCACGCAGCAGCCGGCGGCGTCGATTCCCTGCGGCCTGACTAAGAAAGGGTTGCCGGTCGGACTGCATATCGTAGGCCCGCGCTACGCCGACGCGTTGGTGCTGCGCGCCGCGCGCGCCTACGAGGCGACGCGGCCGTACGCGGCGCCCGATCTCGCCCGGCTCAAGGGCTGAGGCTCAGCTCCACCGCCCAGGTCGAAGCAAGCTTGCCGCCGTCGAACAGCGCGCCGCGCGCGCTGTAGTGCCGCTTGTCGCGTCGCATGATCGTGTCCTGGCCGCGAAAGCGCCCGGTGGCCGATTCGTAGTTGGCCAGGATGGCGTCGGCGAGCACGATGAAGCGCCCCTGCAGCGTGCCGAGCGAAGCGCTCTTCGAGGTCCACAGCGTGGTCAGGTTGCCCGGCACGAACGGATGGATCTCGTACACGGTGCGGTGCTCCACCGGCTTGGGGGCGACGGTGCGCAGCGTGCCTTCGTAGATCCACTTGTCGGGGTAGTGGCGGATCTGCGCTTCGCCCTCGACCCCGGCGCGTGCGCCGGTGGCATCGAAGAACTCGCCTTCGGCACGCCACAGGCCTTCGCAGAACAGGAACGTATGCTCGGCCATGCGCCATTACTATACGCGTATGGAGCCGAGCCACTTCCGCCACTGGCCCGCCGACATGCCGCGCCGCCTGCCGCCGGCGGATTGCACGCTGCACGAAATGCTGGACGCTACCGCGCGCCGCTTCCCGGACAAGCCTGCGACCATTTTCCAGGGCGAGACGCTCACCTGGAGCGAGATCCACCGCGCTGCGCTCGCGCTCGCCGCGCATCTGAAGCAGGCCTGCGGCGTGCGGCGTGGAGACCGCGTGCTGCTCGACCTGCAGAACGGTCCGGAGTTCGTGATCGCGTGCTTCGCCATCCTGCGCGCCGACGCGGTCGTGGTTCCCGTGAGCCCGATGAATCTCGCCGGTGAGCTCGAGACTTACGTCGGCGACAGCGACGCCAGGGTTGCGATCTGCGGCGCCGAGCTCGCGGAGCGCTTCGCGGCGCTGCCGCTCGAGCAACTGATCGTCGCCGGCAGCAGCCAATGGAAACAGGCGCTCGCCTCTGCGCAAGATCCGGGACAGTCGGTGGCGCGCGCCGGGGATCTATGCATGATGCCCTACACCTCGGGCAGCACCGGCCGGCCCAAGGGCTGCATGCACACGCACGCGACCGTGCTGCACAACGTGGTCGGCTCCGCGCTCTGGAAGCACGTCACGCCGCAGACGGTGGCGCTGGCGACGGCGCCGTTTTTCCACGTCACCGGGCTGATTCACAGCTTTCTCGCCACCGCCTGGGCGGGCGGCAGCATCGTCATCCAGCGCCGCTGGGACCCGCTCGCCGCCGCCGAGCTGATCGAGCGGCACCGCTGCACCCACTGGGACAACGTGCCGACCATGGTGGTGGACCTGTTGTCGCATCCCAAGGCGCTGGAACACGACGTCAGCACGCTGAAATGGATTTTCGGCGGCGGCTCGTCGATGCCTGAGGCGATCGCGCAAAAGCTCTTTGAAATCTGCAGCGTGCGCTACATCGAAGGCTACGGCATGACCGAGACCATCTCGCAGACGCACATCAACCCGCCGCAGAACCCGAAAAAGCAGTGCCTCGGCATTCCGGCCTTCGACACCGAGTCGCTGGTGCTGGACCCCGACAGCTTCAAGGTGCTCGGCCCCGGCGAGCAGGGCGAGATCGTGGTGCGCGGGCCGCAGCTGCTCACCGGCTACTGGAAGAACGACCGCAGCTACCGCGAATCGTGGGTCAACGTCGGCGGCCGGGATTTCTTCCGCACCGGCGACCTCGGGCGCTCCGACGAGGACGGCTACTTCTACATCTCGGACCGCCTCAAGCGCATGATCAACGCCGCCGGCTTCAAGGTCTGGCCGGCCGAGGTCGAGGCGGCGATGTACCAGCATCCGGCGATCCAGGAGTGCTGCATCATCGCCTCACCCGACGAGCGGCGCGGCGAAACCGTGAAAGCGGTGGTGGTGCTCAAACCCGGCGCGAACGCCACCGCGGGCGAAATCCTCGAATGGGCGCGCGGCCGCATGGCGGCTTACAAGGTGCCGCGCAGGCTCGAATTCAGCGCCGCGCTGCCGCGCACGCCCTCGGGAAAATTGCAGTGGCGCGCGCTGCAGGAAAAGGAGTTCGCGGCGAAGGTCTAGGCCGCGTAGAGGACGGCGCTCAGGTTCCCGCTATGTAGCGCTGGAAAAACAGGGTGATGGCGAAACCGACCAAGGCGAGACCGGCGAGCGCTACCGAGCCAGTGCCTGCGATCAACATCGCATCGAGTAGAGAGATGCCGGCAATCAGGCTCACCACGGCGCGCGGAATGTCGCCTTTCCTGCGCCGACGCAGGAACCAGAGCGCCACCAGCATCCAACCAGTGAACAGCAACCAGAAAATACCCGCCATAGGGTGCACCGTGGAGAGCCAAGCGCCGTAGGCGACCGGCGCCGCGAGAAAAATCAGCGGCCAGAGATTCTCGACCTTGCCCAGGTTTTCCTGCTTGGCGACGTAGGTCAGCCCGATCAGGTAGCACAGCATCAGGCCGGCGCCGATCCACAGCGTCGAGGGCGGCGCGAGGGTGTAGCAAAGGCCCGCGCCGACGTACACCAGCACGCGGCACAACCCCATCACCAGCGGGCTGAACAAGTTGCCCTTGTGATGCCAATCGTAGTACGTGATCGTCGCCGCGAGCGCGACGCCGGCGAGCGCGGGCCAGATGCCCGTTTGCGCGCCAAGGCCAAGGCCCACCACCGCGAGCAACACGATTCCCGCCGCCATCATGCCGTAGCCCCAGCCGTAAACTTCGCGGCCGCTCACTTCTCCAGATGGAATCGGCCGCTCGGGCCGCTGCGCGGCGTCGAACTCGGCGTCGAAGGCGTCGTTCAGGAACATGCCGCCGGTGTAGAACAGTGAAAATGCGAGCAGCATCACCGCGAACTCCGGCCCGAACGCGCCCGCGCCCGCCAGCACCGTGCCGGCGAGCGTGTTGGTCCACACCGTCGGCAGATTGGAGACACGCCCGAGCCTGAGCGCCGTACTGAGCTTCACTGCAGCAGCTGCGCTTTCACCCAATTCAGCTCGCGAGCAATCGCCGAGCCCAGGTCCGTTCCACGGTACGACGGCGGCAGCACATCCCAGGTGTAGGTCTCGACCTCGAGGTGCCGGCTGATCGGATCCGCGCGATGCAGAGAGAGGATCTCCGCGAGAAACGACTGCGTGGTGCCGAAATGCGTCATTTGCTCGAGGAACACCGGCACGTGGAAATGCACGCGCCATTCGGTTCCCGCCGCGCTGCCCGACGCAGCGAGCGCCTGCGGCAGATCCACGAAGCGGCGCAGCGAGCCGTTGGATTTCTGCACCACCTGGTGCAGGTACACCGGCTCGGCGAAAGCGGCGAGATGGCGCGCGCTTTCCTGGTCGAACGACGCCACCTTGAGCGCAGAGCTGAGCTGCAGCTTCGCGATCAGGATGCCGTTGGCGCGCAGTTGCTCGATGCTCGCCTTCGGGTCCTCGAACTCCACCGCGGCGTGGCACACGTCGTAGCAGACGCCGATGTGCCTGCGCATGGCGGATTCGGCATCGGCGGTGGACAGGCCGGTCAGGGCCGCGAGCCGCGCGAGGCCCTTGCGGTCGAACAGGCGCTGCTTGAAGAACGCAACCGTTTCCTCGATGGTCTCGAGATAGCAGTACGGCTCGGGCTCGAGCGCGAGCGCAATCGTCTGCCCGGTCCTGCGGGCGATGCCGGCGAGGTGCGCCACGTGGCGGATGAGGTGATCGGTGATCGCCTCTAGCCGCCCCTCGGCCCACGGCTTGAAAGTGCAGGGCACGGTGCTCACGCTTCCATCCTGTCCCGCCGGCAGCAATTCGCTCAGGATGTCGGCGAGGCTATCTGTGTAGGCCAAGCGGTGCGGTTCGCTCCAGTCGGGCTTGTAGGCATCTTCCTTCACCGCCTTGCCGTGAAACGCGCCGTACGGGAATCCATTGAGGGTGAAGACGTAGTAGCCGCCTGCTTCGAGGAAGCGCTTGAGTTCCGCCATCGCGCCGGGCTCGCGCAGGCGGCTCGCGGCCGCGAACCCGAGCCGCAAGCCGACGCCCAGCGGCCGGTCCGTGGAGACGCGCGCCTTGATCGACGGCAAATGGCGCGCGAGGCTGCTCATCACCTCGTCCAGCGGCTCGCCGGCGTGGATGTTGGTGCAATACGTGAGGTGCCCCAGGTCGCGGCCCGGGCCGGGAGCTGCGGCGAGATGCATCAGGCGCTCGCGCGGTCCTTCAGCCAGGCCATCGCCTGGCGCATGCGCTCTCGATCGATCTCGTGGACTTCGACGCCGACTCCGATGCCGGCAAGCAACGTGACAGTCAGCTCGCCCCCCAGGTGCTCCTGGAAATCGCGCAGCCCCTCGAGGATGACCCAGTCACCGCTCGCCCCTGTCTTGGCGAGCGCAGGATGCCACAGGTCGAAGCCGAGATACTCGAGCAAGGCGCAGATGCGCTCCTCCTCGCCCTGCGCAAGCAGGCCCGCGAGCACCGAGTAGCGCGCATCGAGCGCCATGCCGATCGCCACCGCCTCGCCGTGGCGCACGTGATGGCGGGTGAGGCTTTCCAGCTTGTGCGCCGACCAGTGGCCATAGTCGAGCGGGCGCGCGCTGCCCGACTCGAACGGGTCGCCGCCCATGCTGATCTGGCGCATGTGCAGCTCGGCGCAACGCCGGATCATGTACGCCATCGCTGCGCGCTCGAAGGTGGCGAGGTCGTCCATGTGGCGCTCGATCCAGCCGAAGAACTCGGCATCCCGAATGAGCGCCACCTTCACCGCCTCCGCCATGCCCGCGATCTTGTCGCGCTCGGGGAGCGAGACAATGAACTCCATGTCGTTGAGCACCGCGAAAGGCGGCGCAAAAGTGCCGACGAAGTTCTTCACGCCCTGCAAATTGACGCCGTTCTTGACGCCAACGCCGGAATCGTTCTGCGCCAGCACGGTGGTGGGAATGCGGATGTGGCGCACGCCGCGGTGCGTGGTCGAGGCCACCAGGCCGATGGCATCGAGCACCGCGCCGCCGCCGACGGCGATGACATAGGAATGGCGGTCAATGTGCAGGTCGAACAGCGTCTGCTGAACGCTTTCCACGAAATGCAGGTCGGATTTGATCTTCTCGCCGCCGGGCACGGCGACCGGCGCGCATGCAAGCTCGATCGCGTCGCCGTGCCGTTCAGCGTACTGCACGATAGCCTCGGCGAGCTGCGCGCGTCCGGCGTTCAGGCCGTCGTCGTAGAACACCACGACGCGGTGGCGCTTGGCGGGCTCGAGCCGGCACAGCACCTCGCGCAGCGCCGGATTGTCGGGGTCGAACACGCCCTCGGTGAAGACGACCGGGTACTCGTACGGAACCGAGAACCGCTGCCAATGCAGGGCTGTTCGCGCTTGCGTCGACCGGGCATCCGCCGTCATTGTCAGGATCCTGCCTTAGAATTGGCCATATGCGCTACGTGAACATCGTTCTCGGCTTGGTGATGGTGGCATTTGCTGCCGTACAGTACAACGATCCCGACGCTCCGCTGTGGATCGTCATCTACCTGATGCCCGCCGCCTGGGCGTTCGCCGCCGCGTTTCGCCTGCCGCAGGTGCGCTCGGTGGCTGGAGAACGGCTGCTGTGGCTCACCTTGGCCGTCGGCGTGGGCACCACGGTCTACTACTGGCCCACCATGCCAGATTTCTGGCGCAAGGAGGTATGGTGGGTGGAGGAAACGGCTCGTGAAGGCATGGGCGTGATGATCGCGCTCGGCGTCCTGGTCGTGGCGCTGGCGACGGCGCTGCTGCGTAAACCGGCCGCCTGACGATAGCTAGGGCGAAAACGCATTGCTCTTGATGTAGGCGACCACCGACTTGCGCTGGTCCACCGAAAAGACGTCCTTCCAGCCCGGCATCTTGCCGAAGCCGAAAGTGACGCGGTCATAGATGAAGTCCGGCTCCAGCTGGCCCGGATTAAGCTTCGGCGCCTTGCCGGGATAGGCGGCAGCCCCATGGCAGTGCCGGCACTGGTTTTCCCACACGCTCCTGCCGGACTCGATGTTGGCCTTCTTGGACATATAGCTCTTGTCGAAGACCGGTACCGCCTCCTTGACCGTCTTTTTCTTTTCCTCAGCGGCACCTGCCGCAACGGCGGCGAGCAGGCACGGCAGCGCTAGCGCCGTTCGCAGCCTCATGCGCTAGTTCCTCGCTTCAGGTTTCGCCAGCCGGGAAACGCGCCGCCGCTGCGCTCGCGCGGCGGCAGCGATTCCCCGTATGCTTACTTCTCCGGAACGATCCTGTAGATCGTATCCAGCGACCCATTCGGGCCGGTGGTGATCGAGGTCAACGCGTAGACTTCGCCGCTGCTGTCCTGCGCAAACGCCAGCACGTAGGGCAGCTTGCCCTTCATGTTGGTGACTTCGGCGACCGTCATGCTCCACTTGCCGTCCGACCCCTTGGTGCCGAAGAAGATCTGGCCGTCCATCTCGCCGAAGGACTTGCTCCAGTCGCCGAAGATGTACTTGCCCTTCCACGCCGCGGTTTTGCCCTGGTACACGTAGCCGCCCGTCACCGAGATCCCCTTGCACTCCTTGGGCTTGGCGGTGCAGTTGTTGTACTCGATGATCGCGGGGGTGATCCCGGCCTTGTCGCAGTTCGCCGGATGATCGTCGGGCTTGAGGTAATCGAAGCAGCGCATCATGCCTTCCACGCGCCGCCAGCCCATGTTCTGCCCCTTGCCTACGATCTTGATCGCTTCGTAGCTGTTCTGTTGTACGTCACCGCAGAACAACTCGCCGCCTGAGGTGTTGAACGAGCAGCGCCACGGGTTGCGCAGGCCGGACGCCCAGATTTCGGGCTGGGCCTTCTTGTCGGCGACAAACGGGTTGTCGGCCGGAATGCCGTAGGCCTTGTTACCGGTGCGCGCATCCACGTCGATGCGCAGCATCTTGCCAAGCGTAACCGCCATGTCCTGGCCGTTGCCGATGGCGGGGTTATGGCCGATGCCCCAGTCGTTGGCGTAGCCGCCGTCGCCCATCGAGACATACAGCTTGCCGTCCGCACCGAACCCGATCCAGTGGCCATTGTGGTTGAACTGCGGCCAGGGCGTGGTCATGATGCGCCGCGCCGAGCTCGGGTCAGCTACGTTCGGATCGCTCTTCAAGACCGTGTATTCCTCGACCACGTTGCTGTGCGAGTACCACAGCATTTGGCCCAGGTCCGACTGGAAGTCGAGGTGCGCGCTATAGGCGATGTAGAACTTGCCGTTCTCCTTGTACTTCGGGTGGAACGCGAGTCCCAGCAGGCCGCGCTCGTCGAAATCGTGGTGCAGCTTTGGAATCTTGCTGCGAATGTCGAGAAACGGAGTGGGCCGCAGCTTGCCGCCCTCCAGGACGCGTACCCGGCCAAACTGCTCGACGATGAACATCCGGCTGTCGCCGGCAGGCTGCACCATAGCCAGCGGCGTGTTGATGCCCGAAATAAGCGGTTCCAGCTTGATTTTCTGAGCCTGCGCCAACCCTGCCCAGCCTGTCACGGCGAGCAGCACGGCAGCGGAAAGCGCTCCACCGACCTTTGAGAAATTCATTTGCCACCTCCTGAAATTTGGAATGCCCGAAAGCATGCGCGCCGCCGGGCCAGCCATGGCGCGCAGTGCAATCGCCTTTTCCCTAGCGATCGCCTCCTCCCCAGCCTGCAGGAAAAATAAGTATACGTAGCCGACCGGGTATTTTCTACAAGCAGGGAGAGGTCCCACGAACCTGTTTCGCAGGACCTGGCCACGATGAAATCAATTTGCCGCACTGCGCAATGCCCGGCGGGCGTGCGGGCGGCGGCGCACTACTCGATAATCAGGTCGTCCATCGTACGCCGGCTCTTGCGCTCCTCGATACGCGGTTCCCGTCCGCCGCGCAGGATGGAATTGCCTTCAAAGACAGCACGCTGGTCGATGGCCGCAGGATCGAGCCAGTCCTGCTCCTTCATCTGGCCGCTCTGCCCGTAAGCCTTGAGCGCGTTCTCATAGCACGCCAGCCGGATCTGCGACTCCGCGATTCCTTGCTGCAGTGCAAGCTTCGCCGTCTTGGCGACCCCCAAGGGCTCGGAGATTCCCCAGTCGCAGGCGGAATCGACAATGATCTGCTTGCCGCCGTACTGCCGCAGGATCTCCACCATGCGAGCATTGCCCATCTTGGTGCTGGGATAGATGGAGAACGCCGCCCAATAGCCGCGCTGCAGCGTCTCGCGCACCGTCTCCTCGTTGTTGTGGTCGACCACCACCTTCGAAGGATCGAGGCCGTGCTCGTCGCACACGTCCATCGAGCGCGTGGTGCCCCTTTTCTTGTCCCGGTGCGGGGTGTGGATCATGACCGGCAAATCGAGCTTCTTCGCCAGCTCGAGCTGCAGGCGGAAATACTTGTCCTCGAGCGGCGTCTGCTCGTCGTAGCCGATCTCGCCGATCGCCACCACGCCTTCCTTGAGCGCGAAGCGCGGGATCAACTCCATCACGCCTTCGGCCAGCTCCTGGTTGTTGGCTTCCTTGGAATTCAGCCCCATGGTGCAGTAATGACAGATGCCGAACTGGCTGGCGCGGAAGCGCTCGAAACCGACGATCGAGGACAGGTAATCGAGATACGAGCCGACGTTGGTGCGCGGCTGCCCGAGCCAGAACGCCGGCTCGATGACCGCGACCACGCCGGCTGCCGCCATGGCCTCGTAGTCGTCGGTGGTCCGCGAAATCATGTGGGCGTGCGGATCGATCAGCATCATGGCGGCTTCCTCGCTAGTCTCGGTTCGTTTTAATGCAGAGTTGTCCAGGTAAGCCGCTTGTCGGAGATGTCGCCGGCGAGCGCCGGGAAATCCCGCAGCAACTGCGCCGCGCGGCGGTCAGGGCTGGCGGCCAGGGCGAGCGCTGCCGCGCGCCGCTCGAGCGCCTCGCTGCTCGCCAGCGCCCGCGCCAGGTCGTCGATCGCCTGGCCTTCGGCGAACGGGCCGACGCAGCGCCAGATCTCGAATGGCACTGGCCGGCCGGCTGCCCAGCGCTCGTGCGCGAAGTCGCACATGATGCGGGCGAGATCCGGGTTGGCGCGCTCGTCCAGCCCCTGGATCGGCGCCAGCGGGCTGCCGATGAACAGCGCCTTGAGCACCATGTGGTTCCAGCGGTGGTCGTCGAAATGCGCCTTCGGGTAGGGATTGTTGTGCGCAATCGCCTCGAATACGCCGCGCATGTTGCTGCGCAGGCCTTCGCCCACCTGCTCCTCGAGCGCGGCCGGATTCGGATACAGCGGCAGGCCGCGGTATAGCGCGATTAGCTCAACCACGTCGGCCGTGCGGCAAAGCGCGCGAAAGCGCTCGGCGAAGGGCTTTCCGGTAGCCGGTAATCCACTCAACAGCAGGATGCGCGCGGCATCGGTAACACTCCAACCGCGCGGGTCCCATCCCGCGAGCGCCTTGCCGGCCGCGTCGAGGTCGGCGTTGGAGAGCGCCAATGCGGCTTTTCCCAGCCGCCGCGGGACCATGCCCAGGGCGATTTCGAGCGCCGCATCCGATGGCTCCTGCCTGAGCGCGGCGATCTGCGCGTCCAGCCAGGCGCCGCCCTGCGCGTCGAGCTGGCGCATAAGCCATTCGCGCAGAAGTTTCCGTGCCGCGTCGCTCACCGCCCCTCCATGGCGCTGATATTCTACGCCGCATGCATCCGACGCTCGTGATCCTGGCGGTCGGCCTGTCGCCCGCGCTCGTCGGCGAGCACACGCCCAATTTGCAGCGCCTCGCTGCGCGCGGCGGCCTGCGGCCGCTGCGCACCGTGACTCCGGCCGTGACCTGCAGCGTGCAATCGACGCTGCTCACTGGCCTCATGCCAAGCCGCCACGGCGTGGTGGCGAACGGCTGGTATTTCAGGGACCTGTCCGAGGTCTGGCTGTGGCGCCAGTCCAACCACCTGGTCGCGGGCGAGAAAGTCTGGGAGGCGGCACGCGCACTCGACCCCGGGTTCACCTGCGCCAAAATGTTCTGGTGGTACAACATGTACTCGAGCGCGGACTGGAGCGCGACACCGCGGCCGATGTATCCGGCCGACGGCAGGAAGATCCCTGATCATTACGCGCATCCCTATGCGTTGCACGATGAGCTTGACGCGAAGCTGGGCCAGTTCCCGCTGTTCAAGTTCTGGGGCCCGCTTACCGACATCTCCTCGAGCGAGTGGATCGCGCGCGCCACGCTGCACGTGATGCAGACGCGCAACCCCACGCTGACGCTCACCTACTTGCCGCACCTCGACTACAACCTCCAGCGCCTCGGCCCCGACCTCGGGCATGCACGCGTCCAGCAGGACCTGAAGGAAATCGACGCCGTCTGCGGCACGTTGATCGATTACGCGGCCGCGAGTGGTCGCGAGGTGATCGTGGTATCGGAATACGGCATCACGCCCGTAACCGATGCAGTGCACATCAATCGCGCGCTGCGCGAGGCGGGCTTCATCACGGTACGCCCCGAGGAAAGCGGCTGTGAAATCCTCGATGCTGGCGCCAGCGCTGCATTCGCCGTCGCCGACCACCAGATCGCCCACGTTTACGTGAACGACCGCAGCCGGATCGGCGCAGTGCGCGCCTTGCTCGAACGGATGGAAGGCGTCGAGCGCGTGCTAGACGATGCGGGCAAGCGCGCCATCGGCCTGGATCACGAGCGCTCGGGTGAACTGGTGGCGATCTCGAAAGCCGACCGCTGGTTCAGCTATTACTACTGGCTGGAGGACCGCGTGGCGCCCGATTTCGCGCGCACCGTGGACATCCATCGCAAGCCGGGCTACGACCCGGTGGAGCTGTTCGTGGATCCCGAAATCACGTTCCCGATGCTGGCGACGGGCTGGCGCCTCGCCAAGCGCAAGCTCGGCTTGCGCACGCTGCTCGACGTGATTTCGCTCAAGCAAACCACTTTGGTCAAGGGATCGCACGGCCGGCTGAGCGACGATCCCAACGATGGCCCGCTGGTGATCAGCTCCAGACCCGAGCTAATGCCAGGCGGCGCGGTCGACGCCACCGCATTCAAGCGGCTGGTTCTGGATCACGTGTTTTCCTGACCGCCGATTCGGCGCCGCGCAGCTCTAGCCGATGTCGAGCACCGCGATCGCTTCGCCCTCCTTCACTACGTCGCCTTCCTTGACGTAGAGCTCGGCAACGCGGCCGCGCGCCGGCGCTGCGACCGGGATCTCCATTTTCATCGACTCGAGGATCACGACCGCCTCGTCGGCGGCGAACTCCTCTCCGGCGCGCTTCACCACTTTCCAGACGGTGCCCGCGACTTCGGCGAGCAGCTTGGTCCTCGCCATGCCCACGTCCGCGCCCCCGCCTACTCGGCGGCTCCCGCCTGGCGCAGCGCCGCAACCACGGGCTCGCGGTTTTCCTCCGCCGCCAGCGCCAGCGCAGTCTTGCCCCGGTTGTCGCGCGGTTTCGGATCGGCGCCGCGCGCCAGCAGCAGTTTCACCGTCTCGAGGTGGCCGTAGGACGAGGCCCACATCAGCGCGGTGAGATCGTTGGCATAGCGCGCATTGACGTCGGCGCCGGCATCGAGCAGCACGCCCACGCACTCGGTATGGCCATTCCCGGCCGCGTAGACCATGGCGGTCTTCTGCGTGCGGTCGGTGAGCGCCGGATCCGCCTTGGCTGCCAGTAACGTGCGCACGATCTCCGGGTGACCGCTGAATGCCGCGCTCATGAGCGGCGAGACGCGCGACAGGTTCTGCAGATTCACGTCGGCGCCGCGCTCCAGCAACAACTTGAGCATGGACAGGTGGCCGCCGTGCGCGGCCAGATTGAGCGCCGTGTCGCCATTGCGGTTGCGCGAATTGGGGTTCGCGCCTTGATCGAGCAGGGCGCGCACGCTCGGCTCGCTGCCGTTTCGCGCTGCGGCAAGAAGATCGAAATTTATACCCCGATGCTGCGCCGCAGCGTCGCTGAAGGAAAGGACCACGGCCAACAGGGTGAACAAGAGTCGTGACACGAGGAGATCCGATGACTTCCAATATATTGATCCGTGCAAGCGACGCCTATACTACAATCTCCCGCTGCGGCGCGTTTAGCCGCATCGAGGAGGAGCAACCCAATGACAAAATCATTTGCGCTGCATCGCACCGCGTTCGCAGTCCTGTTTGCATTTGGCGCTATTGCAGCGCATGCACAGGAAGTCAAGCCGGCGCCGGTCCTGAAGGGCAACGAGGTGCCGAAGAACATCTCGGTCAGCCAGGACCAGCTCAGCAAGGCCGGCGGGCAGAAAACGAACTGGCTGCACACCAACGGCGATTACGCCCAGTTGCGTTACTACCCCGGCGACCAGATCAACGCCGGCAACGTCAAGGGTCTGCGCCCCGCGTTCGTCTTCCAGACCGAGGTGGTCGAATCCATGGAAACCGCGCCGATCGTGGTGGACGGGGTCATGTACATCACCACCTCGTTCAACCACGTCTACGCGCTCGATGCCGTGACCGGCAAGCAGTTCTGGCACTACAAGCACAAGATGGGGCCGGTGACCACCTACTGCTGCGGCCCGAACAACCGCGGCGTCGCCATCTCCGGCGGCAAGGTGTTCATGGGCACCCTCGACGCCAAGCTGGTCGCGCTCGATGCCAAATCCGGCAAGACGCTCTGGGAGACCCAGATCGCCGATCCTGAGAAGGGCTACAGCGAAACCATGTCGCCTACCGTGGTGGACGACAAGGTGCTGATCGGCACCAATGGCGGCGAGTACGGCGTTCGCGGCTTCGTCAAGGCGTTCGACGCCGCAAGCGGCAAGCTGTTGTGGACGTTCTACTCCATCCCGGAGAAGGGCCACGAGGGCAAATGGGACCCGAAGGACGCCACCGGCCGCGACATGAAGCGCGACATCGCCAAGGAAAAAGCGCAGTTCGCCAAGGACAGCTCCTTCTACCAGACCCTCGGCGGCGGCGTGTGGATGAACCCGGCAATCGACCTCAAGGCGCGCACCGTGTGGTTCGTGGCCGGCAATCCATCGCCCGACCTGTACGGCGACGAGCGTCCGGGCGACAACCTGTACACCAACTCGATCGTGGCGATCGACCTGGACAAGGGCACCTACAAGTGCCACTTCCAGTACGTCGCGCCCGACGTCTGGGACCTCGACGCGGTCAGCTCGCCGATCCTCATCGACGTCAAGGACAAGTCCGGCAAATCGATCCCCGGAGTGATCCACGGCGGCAAGATCGGCCACGTCTTCGTGCACGACCGCAAGGACTGCTCGCTGATCCGTTTCTCCGAGGCGATGGTGCCGCAGGAGAACGTGTGGGTGCTGCCCACCGCGCAGGGCGCGCGCATGCTGCCCGGCGCCAACGGCGGCGTGGAGTGGTCGCCGATGTCGTTCGACGCCAAGCTGCGGCTCGCGTTTGCGCTCAACCTGCACCAGCCGATGACCTACCACGTCGAAGCGGCCAAGTATCCCGGCGGCTCGAAGCTGTGGCTGGGTGGCGCCTTCAAGGCGATCCCGGGCGAGAAGCAGTGGGGCCGCGTCGCGGCGGTGAACGTGGATACCGGCAAGATGGTGTGGAAGCACGACACCGAGCAGCCGCTGATCGGCGGTGGCCTCGCCACTGCCGGCGGACTTTACTTCTTCGGCGAAGGCAATGGCAGTTTCAACGCGCTGGAATCGAAGAGTGGCAAGAAACTGTGGAGCTTCCAGTGCGGCGCCGGCGCCAACGCCATGCCGGTGTCCTACATGGTCGGCAAGAAGCAGTACGTCGCCATGGGCTGCGGCGGCAACACGCAGCTCGACTTCAAGCGCGGCAACAGCGTGTTCGTGTTCGCGCTGCCCAACTAGATAGCGAACAGCCGATGATGCGGGGCCGCCTCCGGGCGGCCCCGTTTTTTGTGAACCACGGATTCCGGATGTTGCATATCGTCAGCACCGCGCTGCTCGCGTTGGTTGCAGCGCTCCCCGCACACGCGCAGGATGCCGAGGCCGGGCGCAAGAAAGCCGAGGCTTGCGTCGCCTGCCACGGCGCAGGCGGCCACTCGGCGCAGCCGCTGTTTCCAGTGCTTGCCGGCCAGACCGCGCGCTACCTCTACCTGCAGCTCAAGGACTTCAAGGAGGGCCGCCGCAGCGAGCCGCAGATGAAGCCGTTCATCGACAAGCTGTCGCGCGAGGACATGTTCGACCTGGCCGCATTCTTCGCCGCGCAGAAGCCGCGCGCCCCGGCATTCAAGGCTGACCCGGCGAAAGTCGCGCGCGGCAAGCTCAAGGCCGACGAAGTGCTGTGCACCATGTGCCACCTCGGTGGCTTCAAGGGGCAGAACGAGATTCCGCGCGTCGCCGGCCAGCACTTCGAGTACATCGTCAAGCAACTGAAGGACTTCCGCCATGCGCGGCGCACCAACGATGCCGGCAACATGGCGGCCGTCGCCAAGACGCTGTCGGACCGGGACATCGACGATCTGGCGCACTTTCTCGCCAGCCTGTATTGAGAGAGCGACGGTGGCGCGCATCGCGCTGACCTGCTGTGCGCTAGTGCTGTGGCACGCGGCGCTGCCGCGCGAAGCCATCGCGCAGGACAACCCCGCCAGCAAGCTCGAGGCGCCGGCGGTGTATGTCATCGGCACCACGCCGCTACCCGGAATCGGCACGCCGCTCGAGCAGGTGCCGGCGAACGCGCAATCCGTCAGCAGCCGCGAGCTGCGCGACCGCATGACGCCGGGAATCGCCGATTATCTCGGCGAGGCGCACGCCGGTTTTTCCGTCAGCGACCCGCAAGGCAACCCGTACCAGTCGACCCTCAGCTACCGCGGCTTCAGCGCTTCGCCGCTGCTCGGCACGCCGCAGGGCATCTCGGTGTTCGTGGACGGCGTGCGCGCCAACGAGGCCTTGGGCGACGTCGTCAACTGGGACCTGATCCCGCGCATCGCGATCTCCTCGATCCACGTGATTCCAGGCTCGAACCCGGTGTTCGGGCTGAATACGCTCGGCGGCGCGCTGGCGATCTACACCAAGAGCGGCTTCCACTATCCCGGGACTGCGGCACGCGCCTATGCGGGCTCTTACGGCAGGGCGGCGCTCGAACTGGAGCACGGCGGTTACAGCGACAAGCAGGATTACTACGTCGCGGCCAACCTGTTTGACGAGCGCGGCTGGCGCGAGCACTCCGCCAGCCGCGTCAACCAGTTCTTCGGCAAGCTCGGACGCGAGGATGCCGAACGCGACCTCGATTTCAGCCTGACGCTCGCCGACACGAATCTCAGCGGCACGCAGGCGCTGCCGCTTTCGATGCTCGGTCAGCCGCGGCAGCCTTACACTTGGCCCGACCGCACCGAGAACCAGCTGGCGTTCGCCAATCTGAGGGCCAATCACGTGCTGGACGCCGAGCGCGTGCTGGTCGGCAACGCCTATCTGCGCGCGCTGTCGTCGCGCACCTTCAATTCCAACATCAACGACGACTGCGCCACCGGCCCTTGCGCATTCAACGCGCTCAACGACGCCACCGTAACCGACGAGACCCGCTGGGGTGTCGCGGGACAGTACACGCTGAGCGCGCCGGTGCTGGGGCGCGGCAACCAGCTATCGATCGGGATCTCGCTCGACAGCAGCAGCGCACGCTTCACCGGTTCCGAGCAGGAGGCCAACTTCACCTCCGAGCGCGAAGCGGCAGGCATCTCCGGCTTCACCACGCGCACTGCGGTGCGCACCGGCCAGCAGCAGTTTCGCGTTTTCGCTCACGACGTGTTCTCCGTCACCGAGCGGCTCGCATTGACCGCCGCCGCAGCCTATGGCGTGACCAGGGTGCGCATCGAGGACCGTACCGGCACGCAGCCAGCGCTCGACGGCCGCCACCGGTTCTCGCGGCTGCTGCCCGCGCTCGGCGCAACCTACTCGCGCGCACCGGGCGCCTCCCTGTACGCGGGCGCGAGCACCGGCATGCGCGCGCCCACCGCGATCGAGTTGACGTGCGCGGATCCCAACGCGCCCTGCCGCCTGCCGAGCATTTTCCTGGCCGATCCGCCGCTCAATCCGGTGCTGGCGCGCACCTTCGAAGCCGGCGCGCGCCAGCCGCTCGCGCCGGGCACCTCGCTGAGCGCCGCCGCATTCCGCACCGACCTGAAGGACGACATCCAGTTCGTCAGCACCGGCGGCGCCGCGCTCAACGCCGGATATTTCCAGAACACCGGCCGCACGCGCCGCCAGGGCGCCGAATTCGGCATCGAAAGCAAAGTCGGGATCTGGGCGCTGGCCGCGCGCTACGCCCGCGTCGATGCGACCTACCGCTCCGCGTTCACTGTGGCGAGCCCGGCGAATTCCTCCGCAGATGCGGCGGGCGACATACTGGTTGCGGCGGGCAACCGGATTCCTGGCATCCCGCGCGATTCGCTCAAGCTGCGCGCCGAGGCGGCGCTCGGCGCTCGCAGCGCCATCGGCGCGAGCGTGCAATACTTTTCGGGCCAGTATGCGCGCGGCGACGAGAACAATCGCGACCTCAATGGCAAGGTGCCGGGCTACGCGGTGCTCAATCTGGACGCGCGCTGGGGCCTCGGCGGCGGCTGGCAGATCCAGGCCAACATCGCCAACCTGCTCGACCGGCGCTACGCCAGCTTCGGCACACTGGGGCAGAACTTTTTCACGGCGCCGGGCAACGTGTTCGACGCCGCCAATGTGCGCGCCGAGCAGTTCCGCACCCCAGGTGCGCCATTCGGCGTCTGGGTTGGACTCGCGTACCGACCACCATCGTGAGTGGCGCGCGCTCAGCTAAATACGAGCGTCACCCTGGCGCCGGCTCGAGGCGCACCAGCTTGCCGTTGCGGTCGTCCACCAGCAGGTAGAGCAAGCCGTCGGGCCCTGCGCGCACGTCGCGGATGCGCCCGAGCAAGCCCTTCAGCAAGCGCTCTTCGCCCACCACGCGCTCGCCTTCCATCTTCAGGCGCACCAACATCCCGTCTTTGAGAGAACCGAGGAAAGCATCGCCCTTCCAGCCCGGGAACCGGTCGCCGACGTAGAAAGCGAGGCCGGAGGGCGCGATGGTTGGGGTCCAGGCGTGCGCGGGCGGCGGCGCGCTTGCGCGATTCTCCGCGCCGCGCGGCCAGCCGTAGTTGGCGCCTTTCGCAAGCACCATAAAGCGGTCGTTCTCGTCCTCGCCGTGCTCGCTGATCCAGATGCGCCGCGTGACGGGATGCAGCGCGGCGCCCTGCACGTTGCGGTGGCCGAGGGTGAAAATCTCGCGCCTGCCTGTTCCGGGGTTGCCAAACGGGTTGTCGGCAGGCGTCGAGCCGTCATCACGCACCCGCACGATCTTGCCGGCGTGATCGTCGAGCGCTTGCGCGCGCGCTGCTACACGCCGGTCGCCGAGCGTGACGTACAACAGGCCTTCGACATCGAACACCAACCGCGATCCATAGTGCCTGGGAGAGGCCGACTTGGGCTCGAGCCTGAAGATCACCGTGACATCCTCGAGCGATTGCTCGCCGAGCCGCGCGCGAACCACCTCCGTGCCGCGCCCACCTTCGCCGCGCGCGCTGTAGGACAGGTAGATGAAGCGGTTTTCGCGGAAGCTCGGATGCAGCGCAACATCGAGCAGCCCGCCATGGTCCTCTGCATCCACCTGCGGAACACCGCGCAGCGGCGGCGCCCGCAACGCGCCATCTGCCTCGACGACGCGTAACCGCCCCATGCGCTCGGTGACCAGCATGCGGCCATCGGGCAGGAACGCCAATCCCCACGGGAACTCGAGCCTCTCGGTGAGCACGGTGACTTTGACCGCGTGCGCCTCGGTCTGGATGGTCTGTGCCGGCACGCCCCCAGCGATCGCGCCAAGTGCGAGCGCCAGCATGAGCCTGGTTTTCCAGTTCATGGAGTCGACTGAGGTGGTCAGGTGACGCGAATCGAAGCCATCATCCCGCCCTGCTGGTGCTGCAGAATGTGGCAGTGAAACATCCAGTCGCCCGGGTTGTCGGCGAGGAAGGCGATCTCGGCATCGCCTTCCGGGTCGAGAATCACGGTGTCGCGCCACAGGGGCGCGCGCGGCGGCCGGCCATTGACCTTGAGCACGCGGAATGCATGTCCGTGCAGGTGCATCGGGTGCGGCCATTGGGTGCGGTTGACGAGCGTGATCACGCAGGACTCGCCCCGGCCGAGCGTCAGCAGCGGCTCGTGCACGTGGTCGTTGGCGGCGACTCCGTTCATCGCCCACGCCATGCCGTGCTCGCGAACCAGTTGCTCGGCCGTAACGTCCTTTCCACGCACGCGCGCCGAGCGCAGCTGCCCGCGCGCGCCGCCTTCGAGCACGATTTCGTGACGCCGGGCGCGCGCCAGGTCGGGCTCCGGCAGCGGGTTGGGCGGCAGCGGCGCGAACGGCGCCGTCGATTTTGCCGGGCCGGCGCCGAGCAGTTCGCGCACGATGAACGTACGGCGCGGGTCGAAGCGATCGCTCATCGCGAAGCGCCCATCGGGAACGTCGACGATCAGGTCGATCCTCATTCCCGGGCCCAGCATCAGACTGTCGCCGCTGAGCCGGAGCGGCTCCAGCGGATGCCCATCGGTGGCGACGACGAGCGGCGCGGCGCCCTCGAAGCGCAGGGCGAAGATGCGCGCCGACGCCGCGTTCAGCAACCGCAGCCGCACGCGCGTCCCGGCGCGCAGCCGCATCGGCTCCGGGTCCGAGTCCCGGTGCATCGCGAAGCGCCCGTTCAGCGTCACCAGGTTGCCGATGCGGCCTGCGTGCGACATATCGCGTGGGTCCTCGAAATCGGTGCGCAATGCGCCCTCCTTTTCGAGCAGCCAGTCGGCGAGCACCCAGGTCCAGTCCTCGTCCACCGCAGGCGGCTGCGCTTCCTCGACCACAAAGGCGCCGTACACGCCGCGCGTCACCTGCTCGAAACTGCGAAAGTGCGGGTGATACCAGTAAGTCCCGGCGTCAGGGAGCGTGAATCGGTAGCGGAAATTTTCGCCGGGCGCGATCGGTGGTTGCGTCACGTACGGCACGCCGTCCATGGCGTTGGGCACGCGCAGCCCGTGCCAGTGCACCGTGGTCGCGTCGGGCAGGCCATTCTGCACCTCGATATCCGCGACCTCTCCCTGACGGTAGCGGAGCAGCGGGCCTGGAGCCGTGCCCTCGAACGCCCAGATTCCGGTGGCGCCGCCGGAAGGCAGCCCGAGCTGCTGCTGCGATGGGGCCATCCGCAGCACCCGCGCGGCAGTCACAGGAAGCTGCGCGCAACCGGTTCCGAGCAGCGCCGCACCACTCCATGCCAGCGGCAACGCGGCGATTGCGCGCAGCACGCCGCGCCGCGCTTCGCGCTTTGAATCCGGAGTCTCCATTCCTGAGAGAATACCGGGCATTTCGAAATCAGGGGTAGGCATGAAACTCATTTGCCGGCTCGTCCCGGCCGCGCTATGTATCGCGGCAGCGAGCGCTTCAGCGCAACCGTTCGCCTACGTGCCCAACGAGAAATCGGGCGCCATCACGATCATAGACACGGCGCGCGACCAGGTCGTCGGGCGCATCGCAACCGGCGGCTCGCCGCGCGGCATCGCGCTGAGCGCGGACGGCAAGACCCTGTACGTGAGCGATCAGGAAAGCGGGAACCTGCTTGTCATCGACACCGCCGGCCGCAAGGTGGTGGAGCGCGTGGCCGTGGGCGAGTCGCCCGAAGGTGTCTACGCCTCGGCCGACGGCGCGCTGGTCGCCGTGGCAGTGGAAAAGAAAAACGCCGTGGTATTCGTGGACGCGCGTACCAGGCGTGTGGCGTTCGAAGTGAAAACCAAAGGCGACAATCCCGAGCACCCGGTGTTCAGTCCCGACGGCCGCTGGGTGTATGTGGGCGCCGAGGAAGACGACAAGCTCGACATCGTGGACGTGAAGTTGCGGCAACAGGTGGCGCAGGTCCCGGTGGCGCAGCGGCCGCGTGGCACCGCGTTTTCGCCCGATGGCAAGTTCGCCTACACCGCCTGCGAGCAGGCCGACCTGCTGTTCAAGGTCGAAGTGGGGACGCACAAGGTCGTAGCGAGCGCCAAGGCGGGAGGCCGCAGCAACGGGGTGAGCGTGAGCCCCGACGGCGGCACGGTGTACGTGAGCAACGGCCGCGACGGCACGGTGAGTTTCTTCGACGCCGCGACCCTGCGCGAGACGCGCACCGTGCAGGTCGGCCGCCGGCCCTGGAACATGGCGCTCACGCCCGACGGCGGCAAGCTCTACGTCGCCAACGGGCGCTCCAACAGCGTCTCGGTGATCGACACCCGGCGCGGCGAGAAACTGGTCGACATCGCGGTGGAGGAACTGCCTTGGGGTGTGGTCATCCGCTAGCCCCAAAGTTGCGCTGCAACAATCACAACCTGCCCGATTACCGCGGGCGCGAGCAAATGCACCGCCTCGCGGGCCAGCGGGAAGAGTATCTTCTCGACTCCATGCGATCGTTCCGTGACCACTCGCGCCGGGGCGGCGACACCATAACGAGTGCCGCTCACTACGGCGTGTCCGACGAGGACATCCGGGCGATGGCGCACTTCCTGTCGCGCCTAAAGTAGCGATGCGCTTCGGCACCGCTGCGGCAGTTGCCGCGCTTTCTGTATGTGTATGTATTGGGTGCAACTGCGCTCTTGCCCAGCAGCCGGCCGTGGAGGATGCGGTGGTGATCACCGGCCCGCGCGTCGAGCGCCCGAGCCTCGAAGTTCCGGCATCCATCGATCGCGTGCAGTCCGAAGACATCCGCTTCGCGCGCCCCAAGATCAATCTCTCGGAATCGCTGCCGCGCGTGCCGGGCATCGTGGTGCAGAACCGGCAGAACTACGCGCAGGACCTGCAGGTGTCCTCGCGCGGCTTCGGCTCGCGAGCGACTTTCGGCATCCGCGGCATCCGGCTGATCTCCGACGGCATTCCGGCGAGCATGCCCGACGGCCAGGGACAGGCGGCAAACTTCGATCTCGGCTCGGCGGAGCGCATCGAGGTGCTGCGCGGACCGTTCTCGGTGATGTACGGCAACGCTTCCGGCGGCGTCATCAACGTGCTCACAGAATCGGGCGCGCGCTACGGCGAAGGTGGCAGCGCCGCGGGCGCGGACCTGTCGCTGGGTTCGTTCGACACTTGGCGGCTCGGCATGAAGGCGGGCGGCAAGTCCGGCCGCGCCGACTGGATTGGCGCGGCGTCGAGTTTTCACACCGACGGCTACCGCCAGCACAGCGCCGCCGACCGCACCCAGGGCAATGCCAAGCTAGGCTTCGGCCTGGGGGACAGCTCCAACCTCAGCGTGGTCGCCAATGTCTACGACAGCCCCGAGGTGCAGGACCCGCTCGGACTGACGCGCGCGCAGATGGACGCCGACCCGCGCCAGGTGGCCGCGGTGGCGGACCTTTTCAATACGCGCAAGAGCGTGCGCCAGAACCAGATCGGCGGCACTTTCAGCCACCAGCTCGGCGGCACCAAGCTCGCCGCCACCGTGTATGGCGGCCATCGCGTGGTGCGCCAGTACCTCGGCCTGCGCGGCGCCGTGCCGAACACCACCTCCGGCGGCGTGGTGGACCTCGATCGCGACTACGGCGGCATCGCGTTGCGCGGCACCAGCGAGCTGTCGCTCGCCAGCAACCCGCTGACGGTCTCCTACGGCTACGAGTACGAGAGCATGGCCGAGCGGCGCAAGGGATTCGTCAACGAATTCGGCAACCTTGGGGCGCTGCGCCGCGACGAGGACGACGATGTCGCCAGCAACGGCGTCTACGCGCAAGCCGAGTGGCGCATCGCCGAGCGCTGGATCGCGCTTGCCGGGGTGCGGTTCAACCGGGTCGCGTTCCGCTCCAAGGACTATTACATCGTTTCCGGCGTGCCCAACAATCCGGACGACAGCGGCACCAGAAAATTCGAGGACACCGGCCCGGTGCTGGGGCTGCTCTACCGCGTCACGCCGCGCATCAGCGCCTACGTGAACTACGGCCGCGGCTTCGAGACCCCGACCTTCTCCGAGATGGCGTACCGGCCGGGCGGCACCGGCCTCAACTTCGCGCTCGACGCCTCGAGCAGCCGCAACGTCGAGGCGGGCGTCAAGGCGATCATCGCGCCGCGGGCGCGCGTCAATGTCGCGCTGTTCGACATCGACACCGACAACGAGATCGTGGTGGACACCAATCTCAACGGCCGCACCACGTTCAAGAACGCCGGCCGCACGCGGCGCACCGGAATCGAGGTCGGCGCCGATGCCGCGCTGCCATTCGGTTTCGAAGTGGTGCTCGCGTGGACGCGGATGGAAGCGACCTTCCGCGACACCTTCACCAGCGGCACCCCCGCGGTTACCATCCCGGCGGGCAACTCGCTCCCTGGCGTGCCGCGCAGTTTCTTCTATGGCGAGCTCGGCTGGCGGCATGCGCCAAGCGGGTTCCGCGCTGCGCTGGAGGCGATCTCGAAGTCGCGCGTCTGGGCGAACGACGTCAATTCCGAGGCGGCGGACGGTTACCACCTCCTCAACCTCGCCGCAGGGTTCACACAACAGGCGAGGAACTGGCGCCTGTCGGAGTACCTGCGCGCGGACAACCTTACCAACCGTCGCTACGCCGGCTCGGTGATCGTAAATGAAGCCAACGGCCGCTTCTACGAGCCCTCGCCCACCCGTGCCTACATGGCCGGCGTGGAGGCCAAGCTTCTGTTCTAGCGCGAGCAATGAATTATCTCGAGCTGTTCGCCGGCGGCGAACGCAAGCCGGTGACAGCCGCGCTCGCCGGCGTTGGCGAATTCGGCTACACCCTGCTGCATCGCGCGCGGCGCATTGCCGGGTTCAGCGTCACGGCGCTCGCCGACCGCGACACGGCGCGCGTCGTGCAGGCGCTGGAGCGCCTCGGTTACCGGGACAGCCAGTGGCGAGCTTGCGGCTCGGCGGGCTCGGCGTCCGACGCCATGGCGCGCGGCCTCATCGCGGTATGCCAGGACGGCGCGCTGCTTGCCGAGCTGCCCTTCGACATCCTGGTAGAAGCGACCGGCGATGCCGAGGCCGGCGCGCACCACGCGCTCGCCGCCATCGCCGCGCGCAAGCACGTGGCGATGGTCACCAAGGAAACCGACTCGGTGATCGGGCCGATCCTCGCGCGCAAAGCACGTGCCGCAGGGGTGATCTACACGCCGGTGGACGGCGACCAGCCGGCGCTGCTCATCGGGCTGGTGTCGTGGGCCCGGCTGCTCGGGTTGCCGATCGTTGCCGCAGGCAAATCCAGCGAATACGACTTCGTTTTCGAACCGGCGAGCGAAACCGTCTCCTGGCAGGAGAAGCGCCTCCATGTGCCGGGCTTCGGCAAGCTGTGGGACCGCAAAGGCGGCCCGCTTCCGGCGCTGGCCGAAGAACGCGCTGCCATGCTGCGCGAGCTGCCGCGCCGGATCGTTCCCGATTATTGCGAGCTGTGCGTGATGGCGAACGCGACCGGTTTGCGGCCGGACATCCCCGAGCTGCACGTGCCGCACGTGCGCACGCCTGAATTGGCGCAGCTGTACGCGCCGCGCGAGCACGGCGGCCTGATCGGCCGGCAAGGCGCGCTCGATGTTTTTCAATGCCTGCGCCGCCCCGACGAGGCGAGCTTTGCCGGCGGCGTGTTTGTCTGCGTCGCGCTCGAGGACGAAAGCATCGCCGAGGTGCTCGCCGGCAAGGGCATTCCGGTGAGCGCCGATCGCCGCTATGCGGTGATCTACAACCCGTCGCACCTGCTCGGGGTAGAGGCGCCGGTGTCGATCCTTGCCGCGGCGCGCCTCGGCCGCTCGGTGCTCGACGAATCTGTGCGGCCGGTCTGCGACATGGTCGCGGTCGCCAGCGAAGATCTGCCGACGGGCACGCGGCTCGAAATGGTCGGCAACCGCCACACGCTGCGCGGCCTGGATGCGCATCTGGTGGACGCCGCTCCGGTCGCACCAGGAGCGCCGGTTCCCTACTACATGCTCACCGGCACGCGCCTCGCGCAAAAGGTCGCGAAGGGCGCGCGCGTCACGCGCGCTGCCGTGTCACCGCCGGCCGATTCGCTGCTTTGGAAGCTGCGCGCCGAGCAGGATGCGAGTGCGCCTTGGCAAGAAGCCTCGCATGGCTGACACGCGCGCCTATCGCATCGTGGTGCTGCCGGGCGACGGCATCGGCGTGGAGGTCATGGACGCCTGCCTCGCGGTGTTGCAACCGCTTGCCGTGCGCTGTGGCGTCCAGCTGCATTACGAAACGCACATCGCCGGAGCGCAGCTTTATCGCGAGACCGGCAACGATTTCCCCGACGCCGCGCGCCGCGCCTGCGAGAGCGCCGATGCGATTCTGTTCGGCGCCATGGGCCTGCCCGATGTGCGGTTCCCGGACGGCACCGAAATCGCGCCACAACTGAACCTGCGGCTCGACCTGGACCTGTACGCCGGCGTGCGGCCGGTGCGCGCCCTGCCCGGAACGCGGCTGCCGCTTGCGGATGCGCGCGCTGCGGAGATCGATTTCGTGCTGGTGCGGGAGCAGAGCGAAGGCTGGTTCTACGGACGCTATCACCCCGAGGTCGGACCGCGCTCGAGCAACGACGAGGCCTATGATGTCGGGCGCGTGACGCGCAAGGGCTCCGAACGCCTGTTCGAGTTCGCATTCCGCCTCGCAGAGACGCGCCACGCGCGCAATCCGCGCAAAGGCCGCGTCACTTGCGTAGACAAGTCGAACGTGCACCGCAGCATGGCGCTGTTCCACAAGATCTTCTGGGAGTGCGCCAAGCGCCATGCGGCGATCAAGTCCGATCACGCCTATGTGGACGCGATGGCGCTCAACCTCGTGCGCCAGCCCTGGAGCTACGACGTGCTGCCGACCGAGAACCAGTTCGGCGACATCCTCTCCGACCTCGGCGCGGCACTCATTGGCGGCATGGGCATGGCGCCCTCCGCGGACGTGGGCGACAAGCACGGCCTGTTCCAGCCCGCCCACGGCACCGCGCCGGATATCGCCGGCCAGGGCAAGGCGAACCCGACGGCGATGATCCTGTCGGCGGCGATGATGCTCGAGTGGCTGGGCGAGCGCCACGGCGATGCGCGCAGCACCGACGCCGCCACCCTGCTCACCCAGGCAGTGGATGAGGTGTTCGCCGCGCGCAAGGTCGTCACGCCAGAGTTCGGCGGCCAGGACGGCACAGCCGCGGTGGCAAAAGCGGTGATCGAAGCGCTCGGCGCCAAAGCGCCGGCATGAGAAGAAAACTTCGGGTGGCTGGCGCAGGCGCCGGCTACTTCAGCCAGTTTCACCTCGAGGGCTGGCGCGCCGTCCCCGAGGCCGAGTACGCGGCGTTGTGCGACCCCGATGAGGCGAAAGCGCGCGCGCTCGCGCAGCGCTTTGGCATCCCGCGCGTCTTTACGTCGGTCGCCGAGATGCTCGATTCCGTGCGTCCCGACGTGTTCGACATCGCGACGCCGCCGCAGACGCATGCCGAGCTGGTCGGGGAAGCCACCGCACGCAAGATCGCGACCATCTGCCAGAAGGCGGTGGCGCCGACCTACGCCGAATCGGTGGCGATCGTCGAGGCCGCCGAGCGCACCGGCATCGTGCTCGCGATCCACGAGAACTTCCGCTTCATGCCACATTTTCGAGAGGCCAGGCGCTTGATCGAGACAGGCACGCTTGGCGCCTTGCACAGCGTCGCGTTTCGCCTGCGCCCAGGCGACGGCCAGGGACCGCGCGCCTACCTAGACCGGCAACCCTACTTCCAGCAGATGCCGCGGCTGCTCGTCTACGAGACCGCGATCCACTTCATCGACACCTTCCGCTACCTGATGGGCGAGGTGCACGCCGTGTATGCGCGCCTGCGGCGCGTCAATCCAGCGATCGCCGGCGAGGACGCGGGCTACATCGTGTTCGAATTCGCCGTCGGGGCGACGGGCCTGTTCGACGGCAACCGCCTGAACGACCATGTGGCGAAGAACACGCGCCGCACCATGGGCGAGATGTGGCTCGAGGGCGCTGCCGGCGTGCTGCGCCTGGACGGCGACGCGCGCCTGTGGTGGAAACCGCACGGCGGCGATGAGCGTGAGCACGCCTACGACCGGGGGCGCGAGGATACGTTCGGCGGCGGCGCCTGCGGCAACCTGCAGCGCCACGTGGTGCGCCACCTGCTCGAGGGCGCGCTGCTGGAGAACTCCGGGCGCGACTACCTCGCCAACCTGAAAGTGCAGGAAGCCGCCTACCGCTCCTCGGCAGAGGGCCGGCGCATCGCGCTCGACACCTTCGTCCCCGTCTAGGAAAATTGCGCTGCCATGCTGATCGGCTGCATCGCGGACGACCTCACCGGCGCCACCGATCTCGGCGTCACGCTGGCGCGCGAAGGCCTTGCCGTGACGCAAGTGAACGGCGTGCCGGATGCCGCGCTCGAGATTCCCGCTGCGGACGCGGTGGTGGTGGCGCTCAAATCGCGCACCAATCCGCCCGCGGAAGCGATCGCTTGGTCGCTCGCCGCACTCGCATGGCTGCAGCGCCGCGGCGCCGAGCGCATCTACTTCAAGTACTGCTCGACTTTCGATTCGACGCCGCGCGGCAACATCGGCCCGGTCGCCGAGGCCCTGATGGCGGCGCTGAAGGCCGATTTCGCGATCGCCTGCCCGGCCTTCCCCGAAAACGGCCGCAGCGTCTATCGCGGGCATTTGTTCGTCGGCGATCAATTGCTGTCGGACTCGGGCATGCAGAACCACCCGCTGACGCCGATGACGGACGCGAATCTCGTGCGTTGGCTGCAAGCGCAGACGACGCTCAAGGTCGGCCTGCTGCGCCAGGATGCCGTGGCCGCCGGCGTTGATGCTGTGGCTTCGCGCATGGCAACGCTGCGCAGCGAGGGCGTGCACATTGCCATCGCCGACGCGATCGACAACGACGACTTGCGCACGCTCGGCGCGGCCTGTGCCGACTTGCCGCT
>CAYMVA010000075.1:0-15262 GCA_964393745.1 uncultured Enterobacteriaceae bacterium | reverse complement strand
CAGGCGATCTACATGGCGCGCTACCTCAAGTACCTGCAGGCGAGAGGGCACGCGCAAACCGAGAATCGCAAGGTATGGGTGTTCTGCGGCGACGGCGAAATGGACGAGCCCGAATCGCTGGGCGCGATCGGTCTCGCCGCGCGCGAGAAGCTCGACAACCTGGTCTTCGTCGTCAACTGCAACCTGCAGCGCCTGGACGGCCCGGTGCGCGGCAACGGCAAGATCATCCAGGAACTGGAGGGCGACTTCCGCGGCGCGGGCTGGAACGTGATCAAGCTCATCTGGGGCTCGTACTGGGACCCGCTGCTGGCGCACGACAAGGAAGGCATCCTGCTGCGCGTGATGGAGGAAACGGTCGACGGCGAGTACCAGAACTACAAGGCGAACGACGGCGCCTTCGTGCGCAAGCACTTCTTCGGCAAGCACCCCAAGCTGCTCGAGTTGGTGGCGCGCATGACCGACGAGGACATCTGGCGCCTGAACCGCGGCGGGCACGATCCGCACAAGATCTACGCCGCCTACGCCGCGGCCGTGAAGCACAAGGGCGAGCCGACCGTGATCCTCGCCAAGACTATCAAGGGTTACGGCCTCGGCAAGCAGGGCGAGGCGAAGAACCCGACGCACCAGCTGAAGAAGGTTGACGTGGAGACGATCCGGCACGTGCGCGACCGCTTCAACATCCCGATCCCCGACGACAAGCTGGAGGAACTGCCGTTCTACATCCCGCCGGCCGACTCGCCGGAGATGAAGTACCTGCACGCGCGCCGGCAGGCGCTCGGCGGCTACCTGCCGCAGCGGCGCCGCAAGGCCGAGACGGCGCCGACGGTGCCGCCGCTGGCAGCGTTCGAGCAGGTGTTGAAGGGCTCGGGCGAGGGACGCGAGATCTCGACCACGATGGCGTTCGTGCGCCTCCTCACCGCGCTCACGCGCGACAAGAGCTTGGGCAGGCACGTAGTGCCGATCGTGCCCGACGAGGCACGCACCTTCGGCATGGAAGGCATGTTCCGCCAACTCGGCATCTACTCCTCCGAAGGGCAGAAGTACGAACCGGTGGACCGCGACCAGGTGATGTACTACCGCGAGGACAAGGCCGGGCAGATCCTCGAGGAGGGCATCAACGAGGCCGGTGCGATGTCGTCGTGGATCGCCGCCGGGACTTCGTACAGCCATTCCAACCTGGTCACGGTGCCGTTCTACATCGTGTACTCGATGTTCGGCTTTCAGCGCGTGGGCGACCTCGCCTGGGCGGCGGCCGATCAGCGGGCGCGCGGCTTCCTGCTGGGCGCGACGGCGGGCCGCACCACGCTCAATGGCGAGGGCCTGCAGCACGAGGACGGCCATTCGCACATCCTGTCGTCGGTGATCCCCAACTGCATCTCGTACGATCCGACTTATGGCTACGAGCTCGCCGTGATCATCCACGACGGCTTGCGGCGCATGGTGGAGAAGCAGGAGGACGTGTACTACTACATAACCCTGATGAACGAGAACTACGAGCATCCGCCGCTGCCGGCGGGCGTGGAACAGGGGATCCTGAAAGGCATGTACCTGGTGCGCGAGTCGAAATCCAAGGCGAAGGCTCGCGTGCAGCTGCTGGGCTCGGGCACCATCCTGCGCGAAGTGCTCGCCGCGGCGGAACTGCTGGAGAAGGACTGGGAGGTGGCGGCCGACGTCTGGAGCGCGACCTCGTTCACCGAACTGCGGCGCGAGGGTCTCGCGGCCGAGCGCTGGAACCTGCTGCATCCCGAGGACAAGCCGCGCGCGCCCTACGTCAGCCAATGCCTGGAGAAGCACGCCGGCCCGGTGGTGGCGGCGAGCGACTACGTCAAGACCTTCGCCGACCAGATACGGCCGTTCGTGCCGCGCGATCGCGTCTACCGCGTGCTTGGCACCGACGGCTTCGGGCGCTCCGATTCGCGCGCCAAGCTGCGCGAGTTCTTCGAAGTCAACCGCCAGTTCGTCGCCGTCGCCGCGCTCAAGGCGCTGGCCGATGGGGGCGAAGGCAAAGCCAAGACGGTCGCCGACGCAATGCGCAAGTACGGCATCGACCCGGCGAAACCCGACCCAAGCACTGTATGAAGGATGTGCTGGTCCCGGACATCGGCGACTTCAAGGAAGTCGAAGTCATCGAGGTGCTGGTCAAGCCCGGCGACACCGTCGCGCGGGAGCAATCGCTGGTCACGCTGGAATCGGACAAGGCGACCATGGAGATCCCCTCGCCGGGGGCTGGCGTGGTGAAGCAGATCGCGCTCAAGGTCGGGGACAAGGTTTCGCAGGGCATGCTGATCCTGCGGATGGAAGCTGCTGATGCCGCGGCGGCGATGGCTGAGGCGCCGAAGAACGCCCCCCCGCCGCAGGCACCGTCGCCGAAGCCGGCGCCGGTTGCCGCGCCCGCACCTGTCGCGGCGGCCGCCATTGCTCGCGCCGCACCGGTGCTTGCCGAGCCGCGCGACGAAACCGCCGCCAAGCCGCACGCTAGCCCTTCGATCCGCAAGTTCGCGCGCGAACTGGGCGTGGACCTGGTGCGCGTGCGCGGCAGCGGACCCAAGGGACGCATCCTGATCGAGGACGTGCGCGCGTTCGTGAAAGGCGCGCTCGCGGCGGTGCCCGCGCCCGCGGCGGCAAAGGGCGGCGGCGCGCTGCCGTTCAACCTGCCGCCCTGGCCAGAGGTGGATTTCGCCAAGTTCGGTCCGGTCGAGGTCAAGCCGCTGTCGCGTATCCAGAAGCTCTCCGGTCCCTACCTGCACCGCAACTGGATCTCGATCCCGCACGTCACGCAGTTCGACCAGGCCGACATCACGGAGCTGGAAGCGTTTCGCAAATCGAACACCGCCGAAACGGAGAAGCGCGGCTTCAAGCTCACCATGCTGGCGTTCCTCATCAAGGCCTGCGTCACGGCGCTGCGCCAGCACCCCAATCTCAACAGCTCGCTCGACCGGGGCGGCGAGAGCCTGATCCTGAAGAAATACTTTCACATCGGCGTCGCGGTGGACACGCCCGACGGGCTGGTGGTGCCGGTGGTGCGCGATGCCGACCGCAAGGGCGTGTTCGACCTGGCGCGCGAGCTGGCCGAAATTTCGAAGCTGGCGCGCGACAAGAAGCTCAAGCCCGGCGACATGCAGGGCGGCACGTTCTCGATCTCGAGCCTGGGCGGACTTGGCGGCACCGGGTTCACGCCGATCATCAACGCGCCGGAAGTCGCGATCCTCGGCGTGTCGAAATCGCGCATGCAACAGGTGTGGAACGGCAAGGAGTTCGTGCCGCGCTTGATGCTGCCGCTCGCGCTGGCGTACGACCACCGCGTCATCGACGGTGCTTCCGCGGCGCGCTTCACGTCGGATCTCGCAAGCGTGCTTTCCGACATCCGAAGGACACTGCTGTAGATGGCCAAGCTCGTGGAGGTGAGGGTCCCCGATATCGGCGACTTCAAGAATGTCGAGGTGATCGAGGTGCTGGTCAAGCCCGGCGACGCGGTGGCGAAAGAGCAGTCGCTCGTCACGCTGGAGTCGGATAAGGCGAGCATGGAGATCCCGTCGCCCGAGGCGGGCGTGGTGAAGCAATTGGTTCTCAAGCTGGGCGACAAGGTTTCGCAGGGCTCCCTGATCCTCAGGCTCGAGGCGGCAGCGGCCAATGCAGAGTCGGCGCCGAAGCAAGCGGCGAGCGCCGCGCCGGCAGCCACAACTCCGTCGTCTCCCCCCCTACCAAAGGGCGGGATACAGGGGGGGGTGAGCGCCGACCTCGAATGCGATCTCCTCGTTCTCGGCGCGGGGCCCGGCGGCTACTCGGCGGCGTTCCGCGCCGCGGACCTCGGCATGAAGACGGTGCTGGTGGAGCGCTACCCGACGCTCGGCGGCGTGTGCTTGAACGTCGGCTGCATTCCGTCGAAGGCGCTGCTGCACACGGCTGCGGTCATGGATGCAGCGCGGGCGCTCGCCGGCCACGGCATCGAGTTCGGCGCACCGACGGTGGATCTGGCGAAGCTGCGCGCCTTCAAGCAGAAGGTGGTCGGCAAGCTCACCGCCGGCCTTGCCGCCATGGCGAAAGCGCGCAAGGTGACCGTGCTACAGGGTGTCGGCAGCTTTCTCGACGCGCATCACCTGGCGGTCGAGGCAGGGAACAGCAGGAAAAACGTGCGCTTCGCCAATGCCATCATCGCCGCGGGCTCGCAATCATCCAGGCTGCCTTTCCTGCCCGATGATCCTAGGATCGTGGATTCGACCGGTGCGCTCGAGCTGCGCAGCCTGCCGAAGACGGTGCTGGTGATCGGCGGCGGCATCATCGGCCTGGAGATGGGCACCGTCTATTCGACGCTTGGGGCGCGCCTCGACGTGGTCGAGATGCTCGACGGCCTGATGCTCGGCGCCGACCGCGATCTGGTCGGCGTGTGGCAGAAGTTCAACGCGCGGCGCTTCGACCACGTGATGCTGCAAACGCGCACCAGCAAGGCCGAAGCGATACCGCAGGGGATCAAGGTGTGGTTCGAAGGCGCGCAGGCGCCGAAGGAGCCGCAGCTCTATGACATGGTGCTGGTGTCGGTGGGCCGCGCGCCTAACGGCAAGCGCATCGCGGCCGACAAGGCGGGCGTGGCGGTGGATGATCGCGGCTTCATCCCCACTGATGGCCAGATGCGCACCAATGTGGCTCACATCTACGCTATCGGCGACATCGCCCGCCAGCCGATGCTCGCGCACAAGGCGGTGCACGAGGGGCACGTGGCTGCAGAAGCCACCGCGGGGATGAAGTCGCACTTCGATGCGCACGTGATCCCATCCGTCGCCTACACTGACCCCGAGATCGCCTGGGTGGGCATCACCGAGGAGGAGGCGAAGAAGGACGGTCTCAAGCCCGGGGTGGCGAAATTCCCGTGGGCGGCCTCGGGCCGCGCCATTGCCAACGCGCGCGACGAGGGCTTCACCAAGCTGATCTTCGATGCCGAGACCCACCGCGTGATCGGCGGCGGCATCGTCGGCACCGGGGCCGGCGACCTGATCAGCGAAATCGCGCACGCCATCGAGATGGGCTCGGACGCGACCGACATCGGCAAGACGATCCACCCGCACCCGACGCTTTCAGAATCGGTCGGCATGGCGGCCGAGTTGTTCGAGGGCGTTTGCACCGACTTTCCGCCGCCGAGAAAGAAGTGAACCAGGAAGAGCAGAAGCACCAGGTCGCGCAGGCGGCGCTCAAGTACGTCATCGAGGACGGCGTCGTTGGCGTCGGCTCGGGCTCTACGGTGAATCAGTTCATCGACGCGCTCGCCACGATCAAGGGCCGCATCGATGCCGCGGTTGCGGCCTCCGACGCTAGCGCCGCTCGGCTGCGAAAGCATGGCATCAGAGTGGTGGATCTGAACAGCGTCTCGGAGCTGGCGGTTTACGTAGACGGCGCCGACGAGGTCACCGAGCACCTGCACATGATCAAAGGGGGCGGCGGCGCGCTGACGCGCGAGAAGATCGTCGCGGCGGTAGCGACGAGCTTCGTCTGCATCTGCGACGGCTCGAAGCTGGTGCCGGTGCTCGGCAAGTTTCCGCTGCCGCTGGAGGTGATCCCGATGGCACGCAGCTACGTCGGACGCGAAATGCTGAAGCGCGGCGCGCACCCGGTGCTGCGCGAGAATTTCATGACCGACAACGGCAACCTGATCCTCGATTGCCACGGCCTGACGATGCTCGATCCGCCCGCGCTCGAGGCCGAGCTGAACGGCATCGCGGGGGTGGTGGCCAACGGAATTTTCGCCCGCCGGCCCGCGGACGTGCTTTTGCTGGCGGCGCCCGGCGGCGTCTCTACGCTGCGCCGGAAAAAAACCTGATTACTTGGTTGGCGGCACGTAGCCCGAAGCGACGTCGGCGCCTTCGCCGAAGAAATGCTTCTCCATCTGCTCGGCGAGGTATTTGCGGGCCTTGGCATCGGCCAGGTTGAGCCGGTTCTCGTTCACCAGCATGGTCTGGTGGCGCAGCCATTGCTGCCACGCCTCCTTGGAGACGTTCTCGTAGATGCGCTTGCCCAACTCGCCGGGGTAGGGCGGCAGGTCGAGCCCTTCGGCTTCGCGCCCGAGTTTGACGCACTTGACGGTTCTGGCCATCGTTAGACCCGCTTCCGGAAAATTTTGGAGCCGCGCTTCCAATTATAGAGCGCCTGGCGCTTCTCCGGCAGCGCTGCGACATCCCCTTCGCGAAAGCCCTGCGCAACGAACCAGTGCTGGGCGCGGGTGGTGAGCGCGAACACGCTGCGGAACCTGCGCTCCTTGGCGGAAGCTTCGCAGGCGCTCAGCAGGCGCGCGCCGTAGCCGGCGTCGCGGTAATCGGGCGCCACCGCCAGGCAGGCGAGTTCGGCGCTCTTCTCCTCGGGGAACGGGTACAGCGCCGCGCAGCCGACGATGACGCCGTCGTGCTCGATCACCTGGAAGTTGGCGATTTCGCTCTCGAGGCGCTCGCGGTTGCGCTTCACCAGCGTGCCGTCGGCTTCCAGCGGCTCGATCAGCGCCAGGATGCCGCCGACGTCCTCGATCTTCGCCTGCCGCAGGCGCTCCACCGGGTCGGCGGTGATCATGGTGCCGACGCCGGAATGGGTGAACAGCTCGAGCAGCGTCGCGCCTTCGGCGCGGCGCGACACCAGGTGCGCGCGCGCGACGCCGCCGGCGAGCGCGCGCAGCGCGCAACGCAACACGCGCACCGCGTGCAGCGGCTGGCCGTCTTTCTTCAGCAGCGCCTCGGCCCCGCGCGCGGTCAGCTCGTGCAACGGCTCGCCGCGCCGGTTGGCAGGCAGCACGTCGGTGAACAGCAGCAGCTTGTCGGCGCGCAGCGCCATGGCGACGCTCTCGGCGACATCCTCCCAGGAGAGATTGAACACCTCTCCGGTGGGCGAGTAGCCGACGTGCGGCACCAGCACCACTTCTCCATCCTCGAGACGCCGCGCGATCGCCGCGCCATCCACCTTGCGCACCGTGCCGGTGAACTGGTAGTCGACCCCATTCACCACACCGACCGGCTGCGCGGCGAGGTAATTGCCCGATGCGACGCGGATCTGCGCGCCGGCCATGGGCGAATTCGGCAGTCCTTGCGAGAGCAGCGCCTCGATCTCCACGCGCAGCACCCCGGCCGCGTGCTTCACCGCCACCAGCGAGGCGGCATCGGTGATGCGCAGGCCCTTGGCATAGCGCGAGCGATGGCCTTTTGCCTTCAGCTCGGCCTCGATCTGCGGCCGCGCGCCGTGCACCAGCACAAGGCGGATGCCGAGCGCCGCCAGCAGGTTGACGTCATGCACGAAGCGGGTGAAGCGGCCGCGTTCGGCGACCAGCTCGCCGCCGAAGCCGATGACGAAGGTGCGGCCGCGAAACGCGTGCAGGTACGGCGCCACCTGGCGGAACCAGCGCACGAAGGCTTCCGGATGCGGCAATGTTCCCATTTCGTCCCTGAGCCTGATTTGAGCGTTAGAGTTCGAAAAATTGTATGCCAGCCGCGGTCAACCTGCCTGCGGGCGTGGCGTGCACCGTGGGCGCGGACTGACTAGAAGTCCCCCGCCAGAGCGTTGAGCGCCGCGAGCGCGGCCAGCGCTGCGGTTTCGGTGCGCAGCACTCGCGGGCCAAGCCGCACCGGCGCGAAACCCGCCTCGACCAGCAGAGCCTCCTCCCCGGGGCTGAAGCCGCCTTCCGGCCCCGCAGCGACGGCGAGAGCGGAAGTTGCGGTGGCGACGGCCTCGCGCAAGCCGCGCGCCGCATCTGGGGACAGCAGCAGGCGCAGCCCGGCAATCGGCGGCTGCCGGCAGTAGTCGGCGACGCTCATCGGCGTCGCAATCCCGGGCAGGCGGTTGCGGCCGCATTGCTCGCAGGCGGCGATGACGATGCGGTGCCAGTGCGCGAGCTTCGTTTGCGCGCGCTCTTCGCTCAGGCGCACCACCGACTTGTCGCCCAGCAGAGGCTGGATCGCCGCAGCGCCGAGCTCGGTCGCCTTCTGGATCGTGAAATCCATCTTCTCGCCCGAGGAGACTCCCTGAACCAGGGTCACCGCGAGCGGCGTCTCGCGCTCGGTGGCGCTCCAGGCGCCGACCTGCACGCGAACGCGCGAGCGCTCGCATTCGGCGATGCGCGCCGCGTACTCGCCGCCGCGGCCGTTGAACAGAACCGCCGCCTCGCCGACGCGCAGCCGCAGCACCAGAGCATGCCGGGCCGCCTCCCCGGGCAGCTCGGCGAGCGCGCCTGTTTGCAGGTCGCCGTCGAAGTAGAATCGCGCAACGCGCGGCGTTGGTTCGCGCATGGAGGAATTCTCGCATGCTCGCCAGCAAACCTGTGGAGCGCAGCCTGGGCTGGAAGGCGGCCGACTTCGATCTTCCCGGCGTCGAAGGCAAGCGCCACACGCTAGCTTCGGCGCGCGGACCGAACGGGCTGCTGGTGATGTTCATCTGCAACCACTGCCCCTACGTCAAGGCGGTGCTCGAGCGCATCGTGCGCGACTGTGCCGAGCTGGCGCCGCACGGCGTCGGTGCGATTGCCATCAATTCGAACGACCCGGCGGACTACCCGGAGGATTCGTTCGACAACATGAAGCGCGTGGCGCGCGAGCGCAAGCTGCCGTTTCCCTACGCGTTCGACGAGACGCAGGACGTGGCGCGAGCGTACGCGGCGCAGTGCACGCCGGATTTCTTCGGCTTCAACTCGAAGCTCGAGCTGCAGTACCGCGGCCGGCTGGACGCCTCGCGCCGCGACCCGGTGCCGGGCGCGCGCCGCGAGCTGTTCGAGGCGATGCTGCAGGTTGCGCGAACCGGGGAAGGGCCGAAGGAGCAGACCCCATCGGTCGGCTGCTCGATCAAGTGGAAATCGCAGTGAAGGGGAGTTGGCACGCGAGCCGGGAGCAGGCGGCGGGCACCACGATCCCGAAAGGCCGACGCTCGGCGCTGATCCTGGAGCACGGCAGCCTGGAAGTGCGCTACTACGCGCCCAAGGGCGTCGATCCGCAGACACCGCACGATCGCGACGAGGTCTATTTCGTCGCCAACGGGCGCGGCTTTTTCGTCTGCGGCAAGGAACGGGTCGCTTTCGGCCCCAACGACATGCTGTTCGCGCCGGCGGGCGCCGTGCACCGCTTCGAGGGCTGCAGCGACGATTTCGCCGTCTGGGTCGTGTTCTACGGCCCCAAGGGCGGAGAGCGCGACAACCCGTTTACCTGAGCGGCGCGGCCGGCATGCGGAGGCGCCGCGCCAGCGCCGCCAAGCCCCGGACGATCGCGTGCAACAGCAGCGCCGCCGCCACGAAAAATGCGGCCAGCAGAGCGAAGAACATCCAGGGATGCGTCACGGCGAGCCACAGGCCGAGCGGCACCAGCGCATCCTCGGTAAATGAAGCCGCCCAGTTCGAGAACGGCTCGGGCGAGCTGTTGATCGCCGCGCGGCCGCCCGCTTTTGCGAAATGCGCGCCAGCGGTGAGCGTTCCGCCGAGGATCGCCGCCGCGATTGCGACCGCTGCGCCCGAGTCCCCGAACACCGCGGCGGCGAGCGCCGCGCCGGCCGGGATGCGGATGAAGGTGTGCACCGCGTCCCACAGGCTGTCCACCCATGGAATCTTGTCGGCGAAGAACTCGACCAGCAGCATGAAGCCGCACGCGCCAAGCACCAGCGGCTGCGCGAGCAGCTCAAGATGGCGCGGCAGCTCGATCCAGCCGAGCAGCCCGGCGAGGCCTACGAGGAACAGGGTCGCGTAGAGCCGCAGTCCGCTCGCCCACGCCAGGGCGGCCGCTACCGCGATCTCCGGCAGCATGCTCACATCGTCGCGCCGATGGTCCAGGGCGCGAACTCGTCCTCGCCGTAGCCGAGCAACTCGCTTTTGGATTTCTTGCCCGAGGCGGTCGCCAGAATCAGCTCGAAAAAGCGCTGCCCCGCCTCGGCTACGCTTTCCTTGCCGTCCACGATGGTGCCGCAGTTGATGTCCATGTCCTCCTCCTGCTTGAAGAACATGGCGCTGTTGGTGGCGAGCTTGAGCGAAGGCGAAGGCTTGCAGCCATAGGCCGAGCCGCGGCCGGTGGTGAAGCAGATCATGTTGGCGCCGCCCGCGACCTGCCCGGTCGCCGACACCGGGTCGTAGCCCGGCGTGTCCATGTAGACGAAGCCCTTTGCGGTCACCGGCTCGGCGTACTCGTACACGTCCACCAGGTTGGTGGTGCCGCCCTTTGCCACCGCGCCGAGCGATTTCTCGAGGATGGTGGTGAGCCCGCCCGCTTTGTTGCCGGGCGTGGGGTTGTTGTTCATCTCCATGTTGTTGCGCGCGGTGTATTCCTCCCACCACTTGATGCGGCGCAAGAGCTTTTCGCCCACCTCGCGCGACACCGCGCGGCGCGTGAGCAGGTGCTCGGCGCCGTAGATCTCGGGGGTCTCGGAAAGGATCGCGCTGCCGCCATGGCGCACCAGCTGGTCCACCGCCGCGCCGAGTGCCGGGTTGGCGCTGATTCCGGAATAGCCGTCGGAGCCGCCGCATTGCAGGCCGAGGATCAGGTGGCTTGCAGCAACCGTCTCGCGCTTTGCCTGGTTCGCCTCGGCGAGCAGCTCTTCGACGCGCGCGATGCCTTCGCGCACCGCCTTGGTGGTGCCGCCTTTTTCCTGGATCGTGTAGGTGGCGAAGCGATCGCCTTTCTTGAGTTTCTCCGCGGCGAGGAAACTGTTGATCTGGTTCGCCTCGCAGCCCAGGCCGACCATCTGCACGGCGAAGAAGTTGGGATGCCGCGCATAGCCCGCCATGGTGCGCCGGAGCACGTCCATGCCTTCGCCCTCGGAGGCCATGCCGCAGCCGCTCTTATGCGTCAGCGCCACCACGCCATCGACGTTGGGGTAGGCCTCGAGCCGGTTCTCGAAATGGCGCGCGATCATGCGCGCCACGGTAGCCGAGCAGTTGACGCTGGTGAGGATGCCGATGTAGTTGCGCGTCGCCACGCGGCCCGCATTGGTGCCGTCGCGCCGCACGATGCCCTGGAAGGTCGCCGGCTGCGGCGCCATGTCCACCGCTTTCGCGTCGGCGCAAAACGCGTAATCGCGCTGGAAATCGCCCATCGCGAGGTTGTGCACGTGCACGTGCTCGCCGGCGCGGATGGCACGCGTGGCGAAGCCGATGATCTGGTTGTAGCGCCTGACCGGCTGGCCCTGCGCGACCGCGCGCACCGCGATCTTGTGGCCCGGCGGCACGCGCGCCGCGACCTCGATGCCGCCCTCGGCGAGCAGCTTGGTGCCGGCGGGGATCTCGACCCGCGCGATGACCACGTCGTCGGCGGCGTTGAGGCGGATGGTGAGATCAGCGGCTTGCAGCATGGCGTCCTCCTGCAGGAGCGCCGAATTCTAGCGCGGCACGAGCTGCGCGGCCTGCCTTAGCGCCTCGATCATGCTGCGCTCGTCCACCTTGCCGGTGCCCGCGATGTCGAACGCAGTGCCGTGGTCCACCGAGGTGCGCACGATCGGCAGCCCGGCGGTGACGTTGACCCCATACTCCAGGCCGAGCGCCTTCACCGGCCCGTGGCCCTGGTCGTGGTACATCGCCACCACCAGGTCGTAGTCGCCGCGCGCCGCCAGGTAGAACAGCGTATCTGCGGGCAGCGGCCCTTCGATTTTCCAGCCGCGCGTCCTGCACAGCGCGATCGCCGGCGCGATCTTGATTTCCTCCTCGCCGCGGCCGAACAGGCCGCCCTCGCCGGCGTGCGGGTTGACGCCGCAGACGCCGATGCGCGGCTCGCCGTAGCCAGCGCGCTGCAGCAGCTCGCGGCCGCGTGCGATGGTGCGCTCCACTAATCCGGCGTCGATTTTCTCGATGGCATCGAGCAAGCCGATGTGCGTGGTGACGTGGATCACGCGCAACTTGGGCGTCATCAGCATGAGCGATACCTCGGCAGTGCCCGTGAGTTGCGCGAGGAGCTCGGTGTGGCCCGGGAAACGGTGGCCGGCGGCGTTGAGCGCTTCCTTGTTGAGTGGCGCGGTGCAGATGGCATCGATCTGTTTCTCCAGCGCGAGCTTCACTGCGCGCTCTACGTAGCGGTAGGCCGCCTCGCCGGCTACAGGCGACAGCTTGCCGAAGGGCAGGTCGGCCGCAACGAGTGCCAAGTCGATGCAGTCCACGCTGCCGCGCTCGAAGCGCGCATCGCCTGCGGCGTCGACCGGACGCACCACGAGCTTCAGGCCGCACAGCGTGCCGGCGCGTTCGAGGCGCCTGGTGTCGCCGATCACGAGGGGGCGGCACAGCGCGTGCGTCTCGGGGTGCGCGATTGCCTTCATGACGACCTCGGGCCCGACGCCCGCCGGGTCGCCCATGGTGATGCCGACGCGCGGCAGTGCCACGTTGCCTGCCGCGACGATCCTAGTGATTGTCGCGCGGCACGAACGGGCCGCTTCGTCCTGCCAGAAAATCCAGGTCCGCGCCCTGGTCGGCCTGGAGCACGTGGTCGAAATACAGCTTCCAGTAGCCGCGCGAGAGCGGCGCCTTGGGGCGCTTCCACTTCGCGCGCCGGCGCTTGAGTTCCTTGTCCGGGATGAGCAGCTGCAGCCGGCGCTTGGCGACGTCGAGCTCGATCAGGTCGCCGTTCTGCACCAGCGCCAGCGCGCCGCCCGCAGCGGCCTCCGGAACCATGTGCAGCACCACGGTGCCGTAGGCGGTGCCGCTCATCCTCGCGTCCGAGATGCGCACCATGTCGGTGATGCCGCGCTTAAGCAGCTTGGGCGCGAGCGGCATGTTGCCCACTTCGGCCATCCCGGGGTAGCCCTTGGGCCCGCAGTTCTTCAGCACCATGACGCATTTCTCGTCGATGTCGAGCTTCGGGTCGTCGATGCGCTTGTGGAAGTCCTCGATGTTCTCGAACACCACCGCGCGGCCGCGGTGCTTCATGAGCTTGGGCGTCGCCGCCGAGGGCTTGATGATGGCGCCCCCCGGGCACAGGTTGCCGCGCAGCACCGC
Organism: uncultured Enterobacteriaceae bacterium; assembly: GCA_964393745.1. Lineage (GTDB taxonomy): Bacteria > Pseudomonadota > Gammaproteobacteria > Burkholderiales > SG8-39 > 2-02-FULL-66-14. Next base: position 2,346 of record CAYMVA010000075.1, on the reverse strand, counting down.
GATGCCGGTGTTCTTCTTGAAGGGCTTCTTGAACGTGAACACGACGTCGCGGTTCCAGCACGGCGCGTCCTTGTTGTTCTCCCAGATGGTCTTGCCGTTCACCGTCATGGCGTCCTTGTGCAGCAGGCCGTTTTCGCCCAGCTCGCGCAGCACGACGGGCAAGCCCCCGGCGTAATAGAAATCCTCCATCAGATACTTGCCCGAGGGCATGAGGTTGACCAGCGTGTGCACGCCGCGCCCGGCGCGGTCCCAGTCGTCCAGCGTCAGGTCGACGCCGATGCGGCGCGCGATCGCGATCAGGTGGATCACGGCGTTGGTCGAGCCGCCGATCGCGGCATTCGCCCGGATCGCGTTCTCGAACGCCTTCTTGGTGAGGATTTTAGAGAGCGGAACTTTCTGCTTCACCAGCTCCACGATGCGGCGGCCCGCCATGCGCGCGAGCACGTTGCGCCGCGCATCCACCGCCGGGATGGCGGCGTTGCCCGGCATGCCCACGCCCAGCGCCTCGACCATCGAGGCCATGGTGGAGGCGGTGCCCATGGTCATGCAGTGGCCGTGCGAGCGGTGCATGCACGATTCGGCCTCGTGGAACTCCTCCAGAGAGATCTTGCCGGCGCGCAGGTCCTCGGACATGGTCCAGACGTTGGTGCCCGAGCCGATATCGGTGCCGCGATACTTGCCCGAGAGCATCGGCCCGCCCGAAACCGCAATCGCCGGCACGTCGACGCTCGCCGCGCCCATCAGCAGCGAAGGCGTGGTCTTGTCGCAGCCTACGAGCAGGATGACGCCGTCCACCGGATTGCCGCGGATCGATTCCTCGACGTCCATGCTGGCGAGGTTGCGGTACAGCATCGCCGTGGGCCGCAGCATGGTCTCGCCGAGCGACATCACCGGGAATTCGAGCGGGAAGCCGCCTGCCTCGAGCACACCCGCCTTGACGTGCTCGGCGATGGTCCGGAAATGCGTGTTGCAGGGCGTGAGCTCGGAGTAGGTGTTGCAGATGCCGATCACCGGCCGGCCGTCGAACTGGTCGTGCGGGATGCCGCGGTTCTTGGTCCAGCTGCGGTAGATGAAGCCGTAGATGTCCTGGCGGCCGAACCACTGCACGCTGCGCAGCGTGCCCTTCTTCGGTTTGTCGCTCATTGCAGGTCCTCGCGTTCAGTAAGTCGCTCTGCCCCCGGAAATGTCGAACACCCCGCCGGTGGAGAACGAGCAATCCTCGGTGGCCAGCCAGCAGGCCATCGCCGCGATCTCCTCCACCTTGACGAAGCGCCCCATCGGGATCTTGGACAGCATGAACTTGGCGAACTCCGGCGTCACCTGGTCGAGGATCGCCGTCTGCGCCGCCGCCGGTGTCACGCAATTGACCAGCACGCCCGTCTGCGCCAGCTCCTTGCCGAGCGCCTTGGTGAAGGCGATCAGGCCGCCCTTGGCGGCGGCATAGGCGGCGGCATTGGCATTGCCCTCTTTGCCGGCGATCGAGGCGATGTTGACGATGCGGCCGTAGCCCGCCTTCACCATGTGCGGCACCACGGCCCGGCAGCACAGGAACGGGCCGTTCAGGTCGATGTCGACGACCCGCTTCCATTCCGCCACCGGATACTCCGTCACCGGCATGGTCGGTCCGGCGATGCCGGCGTTGTTGACGAAGACGTCGATCCTGCCGAGCGTCTCGAGCGCAGTGCGGGTGCCGCGCTCGATCGCCGCATAGTCGGTCACGTCCACTGCGTCGCCGCTCACGGCGGAACCGAGCGCGGCGGCGGTTTTGGCGAGCAGCTTCTGGTCGTGGTCCCAAATGCGCACCTTCGCCCCGGAGGCCGCGAGGCGCTGGACGATGGCAAGTCCGATGCCTTGCGCGCCGCCGGTGACGATCGCCGTGCGGCCCTTGAAATCGAGTTGGTTCACTGCGGTTCCCCCGCTGGTTCCTTCATCGGCGAGTCTAAACGATATAATCGCCGCGGCTCAGGGGGATTTCGCTTGGCAGGCAGACTCGCAGGGAAGGTCGCATTCATCACCGCGGCGGGGCAGGGCATCGGGCGCGGCGCGGCGCTCGCGTTCGCGCGCGAGGGCGCGCAGGTGTGGGCGACCGACGTCAACCCGAAGACGCTCACCGAAATCGAGGGCAAGAACGGCATCCGCAGCCGCCTTCTCGACGTCACCGACGAGGCGGCGGTCAACAAGGCGGCTTCGGAAATCGGACCCATTGACGTGCTGTTCAACTGCGCCGGGTTCGTGCACCACGGCACCATCCTCGAGTGCACGCCCAAGGACTGGGACTTCAGCTTCAACCTGAACGTGAAGTCCATGTATTACGTGACGCGCGCTTTCCTGCCCGGGATGCTGAAG
>CAYMVA010000074.1:0-14190 GCA_964393745.1 uncultured Enterobacteriaceae bacterium | reverse complement strand
GTGTGGCGCGAGCTGCTCGCCGCCTCGCTCGTGCTGCAGCTCATCGCGCTGGCGGTGCCGCTTTGCACCCAGGTGGTGATCGACAAGGTGCTGGTGCACCACGCGAGCAGCACGCTCGCGGTGATTCTTGCGGCGCTGGCGATGTTCGTGCTCTTCAGCGCGGCGCTCGCCTACGCCAGGCAGTACCTGCTGCTGCATACCGGCAACCGCATCGACGCGGTGCTCGGCATGCGCGTGTTCGAGCATCTGCTGCGGCTGCCGCCGCGCTACTTCGAGACCCGGCCCACCGGGACGCTGGTCGCCCGCCTGCAGGGCGTGGAGACGATCCGCGAGTTCATCACTGGCGCCGCGGCGAGCGTGATCATCGATCTGCCGTTCCTCGCCGTGTTCCTCGCCATCATGCTCTGGTACAGCGTGCCGTTGACCGTGATCGCGCTCGGGCTGATTGGGGTGCTCGCTGCTTTGAGCGGCGCCGTGACGCCCGCGCTGCGGCGCCGGATCAACGCGCAGTTCCTCGCCGGGGCGCGCAACCAGGCGTTCGTCACCGAGCACGTCGCCGCGATGGAGACGGTGAAATCGCTGCAGATGGAGCCGCAGGTCGCGGCGCGCTTCGGGCGCCACCTCGCCGAGTACCTGCGGGCGAGCTTCGCCACGCGCCAGCTCGCCAACACCTACGGAGTTCTCGCCGGCGCGCTCGAACAGGCGCTCGCGGTGGCGGTGCTGGGCGTGGGGGCGTGGCTGGTGATGACGCAGCCGGGTTTCACGATCGGCATGCTGGTTGCGTTCCAGATGTTCGCCGCGCGGCTGGCGCAGCCGGCGCTGCGGCTCGCCGGCCTGTGGCAGGAGTTCCAGCAGGCGGCGATTGCCATCGAGCGCCTTGGCGATCTGATGGACGCGCCAGCTGAGCTCCACGCGCTGCGCACCACCCGCGCGCCCGAGCGCGCGGCACGCATAGAGATCGAGAATCTGGATTTTCGCTACCGTGAAGACGGTCCGACGGTATTCGAGGGCTTCAGCCTTGCGATCGAGCCCGGGAGCTGTGTCGCGCTTACCGGGCCGTCGGGCAGCGGCAAGAGCACGCTGGCGAAATTGCTGCAGGGCTTCTACCTGCCGGCCTCGGGCGCGATCCGTATCGACGGGCGCGATGTGCGCAACCTCGCCGCCAACGAGCTGCGCCTGCGCTTCGGCGTGGTGCCGCAAGAGACGCGCCTGTTCTCGGGCACGCTCTACGACAACCTGATCGCGGCGCAACCGCACGCGGGGTTCGCCGAGATCGCGGAAGCCTGCCGCAAGGCGGAAATCCTGGAATTCATCGAAGGCCTGCCGCAGGGTTTCGGCACCACGGTGGGCGAGAACGGCGTCGGACTCTCCGGCGGTCAGAAGCAGCGCATCGCGATCGCGCGGGCGTTGTTGCGGCGCCCCGGGATCCTGATCTTCGACGAGGCGACGGCGAGCCTGGATCGCGACACTGCCGAGGCGTTCGCGCGCACCGTCACTCGCCTGCGCGGCAGCGTCACGGTGCTGTTCATCGCACACCACGTTCCCGAGGCGCTGGCGGTGGATGCGGTGAGCCGCATGGACACTCGCGTCACCGCGATCGACGGGGTGGCGGCGCGCGCGCAGTGGCGGACCCTATGAAGCTCGCAACACGCGCGCGTCAGGGGCTGCCGGCAGTCACGCCGCCATCGGAGTTCCTGCCTTCGATCCTCGCGCTCCAGGGAGAGGCTCCCTCGCCGTTGCCGCGGCTGGTGCTCTGGACAGTGCTCGCGCTTTTTGCGATGCTCGCGCTCTGGGCGAGCCTCGGCAGGCTAGACGTGGTCGCGGTGGCCGAAGGGCGCCTCGTGCCGGGCTCGCAGCTGCGGATCGTGCAGCCCGCCGAAGGCGGCGTGATGCGCGAGCTGCTGGTCAGCGAAGGCGAGCGGGTACGCGCCGGGCAGGTGCTCGCCAGGATGGACATGCGCGCGGCTGAGGCCGATGCCTCTGCGGCCGCCAGCGAAGCGGCGCTGCGCGCGCTGCAACTGCGCCGCATCGACGCCGAGCTCGCGGGGCGCGCACTTATTACAGAAGCGGACGACCTGCCACGGCTGTACGCCACGGTGGAGGCGCAGCGTGACGCGCGCGTGCGCGCCCACGAGGCGAGCCTCGCCGAAGAGCGTGCGGCGATCACCCGCGCGCGGCGCGAGATGCAGGCGGCCGAGGAGATTCGCGCCAAGCTCGCCGCTGCGCTGCCGATTCTCATCGAGCAGGAGGAGTCTTTCGCGCGGCTCGCGCGCGATGGCTATGCCGGCAAGCTGATGCTCGCGCAACGCAGCCGCGAGCGCATCGAGGCCGAGCAGGATCTGCGCGCGCAGGAGCACCGGGTCGAGAGCGCGCGCGCCGCCATCCAGCAAGCAGAGCGGCGCAGCGCGCAGCTCGTGGCGGCCTATCGCGCCCAGCTGCAAAACGAGCGCATCGAGGCGCAAACCCTGCTCGATCGCGCGCAGCAGGAGCTCGAAAAGCTGCGCCACCGGCAGCGTCTGGCGGAGTTGCGCGCTCCCGCCGATGGCGTGGTGAAGGATCTTGCCACCCACACCACCGGCGCGGTGCTCGCGCCAGGCACGGTGCTGATGACGCTGGTGCCGGCGAACGAGGCCTTGGTGGCGGAAGTCTGGCTCGCAAACCAGGACGCGGGCTTCGTCACCGCCGGCCAGAGCGCGAAGCTCAAACTCGCGGCGTTCCCGTTCCAGAAATACGGCATGCTGGAGGCGCGCGTGGCGCGAGTGTCGGCGGATTCGACCGAGCGCGGCGCGGGCGAGGCGGGCAAGGCCGCCGGCGCCTATGCCTATCGAGCGCAGCTAGAACCGCTGGCGCAAGAGCTGCGCATCGGGGAAGCGCGCCATGCGCTTCTACCCGGGATGCAGCTCACCGCCGAGATCCACCTCGGCGAGCGCAGCGTGCTCGAGTACCTGCTCTCGCCCGTCACCAAGGTCGCGCACGAGGCCGGGCGCGAGCGCTAGGCCGCGCGGGGCGCCGGCCGCTGGCAGGCAAAGTGTAAAGCGTGACTTTACACTTTGACGCCCTGGCGCCCGCTCAAGCGGCGCGCGCCGCCTTGCGGTCGAGCAGCCGGGCGAAGTTGTCGAGCGACAGCAGGTGCGCGTAGATGCGTCCGAGCACGCCCTTTTTCGCCAGGTTCTTGAGCTGGCTGGTGTTGAGGTGCTCGATCTTCGCCTCGGCGATGCGGTGCATGCCGGTCAAGTGCATGGCGCCGCCGCCCTGGTTCATCTTCGCCTGCATGGTGAAGGGCTCAAGCAGCGCGTAGTCGGCGAGGATGGCGCACATCTCGCGGCTGCGTTCCAAGTCAGCCTCGTACTCGGTGAGCAGCTTTTCGATCTCCTTCCACTTCGCGAGTGGCTGGCCTGCTGTGTCGAACATCGCTTCGCCCGCGGCCTCATCGAGGTGCACCTTCTCGACGCAGATGAGGCGGTTCTGCTGCTCGACCTTCTCGAGTGTCACCTTGGCCATGCAAAACGGAAAGCGGCGCGCGTACGCCGGCACGTACACGCTCTTCGCCCAGGCGGCGTCGCTGCAGTAGAGGTTCTCCCCCGCGGTGATGCCGAGCACCGCCACCGGGGCGAAGCTCTTGCCCTGGTCGCCCGAAGTGAACACGATCGGGTACTCGCGCGACACCAGCGCGAACTCGGTGTAGCTGATCGGGATGGCGTTGAGCTTGCGTGCGAACTCGGGCACCTCACCCGCCTTGAGCAAGCGGACCTTCTGCGTCTTTTGCAGCGGGACGACTTCCTGGTAGCCGAACGGCGGCGTGATCTGCATGGCGCTTTCCTCTCTGGCGCGCATGATAACGGGCGCGGCGCGCCTTGTCGCGCAGCAGCCTTGCGCTGCCGCTTGCCCGTGGAGCGTTGTCCGGCGCCTGCGTTCTCCTGTAAAATGCGCGCCCTTAAGTGGGGACGTAGCTCAGCTGGGAGAGCGCCGCGTTCGCAATGCGGAGGTCGAGGGTTCGATCCCCTTCGTCTCCACCAGAATGCCCCGCCGGGCGGCGCCTGCCGCCCGGCGTTTTTTCCCCTAGGTCACGGTCTTTCGGCTCCTGAACTCGGCCCGGTCCCAGGCGCGCTTGCGCATCACTTCGGCCAGGCACGCGACCGCGTCGTACAGGTCGACGTAGCGCAGGTAGAGCACCGCGAAGCCGAAGCGCAGCACGTCGGGGGCGCGGAAATCGCCGATCACGCCGCGCGCGATCAGCGCCTGCATGATGGCGTAGCCTTCGGGGTGCGCGAACGACACCTGGCTGCCGCGCTCGGCGGCGGCGCGCGGGCTGGCGAGCGCGAAGCCCTCTCCCGGCAGCTGCTCTTCGAGCAGCGCGATGAAGAGTTCCCCCATCGCCTCGCTCTTGGCGCGCACCTGGTTCATGTCCACGCCGTCGAACGCGTCGAGCGCGCAATCGAGCGCGATCAGCGACAACTGCGGCGCGGTGCCGGCGAGCAGGCGCTCGATGCCGGGCGCGGCGACGTACTCCGGCGCGAAAGCGAACGGCGCGGCGTGGCCGTGCCAGCCGGTGAGCGGTTGCTCGAGCGCCGCCTGGTGACGCCGCGCCACGTACACGAAGGCGGGCGCGCCCGGGCCGCCGTTCAGGTACTTGTAGCCGCAGCCCACCGCAAAATCCACGCCCCAGTTGCCGAGCTCGAGCGGCATCGCCCCGGCGCTGTGCGCGAGATCCCACAGCATGAGCGCGCCTTGCTCGTGCGCCTGGCGTGTGATGCGCGCCATGTCGTAGCGGCGCCCGGTGCGGTAATTGACGTGCGTGAGCTGCACCGCGGCGAGTGACTCGCCCGCCTCGTGAATGGCGGCGCTGATGTTCTCGGGCGCGGCAAAACGCGCCTCGGCCCCGAGCCATTGCGCCACGCTCTGCGTGATGTAGGCGTCTGTCGGAAAGCTGGCGCGCTCCGAGACGATGACCTTGCGCCCGGGCCGCGCGCGCAGCGCCGCCGCGAGCAGCTTGAACAGGTTCACCGAGATCGAGTCGCAGACGATGACCTCGCCGGGCTCAGCGCCGATCAGGCGCGCGATCTTGTCGCCCGCGGCTCGCGGCATCGTGTACCAGCCGGCCGCGTTCCAGGAGCGGATCAGGCCGTGGCCCCACTCCTGCTCGATCGCCTGGTGCATGCGCGCCGGCAGCGCACGCGGCAGCGCGCCGAGCGAGTTGCCATCGAGGTAGATCACGCCTTCAGGCAGCGTGAACTTGTCGCGCTGCGCGCGCAGCGGATCGCGCGCATCCATGGTTTCGCAGTCGCGGCGCGAGATCGCCACGCGCGCGCTCAGGAAAGATCCACCGCGTGACGCTTGAGCTCGCCGAGCGGCACCATGGCGAGCGCCTCCTCATGGGTCGCGCCGAGCACCACCGGCGGCGCCACGCCGGCGTCGAAGGCCTCCTTCCAGCGCCCCGCGCACAGGCACCAACGATCGCCTGGCTTGAGGCCCGGGAAGCCGGCGTCGGGCGAGGGCGTGCTGAGGTCGTTGCCGCGCTGCTTGGAGAACGCGAGGAACTCGCGCGTCATTTTGGCGCACACCACGTGGATACCCGGGTCGTCGTAGTCGGTGTTGCAGCAGCCGTCGCGGTAAAAGCCGGTCACCGGGTCGAGGCCGCAGGGCTGCAGCGTCCCGCCGAGCACGTTCAGCGCCTGCGCTTGCGCGCGCCGCTCCTTCACCCTAGATCTCCACTTTCATGGGAAGAATCACCATCTGCATGCCGGCGAGGTGCAGGCGGCTTTGCAGCACCAGCGCCGCCTGGTTGTGCAGCATCCGGATGAGGAAGTTGTCGCGCTCGAACACGAGCTTGGAAGTGAAGAAGATGCTGTGCGGGAAATCCTGCCGCACGCGCTCGCACAGCTCTACGAAGCCGTCGATCGGGTCGGTGCCGAAGGAAAGATAGCTTTTCGCCGCCAGGCCGACGGAGTGGCAGAAGTTCTCGAAGTACTTGAGCGCCACGTTGGCCTGCACCTTCACCGCCTCCACGTCCTCGGCGCCGCCGTAGCTCGCCGCGTCCACGGCGCGCGCGTTGATGAACACGAAATTGCGGAAGTGCCCGGGGAACATGCGCTGCACCCAAAGCAGCGCGTGCAGCCCGCCGCCGCGCGAGGAGCCGACCATGAACACCGCGGTCGAGGCATCGGGCTCGAGCTTGGGCGGCGTCGCCACCGAGCCGAAGGGCACGTGCTCGAACTGGGCGTCGATCTTGCGGATCTGCGCGCGCGTGAAATCGTAGTGCCGCTGCACCGCGATGCACAGCGCGATGATCGCGCCGATGATCAGGAAAGCGGCCCAGCCGCCCTGCAGGAAGCGCTCCCAGGCGAGCAGCAGCAGGATCGCGGCGCACACCACGAACCCGGTGGCCGACAGCGCCAGCCTTCGCAGCCAGCGCCGCTCGCTGCGGTGGCGCCACCAATAGGTGCACAGGCCGAAGAGCGAAATCGCAAAGGTGAGGAACACGCTGATCGAATACAGCACCACCAGCAGCGTCACGCTGCCCCCGGTCCAGAACAGCACCGCGAGCGCCGCCGCGCCCATCACCAGAATGCCGTTCTCGGTCACCAGGCGCGTAGAGAGGTAGCGGAACTTGTGCGGCACCCAGGAATCGGCCGCCATGTTTGAGAGCACTGCCGGGCCGCCGAGGAAGCCGGTGTTGGCGGCGACGAACAGCAGGCCCGCTTCGAGCGCCAGCACCACCAGCAGCGCGACCTGGTGCGCGAGCGGCGTGTCGAACCCCATGTCCTTCAGCACCGCGCCGAAAGCGACCGCATTGAGCGTCTGGCCCTCGACGGGGCGCGCATCCCACAGCAGATACACCAGGATGATGCCGCCCGCGGTGAAGGCGAGAGAGGCCGCCATGTAGAGCATCGTCAGCTTGCCGGTTTTCACGCGCGGTTCGGCAAGTACGTTGACGTTGTTCGACACCGCCTCCAGCCCGGTGTAGGTGCCGCCGCCCTGCGCGTAGGCGAGCAGCAGGAACGCCGCCATCGGCGCGAAGCCCATCGCCGCGCCCAGGCTGTGCGTCGCCTCGAGTGTCTGCGGCAGCACGCGGCCGAACTCGCCGGCGTGCGCCAGGATGCCGTAGACGATGAGCACGAAATGCGTGACGACGAAGCCGAGGAACACCGGCAACAGCACCTTGATCGCCTCTTTCATGCCGCGCAGGTTGAGCACCAGCAGCACCGCCACGACCGCGAGCCCCGCCGCCAGCTTCCACGCCTGCCATGGCAGCGGCAGCAGGGAAAAGAGCGCATCCACGCCCGCCGCCGCCGAAATCGCGATCGTGAGCACGTAGTCCAGCAGCAGCGCCGCGCCCGAGGCCAACCCGGCGTAGGGCCCGAGCAGGCGCGAGGCGACGCGGTAACCGCCCCCGCCCGTGGGAAACAGCTCGATCACCTGGTTGTAGGAGAGCGCGATGACGAACACCGTCACCACAGTCGCGAGCGCGAGATACAGGCCGAGATGGGTGTGCTCGCCGAGCGCCTTGAACGCTTCCTCCGGCCCGTAGGCAGAGGAGGAGATGCCGTCGGCGCCCAGCCCAACCCAGGCGAAGAACGCCACCAGCGCGAGGCTGTGGCGGGTCTTTTTCGACAGCGGGTCGAGCGGCGCGCCGACCACGAACTGGCGCAGGCTCTGGAACAGGTTCACGTCGCTGCGGGGGAGATCAAGCTTCCCCCGCGCCCCCTTGCTGCAGCTTCTTCTCGATGCGGCGAGCGAACACGATCATCTCTTTCTCCGCCTGCTTGTCGCCTTTGGCGTGCGCCGCCTCGATGCCGCGGCGCCAGGCCGCGAGCGCGTCAACGTCGCGCCCGGCGTCGGCGAGCGCGCGCCCGAGCGCCTTCCACGCAGCAGAGTAGCCCGGATCGCGCGCCACCGCCTCGCGTAGCTGCGCCGCGGCGCGCTCCAGGTCGCCTGCCTTGAGGTACTCGGTGCCGAGCGAATAGCGCAGCAGCGCGCCGTCGCGCGGCGTGCCGATCAGCTTCTCGAGGGAGGGAATCGCGCCGGAGGTCATTTCGGCTAAGATTGGCGCGGATTCTACTCCCGCCATGAAAACCCCGATCCAGACCCTGGATGCGCCGGCGGCGATCGGCAGCTACTCGCAGGCAGTGCGCGCCGGCGACACCGTTTATGTCTCCGGCCAGATCGGTTTCGATCCGGCGAGCATGCAGCTGGTGGAAGGGATCGAGGCGCAGATCCACCGCGTGTTCCAGAACCTCGCCGCGATCGCCAAGGCGGCGGGGCTCGATCTCGCGCGCGCGGTGCGCATGACGGTGTATCTCACCGACCTCGCGCATTTCGCCAAGGTGAACGAGATCATGGCGCAGTACGTGCCGGCGCCGTTTCCGTCGCGCGCCGCGGTCGGCGTCGCGAGCCTGCCGCGCGGCGCGCTGGTCGAGATCGACTGCATCCTGCACGCCGGTTGAAGCGCGAGCTTCCCGCCGCCACCGCCACCAAGCTCGCCAAGCTCGGAATCGCCGCGCGCGGCGATCTCGTATTTCACCTGCCGCACCGCTACGAGGACGAGACCGCGCTCAGTTCGCCCGCTGCGGCGCTCGAGGGCAAGCCGGTTCTGGTAGAGGCGCGCGTAGAGCGCGCGGAAGTCGCGTTCCGGCCCAAGCGCCAGCTGCTGGTGCACGCCGACGCCGGCGGCGAGAAGGTGGTGCTGCGCTTTTTCAATTTCTACGGCAGCCAGCTGAAGGCGCTCAAGCGCGCGGCGGACGAAGGCCTGACGCTGCGAGCGTTCGGTGAGCTGCGCCCGGGCTGGTTCGGCGCCGAGATGGTGCATCCGCGCTGGCGCCTGGTGCAGCCAGGCGAGCCGCTGGCGCAGGCGCTGACGCCGATCTATCCGACCACCGCGGGCTTGCCGCAGGCGACGCTGCGCAAGCTGGTGCTGGAGGCGCTCGAGGAAGCCGAACTCGACGACACGCTGCCCGAGGCGCTGCGCAAGCGCTACGCGCTTGCCGAGCTCGCCGCCAGCGTGCGGCTGCTGCATTTGCCGCCGCCAGGTGCCGACGTCGCCGCGCTCACGGAAAAAACGCATCCGGCGTGGCAGCGCGTCAAGTTCGACGAGCTGCTCGCGCAGCAGCTCTCGATGCGCATCGCCTACCGCGCGCGGCGCGCGCGCGCCGCGCCGCCGCTGCCCTCCAGCGGCCCGCTGCTCAAGCGCTTTCTCGGCAAGCTGCCGTTCCGCCTGACCCGCGCGCAGAGCCGCGCCATGGCCGAGGTATTGCGCGACCTCGCCGCGCCGCACCCGATGCAGCGCCTGCTGCAGGGGGACGTCGGCAGCGGCAAGACCATTGTCGCCGCGATCGCCTGCCTCGCCGCGGTGGATGCCGGCTGCCAGGCGGTGGTGATGGCACCCACCGAGATCCTCTCCGAGCAGCATCAGCGCAAGTTCAGCGGCTGGCTCGAGCCGCTCGGCGTGCGCATCTCCTGGCTGCATGGCGGATTTTCCCGATCGGGAAAATCCGCCGCCCTGCGCGTCCTCTCTTCGGGCGAGGCGCAGATCGCGATCGGCACGCACGCGCTGTTCCAGGAAGGGGTGGCGTTCCATCGTCTCGCGCTCGCGATCGTGGACGAGCAGCACCGCTTCGGGGTACAGCAGCGCCTCGCCTTGCGGCGCAAGGCCGAGGGGGGCGAAATCCCGCACCAGCTGATGATGAGTGCGACGCCGATTCCGCGCACCCTCTCGATGAGCTACTACGCGGACCTGGACGTCTCGGTGATCGACGAGATGCCGCCCGGCAGGCGGCGCGTCGCCACACGCCTGGTGGCGAGCGGGCGCCGCGCCGAGGTGCTAAAGCGCATCCGCGCGGCCTGCGCCGAGGGCCAGCAGGCCTACTGGGTGTGTCCAGTGATCGAGGGGACAGGACCCGGCGTCAAGCCGCCGGGTAGGAAGTCAGGCGCGCTGCAGGCCGCGCTCGACACATTCGAAGCGCTGAAAGGGGAGTTGAAAGGACTGCGCGTGGGCCTGCTGCACGGCAGGCTGCCGGCGGCGGAAAAGTCGGCGGCGATGGCGGCGTTCGCCCAAGGCGAAATCCAGCTGCTGGTCGCGACCACCGTGATCGAGGTCGGCGTCGACGTGCCCAACGCCTCGCTCATGGTGATCGAGCATGCCGAGCGCTTCGGCCTGGCGCAGCTGCACCAGTTGCGCGGGCGCATCGGGCGCGGCGCGCGCGAGAGCGTCTGCATCCTGCTGTACGCGGCGCCGCTGTCGGAGGCGGCGCGCCTGCGCTTGAAGGTGATCTACGAAAATTCGGACGGCTTCGAGATCGCGCGCCAGGACCTGATACTGCGCGGGCCGGGCGAGTACCTCGGCGAACGCCAGAGCGGCGCGCCGCTGCTGCGCTTTGCCGACCTGGAGAAGGACCAGCCTCTGATCCGCGCCGCGCGCGAGGCCGCCGAGGAGCTGCTCGAGCGCGAGCCGCAGGCGGCCCGGCGCCACGTCGCGCGCTGGCTGGGGGCGCGGCAGGAGTTCCTGCGTGCTTGAAATGGGCGCCTGATATTCTTCCAGCCGTGGACCGCGCGTTCCTTGCTGGCCGGATCAATGCCTACGAGCGCCTGGTGCGGCTCGACAAGCCGGTCGGGGCACTGCTTCTGCTATGGCCCACGCTGTGGGCGGTGTGGATCGCGTCCGCGGGCTATCCGCACTACGACGTGGTGGTGATCTTCATTGCCGGGACGTTTCTCATGCGCTCCGCGGGCTGCGCTTTCAACGATTGGGCGGACCGCGATTTCGACGCGCATGTAGAGCGCACGAGCGACCGGCCGCTGGCGCGCGGCGAGATCCGGCCCGCGGAGGCGCTCGCGGTGGGCGCGCTGCTGGCGCTGGTCGCGTTTTGTTTCGTGCTCTATCTCAACCGGCTCGCGATCATGCTCTCGTTTGTCGCGCTGGCGATTGCCATGTGCTATCCGTTGCTCAAGCGCTTCTTCGTCATGCCGCAGCTCGGGCTGGGCATCGCCTTCGGCTTCGGCATCCCGATGGCTTACGCTGCGATCCGCAACAGCCTGCCCTGGGAGTGCTGGGCGCTGCTCGTGGCCAACGTGTGCTACGCGTTCGCTTACGATACCGAGTACGCGATGGTGGACCGGGAAGATGACCGCAAGATTGGCATGCGCACCTCGGCGATCGCGTTGGGGCGCTACGACGTCGCCGGCGTGATGACGGCCTACGCCGGCATGCTCGCCATCCTCGCCTGGATCGGCATCGCGCTGCGCCTGGGTTGGCCTTATTACGCGGGGCTCGCCGCCGCCGCCGCGATGATGCTGTGGCACTACACCCTCATTCGCGGGCGCTCGCGCGAAGGCTGCTTCAAGGCGTTCCGCCAAAACAATTGGGTCGGCGCGGCGATCTTCGCCGGCATCGCGCTTCATTTCTACCTATGAGCAATGATCTGCCTGTCACTGAGTGCAGCTTGCGCGGCGGCGCGGAACTGACGCTCTATCCGAACCGCGTCGTGCTGCGCGGCGGCAGCGCGGCGGAGACGGTGGCACTGGCGCAGCTCGCGTCGGTGCGCGTCGCCTTCGAGCGCGAGCCGCGCAAGCTGCGCTGGGCGCTGATCCTTGCGGCGATCGCGGTGCTGCTGTTCTGGGTCGCGCGGCCGCTGCAGGGGATCGCCGTTTCCGCCGCGGCGGAAGTGGCCGAGAGCATTCGCCGCGAGTCGACCGCGGGCGGTGTGCCCGCCGTGCTGCTTGCCACGTTCAACGCGCTGGGCGGCTTCGCGCGCTTTCTGCCCAAGCTGGGCGCGGCGCTCGTCATCTGGGCAGGCGCGCTCGGCGCGCTGTGGCTGCTCGGCGTCACCACGCTCACGCTGAGCTTCGCCGCCGTGGAGCGCGCCTTCAAGCTGCGCGGGCGCAGCCGCGAGCTGTTCGAATTCGCCGAGGCCGTGAGCACCGAGATCGCCGAGCGCGGCGAATAATGGCCTACTCGGATCTGCGCGACTTCATCGGCCAGCTCGAGCGCATCGGCGAGCTCAAGCGCGTTGGCGCCGAGGTGTCGCCGCGGCTCGAGATGACCGAGGTTTGCGACCGCGTGTTGCGCGCGGGAGGCCCGGCGATCTTGTTCGAGCGCCCCAGCGGCCACTCCATGCCGGTGCTCGGCAACCTGTTCGGCAGCGTGCGCCGCGTCGCACTCGCCATGGGCGTGGAAGACACTGCAGCGCTGCGCGAGATCGGCAAGGTGCTCGCGGCGCTGCGCGAGCCCGATCCGCCCAAGGGCCTGAAAGATGTCTGGGACAAGCTGCCCGAGCTGAAGGGGCTGGTGTCCAAGGTGCTCGACATGGCGCCCAAGGAGCTCTCGTCCGCGCCATGCCAGGAAGTGGTGTGGGAAGGCAAGGACGTGGACCTCGCGCGCCTGCCGGTGCAGACCTGCTGGCCCGATGACGCCGGGCCGCTCATCACCTGGGGATTGACCGTCACGCGAGGGCCGCTGAAAGAGCGCCAGAACCTCGGCATCTACCGCCAGCAGGTGATCGCGCCCAACCGCGTCATCATGCGCTGGCTGGCGCACCGTGGCGGCGCGCTCGATTTCCGCGACCACACGATCGCGCATCCGGGCACGCCGTTCCCGGTGGCGGTCGCGCTCGGCGCCGATCCTGCGACCATCCTCGCGGCGGTGACGCCGGTGCCGGACTCGCTCGGCGAATACCAGTTCGCGGGGCTCTTGCGCGGGGCCCGCACGGAACTCGTGAAGTGTCTCGGTTCGAGCCTGCAGGTGCCGGCGAGCGCCGAAATCGTGCTCGAAGGCGCGATCCATCCTGATGACACGGCGGTGGAAGGCCCGCACGGCGACCACACCGGCTACTACAACGAGGCCGAGCGCTTCCCGGTGCTCACCATCGAGCGCATCACGCTGCGGCGCGCGCCGATCTACCACTCCACCTACACCGGCAAGCCGCCGGACGAGCCGGCGATGCTCGGCGTGGCGCTGAACGAGGTGTTCGTGCCGCTGATCGCCAAGCAGTTCCCGGAAATCACCGATTTCTACCTGCCGCCCGAGGGCTGCTCGTATCGCCTCGCGGTGGTGAGCATGAAAAAGCAGTACCCGGGGCACGCCAAGCGCGTGATGTTCGGCGTCTGGAGCTTTTTGCGCCAGTTCATGTACACCAAGTTCATCGTCGTGGTGGACGACGACGTCGATGCGCGCGACTGGAAGGAAGTGATCTGGGCGATCAGCACGCGCGTCGACCCGGCACGCGACACGCTGATCGCGGAGAATACGCCGATCGACTATCTCGACTTCGCGAGCCCGGTGGCGGGCCTGGGCTCGAAGATGGGCATCGACGCCACCAGCAAGTGGCCCGGCGAAACCGAGCGCCGCTGGGGCCGGCCGATCGCGATGGATGCCGCAGTGAAGCGGCGCGTGGATGCGCTCTGGAAGGAGCTCGGGCTGTGAGCGAGAACGATCCCCTGGCCGGCCTGCGGGCCTGGACCCACGTTATTTACGCGCTGCACGCCTGGACCGTGCTCACCGGCCTCGCGAGCGCGATGTTCATCGTGGCCGCGTTCTTGTTCGGCTGGCCGTCGCTCGTCGCAGTGCTGCTCAACTACGTCAAGCGCTCCGAGGCTGCGGGCACGATGCTCGAGTCGCACTTCCGCTGGCAGATCCGCACCTTCTGGTTCGCCGCGGCCTGGGTGCTGCTCGGCGCGGTGCTGTGGATGACGCTGCTGGGAATTCCGCTCGCGGTCGCGGTCTGGGTGGTGACCGGGCTTTGGGTCACCTACCGCGTGGCGCGCGGCTGGATCGCGCTCACGCAAAGCAAAATCCTTCCGGCCTAGAACCGGTACTGGATGCCGAGGTTCAGGCGATTGGGCACGCCCGGCGCGCCGGGCTGGCGTCCGCCGAAGCGCAGCGTGGTGTCCGAATCGCCCTGCAGGTCCCGGGAGAAGCGCAGCGAGCCGAAGGTGCCGAATGCGGCCCAGCCTTCCCTGTGCACCAGGCCCGAGCCCAGGAATTGCGGCGCGGGAACCGGGCCGGCCCCGAGAGGGGAGTCGTAGCCCGGCGCAATCCGGCGCTCCTCATAGGCGGCCGGCAGCGGGTCGTATTCGAGGCGCAGTCCGAAAGCGGGCGTTCTCAGACGCAGGCCGAGCGGCGCCGGTTCGATCGAGAAGCCGGGGCGCGGCGCGGAGCGCTCGCGCGGTGCGACTTCATCAGTCGCGAGCGCGGCGCCG
>CAYMVA010000073.1:0-3219 GCA_964393745.1 uncultured Enterobacteriaceae bacterium | reverse complement strand
CGAGACGCCGCTGTCGATTTCGATGTCAGTGATCGTTACGTTCGCGTTCGGCGCCTTGGTATCCACTTCCTGCGAGGCGCTGGCACCGAGGCTCGGCCGGCCCGCCGCGTCAGTCGCGGCCCCGGCCGCCACCGTGACCTCTAGCAGCCCTTCGTAGTCCGGGTCGGGTATCACCGCCAGGGTGTAGGTGGCGTCATCCATTTGAGTGAACGTATCGGCGGAGCCGCCCGTGACGACGATGTCGTTTTCGTCGAAGCCGGTCACCGCCTCGCTGAACGTGAAGGTGAAGAGGACTTCGCCGCCCGCGCCGACCGCGACACCGGGCTCGTCGTCGGTGATGGCAAGCGTCGTGACGGCGGGCGCCGGGCTCGGCAGGGTGTCGATCTCTACTGTGTCGCTGTAGCCGCTGCCGGGGTTGCCGGCGCGATCGGTGTAGCTGCCCGCTGCAACGGACACGACGCCGATGGTCTGGGTGCCGTCATCGGCGGTGTAGGTCGCGAGGAAGTTGCTGCCGCCCAGGGGCGTGAATTCGCTCAGCGTGCCGCCGGTGACCGCCACGTCGCTGGCATCGAACCCGTCCACGTCCTCGCTGAACTTGATGCTGATCAGCGTGGTGGTCTTGGCGCTATTGACCGCGTCGTCGCCGAACTCCAGCTCGTACAACGTCGGGTTGTGGGTGTCGATGCCGGCCGTGTCGGCCCCCGCGCCGCCAAGGTTGCCGGCGAGGTCGGCGTAGCGATTCGCAGCCACCGAGACGCGGCCGACGGCTTCGGAATCGCCGAAGGCGGTGAAGGTCGCGCTGTAGCTCGCGCCGGAGCCGGCAAATCCGCTCAGGGTGCCGCCGGCGACCGAAATGTCGCTCTGCTCGAAGCCGGTCACGCTCTCGCTGAACGAGAAGATGACCAGCGAGCTATCGTCGCCGTCGTTGAGCGAGGCGTCGACGATGTCCACCGTCAAGGAGGGCGGCGCGAAGTCGCCCGCCGAGACGCCGATGAAATCCTCCGGCGTCAGCTCGAGGCTGAAATGCTTGAGCACGACC
Source organism: uncultured Enterobacteriaceae bacterium (assembly GCA_964393745.1). Lineage (GTDB taxonomy): Bacteria > Pseudomonadota > Gammaproteobacteria > Burkholderiales > SG8-39 > 2-02-FULL-66-14. The sequence continues at coordinate 2,180 of CAYMVA010000073.1, read as the reverse complement.
TTCAGCTCGGCGCCGTTCGCCAGGTCGCCGTCGGTATCGGCGAACACTTTGGTGTTGTGGCGGGCGGGCGCGAACCAGACGCCGTTCGCAGTCGGTGTCGTCCCGCCCCAGGCGAGGTCCGCGGCGCCAAGGAGCGCGTCGAGATCGATCAGGTCCTCGCCCTGCGTGAAGTCGAGGATCCAGTCCGAGCCGGACGAATCGGAGGCCTCGAGATAGACGAAGGTGTCGTGTCCCGAGCCGCCGCGGAGCTTGTCCGAGCCGGCGCCGCCCACCAGGATGTCGTCGCCCGCTCCGCCATGAAGGGTGTCGTCGCCGCTGCCGCCCGAGACGAGGTCGTTCCCCGCACCGCCGAAGACAGTGTCGTTGCCGCCGCCGCCGTAGATGAAGTCGTCGTATCGGCTGCCGATCAGGGTGTCGGCGTAATTGGTGCCGATCACGCCCTCGACGTTCCGGTAGTGGTCGGTGCCCAGGCCTGCGCCGAGATGGCAGGTTGACCAGTAGCCGCCGCGGCTTGCCGGGTTCTCCCCCTGGTGCAGGACGAAGAAGATGCCGCGCTTGCCGTCGGAGAAGTCGAGCAGGTCGACGCCTTCGCCGCCGTCGATCCAGTCGTTGCCGGCGCCGCCGCGCAGGATGTCGTCGCCGCCGTTGCCAAGCAGCCAATCCTTGCCGCGGCGGCCGACGATCAGATCCGCGTCGCCGGTGCCCGCGAGGAAGTCGTTCCCGCTGCTGCCTAAAATCTTGTTAATGTCGAGCATTCGTTGTCCTCAGGCGACAGGATGGATGAGACCCATCGTCGGGGAAGCGCGACTTTTAGGCTGTGAGAATCTGCTCGAATGGCTTAAAGAAATGTTTTCGTGGAGGAGTTCGCACTTGCGCTCGCGTTTTTTCTTTTTGTCCTGATTGCGGGGAATTCCGCGCCGCGGGCGTGGCAAGCGTCACGAATGCAGAAACGCGGGACCGCAGGCGCGACGCGCATGCGCGAAGGGGCGGTCGGCGAAACGCGGAATGTTCCCGATCGGGAACATTGGGTGCGGGCCCACCACGGCGCGCGCAACGCCCGCCAGCGCTGCGGCTCAGCTCCCCCTGCGGCAGGTCGCCGGTGCGCTTCTGCACCGCCGCCGCATCGAGCTTGGCGCTTACTTAGCCGAAGGCGATGTTGAGCGCGCCATCGACCCCGCCGCGCAGGCTACTTTTCGGTCACGGTCACCGCCGCGCCGTTGGCGTCCCCGGGAGGGTCCTCGCCAATTGGCTCGCCCGCTTCCGCCAGTACCGTCCTCACGATTTCCGGAGACAGCCGGAAGTCCGACTTTAGCGCGAGCGTCTCGAAGAAGGGTCGCACCGCTTTTACCAGCCCGCGCTTCTTTGCGATCAGCAGGATGCCGGCAGTTCCCGTGACCTGCACGCCGAGCGACTTCGCCAGTTCCCGGCCCTCAGGATCGTCCATCAGCACCAGGGCCGCGCTCTTGGCCGCGAGCGCGGCCGCGATTGTCGTCGCCTCGCCTGGGTCGAGCTCCGCGAGACGCTCATCCATCCGGGGGTCCCTGATCGTGCGGGCCCATCCCGCACGGACTGCATCCGAGACTTCCTTTGCGCCGGGCATTCCGTGTCCCGCCGCCACCTCCCTGCGCACGGTCGAGGTCACGGTGATCTTGCCGAACAAGCGAAGCAGCAGCTCGAAACCGCCCGCTGCGGCGAGTCCTATCAGCGGGCTCGCGTCGCTGAAGACGGTTTTCTCAGCCATGCCTCGAGCGTCTTGGCGTCCTCGCGAACCGATTCCGGAGTCCCGCGCACGACCGCGATGCCCAGGCGCGAGACATGCCGCATGAACTCCGCGAGCGCCATCCGGGCGAACCGCGCCGCCTTGCCGAGAGAAAGGCTTTCCGAGCGGTAAAGCGCTGTCGCGAGCGCGAGGCGCACGCCGGGTTCCTTGAGCAGTTTGTCGTCGTCAAGGTGCACCAGCAGCGCCTCGGGCTGGTCGCGGTTCATGACCACCACCGGATCCTTGCGCGCCATGCGCAGCGCCTCCGAGGGGTTGTTCTTCAACTGCCGGACATTCACGGCCTTCATGGAGTTCCCTCGTAATGTAGGAACGTATTGTAGCCACATTGGTGTACGGGGGAAAGGGGGACCGGATCAGGCACCCGTGAACCCCAACGTTGCGCGCACCATCCACGGCGTGG
>CAYMVA010000072.1:0-3683 GCA_964393745.1 uncultured Enterobacteriaceae bacterium | reverse complement strand
ATCAGCAAGCGCTGCATGCGCCTATTTTAGCGACGATGAGCACGGTCACGGTCCAGCCAAGCGGTCTGCAGTTCCCGGTCGAGGATGGCGAAGCGGTCCTCGCGGCGGCGCTGCGCCAGGGGTTGATCCTTCCCTATGGCTGCAAGAACGGCGCCTGCGGCAGCTGCAAGGGCAGGATCGTCTCCGGTACGGTGGACTACGGCGTCTACCAGAAAAAAGCGCTCACCGACGAGGAGCGCGCCAAGGGCAAGGCGCTGTTCTGCCAGGCCAGGCCGCTCGGCGACTTGGTGATCGAGGCGCGCACCGTCGGCGCGACCAAGGGTATCCAGATCAAGACGCTGCCCTGCCGGGTGCAGAAGATGGAGCGGCTGGCAGACGACGTCATGGTGCTGCACCTCAAGCTGCCGGCGAACGAGAAACTCATTTTTCTCGCCGGGCAGTTCATCGAGTTTCTGCTCAAGGGCGGCTCGCGCCGCAGCTTCTCGATCGCCAACGCGCCGCACGACGCGGAGCTGATCCAGTTGCACGCGCGGCACGTCGCCGGCGGCCAGTTCACCGACCACGTGTTCGGCAAAATGAAGGAGCGCGACATCCTGCGGTTCGAGGGGCCACTTGGCACTTTTTTCCTGCGCGAGGAATCGGCCAAGCCGGTCGTGCTGGTCGCCTCGGGCACCGGCTTCGCGCCCATCAAGGCGGTCATCGAGCACATGTTCGAGAAGGGCATCGCAAGGCCGATGGCCCTGTACTGGGGCGGCAGGCGGCCGAAGGACCTGTACATGAACGCGCTGCCCGAGAAGTGGGTGGCGGAACACCCCGGCTTCAAGTACGTGCCGGTGATCTCGGACGCCCTGCCCGAAGACCGCTGGAGCGGCCGCACCGGCTTCGTGCACCGCGCCGTGATGGAGGATTTTCCCGACCTCTCCGGTCACCAGGTTTACGCCTGCGGCGTGCCCATCATGGTGGACTCGGCGCGCAAGGACTTCATCGAGAATTGCAAGCTGCCGGAAGACGAGTTCTACGCCGACAGCTTCACCACCCAGGCGGACCTCGCTGCCTGAGCCGCGCGCGACAGGAGGCATTTCATGAAGATCGGATTCATCGGCCTGGGTGCGATGGGCCGCCACATGGCGGCAAGCCTGCTTGCGGCCGGCCACGCGCTCCGAGTTCACGATGCGCGCCGTGAGGCCGCTGCGCCGCTCATCGAAGCCGGCGCGACGTGGGGCGCCGACTCTGCGGAAGTGGCACCGGCCGCGGCGATCGTTTTCACTTCGCTTCCCGGTCCCGCGGAGGTCGAGGCGGTCGCGGGGGGGAATCGCGGCCTGCTCGAAACCATGGCCCGCGGCAGCACATGGATCGATCTCAGCACCAATTCGCCCGAGGTGGTGCGGCGGCTGCACAGCACGTTCGCCGCGCGCGGCATCGCATTCCTCGATGCGCCGGTGAGCGGCGGGCCTAGTGGCGCACAGACGCGCAAGCTCGCGCTCTGGGTGGGCGGTGACGCTGCGGTTTACGCCAAGTGCGAGCCGGTGCTGAAGGCGATCGGCGACCAGCCGTTCTACGTCGGGGCGATCGGCGCCGGCACGGTGGCGAAGCTGGTGCACAACTCCGCCAGCTTTGCCGCGCAGACTGCGCTTGCCGAGTGTTTCACGCTCGGCGTCAAGGCGGGGGTCGATCCGCTCGCGCTATTGCACGCCGTGCGCCAAGGCGCGTTCGGCCGCAAGCGCCCGTTCGATCGCCTGGTCGAGCAGTTCCTGCCCGGAAGCTACGACCCACCCGCGTTCGCCCTGCGCCTGGCGCGCAAGGACCTGGCGCTCGCGCTCGAGCTCGGGCGCGCGCATGGCGTGCCGATGCAGATTTCCGAGCTGGTGTTGCGCGAGTTCGACCAGGCGCTCGGCCGCGGCTGGGGCGAGCGCGATTCGCGCATCTCGATGACGCTGCAGGAGGAGCGCGCGGGCGTCTCGGTGCGCGTCGCCCCGGAGCGGTTGAAGAACGCGCTCGACTGAAAGCGGCGCGACTGTAAAGTCACACTTTACAGTTCGTGCCCGTACGGCCGGGTGGCCGGCGGCGAGGCAGGGGCCGCGCGCTCGCGGCGCCGCGAAGCGTGGTCCTCTGGCGGGTCCCGGTTTGCTGCGGCCAGTCAAAACACGACAGGCCGCACCAAACCACCCGCCGGGCGAGGACCGCGGCGCAAGCTCCCGCGCGGCCCCTGCCTCGCCGCCGCCTGCGCTTCGCGGCTTCGCATCGCGCCACACAAAATGAACTTGAAGGAGCGACCAGTGTTCGCGTCTTGCGCTGCAGAACCATGGCGTAGTGGACAACCTAGTTGCCTTGGGCAACGTCACAACCCTGCAGGCTGAGCTGATCACAGCCCCTAAGCTTGCTGCGGGCCGCATGATTGGGATGGGAACCTCATTGTCGGAAGCACGAACGTCGGGTTGCGACCCGAAGCAGTCGCGCAAGCGTAGACTTTCCGGCGGGCTTCTCGAGGGGACGTTATGGGCCAAGTCCGACGCAGACAGTTCCTGATTGCCGCCGGTGCGCTCATTGCCTTGCCGTCTGCGGCGAACGCGCAGCAGCGCTCGACGGCGCGACGCATCGCATTTCTGTCAGCGGGCGCGCCGACCTCCGGGCCGAACCCCTGGCTCGATGCATTCAAACAGCGGTTGCGCGAGCTCGGTTACGAGGAGGGACGGAACATCAAGCTTGAGTATCAGTTCGCAGAAGGAAATACCGGGCGGCTTCCGGAACTGGCGACAGAACTTGTCCGCGAGAACGTGGACATCATCGTCGCTACCAGCACCTTCGCCACGCGCGCGGCTAAACAAGCGACAACCACCATCCCGATTGTGATGACCTCATTCGATGCGCTGGTCGACGGACTTGTGTCCAATTTGGCGCGTCCGGGCGGAAATGTAACGGGGCAGACCGCGATGTCAACCGAACTGATGGGTAAGCGGTTCCAACTCCTGACAGAGGTCGTCCCCGGAGTGACGCGAATGGCTTTTCTTACCCAGCGCAGACTGCCCGGAGGGTTTGGCACCCAGGAGGAACTGGAGCGGCGCAATCGAGCCTACATGGAGAGCTATAGTGCAGCGGCACGTCCCCTGGGCATCACTTTGCGCCAAGTGCAGGCCATGGGTGCCGATGAGATCCGGGCAGTCTTCCCTGCGCTCGTCCAGGAGCGCACGCACGCGCTCTATGTTATCGAGAGCCCTGAGTTGGTCCTTCACCGCGCGCTAATCGCGGAACTGGCGATTCAGAACCGATTGCCGACGCTCTTCGGCAGTCGCAGGTTCGTCGATGCGGGCGGTCTCATCTCGTACAGCCCGGATTTGCTCGAGGGCGCTCGGGGGATTGCGGGCTACGTCGATAAGATCCTCAGGGGGGCCAAGCCCGCCGATCTTCCGGTCGAGCAACCGGCGAAGTTCGAGTTGCTTATCAATCTGAAGACGGCTAAGGCGCTCCGGCTCACCATCCCGCCGTCGATCCTCCTTCGCGCCGACGAGGTGTTCAATGATGGTTCGGCGAATGGCCGCTCCTGGCTGCGGGTTCAACCGGTCAGTGCAACACGGCTTGTAGTCTAGCGGCAGGCGTTTCGAAACCCAAGGTCTTGCGTGGTCGTTGGTTCAGGCGCAATGCGATCCTGTTCAGGTACGCCTGCGAGTAGACCGACAGATCCGTTC
>CAYMVA010000071.1:0-17176 GCA_964393745.1 uncultured Enterobacteriaceae bacterium | reverse complement strand
AAGCGCATCTTCCCGTCGATCAACGTCAACCGCTCGGGCACGCGGCGCGAGGAGCTGCTCATCCCCAAGGACCTGCTGCAGAAGATCTGGGTGCTGCGCAAGCTCCTCTACCCGATGGACGAGCTGGAAGCGGCCGAGTTCCTCATCGACAAGGTGCGCGCCACCAAGACCAACTCCGAGTTCTTCGACAGCATGCGGCGCGGCTAGACCGGGGACAGACCTCGATTTTTTGGCCTATATATCCGTGGGATAACCTCGAAATTCGGGGTCTGTCCCAGATTTCCGATTTCCCCACAAGGAGATACCGACCATGAAAAATGCAACTGCAGCGCTGCTCGTAGGGCTCACCGCCTGCCTTTCGCTCGCGCCCCGGGCGGATGCTGCTGACACGGCCAAGAAAGCGGGCGGCGCATTCCTCGTGCCCGTCGCCGAAGTGCGCTGGAGCGACGTCTCCGGCTTCCCCGGCGTGCAGATGGCTGCGCTGCAAGGCGACCCCGGCAAGGGCGCGAGCCACTTCCTGATCAAGTTTGCCGGCGGCTTCGCGGCGCCGGTCCATCACCACACCTCGAACCACTTCGTGAACGTGATCTCAGGGACCCTGGTGCTCGCGATCGACGGCAAGGATCACAAGCTGCCCGCCGGCTCGTATTTCTCGTTCTCCGGCAAGAAGCCTCACGCCACGCGCTGCGACGCGGGCGCCGACTGCGTGCTGGCGGTGGACGCGCGCAGCAAGTGGGACGTGGTAGCGCCCAAGCCGGCCGCCAAGAAGTAATTCGCGACATGACCCGTGTGGCTCCCGCGGCGTTGCAATAACCCTATGATTTCTGTATAGTTCGCCGCTTTTCCGCAGCCGAAAACCCCATGAAACCAGGCATCCATCCGCAGTACCAGCCGGTGATCTTCCTCGACACTGCCGCCAACCACTCGTTCCTCACGTGCTCGTCGATCGACACCAAGGGCCGCGAGACCATGAAGTGGACCGACGGCAAGGACTACCCGGTGGTCAAGGTCGAGGTGTCCTCCGAGTCGCACTCCTACTACACCGGCAAGCAAAAGATCATGGACACCGCCGGCCGGGTGGAGAAGTTCAAGCGCCGCTACAGCCGGAAGAAGACCGCCTGAGCGCCACGGCGCTCGGCGCAAAAGGGCAGCTGCGGCTGCCCTTTTTTGTTTCACAATAGCCCATGCTGCCGCGGCTCCCGCTCCCGCCCTCGCGCGCGGTGCTCGTATTGATCGCGCTTGCGTTTGCGCTTCCCGGGCTCGCGGCGCACGAGCCGTGGAAAACCTTCGATGCGATCGCCCTCCAGATCGCGCACCAGATGCACCAATCGGGCGACTGGCTGGTGCCGCGGCTCGCCGGCGAGCCCTGGCTCAACGACCCGCCCTTTTTCTACTGGCTGGCGCTCGCCAGCGGCAGCCTGTTCGGCTGGCTGATCGCGTTCCACAACGCGGCGCGCCTCGCCAGCGGGCTGCTGGTGCTCGCCGCGATCTGGTTTGCCTACCTCGCCGCGCGCCACGCCGCGCCGCTTGAAGACCGGCGCCCCGCGGGCGCGCTCGCGGCGCTGCTGGTGCTGGGCTCGCTTGGTCTGTTCGTGCACGCGCACACCGCGCTGCCAGACCTCGCCGCGCTCGCCGCCGAGTGCGCCGCGTTCGTCTGCCTGGCGCGCGCCGCGCGCCGCCCGCTCAAGGCCGGGATCGCGTTCGGCGTCGCACTCGGCATCACGTTCTTGTCCACCGGGCCGCTGGTGCCGGCGGTGCTCGCGCTCGTTGCGCTCGTGGCGCACTTGGCGTGCGACGACTGGCGCACGCCGCGCGCGCTGCGCTTTGTCGCACCTGCGGCAGTGGCGGCATTGCTCGTCGGCGGCAGCTGGCCATTCGCGCTCTGGCTGAGCGCGCCGGATCTCGCCGAAGCCTGGTGGGCAGGCGCGACGCAGCCGCAGGGCACGCTCGCCGGCAACCTGCGCTACTTCGCCGTCACCCTGAGCTGGTTCGCGTGGCCGGCGTGGCCGCTCGCCGCTTGGTCGCTGTGGACGCTGCGCCGCCAGTGGCGCACGCCTCGCATTTTCGTGCCGCTGGCGGCGGCGGTGCTGCTGTTCGGCGCCATTGCCGCCATGGGGCCGCCGCAAGACGTCAACGCGCTCGCCCTGCTGCCGCCGCTGGCGCTGCTCGGCGCGCAGGGCGTGGCGAGCCTGCGGCGCGGCGCCGCCAATGCGCTCGACTGGTTCGGCGTTATGACTTTCACCGTGTTCGCGGGCCTGGTATGGCTCGGCTACGTCGCGCTCATGGCCGGCGCGCCGGCGCGCCTCGAGCGCAACCTGCTCAAGACCGCGCCCGGCTTCGTCGCCCAGTTCGATCCGGTGGCGCTGGCGCTCGCCGCCGCGCTTGCGCTTGCCTGGCTGTATGTGGCGTTCTTCACCGCGCCGTCACCGACACGCGGCGTGACGCGCTGGGCGGCGGGCGTGGCACTGCTCTGGGGCACGTTCGCCGCGCTGTGGATGCCCTGGGTGGATTACCAGAGGAACTACCACTCCGTAGCGCTGCAGCTCAAATCGCGCATCCCGGCAGGGGCGGCCTGCATCGCGGGCTCAAATCTCGGCGCGACGCAGCGCGCCGCGTTTGCCTACCATGCCGGCATCACGACGCGCGCGTGGGATCGCCGCAAGCCCGCGCCCTGCCCGCTGCTCATCGTGCAGGGCTCGCCGCGCGACGAAAGCGACGCGCCCGGGCCGGGTTGGAGAAAGCTTGCCGACGTCGGCCGGCCCGGAGACAAGGCCGAGCGCTACCGCCTCTATCGCAGGCAACCGTGAGCGCCACGCCGGCTACCCAACCGTGAACACCACGCCGCCGACCGATTGCGCCGCCTGGGCGAAGCTCGCCGCGCACGCCGACAGCCTGCGCGGCACGCCGCTCGCGGAAATGTTTTCGCGCGACGCTGCGCGCGCCGCGAGCTTCAGCGCCGCGGCGCCGGGGCTGCGGCTCGATTACTCGCGCCAGCGACTCAATGCGACGACATTGCAGCTGCTCGGCGAGCTGGCGGCGCAGCGCGGCTTCGAGGACTGGCGCCGTGCGCTATTGACTGGCGAAACAATCAACACCACCGAAGGCCGCGCCGCGCGCCACAGCGTGCTGCGCGCCGGCGATGCCGCGCCGCCGGAGGTCAAGGCGGCGCTGGCGCGCATGCGCGAGCTGGCGGCGAGCGTGCGCACGCGCTTTCGCCGCGTGGTGCACCTGGGCATCGGCGGCTCGCAGCTCGGCCCGCGCCTGGTCGCGGACGCGCTCAGTGTAAAGCGTGACTTTACACTCGAGCTCGCCTGGGTCGCGAGTCCGGATCCGCTCGCGCTCGGGCGCGCGCTCGAGGGGGCCGATCCCGCGCACACGCTGTTCGTGGTGGTCTCCAAGACCTTCACCACCGAGGAGACGCTCGCCAACGCCGCCGCCGCCAAGCGCTGGCTCGGCTCGCGGCCCAATTTGGCGGAGCATTTCATCGCCGTCACTGCGGACGAGCGCGCGGCGCGCGCCTTCGGCGCCGGCGAAGTGCTGCCGCTCTGGGACTGGGTCGGCGGGCGCTACTCGGTGTGGTCGGCGGCGAGCTTCTGCGCGCTGCTCGCGATCGGCGCCGCGCGCTTCGAGGAGTTTCTCGCCGGCGCGCGCGACATGGATGAGCACTTCGCCGGGGCGCAGCTCGAGCGCAACCTGCCGGCGCTCATGGCGCTGATCGGCATCTGGAACGTGAATTTTCTCGGCGCCGCGACTCACGCGGTGCTGCCCTACGCGCACGCACTGCGGCGACTGCCCGCCTACCTGCAGCAGCTGGAGATGGAGTCGAACGGCAAGTGCGTGGATCGCGAGGGACGCGCGCTCGGCTACGCCACCGCACCCGTGATCTGGGGCGAGGAAGGCACCCTCGGACAGCATTCGTTTCACCAGCTGCTGCACCAGGGAACGCAGGCGGTGCCGTCCGATTTCGTGGTCGCGGGCGCGAGCCGCGAGCTCGACGCGCACGCCGAGGCGCAGGCGCAGGCGCTCGCCTTCGGCACCGATGTTGTCACCCGCGCGAAAGGCCTGCCCTCGACTCGATCGGGGGCGGGGGCCCAAGCCCATCGTTTCTGCCCGGGCAACCGCCCCTCGAGCACGCTGCGCCTGGAGCGGCTGGACGCGCGCAATCTCGGACGGCTGCTGGCATGCTACGAGCACAAGGTGTTCACACAGGGCGTGATCTGGAACCTGAACAGCTTCGACCAGTGGGGCGTCGAGCTCGGCAAGCAGCTCGCGCGCAAGTTTCTTTCGGAGGGCAAATAGCCATGGACCAGGAAACCTTCAATCTCAGCATCCGCAAGTTCCTCAAGATGGTGGGCGTCAGTTCGCAGCACGAAATCGAGCAGGCGGTGCAGAAAGCGCTCGACGGCAAGCTGCTGCGCGGCGACGAGTCGCTCGCCGCCAAAGTGACGCTCGAGATCCCTGCGCTCGGCGTCAAAGTGCCGTTCGCCGGGGAAATAAAGCTAAAATAAGGGCGCGCGTTGGAACGGACGCAGAGCGCCGTTCAACGCGCAGGAGCTCTCCATGAATAAAGCCCGCGAATTCGACCAGTCCGTGGTCGCCGAGTTGCGCGCGCTGCTCGGCGATCGCGTCAGCACCTCGGCCGCGGTGCGCGAGCACCACGGCAAGGACGAGTCGTATTTCCCCTACGCGCCGCCCGACGTGGTGGTGTTCCCCCACACCACCGAGGAAGTGCGCGACGTCGTGAACATCTGCCGCCGCCACCGCGTGCCGATGATCCCGTTCGGCGTCGGTACCTCGCTCGAGGGCCACATCCTGGCGGTCAAAGGCGGCGTCTCGATCGACCTGTCGCAGATGAACCAGGTGCTGGCGGTGCACGAAACCGACCTCGACGCCGTGGTGCAGGCGGGCGTGACGCGCAAGCAGTTGAACGAGCACATCAAGCACACGGGCCTGTTCTTCCCGGTGGATCCGGGGGCGGATGCCACCCTCGGCGGCATGGCTGCGACCCGCGCTTCGGGCACCAGCTCGGTGCGCTACGGCACCATGCGCGAGAACGTGGTGTCGCTCAAAGTGGTGCTCGTCGACGGGCGCATCGTCCAGACGCAGCGCCGGCCGAAGAAATCGGCCGCCGGCTACGACCTGACGCGGCTGTTCGTGGGCTCGGAAGGCACGCTCGGCATCATCACCGAGGTGACGGTGCGCCTGTACCCGGTGCAGGAAGCGATCTCGGCCGCGGTATGCGCCTTCGAGTCGGTGGACGGCTGCACCAACGCCGTGATCCAGACCATCCAGTCGGGCGTGCCGGTGGCGCGCTGCGACATCGTGTGCGCGACCACCATCGACGCCATCAACAAGTACAAGAAGACCAGCTACCGCGTGGCGCCCACCGTGTTCTTCGAATTCCACGGCACCAAGGCTTCGGTCATCGAGCAGGCCGAGACGGTGCAGGCGATCGCCAAGGAGCACGGCGGCATGGACTTCCAGTGGGCCACCCGCCCCGAGGAGCGCAACCAGCTCTGGGACGCGCGCCACAACGCCTACTTCGCCTGCCTGCAGCTCCGGCCCGGCTCGCGCGCGGTGTCGACCGATGTGTGCGTGCCGATCTCGCGCCTGGCCGAATGCGTGCGCGAGACCATGGCGGACGTGAAGGACTACATCGCCCCGGTGCCGCTGCTCGGCCACATCGGCGAGGGCAACTTCCACCTCATGTTCCTGATCGACCCGGCCAAGCCCGAGGAAACCGAGCTCGCCAAGCAGTTCAACCGCAGGCTGATCGAGCGCGCGCTCAATATGGAAGGCACCTGCACCGGCGAGCACGGCATCGGCGTCGGCAAGATGGAGTCGCTGCGCGCCGAGCTCGGCGAAGAGACCCTCTCGGTGATGCGCGACCTGAAGCGCATGTTCGATCCCGAGAACCTGATGAACCCCGGCAAGGTGGTGCCACTGCAATGAGCGCCGAAAAAAAACTGAAGGAACTGGGCATCGAGCTCTCCGCGGTGACGCCGCCGGTGGCGAATTACGTCAACGCGGTGCGCAGCGGCAACCTGCTGTTCCTCGCCGGCAAAGGCCCCTCGGCGGTGGACGGCATGCGGCCGCAAGGCAAGCTCGGGCGAGAATTCACTGCAGAGCAGGGCTACAAATTCGCGCGCTCCACAGGGCTGGCGCTGCTCGCGGTGATGCGCGCCGAGCTGGGGAGTCTCGACAAGGTCAAGCGCGTGGTGAAAGTGCTCGGCATGGTGAACGCGGTGCCGGATTTTGCCGACCAGCCCAAGGTGATCAATGGCTGCTCGGACCTGTTCGTGGAAGTATTCGGCGACAAGGGCAGGCACGCGCGCTCCGCGGTCGGCATGGGCTCGCTGCCGAACGGCATCCCGGTAGAGATCGAAGCGATCGTGGAAGTCGAATGAGCCCCGCCGGCGCCCTGGTCGCCGGCGGCCAGTTCCTCGGCGCGCTCGTGCTCGGCGCGGCATGCGCCCTCCTCCCGGCGACAGCGCTAGCCAAGGAAAAGCCCGAGAAAAAGGAAGCGCCGATCGAGCTGCCGGAGAAGTTCACGCCGGAAGAGGCCGACGCGCTGCTCGGCAAGCTCACCGATGCACAGGCGCGCCAGCTGCTCGCGCGCCAGCTGCACAAGCAGGCCGAACTGCAAGCCGCGGCGGAAACGAAAATCGAGGGCAGCTCGGCGATGCTGCTGGTGCAGCTGCGCCAGGGCCTGGAGGGTACGGGCAAGGACGCCGGCAGGCGCGTCAAGGTCGTCGCCGAAGGCTGGCGGCAGCTACCCGAGGCGCTCGCCTCGAGCCTGGACAAGATTTCCGGCGGCAAGGGCGCCGGCGGATTGCTGCTGCAACTCGTGTTTTTTGCGGCGATCGTCGCGTTCGCGATGCTGGCGCGTCGTGCAGTGCAGCGCATGGTGGTCGAGCCCTACTTGCGGGCGCGACCGGCGACGGGTGCCGGCCTCGGCGCGCGCCTGGTCGCGGCGCTGCAGCGTTTGCTGCTGGACTTGCTGCCGCTGGCTGCGTTCGCGCTCGTCGCCATCGGCGCGGCGAACCTGTTGTTCGCGGCGGGCAGCGCTGAGCGCACCTTGCAGGTCACGTTCGCGACCGGCGCCATCCTGGTGTACGTCGTGGCGGTCGCCTCGCACTTCGTGCTGTCGCCGGATTCGCCGGCGTTGCGCCCGCTGCCGGTGGACGACCGGACGGCGCGATTCGTGCACCGCTGGATCGTGCGCGTGGCGGCGGTCTGGGCGTTCGCGTTGCTGATCGCCGGCCTGCTGTTCGTAGCCGGCTTGCCGCCCGAGGTCGAGATGATGATCCGGCTCACCAGCGGCGCACTCGTCAGCTTGATGCTGCTCGGCGTGATTCTCGATGCGCGCGGCGCCGTGGCGGCGGCGATCCGCGGTGGCAATGCAGCGGGCGCCAGCGGCAGCACATGGCGCGCGACGCTCGCGGGCACCTGGCATCTGTTCGCGATCCTCTACCTGCTGCTCGTTTTCCTGGTGTGGGCGGCAGGCACCATCGACCACGGGCGCTCGCTTGCCGGCGCGGCGCTCGCCTCGCTCGGCATGGTGCTCGCCTACCCATTGCTCGACCGCTGGATCAGCCGCGGCATCGACGACGTGTTCAGCAGCGGCACCGGCGAGGCGCCGCGGCAACGCCCCGAGTTCGCGGTGATGCTGCACCGCGTGATGCGCGTGCTGCTGATCGTGATGCTGCTTGCTGGCGTGTCCGAACTGTGGGGCTTCAAGTTCCTGGGCGAAGCAGGCGCGAAGATGCGCCAAGCGGTCCTCGAGGCGAGCTTCGACCTGCTGGCGGCGGCGGCGCTGGCAGGGATCGGCTGGCAATTCGTCAAGTTGGGCATCGATCGTCGCCTGCGGCCGCGCGAGGTGAACGGCGTCATGGTCGAGCCCACTTCACGCGAAAAGACGCTGCTGCCGCTGGCGCGCAATTTCATCCTCGTGGTGCTGGCGCTGATGACCCTGATGCTGGTGCTCTCGGGGCTGGGGGTGAACATCGGGCCGCTGCTCGCCGGCGCCGGGGTGCTCGGCCTCGCCATCGGCTTCGGCGCCCAGACCCTGGTGAAGGACATTCTCACCGGCGTGTTCTTCCTCATGGACGACGCTTTCCGCATCGGCGAGTACATCCAGTCGGGCACCTACAAGGGCACGGTGGAGGCCTTCGGCATGCGCTCGGTGAAGCTGCGGCACCATCGCGGGCCGATCTACACCGTGCCCTTCGGCGAGTTGAAGGCGATCCAGAACATGAGCCGCGACTGGGTGATCGACAAGTTCAACATCGGCATCACCTACGACAGCGACATCAGCATGGCGAAGAAGCTGATCAAGCAGATCGGCAAGGAGCTGGCCGCGGATCCCGAGTTCGGGCCCAAGTTCATCGAGCCGCTCAAGATGCAGGGGGTGGAGAAATTCGGCGATTTCGCGGTCGAGATCCGGGTCAAGATGATGACCAAGCCGAACCAGCAGTTCGGCATCCGGCGCCGGGCCTTCGCCATGATCAAGAAGGCCTTCGACGCCAACGGCGTCAAGTTCGCCTACCCGACGGTGCAGGTCGCGGGCGGCGGCGGCGACGTCGCCGCTGCGGTTGCACGCCAGGGACTCGAACTCACCAAGCCCGAAGCGCCGGCCGCCTAGGCGGAGACAGACCCCGGCTTGGGGACAGACCCCGGCTTGGGGACAGACCCCGGTTCTTCTTTGCCTGGGGTCTGTCCCCGATCTAGCAGCGCCAAACTGTAAAGTCACACTTTACACTTTTGCCTGTGGGCGCCCCGCGCACGCGTGGGTCCAGATAGTGGAGACGATGCGAGAGTGCTATCTTGCCGCGACATCGCCTTTGGAGGACTCGAGTAGGTGAGCGGCGCAGTACTCAAGCAACGACTGATGGCAATCCTGGCGGCCGATGTGGCGGGCTATTCGCGCCTCATGGCCGCCGACGAGCAGGCCACCGTCGAGGCGCTCGAAGCAGCGCGAAAAGTCTTTGCATCGCAAATCGGCAACCGTCAGGGGCGCGTCATCGACATGGCGGGCGACTCGGTGCTTGCGGTGTTCGAGACCGCGACCGGAGCCGTGACGGGCGCGCTCGCCATTCAAGACGAGCTCGAGGCGGCCGCGGGCCGCCTGCCCGAGGACCGGCGCATGCGTTTTCGCATGGGGGTTCACCTTGGCGACGTGATCGAGAAGGCGGACGGTACCGTGTTCGGCGACGGGGTCAACGTGGCCGCGCGCCTGCAGGCGCTGGCTGAACCGGGCGGCGTCCTGGTGTCGGAGATCGTGCAGCAAGCAGTGCGTGATCGCATGTCGGCGGGCTTCGAGGATCGGGGCGAACACGCGGTCAAGAACATCGCGCGGCCGGTGCATGTCTATCGGGTCACCCCCGAAGCGCCCGCAACTCAAGCGGCTTCGAACGCAACGAAAACGGTCGCCCCGCCGGGGCGCCGCCGAAACTGGCAATTCGTTGCGCTGGGGTTCTTGCTGTCCGTGCTTGCGAGCGGCGTATGGATCGCTGCCGGCACCTCTGCCGCGGACATGCGCGAGTGGATCATGTCGGCGCTCGGCCGGAGAGCAACGCAAGCGTCCTCCGCGCCCGCGACCATCGCCGTAATGCCGTTCGCCAATCAAAGCGGCGATGCGAAGCGGGACTATCTGAGCGACGGAGTGACCGAAGACATCATCAGCGCGCTGGGGCGATTCTCCGGGATCCGGGTGATGTCGAAGAACGCGGTGCAGGGATTCAAGGGCAAGGCGCCGACGCCGCAGGAAATCCGCGACGAGCTTGGCGCGCGCTACGTCGTGCAAGGCAGCGTGCGCGAGGCAGCCGGCAAGCTGCGCGTGGCCGTCGAGCTGAGCGACGCGGACAAGGGGGTACTGCTGTGGTCAGAACGCTACGACGGCGACGGCGCCCAGATCTTCGAGATCCAGGACCGGATCGTGAAGAACCTCGTCGGCGCGCTGGCGGTCAAGCTCACCCGCATCGAGGAGCAGCGCGTGTTCACCAAGCCGACCGACAGCCTCGAGGCTCACGACCTGGTGCTGCGCGCCCGCTCGCTGCTCGATCGCAGCGAGCGCGGCGCCAATCGCGAAGCGCGTACCCTGCTCGCGCGCGCCGAGAAGCTTTCCCCCGAATATGCCGAGATCATGACCGCACTCTGCGACGCCGAGCTGCAGCGCGCGCTCTATGGTTGGATCGAGGATGCGTCCGAGGGGATGACGCGCGCCGAGCAGTTCTGCAAGCGCGCCCTGGCTTCCCCGGACCAGCGCGCCCACACGCGCGCGCATGCGTTGCTCGCTTCCATTCACAGCAACCAGAACCGGCTCGAGGAGGCGCTGTTCCACTCCGAGCGCGCCATCGAGCTGAACGCGAGCGATTCGACCGCCCTGTTCCGGCGCGGCGGGGCGCTGCTGTACGCCGGCAGAATAGACGAGTCTATCGCGGCAATGGAAGCTGCGAAGCGCTTCGAGCCGCACCCCAGCCCCGGCGAGGGTTTCAACCTTGCGGTTGCGTATTACGTCGCGGGGCGATATGGCGACTCATTGACGCAGACCGACGCGGTGCTGGCGCGCGCTCCATCCGTAATCGGGGTGCTCGCGGTTCGCGCCGCCGCGCTGGCGCAGCTCGGAAACGCCGACCAAGCCCGGCGGGCCGCCGATCAGGTGCGGCGCTTGAGCCCCGACTTCCAGGTGGAGAACTTCGGCACGCGGTTCGCGGACCCCAAATACACCGCAAGCGTGCAAGAGGGCCTGCGCAAAGCGGGGCTGTGAAGCGCGCTACTTCTTTTCCCGCCAATTCTTGTCGGCCTTGGGGACCCGCTCCGCGAGATATTGGGGATCCGCTGCCGCGAGCTCCTTGAACTTCATTTGCCCGAACACATAGAGCCTGCCATCGACGATGATCCAGGCCGCGGGATCCGCCTCAGCGCGCACTCCTCGCGACATGGAGCCCGTGCAATAGCCGCCGAATTGCGGGGCATAGCGCTCGGGACTGGCGGCGAACATTTCGCGATTACGCGCGCTCACGAATTGGTAACGGCCATCGTCCCAGTCGTAGCTGAACTTCGGGTCGCCCTTCACGGGTTTGCCCTCGGTGAAATAGGCGACCGGATCGTGGCCCTTCAGGGCCACCCGCATCGTGGAGCCCTGCGCCAACACCGAGGAAGCCGAGTACAGGAGCGCGCAAAGCGCGAGCACCGGCAGCGCACGAAGGATGAAAGCTCGATTCATATTAAATCTCCTGACGAAAATCCCATTTTCATGCTACGCCCAAAGTCCGGCGCGGTCCATTCCGACCCTTCTCCCGCGCGAGAAAATCGGGGACAGACCCCAGGCAAAGAAAAACCGGGGTCTGTCCCCGATTTTCCTGTCAGGCCGACTTGGAAAGCAGCGTGTAGTGCTCGACCACGGGCGGCGCGGCGAAGTAATGCCCGACGATCGCGCGCCATTGCTGGAACGCCGGCGACTGGCGGAAGTCCACGGTGTGGTTCTCCACCGTGTCCCAGAAAATCATCAGCAGGTAGCGCTCCGGGGATTCGATCCCCTTGTTCACCTTGTAGCCGCGGAAGCCCTTCGCTTTCGCGATCACGCTCTCGACGCCCTTGACGATGGCGGCGTCGAATTCGGCCTGCTTGCCGGGGTGGATGCAAAGGTCGGCGAGCTCTAGGATCATGGGTCGTGCTCCTTTGTTGAAAACCGGGGACAGACCCCGAAAGGCAAAACCAAGAAGAACCGGGGTCTGTCCCCTAGATTGTCATCACGGTCTTGCGGTAGTACTTCAGTTCCTCGATCGACTCGAGGATGTCGGCGAGCGCCTCGTGCCGCCCCGCCTTCTTCAGGCCCTTCATCGCCTCGGGCTGCCAGCGCTTCACCAATTCCTTGAGCGTCGACACGTCCAGGTTGCGGTAATGGAAATGCGCCTCCAGGCGCGGCATCCAGCGCCCGAGAAAGCGCCGGTCCTGGCACACCGAGTTGCCGCACATGGGAGACACGCCCGCGGGCACGTGCGCAGCCAGGAATTCGAGCGCGCGCGCTTCGGCTTGCGCCTCGTCGAGCGCCGAGGCGCGCACCTTATCCACGAGGCCGGATTTGGCGTGCACGCTCTGGTTCCACCCATCCATCGCCGCGAGCGTTTCATCGGGCTGGTGCAGCACCAGCACCAGCCCATCGCCGACCTGCGCCAGCTGCGGATCGGTGATCATGAGGGCGATCTCGAGGATGCGGTCGGAGTCCGATTGCAGCCCGGTCATCTCCATGTCGATCCAGGCGAGGTTGTTCGGATCGGCCGCCATCCTTTATCCGACTGAAAAGTTTAGGTATTCTCTCACAGTGACTGAATTGAACGCTTTCGGCTGGGCCTTTCTCGCCGCGCTCGCGGCTGCGACCGCGACGCGCCTGTGGCTGGCGGCGCGCCAGATGCGCTACGTGCGCGCGCACCGCGAGGCTGTGCCGGACTCTTTCGCCGCCGCGATTCCGCTCGCCGCGCACCAGAAGGCCGCCGATTACAGCGTCGCCAAGACGCGCCTGGGCGTGGCGGACCTGCTGCTGGGCGCCGTACTGCTGCTCGCGCTGACCTTCGGCGGCCTGCTGCAGTGGCTGCAGGACGCCTGGGCGCACGTGTTCGACGCGGGCGGGATCGCTCACGGCGTCGCCCTCATCGTCTCCGTGGTGGTGCTGCTCTCGGTGCTCGAGTTGCCGCTGGCGGTGTACCGCACCTTCGTGGTCGAGCAGCGCTTCGGCTTCAACCGCATGACGCCGAAGCTCTTCATCGCCGACCTCGCGCGCCAGGCGGCGCTCGGCGCCGCGCTCGGCATCCCGCTGCTCGTGCTGGTGCTGTGGCTGATGGCACAGATGGGCGAGCGCTGGTGGATCTGGGTGTGGCTCGCCTGGGCCGGCTTCAACCTGCTGATCCTGCTCATCTATCCGACCCTGATCGCGCCGCTTTTCAACAAGTTCAGCCCGCTCGAGGATCAGGTGCTCGCCGGCCGCATCGAGGCGCTGCTCGGGCGCTGCGGTTTCCGCTCCAGCGGCCTGTTCGTCATGGACGGCTCGAAGCGCTCCGCGCACGGCAACGCCTACTTCACCGGTTTCGGCGCCGCCAAGCGCATCGTGTTCTTCGACACCCTGCTCGCGCGCCTGGCGCCGGCGGAAATCGAGGCGGTGCTGGCGCACGAGCTCGGCCACTTCAAGCGCCACCACGTCTGGAAGCGCGTGCTCGTCATGTTCGGGTTCTCGTTCCTGCTGCTGTGGGTGCTCGGGCAACTGATCGGCGAGCCCTGGTTCTACAGCGGGCTGAACGTCGCCAGTGCGAGCACTGCCGGTGCGCTGCTGCTGTTCGTGCTGGTGGCGCCGGTTTTCATGTTCTTGCTGCAGCCGCTCACCAGCCTGTACTCGCGCCGGCACGAGTTCGAGGCCGACGCCTACGCCGCGGCGCACTCGAGCGCCCAGGAGCTGGTCAAGGCGCTGGTCAAGCTCTACCAGGACAACGCCGCGACGCTCACGCCCGACCCGCTGCACTCCGCGTTCTACGATTCGCACCCGCCCGCCGCGGCACGGATAGAAAGGCTTAGAACCGTATGAGCGACCTGGCGAAGAAGAAGTGCAAGCCCTGCGAGGGCGGCGCGCCGCCCTACACCGAGGCGCAAGCGAAGGCACAGCTGGCGCAGCTCAAGGGCTGGATCATCGAGGACGGGAAACTCGTCAAGCTCTACCCGTTCCGCAACTACCACGACACCATGGCGTTCGTGAATGCGCTCGCGTGGATCTCGCACCGCGAGGACCACCACCCCGACCTGGCGGTGGGCTACAACAAGTGCCGCGTCGAATACTGGACGCACGCGGTCGGCGGCCTGTCGGAGAACGATTTCATCTGCGCCGCCAAGTGCGACGCGCTATTTGAACTCTAGCCACGCCACAGTGATCGCCGGCTTCGGGCGATCCTGCCTGGTGCGGCCGGATGGCGGCGAGCTGATGTCGGCGCACGCGCGCAACCGCCGCATCGAGATGGTGGCGGGCGACCGCGTGCAGCTGCTCGAAGGCGGCGTGATCGAGGCGGTGGCGCCGCGGCGCAGCTTGTACGCGCGCGCCAGCGCGTACCGCTCCAAGGTGCTGGCGGCCAACGTCACCCGGGTGGTGATCCTCGTCGCCTGCGAGCCGTCGTTCGCCGACGAGCTCATCTGCCGCATGCTGGTGATCGCCGAGCGCTGCGCGCTGCCGGCGCTGGTGGCGCTCAACAAGATTGACCTCGCGGCGCGCTGCGACGCCTCGCGCGAGCGGCTCGAGCCGTTTCGCGTCGCCGGCTACCCGGTGATCGAGCTGGCGGCGAAGTTCGACGTCTCGCCGCTGCGGCCGCACCTGCAGGGCGAGCGCACGGTGCTCGCCGGGCAATCCGGCATGGGCAAGTCCACGCTGGTGCGCGCCCTGGTGCCCGATGCCGAGGTGCGCATCCGCGAGATCTCGCGCTTCCTCGATGCCGGCCGCCAGTCCACCACCGCCTCGCGCCTATACACGCTCGACGCCGAGTCCGAGATCGTGGATACGCCCGGGGTGTCCGAATTCGGCCTCGCCGGCCTGAGCGCGCGCGAGATCGCTGAGGGTTTCCGCGAGTTCGCGGCGCACACCGCGGGTTGCCGCTTCAACGACTGCCGACATCTCCAGGAACCCTCCTGCGCGGTGCGCGCCGCCGCTGCCGCGGGCACGATCCATCCGCGGCGGTTGGAGTTGTACGAGCGCATCGTCAGGCTGGAAAAAGCGAAATGAAGCGCGTCTTCAGCTCTTTCGACCGCATCGCCGTGCACCATGCGCGCAACCTGCTTGCCGCGGAAGGCATCGGCGCCGAGGTGCGCAACGAGATCCTCGCCTCCGCCATGGGCGAGCTGCCGCCGGCAGAATGCCAGGCCGAGTTGTGGGTGACCGATGACGCCTGCGCTTCGCGCGCCGAGGCGCTGCTGCGCGCGCCGCCGCGCCCCGGCCCCGCGTGGCGCTGCGCCTGCGGCGAACAGCTCGAAGGCCAGTTCAACCAGTGCTGGAAGTGCGGCGCCGAGCGGGGCACGTGATGCGAGGGACGAGCAGCTGCGACCCTCACGCGTCTTGGATTGGATTGCCGGTATATCCCTCTCGGCGGGCGCCGTCGTAAATGATTGGTGCGACACCCAAGACCATCAAGCGCCCAATGCAACCTGTGGGTAACCGCTTGTGACCCAAGCGGAATACCGTCCATGGAAGCGGGTCAACTCCGGTGATGCGGTTCAAGGGGTTCTTGACCGAGGTGACGTTGCCTTCGATAGCCGTAGGGGTGTCGGCGGAAAGTCAACTCTCGTGCGAAGCCGACCGCATTGACTCCTCCGGCTTCGGCAAGCCCTATGTCCCTGGCCACGTCTTGGATTTCGCAGCCTCTATAAGATCTCCAATGTTGATAGGTCTGAGATCAGCTTTTTTCTTCGCTAAAAGCAGCACAGGATCCAGGCCCTCCGGACCAAAATATCTAGCGAACTCAAAACTGGACATATCTACACCGAACTCGCGCGCGAATGCATCCAGAAATTCATATGCATCAGCTCCATCCATTCCCAAATCGCGCGCCAATTGCGTAGACGAATCAAGCGGCTGTTTTGAGGCCGTAGTATGCCGCCGGACAAAGGCAATAACTTTTAGCGCCATGTCCTCTCTTGTGCTCATTGCGATGCACTCGTAGTTGGTAGCGCCGAACATTGGTCCGCGTTTAGGCAATCGTTCACACATAACGCAATCGTAGTTGCATCGTAGGCCAGTATCCCAACGCCAACTACCGGCACATAGCGACCTAAGGCACGACCCAAGACTGCGGTTCTAGCTGGCGGATTAGATAAGGTGGGAGTGCGAATTGAGAATGGCAGTCTGGCCGGAATGGCGCGAGAAAGCACTGCAGATGCGAGGGAGGTTCCCGGTGCAGATCCTAACGCCCCTGTGGGCTTGAGCGCCGAGATTGGTACCCCCGATGCCACTGCCCCAATGCCAATGGCCGTCAGACCAAATTGGCCAGTCACACATGACCCCAAGCACTGCCCGAATGAGGGCGCGAAACCAAGCAGGTCGGAAAAGGAGAGCGGATTGCCGTCAACATAGGCGTAGAGATTTAACCCCGCCGCAAGGCCGATCGGATCGCTCTGGATGTAGCGACCCCCATCCGTCCAGTAATCGCGCGCCATGTTGTAGTGCAGGTTCGTCTCCCGATCCGCATACTGCCCCGGGAATCTCAAGGGGAACTCGAAGACTCCGAGCCCCGAGGGGTTCTCATCGGGCGGGTTTCCGCCGAAGGGGTCAGTGTTGTCCCATCTCCAGACGGTGCGCTGCTGGTCATCCGAGATGAGGCGTGGTGTGTTCAGGTGATCGGTGTGGATAAAGTAGAGCTTCGCCTGCACCGCGCCCACCGTGATCGCCACGGGCGCTGAGGTGGTGCTCGCGCCGGCGTTGTCGGTGGCTCGCGCCGTGAGGCTGTAGGCCCCTGCGGCGACGTTCATCCAGATGAAGCTGTACGGGCTGCTCGTGGCCGTGCCGAGGGGGCTGGCGTTGGCGAAGTACTGCACCTGAGTGACCGTGCCATCGCTGTCCTGCGCGTTCGCCGTCAGCGTGATGTTGGCCGGGGCGGTGAAGGTTGTATTGGCGGCGGGACTCGTGATACTCACCGTGGGAGCGGCGTTCCCCCCGGCGCAGGCGATGGTGCCCGCGCGCGCAAGGAACTGCACCCGCGCCCCTGCGGGTAGCGACCCATAGGTCAGGCTCACCGTGCCCGTGGCGATGAAGCCCGATACCATCCCCGGATAAAAGTAGTACAGGTTCTGCTCGGCCTGGGTGTTGTTCCCGGTCTGGCTGACCGCCCCAGAGAGCGAATGGCCGTTGATGGAAGTGACAGAGGCGGCCATCGTGATCCCCGGTCCGATGCTCGGGTTGGTGGAGACCTGGACCTGGAGCGCATTGCCCGTATCCATCCCCACCGCCCAAGTGCGGCTCAAGACCAGCGTGCCTGCATCGCGCACCTCGATCGTGGCCGCGCCTGCGCCTGAGTAGTTGAGCGTCCAGGCGTAGAGCTTGCCCGAGACCCAGTCGAGACTTCCCTTCACGCTCTGGCTGCCCTCGGTGTCGGTGCCGATCGCCCACTCCCAGGCGGAGCCGGCGTTGCCCCCTCGGGCCACCAGCTGCTCG
>CAYMVA010000070.1:0-17814 GCA_964393745.1 uncultured Enterobacteriaceae bacterium | reverse complement strand
AAGCTGATCGTGCTGACCAACACCCCCGGCGTGCTCGACAAGGAAGGCAAGCTCCTCTCGGGCCTGACGCCGAGAAAAATCGACGACCTGGTGGCCAAGGGCGTGATCTCCGGCGGCATGCTGCCGAAAATCGCATCGGTGCTCGAGGCGGCGCGCGCCGGCGTCAAGTCCTGCCACATCATCGACGGCCGCGTGCCGCACGCGCTGCTCCTGGAAGTGCTGACCGACACCGGTGTCGGCACCCTCATTCGCAGCAAGTAGCGACCGCGCAGCAAATAGTAAATGCGCATCATGAAGTACCCGCCGTCGCGGCGGGTGTGGATCTTCGACCTCGACAACACGCTGCACGACGCGCGGCCGCACATCTTTCCCTCGATGCACGCGCAGATCAACGACTACCTGATGCGCCATTTCAGTGTCGACGAGGAGGGCGCCAACGAGATGCGGCGCGGCTTCTGGCTGCGCTACGGCACCACGCTCAAAGGGCTGATGCGCCACCACGGCACCGACCCGCACCACTACCTGCGCGAGACGCACCGCTTCCCCGAGCTCGCCGACATGGTGGTGCACGAAAACGCGCTCAAGCACGCGCTCGCCAGCCTCGGGGGCAAGCGCCTCATTTTCTCCAATGCGCCGCAGCACTACGTCGAGCAGGTGGTGCGCGCGCTCGGCGTCGGGCGCTTCTTCGACGCCGTCTACACCATCGAGAGCACGCGCTTCAAGCCCAAGCCAGCGTTGCAGGGCTTTCGGCTTCTGCTGCGGGCGCACAAACTCGACCCGCAGCGCTGCGCCCTGGTGGATGACACCCTCGAGAACCTGCGCACCGCCAAGCGCCTGGGGATGACCACGGTCTGGGTCAGCGAACGCGCTATGCGCGTGCCCTACGTCGACCTGCGCGTGAGTTCGGTGACGCAGCTGCCGCGCATGGTATTCCGGCACGCGCACTGAGTGAGTAGAATCAGGCCATGCCGCGTGTGAAAGGGGAGAGGCGGCTCGAGATCCTGAAGGCGCTGGCGGGGATGCTCGAGCAGCCGAAGTGGGAGCGCATCACGACGGCAGCGCTGGCCAGGAAGCTGGATGTCTCGGAGGCCGCGCTGTACCGCCATTTCGCCTCCAAGGCGCAGATGTACGAGGGCCTGATCGAGTTCATCGAGTCCTCGGTGTTCTCGCTCGCCAACAAGATCACCGCCGACGAGCCCGACGGCCGCAAGCAGGCGGCGAAGCTGGTCGAGATGCTGCTCGCGTTCGCGGAGAAGAACCCCGGCATGGTGCGCGTCATGACCGGCGACGCGCTGGTGAGCGAGCACGAGCGGCTGCAGGTGCGCATGAACCAGTTCTTCGACCGCTTCGAGGCGACGCTCAAGCAGGCGCTGCGCGCGCCCGGCGGCGACGGCGGCCACAAGCCGAGCGATGCCGAAGTCGGCGCGCAGGCGGGCGCGCTGCTGCGCTACCTGATCGGCAGCCTGCACCAGTACGCCAAGAGCGGCTTCACCCGCAAACCGAGCGACAGTTTCAATATCCAGCGGCGCTTCCTGTCGGCATAGAAAAATCGGGCGCGGAGCCCGATTTTCTTCTGGCTACAATCCCCCGCATGCACAACCACGGCATCGGGCAGCCGGTCGAGCGCTTCGAGGACCCGCGGCTGCTGCGCGGCGAGGGCCGCTTCATCCACGATCTGCATTGGCCGGGCGAGGCGCAAGTGGTGTTCGTGCGCTCGCCGCACGCGCATGCGCGCATCCGCGCGATCGACCTCGCCGAGGCGCTTGCGGCGCCGGGCGTGCTGGGCGTCTTCACCGGCGAGGACCTCGCGCGCGATGGGTTAGGGACGACCGCGCCGACGCTAAAACGCGCCCGCGCTGACGGCAGCGCCATGTTCTGGCGCGCGCATCCCGGGCTCGCGCAGGACCGCGTGCGCCACGTCGGCGACCCGGTCGCCGCTGTGGTTGCGGAAACGCTGGCGCAAGCGAAGGATGCGGCCGACCTGGTGGCGGTGGACTATGAAGCGCTCGCTGCAGTGGCCTCTGCCGCAGCGGCGCTCGCTTCGGGGGCGCCCGCGGTCTGGGACGAGTGCACGGACAACGTTTCGCACGTGTTCGAGGTCGGCGACCGGCGGGCGTGCGAGGCCGCGTTCGCGCGCGCCGCGCGCGTGGTGAAGCGCCGCTACGTCATCTCGCGGGTGCACGCGCAGTTCATGGAGCCGCGTGGCGCGCTCGGGCGCTACGACGCGGCCGATGGCCGCTACACGCTGCATCTCGACACGCAATACCCGCATCGCGTGCGCGAAGTGCTCGCGACCGAGGTGTTTCGCGTGCCGCAGCACAAGGTGCGTGTGGTGTCGGGCGACGTCGGCGGCGCGTTTGGCGCCAAGGGCTGGGCGAGCCTCGAGCCGCGGCTGGTGCTGTGGCTCGCGCGCAGGCTCGGGCGCGCGGTGAAATGGATCTGCGAGAGGAGCGAAGCGCCGCTCGCCGACGAGCACGGGCGCGATTGCGCGAGCGAAGCCGAGCTGGCGCTCGATGCCGACGGCAAATTCCTCGCTCTGCGCGTGCACAACCTTAACGACCTCGGCGCCTACCTGTCCTCGGACCGCAATATCTATCCGAGCTCTTCGAACCTCGGCTCGCTGGTGGGCGTCTATGGGTTTGAGGCGGCGCACGTGCGCGTCACCTGCGCGTTCTCGCACACCAGCCCCGTGGCGCCTTACCGTGGCAACGGCCGGCCGGAAGCGATCTACGTGCTCGAGCGCCTGATCGACGATGCCGCGCGCGAGCTCGGGGTGGATCGCGTCGAACTTCGCCGTCGCAACCTGGTGCCCGCCGCGGCGATGCCTTATCGCACCGCGCTTGGCTTCACCTACGACTGCGGCGAGTTCGCGAACAACATGGTGCAGGCGCTTGCGCTAGCCGACTGGCGAGGGTTCGAGGCGCGGCGCGCCGCATCGAAGCAGCGCGGCACGCTGCGCGGCATCGGCATTGCCAATGCCATCGAGCGCGCTGCCTCGCCCCCGGGGATGGAGTTCGCGGAGATCCGCTTCGATGCGGGTGGCGCGGCCACCCTCCTGTTGGGCACCAAGAGCCAGGGGCAGGGACACGAGACGCTGTTCCGCCAGATCGCCGGCGAGCGCCTCGGCATGCCGCCAGAGGAGATCGGCTTCATGGACGGAGACACCGACGCGGTCGCCTTCGGCACCGGCACCTACGGCTCGCGCTCCGCGGCGCTCGGCGGCAGCGCGCTGTGGCTCGCCGCCGGCAAGGTGATCGCCAAGGGCCGCAAGATCGCCGCGCATTTGCTCGAGGCGGGCGAAGCCGATGTAACGTTCGCCGAGGGGCGCTTCGCGATCACGGGCACCGACCGCAGCGTCACGCTCAAGGAGGTGGCGCAGGCCGCGTTCGTGCCGGCACGGCTGCCGCAGGGCATGGAGGCGGGCCTGTTCGAGCAGGCGACGTTCGCGCCGCCGGCGGAGACTTTTCCGAACGGCTGCCACGTCTGCGAAGTGGAAGTGGATCCGCAAACCGGCGCCGTCGCGCTCGCAGGCTACTGGGTGGTGGACGACGTAGGCACCGAGCTCAATCCATTGACGCTCAAGGGCCAGATCGCAGGCGGCATCGTGCAGGGCCTGGGCCAGGCGCTGATGGAGCAAATCGTCTACGACGCAGTCTCGGGCCAGCTGCAGACCGCGTCGCTCATGGATTACGCGTTGCCGCGCGCGGCGGACCTTTGCTGCTTCGAGGTCGGCTCCAACCCGGTAGCGACGAAATTGAATCCACTCGGCGCCAAGGGCGCGGGCGAGGCCGGCACGGTGGGTGCGATGCCGGCGGTGATGAACGCGATCCTGAATGCGCTCGCGCCGCTCGGCTTCGCAAGCCTGGACATGCCGGCGACGCCCGAGCGCGTGTGGCGCGCGATTCGCGACGCGGCGATGGCGGTCTGAATGCAGCATCGGGCGCCAGGCGGCAAAGTGTAAAGTCACGCTTTACACTTTGGCCTGCTGCGGCCGGGCGACTTGCGTACGGGTTGATCAGCCCGGGCTGTCGGCGGTTCGGGGCGGCTCGGCGGCGGCTGCAGAAGCTTGCGTGCCGCTCGCCACTTTCAGAAGCTGCGTCGGCTCGAAGATATCTCCGGTCCAGAACCTGCGGCGGCGGCCGCGCTCAGCTTCTCCCACATCGACCCGCACGCTGCCCTGCCAGTTCTCCGCATCGAGCACCGGCACGACACGGCCGCGGAAGCGACCCACCAGGATCTCGACCTGGTCGCCCGGATGAAACGGCGCGCCGTTCAGTTGCGCGCGATGGAAGTAGATCGGGCCGAGAATGAACCAGCCGGGGAACAAGCCGCCCGTGAAGCCGAGAAGCCACGCCAGCCCGAGCAGCAGCAGGTAGCTCTTGCCCTCGGATGCCGGCGGCAACAGCGCCGGCGGTGGGCCGAGCGCGAGTGCCATGAGCGCAACGCAGGCGAGCGGCACGAGCGTGATCCAGAGCCACCTCGGCCAGTTGTAGGCATAAAAGCATTGCAGCCGCGTCGGCTTCATCGAGTTTCTGATCGCCCTTCAATTCCCAAGGCGTCCCCGCGGCTACACCGTGCCGGACCTATCGCTCTATGGTTCCGGGCGGCCACCGCCGCACACCGCACAAGCGGGATCCTTCGGCACGCGCACCGTGCGCCATTCGGCGCGCTTGGCATCGAGCAGCAGCAGCCGCCCGTTGAGCGATTCGCCGGCGCCGGCGAGAAGCTTCACCGCTTCCATCGCCTGCAGCGCGCCGACCGCGCCGGTGAGCGGCGCGAACACGCCCAGTTGCGAGCACTGCACTTCCTCGACTTCTCCGTCCTCCGGATAGAGGCAGGCGTAGCAGGCCGAGCCGGCGCTGCGCAGGTCGAACACCGACACCTGAGCGTCGAAGCGGATCGCGGCGCCCGAGACCAGCGCCTTGCGGTGCTGCACGCAGGCGCGGTTGAGCGCGTGGCGGGTGGCGAAGTTGTCGCTGCAATCGAGCACCACGTCGGTTTGCGACACCAGCCTGCCGACCGCCTCGCCCTCGAGCCGCTCGGCAAGCGCCGCCACCTCGACCTCGGGATTGAGCGCGCCGAGCGCGGCGCGCGCCGCATCCACTTTCTGCGCGCCCACAGAATCGGTGCGGTACAGGATCTGGCGCTGCAGGTTGGTGAGATCGATGCGGTCGGCGTCGGCGATCGTCAGGCGTCCGACGCCGCTCGCCGCGAGGTACAGCGCGGCGGGGCAGCCGAGTCCGCCCGCGCCGACGATCAACGCGCGCGCCGCGCGCAGCTTCTCCTGCCCCTCGATGCCGATTTCCGGCAGCAGGATGTGGCGGCTGTAGCGGAGAAGCTGCTGGTCGTTCAGTTCGTTTTTGCCGCCGGCTTTGTCTGCGCGACGGTGGGCGGCTGGCCCTTCACCGGCTCGCCCTTCAGATGGGCGATCGCCTGCGCGAGCTGGAAGTCGTCCTTCGAGCCGAGCTCGATCGGCTTGGGCGGTTCGGCCGGAGTCGCCGGCGCGACTGCGGCGGGCTTGGCGCGCGGCGCGGCCTTCTCCGCATCCTTCTCACCATTGGAAAGGTGGCGCTGCAGATCCGCCTCGCGCAGGCGCGCAGACTGCGCGCCCGGTTCCTCGACGATCAGGTCGGGGGTGATGCCCTTGGCCTGGATCGAGCGGCCGCTGGGCGTGTAGTAGCGCGCCGTGGTGAGCTTGATCGCGGTGTTGTTGCCCAGCGGCATGATGGTCTGCACCGAGCCCTTGCCGAAGGTCTGCGTGCCGATCACGGTGGCGCGCTTGTGGTCTTGCAGCGCGCCGGCGACGATTTCGGAAGCCGATGCCGAACCGCCGTTCACCAGCACCACCATCGGCACCGTCTTGGCCCCTGCCGGCAGGTTCTTCAGCACGTCGTCGCGCCCGCCGCGCACGTAGTCCTCGATCACGGCGAGGTACTTCTTGCGCGCGTCGTCGGTGCGGCCGTCGGTCGAGACCACCAGCGCCTTGGGCGGCAGGAACGCCGCCGAGATCGCCACCGCGCCGTACAGCAGGCCGCCGGGGTCGTTGCGCAGGTCCAGCACCAGGCCCTTGGAGACGCCCTGCTTGAACAGGCCGTCGAGGTGCCGCACCATGCTTTCGGCGGTGGTTTCCTGGAACTGCGACACGCGCACCCAGCCGTAGCCCGGCTCGATCACCTTGGATTTGACGCTTTGCACCTTGATCACCGCGCGCGTCAGCGTGACCACGATCGGCTGCGCCTCGCCCTTGCGCGAGATGGTGAGCGTGATCTGGGTGTTGGGTTTGCCGCGCATGCGCTTGACGGCGTCGTTCAGCGTCATGCCCTTAACCTGCGTGTCGTCGAGCTTGATGATCAGGTCGCCCGGCTTGACGCCGGCGCGGTACGCGGGCGTGTCCTCGATCGGCGAAATCACCTTGACGAAGCCGTCTTCCATCCCGACCTCGATGCCGAGGCCGCCGAACTGGCCCTGGGTGCCGACCTGCAGCTCGCGGAACGCCTCCGCATCGAGATACGCGGAGTGCGGATCGAGGCCCGAGAGCATGCCGTTGATGGCCTCGTTGATGAGCTTCTTGTCCTCGACCGGCTCGACGTAGTTGGTCTTGATGGCGCCGAACACCTCGGTGAAGGCGCGCAGCTCCTCGATCGGCAGCGGCGCGCGCGCGGCACGCTCGGCGATGGCCTGGAAATTGAGGCTCACCAGGATGCCGGCGACGGCCCCGAGAAGAATCAGTGCAGCCTGCTTCAGTTTGCTCATTTATGATGGTCCTTGACTCACCTCAGCCTGGCCCAGCCCAGGGGGTCGAATGCAGCGCCTAGGTGGCGCAACTCAAAGTATAAACCCGTTTGTTCGTTGCCCCCGCTCGCGCCGACAGTCGCGAGCGGCTCGCCGGCGGCGACGGCGTCGCCAGTTTGCTTCAGCAGCGCCTCGTTGTTGCCGTAAATCGAGAAATAAGTCTCGCCATGATCCACTATTAACAGGTTTCCCAGCCCCCGCATCCACTCCGCGTAGACCACGCGGCCGGCGGCCACCGCGCGCACCGGCTCGCCTTCGCCGGCGCGGATGAAAACGCCCTTCGCGCGCCCGGCTCCCTCAGCACGTGGAGTGCCGAAGCGCATGGTTAGTTCCCCGCGTACTGGCAGGCGGAGCTTGCCCTTGAGCGACGAAAACTGGCCCGCGGCCGCGACCGCCTCGGGAACTTTCTCGACCCGCGCGTAACCCGCTCCGGGGCGCGCCGCGAGCAGCTTGCCGATTTCCTCCACCACGCGTGAGAGGCGCGCTTCGTCGGCCGCGAGCAGCTTCATCTCCCTGCTCGCCTTGCGGATGTCGGCTGCGATGCGCTCGAGCACGCGGCGGCGTTCGCGCCGCTCGGCCAGCAGGCGCTCGCGCTCGGCGCGGCTGCGCGCTTCGATCGCGGCGAGTTCGCCTGCCTTCGACTCGGAGGCCTGTTTCAGCCGCGCCAGCTCCGCCAGCCCGGCGCGATGCGCCGCGATCACCTGCGCCGCGGCGCGCGATACGTAGCCCAGGTAGTAAAGGCGGCGCGCACCGTCGGCGGGATCCTCGCCGGAGAGCGCTACGCGCAGCGCGTCGGGCACGCCGCCCGCGGCCCCGGACATAGCGCGCGCGGCCAGGAGGCGTCCGAGCGCGGCGCCCTGCGCCTCGAGCGCCTGCTCTTGCGCGCGCCGGCCCACCGCGAGGCGCTCGAGCGCCTCGGTCGCGCCGCTTGCCTCGGCAATCTGGGCTTGCAGCGCGCGGTTGGCGTCCGATATCGCGCGCTCGGAATCGCGCAGCGCGTCGCGCGCCTCGCGCCGCTCGGACTCGCGGCCTTCGAGCTCGCTACGCAGGCTGTCGATGCGCGCGCGCAACGCCGCCAGGTCCTCCTCGCGCGTCGCTGCGTGCGCCATGCAGGCGCCCAGCAGAGCCGCGAGCAGGAGCGGAATCTTCAGATCTTTGCCTTCCCTTGCGCGGCGACCGTTGCCAGGCGCCGTGCCACTTCCGCCTGGTCGCCGAGGTAGTAGTGCTTCAGCGGGCGCAGATCGGCGCCCAGCTCGTAGACGAGCGGAATCCCGGTCGGGATGTTCAGGCCGACGATGTCGGCGTCCGACACCGCGTCGAAGTATTTCACCAAGGCCCGGATCGAGTTGCCGTGCGCGGCCACCAGCACGCGCGCGCCGCCGCGGATCGCGGGCGCGATGGCCGCGTCCCAGTACGGCAGCACCCGCGCCACCGTGTCCTTGAGGCACTCGGTGAGCGGCAGCTCGGCGCGCGACAGCCCCGCATAGCGCGCATCGCCCGCCCCGCTGCGCGCATCGCCGGGCTCGAGCGCGGGCGGCCGCGTGTCGTAGCTGCGGCGCCAAAGCAGCACCTGCGCTTCGCCGTACCTGGCGGCGGTCTCGGCCTTGTTCAGCCCCTGCAGCGCGCCGTAATGGCGCTCGTTCAGGCGCCAGCTTTTTTGCACCGGGAGCCACAGCTGGTCGAGCTCCTCGAGCGCCAGGTGCAGCGTGCGGATCGCACGCTTGAGCACTGAAGTGAACGCGAGGTCGAAGGCGTAGCCCTCGGCGCGCAGCAGGCGCCCCGCGGTGCGCGCCTCCTCGACGCCGCGCGCCGACAGGTCGACGTCGGTCCAGCCGGTAAAGCGGTTGTCGCGGTTCCAGTCGGATTCGCCGTGTCGCAGGAGGACAAGCTTCGGCATCGGATGCGGGCGCCGGAGAAGGATGAAGCCTATTCTATAATGTCGCCCTCGCATGGATTTCGTTCAAAACAATATTCTGCTGATTGCAGTCGCGTTGGTTTCGGGCGCGATGCTCATCTGGCCGCTGGTGCGCCGCGGTTCCGGCGGGCCCTGGGTCAGCACCGTGGAAGCGACCCAGCTCATCAACCGCCAGGACGCGCTGGTGCTCGACGTGCGTAGCGCCGAGGAATACGCCAAGGGGCACATCCTCGGCGCCAAGAACCTGCCTCTCGCCGACCTCGGGCGGCGCGCGGCCGAACTCGACAAGCACAAGGCGAAGCCGGTGATCGTGCATTGCGAGAACGGCAACCGCTCGACCAGCGCGCTGTCTCTGCTGCGCAAGCAGGGCTTTGCCAGCGCGGTCAATCTCGCCGGCGGCTACGCCGCCTGGCAGCAAGCCGGGCTGCCGGTGGAGAAATGACCCCGGCGTGGCGCGCGTCCTGATGTACTGCACGGCGGTGTGCCCGTATTGCCGGACGGCCGAGCGGCTGCTGTCGAAAAAGGGCGTGAGCGAGATCGAGCGCGTGCGCGTCGACCTCGATCCCGAGCGCCGCGCCGAGATGATGCAGCGCAGCGGCCGGCGCACCGTGCCGCAGATCTGGATCGGCGAGCGCCATGTCGGCGGCAGCGAAGAGCTGCACGCGCTGGAGCGCTCGGGCGAGCTCGACCGGCTGCTGGCCGCCGCCTAGGCAAGCCAGTACCAGCACAACAGGAGAATCGCGTGGCCACCAACGAACCGCAGGCGTCCTTCCAGATCGAGAAGCTCTACGTCAAGGACATCTCGCTCGAGGTGCCCAACGCGCCGCAGGTGTTCGTGCAGGCGGACAGCCCGCAGCTCGAGATCCAGGTGCGCAACGAGGCGGCCCAGTTCGGCGATGGCCTGTTCGAGGTGACGGTGACCGTGACTGCGACCGCGCGCGCCGGCGAGACGACGCACTTCCTGGTCGAGGCGACGCAGGCCGGCATTTTTTCGGTGCGCAACGTGGCGCCGGCGGACCTCGAGCCGCTGCTTGCCATCGCCTGCCCGACGATCCTGTACCCGTACGTGCGCGAGTCGATTTCCGATCTGGTGACGCGCGCCGGCTTCCCGCCGGTGCTGCTGGCGCCGGTGTCGTTCGAAGCGCTGTACGCACAGCGTCAGCAGCAAGCGGCCGGCGAGCCGCGCATCGAGATCGCGAGCTGAAGGTGCAGCGGGCGGCTGCGCTGGTGCTGGCCGCGCTCGCCACGCAAACGGTGGCCGCGGCGGATTTCCGCTCGGTGCAGGAGAACGCCGCGGTGCTGTACGACGCGCCGTCGCGCGCGGCGACGCCGCTGTTCGTGGTGTCGCGTCTCTATCCGCTCGAAGTGATCGTCAATCTCGAGGGCTGGGTCAAGGTGCGCGACCACACCGGTGCGCTAGCCTGGATCGAAAAAAAATCGCTCGCCGAGCGCCGCACGGTGCTGGTCACCGTGACCGCGGCCGAGGCTCGCGCCAAGCCCGAGGATGGCGCGCCGCTCGCGTTCACGGCAGCGCAGAACGTGGCGCTCGAGCTGGTCGAGGTAGCGCCGGGCGGCTGGCTGCGCGTGCGCCACGCCGACGGCGCGAGCGGTTTCCTGCGCGCCAACCAGGTTTGGGGAAACTGATCCTGCAGCATGGCTGAGATCGCAGTCCTGGGCGCGGGTGCCTGGGGCACAGCGCTCGCGGCGACGCTCGCGCCGCGCCATGGCGTGAGGTTGTGGGCGCGCGATCCGGAACAGGCGCGCGCGATCGCCGCCGCGCGCCGCAACCAGCGCTATCTACCGGAAATCGAATTGCCCGCGGCGCTGCGCGTCACGGGCGAGCTGCAGGTCGCGCTCGAAGGCGCCGACCTCCTGCTCGCCGCGACCCCGGTGGCAGGGCTGCGCGATCTGGCGCAGCGCCTGGCGGCGAGCGGCGGCGGCGCTCCGCTGGTTTGGCTTTGCAAGGGCTTCGAGCAGGGCAGCGGCCTGCTGCCGCACCAGATCGTGGAGCAGACGCTTGGCGCGCAGGCACCTTGCGGCGCGCTCTCGGGCCCGTCGTTCGCGCTCGAAGTCGCCCGCGGCCTGCCCTGCGCCCTCACGCTCGGGGCGCGCGATGCGGATTTCGCGCGCGATGCGGCCGCTATGCTGCACGGCGGGCGGTTGCGCGTGTATTTCAGCTCCGACCTCGTCGGCGTCGAGATCGGTGGCGCGGTGAAGAACGTGATGGCGATCGCGGTCGGCATCTCGGACGGCCTGGGCCTGGGGCAGAACGCGCGCGCCGCGCTCATCACGCGCGGGCTGGCGGAGATCTCGCGCCTCGGGGTCGCGTTCGGCGGCGCGGCCGAGACGCTGATGGGCCTGGCGGGCGCGGGCGATTTGATCCTCACCGCGACCGGCGACCTGTCGCGCAACCGGCGCGTAGGCCTGGAGCTGGCGCGCGGCCGCACTCTGGCGGAGATCCTCGCGGGCTTGGGCCATGTCGCCGAGGGCGTGCGCTCGGCGGCGGAAGTGGCGAAGCTCGCCGCGCGTCTCGGTGTGGACATGCCGGTGAGCACCGCCGTTTGCGCGGTGCTCGACGGCCGCGTCTCGCCACAGCAGGCAGTCGATCTACTTCTGTCGCGCGATCCCAAAGAAGAGTGAATCAAGCGGCGCCAGGGAAGCCGAGCTGGCGCCAGGCCTCGTACACCACCACCGCGACCGCGTTGGACAGGTTGAGGCTGCGATTGCCCGGCAGCATCGGCAGCCGCAGGCGCCTCTCGGGCCCAAACTCCTCCAGCAACTCCCCCGGCAGGCCGCGCGTTTCGGCGCCGAACACGAACACGTCGCCGGAGGCATAGCGCATGTCAGCGTAGCTGGCGGTCGCGCGGGTCGAGAACGCAAACCGCCTCGCACCAGCGAGTGCCGCGCGGCAAGCCTGCCAGTCGCGATGCGTGCGCACGTTCGCCAGCTCGTGATAGTCGAGCCCGGCGCGCCTCAACTGCCGGTCGTCCATCGAGAAGCCGAGCGGTTCGACCAGGTGCAGGCGGGCGCCGGTGTTGGCGGCGAGCCGGATCACGTTGCCCGCGTTGGGCGGGATCTCGGGATGCACCAGGACGATCTCGAACATCAGCCGGCGCCCGGCGCTGCGGTGCGCGCCACCACCCAGTTCACTACGCGCGCCGCGCCGGCCTCCTTGAATGCGCGTGCGATCGCGTTGAGGGTCGCGCCGGTGGTCATGACATCGTCAAGCACTGCCACCGTTGCGCCGGCCACCAGGCCGTTGCAGCGGAACGCGCCGCGCACGTTGCGCGAGCGCTCCGCCCAGGGCAGCTCGGCCTGCGCGCTGGTGTCGCGCACGCGCTCGCACAGCTCCGGCGCGAGCCGCGCGCCGGTCGCCCGGGAAACATGGCGCGCGATCTCGAGCGCCTGGTTGCAGCCGCGCTCGGCAAGCCGCGTGCGCGACAGCGGTACCGGCACCACGCATTGAACCGGCTCGGCGCGCGCCACGCGCTCGAGCAGCAGTTGCCCCAGCAACGGCGCCAGCGCCAGCTCGCCGCGGAACTTGAGCGCCTGCACCAGCACGTCGGCGGGAAAGCGGTAGGCGAGCGCGGCGACAGTGGCATCGTATTGCGGCGCCTGCGCCAGGCAGCGCCCGCACAGCGCACCGCCGGGAGAATCGAGCGCGCAGCGCGGGCAGAGAGCGGCGCCGAGCCGCGGCAGATCGGCGTCGCAAGCCGCGCACAGCATGCGCTGCGCGCCGCCGCGGCACAGGTAGCAGCTGCCGCCAAACAAGAGATCGCCGAGGCGACGCGCCGCAGTGGCAAGCATGGCGAATATTGTGCGCTAGACTGCCGCGATGTGGAGCGTGGCGGGACTTGCCGCTGATCTTGCCGCGGGGCGCACCAGCAGCCGCGCATTGGTCGAGCAGGCGCTGGCGCGCATCACGGATCCGGGCGGGGAAGGTGCGCGCGCCTTTATCAAGGTGTACGCGGAGTCGGCGCGCGCCGATGCCGAGCACGCCGACCGATTGCGCAAGGCTGGTGTGGTCCGGTCGCCGGTGGATGGCTTGCCGGTATCGGTGAAGGATCTGTTCGATGTCGGCGGCGAGGTCACGCGCGCCGGGTCGAAACTACTCGCTGATATGCCGCCTGCGATGGCAGATGCGCCGGCGGTGGCGCGGCTGCGCGCGGCTGGCGCGGTGCTCGTCGGCCGCAGCAACATGGTCGAGTTCGCATTCGGCACCGTGGGCTTGAATCCGCATTACGGCACGCCGAAGAACCCGTGGGACCGGAAGACCGGGCGCGTTCCGGGAGGCTCGTCCTCCGGAGCCGCGGTGGCGGTGGCCGATGGCATGTGCGTGATGGGGTTGGGCTCGGACACGCGCGGATCGATCCGACAGCCGGCGGCGTTGTGCGGCGTCACAGGCTTCAAGCCGACCGCGCGGCGCGTGCCGCGGGAGGGCGCGTTTCCGCTTTCCTACACGCTCGACTCGGTCGGTCCGCTCGCCAACACGGTGCAGTGCTGCGCCGCCTACGACGCGATTCTCGCGGGCGAGCCCGCTGCCGCGCTGCCAGAACTGCCGTTGCAAGGCCTGCGGCTGCTGCTGCCGCGCTCGAGCACGCTCGAAGACCTCGATCCGCAGGTGGCGAAGGCGTTCGACTCGGCCCTCCAAACCCTGTCGCGCGCCGGTGCCGTGCTCACCGAGCGCGCGGTGCCAGCGTTCGACCGCCAGGACCAATATTTCAGGAGCGGCGGTTTCCCGGGAGCGGAGGCGTGGCACATCCATCGCGGGCGGCTCGAGCGGCTGGCTGAGTTCGACCCGCGCGTCGCCAAGCGCGTCCAGATGGGGAGCGCTCTCTCGGCGGCCGATTACATCGAGCTCGGATTCCTGCGCGCCGCCTACATCGGCGAAATCGGCGCGCTCGCCGCGCCCTATGACGCGATCCTCATGCCTACCGCGCCGTGCATCGCGCCTACGATCGCCGAGGCCGACGCGAGCGACGAGGCTTTTTTCCGCTGGACCCTGCGCATCGTGCGCAACACCGGGTTGGTGAATTTCCTCGACGGCTGCGCGGCGAGCCTGCCTTGCCAAGCGCCGGGAGAAGCGCCGGTGGGGTTGATGGTGTGCGGCGTGGCGCTCGCCGACCGGCACGTACTCGCGGTTGCCGCGGCGATCGAGCGCGCGCTGCGATCGCGTGCCTGAAGCCCTCGGGCTGATCGACCGCCGCGCGGTGCGCGCCCGTTTCGAGCGCGCCGCACCCAGTTACGCCGGCGCCTCGCGCCTGGAGGCCGAGATCGGCGCCCGGATGCTGGAGCGCCTGCAATACGTCAAGCTGGCGCCGCGCCGCGTGCTCGATGCCGGTAGCGGCCCGGGGCGCGAAGCCAAGGCGCTCGCCAGGCGCTATCCGGGCGCGCAGCAGATCGCGCTCGATATCTCGCTTGGCATGCTGCGCGCGGCGCCGCGCCGCGGAGTGCTCGCCCGCATATTCGGCGGTCGGGCCCCGCAGCCGGTTTGCGCCGATATCGCGCGTCTGCCGCTCGTCACGGCGAGCGTCGGCCTGGTGTGGTCGAACATGGCGCTGCACTGGGCGGAGGAGCCGCTCGCGGCGCTGCGCGAGTTCCACCGCGTGCTGCAAACCGAAGGCCTGCTGATGCTAAGCACGCTCGGGCCCGATACGTTGCTCGAGTTGCGCGCGGCGGCCGGCGAGGCGCGCGTGCACCGCTTCGCCGACATGCACGATATCGGCGACATGCTGGTGGCCGCCGGGTTCTCGGCGCCGGTGATGGACATGGAGCGGGTGACGATCGTGTACGCCGATGGCGAAGCGTTGCTCGGCGACCTGCGCGCCAGCGGCCAGACCTGCGCGCTCGCGGCGCGCCCTCGCGGGCTGGCCGGCCGAGGTTTTCGCGCCGCCTTGACCGAGCGGCTCGCCGCGCGGCAGCGCGATGCCGGGCTGCCGGTCACCTACGAAGTGGTCTACGGCCACGCCTGGAAGCCGGCTCCGGCGCACGCCGCGGACGGGCGCGCCATCGTGCAATTTGCGCGTGCCGGCGGCGGCGGCGCGAGCCGCGCCTGAGAGCGCGAAATCGAGACCGATTCGCGGGTACTTTTGTTGAGATAAGCCATTGACTGTGGTAACTTTGCGCCCCTGAATGCGGCGGGGTCGCCGCAGCCGAACGCGGTGGAGCGCAAGTGGCAGTGATCGATATTTCGCGGCGCAAGTTGGAGTCCCAGGGGCTAGCACCGGATTGCAGCGTGCTCCTGAAGCGTCAGCGCTCGATTTTTCCTCAAGGCTTGGCGAAGGTGCTCGCGCTGATTGCCGGGGTCGTGTTCGGCGTCGCGGCGCGAGCGGGCAGCCGAGCTGAGGAACAGACTCAGGAACTGAATCGGGAAGGCAACACGATGGCAAGGAAGTCCGCACCCACCGCCACCACCTGGGCGCTCGCCTTGCTGGGCGCCGCGTTCTCCGGTCTGGCGCTGGGGCTGGAATTGAACCTGCAGCCTGCGGCGACCAGGATCGCCGCCGACGTTCACGGCCTGCACGAGTACGTGAAGATCCTGGTGACGGTGATCTTCGCCGGCGTGTTCGGCTTCATGTTTTATGCGGTGTATGCGCACCGCAAGAGCAAGGGCCACAAGGCGGAGCAATTCCACGAGAACACCACCGTGGAGATCCTCTGGACCCTGATCCCGGCGTTGATCCTGATCGTGATCGCGTGGCCGGCCATCAACGTGGTAGTGGCGCAGACGGACACCTCCAACGCCGACCTCACGGTCAAGGTCACCGGCTACCAGCCCGCCGAGATCACGCATCCGAGGGCATCGCAATGAGCGCGGTCGTAGACAACCTCGCCCACGATCGCCACGGTGGCTACGGCGGCAGCATGCGCTGGATTACCACTAACAGCCGCAAGGACATCGGCGCGAGGTACCTGGTATTCGGCCTGACGATGTTCGTCGTCGGCTGCTGCAACGCCGCCTACGAAATTCTGTCCAATCTACCGGGGTCACCGCGATGGTCGTAGCAATCGTATTGGTTTTATTGGTCGTTGGCTCGGTCGTATTTCATTTGTTAAGCCCTTGGTATTTCACGCCGATCGCGTCCAACTGGGGTGCGATTGACGACACCATCAGTCTCACGTTCTGGGTCACGGGGTTTGTCTTCATCGCGGTCAATTTGTTCATGGCTTATTGCGTGATCCGCTACCGTCAGCGCAAAGGGCGACGGGCGAAGTACGAGCCCGAGAACGCGAAGCTGGAAGCGTGGCTGGTCGGATTGACCGCAGTGGGCGTCGCCGCCATGTTGGCCCCCGGCTTGTTTGTATGGGCGAATTTCGTCGAAGTCCCGAAGGATGCGGCGGTGCTCGAAGTCATGGGCAAGCAATGGTCTTTTAGCTTTCGCGCTCCGGGGAATGACGGCAAGTTCGGTACCGTCGATGCCCGGCACGTCAGCGATAAAAACCCGTTTGGCATTAATCCCGACGATCCCAACGGACGGGATGACGTCTTGATATCAGGCTCGGAGCTGCATCTCCCCGTCGGCAAGCCGGTCAAGCTGCTGCTCCGTTCTATAGATGTCCTGCACAACTTCACGGTACCGCAGTTCCGGGCCAAGATGGATCTGGTGCCGGGCTTGGTCACCTATATCTGGCTCACTCCCAGCCGAAGCGGGAAATTCGATATTCTGTGCAACGAATTATGTGGCATCGGGCACTACGCCATGCGTGGCAAAGTCGTAGTGGAGGAAGAGCTCGCGTTTCAGGCGTGGTTATCCGGGCATCCGACGTTCGCGCAGACCGCGGCGCGAGCAAGCGGCGATGTTGCCGCAGGCAAACAATCCTATGCAGCGTGTGCGGCCTGTCATGGCTTGCAGGCGGAGGGCAACCCTGCACTGCAGGCGCCGAAATT
This sequence comes from uncultured Enterobacteriaceae bacterium, assembly GCA_964393745.1. GTDB lineage: Bacteria > Pseudomonadota > Gammaproteobacteria > Burkholderiales > SG8-39 > 2-02-FULL-66-14. The sequence continues at coordinate 1,219 of CAYMVA010000070.1, read as the reverse complement.
GAGCGGTCTGGGGGACTGGTACCTGCAACGGCAATTGAAATATTTCAAGCAAGGTGCCCGAGGGACACACGACAAGGATGTCTTTGGAAAAATGATGGCACCGATGGCGGCGACGCTGGTTGATGACAGCGCCATCGATAACGTCAGCGCTTATATCAAGACGCTGCCGGATAATCCTGCCCCGGCCACGGTGAAGGGCAATGCGAGCAACGGGCAAGGGCTTTTCGTAACCACCTGTGGAGCCTGTCACGGTGCTACCGGGCGGGGCGTACAGTCGACCAATGCCCCCGGGCTGAAGGGTATGAGCGACTGGTATTTGGTCACTCAATTGAAGAATTTCAAACAGGGTATTCGCGGCACCCATGCGCAAGACATGTACGGTCCGCAGATGGCATTGTTGTCCGAAACCCTGCTCAACGATCAGGCAATCAACGATCTCGTTGCCTACATCAATACCCTAAAATAACAGGCTGGCTCGAGCGCCATGGTTATCATTGTGCCGATGAGACTCGAGCGCGTAGAGCGTTACTGAACTGAAGAATTGGCGAAGAGGAGCTTCTCATGGATTACGTTGCGCATGACGCATCGACGTTCGCCCCACCTGCCGAAGTCGAGGAGATGGAGCTATACCATCCGAAAACCTGGGTGGGGAAGTACGTCTGGAGCCAGGACGCCAAAGTAATCGCCATCCAGTACGCGATCACCGCGATCGGGATCGGGTTGGTGGCGTTGGTGATGTCGTGGTTGATGCGGCTGCAACTGGGTTTTCCGAACAGCTTCAACTTTATCGACCCCAGCAACTACCTGCAGTACGTCACCCAGCACGGCATGATCATGGTGATCTACCTGCTGACGGCGTTGTTTCTGGGGGGGTTTGGCAACTACCTGATCCCGCTGATGGTCGGCGCCCGCGATATGGTTTTCCCCTATGTCAACATGGTGAGTTACTGGGTCTATCTGACTGCCGTGTTGTTGCTGGTCGCGAGCTTCTTCGTGCCAGGCGGGCCCACGGGCGCCGGCTGGACCCTGTACCCGCCCCAGGCGATCCTGCAGGGCACGCCGGGGGCGACCTGGGGAATCATCCTGATGCTCGTTTCCCTGGCCTTCTTCATCATCGGTTTCACCATGGGCGGTTTGAACTATGTGGTGACGGTGTTGCAGGCGCGCACGCGAGGCATGACGCTGATGCGGATGCCCTTGACGATATGGGGCATTTTCA
>CAYMVA010000069.1:0-38494 GCA_964393745.1 uncultured Enterobacteriaceae bacterium | reverse complement strand
GCGGCACCTGCGTGAAGAACGGAAACATCAGGTAGGCGCTGCCCGAGATCACGAGCGCCGCGGTGACCACGGTCCAGGCGCGCACCTTGTGCGCCAGCGCCGGCATCGCCAGCCGCACCACGAAGGTGGCGGCGGCGAACGAGCCCATGATGATGCCGATGGTCGAGGCCGAAAGCCCGATCTTGGAGCCGTAGATCGGCACCACGAAGGTGTACAGGTCCCAGCCCATCGCCAGCAGCCCGCTGAAGATGAACGCCGCGCGCAGCCGCGGCTCGCGCAGCAAGTCGGCGACGTTGCGGTCTGCGGCGCCTTCCTTCGGCGCATGCGTCGCCGGCAATCTCACCGGGCGCGCGAGCAGCAGCACGGTGCCGATCGCAGGCGGCAGGGCGAGGAACAGGAACGACATGCGGTGGCTGGTGGCGTCGATGGTAAAGCCCGCAATCAATGGCCCGAAAAATCCGCTGATCGAGAAGCCGAGCGCGAACCAGCTGAAATTGACTGCCCGGTCAGCCGGGGTGCCGAGCGCGCCCACCGCGTGGTTGAGCGCGAGGTGCTGCACCGTGAACGCGGTGCCGATAACCACCGCTGCCAGGTGCAGCATCGGTAGCGTCGGCCAGGCGAAAGGCAGCAGGATGCCCGCCACCATGACTGCGGAAGAGATCGCGAGCGGGCGAAACACCCCGACGCGGTCGATCATGCGTCCCGCAGGCACCGCGATCAGCATCGGCAGCGCGGCGTACAGCGCCATCAGCAGGCCGACCGTGAGCGGCGTCGCCCCCTGATTGATGGCGTCCAGCGAGACGGTGATGCGGCTGCCGACGAAGCCGCTGTGCCCGAGCACCGTCAGCACGATGACGAAGGCGAGCTTCACGCCCGCCATTCGCGAAAATCGGGGTCAGAGCCCGATTTCGTTTTCGCAAATCGCCGTGTGCGATTTGCCCGAAATCGGGCTCTGACCCCGATTTTCACCGCCTCAGGTCCAGACCGGCAGCGCGCCCAGCCCCGCGGTCTCAGGCTGCCCGGTCATTAGGTTGGCGTTCTGCACCGCCTGCGCCGACGCCCCTTTGCCGAGGTTGTCGATGGCGCCGAGCGCGACCACCAGCCCGGTCTCGGCATTCACGGCGTAGGAAAGGAACGCCATGTTCGACGCCGTGGCCCATTTGGTGTGCGGGCCGCGCCCCTTGTCCAGCGCGACCACTTTGACGAAGGGTTCGCCCGCGTAGCAGGCCTGCGCCGCCTCGTAGAGGCGCGCCGCGTTCGCCGCGCCGCGCGGGCGTGCGTAGCAGGTGGCGAGGATGCCGCGGGTCATAGGCACCAGGTGCGGCGTGAAGGCGATGCTTGCCCTGCGCCCGGCGACCTGCGCCAGCGCCTGCTGCATCTCCGGCACGTGCGGGTGCGCTTCCAGCCCGTAGCCGAACACGTCCTCGTTGGTCTCGGCGTAGCCGAAATCACTCGCGCCGCCGCGCCCGGTGCCGGTGACGCCGCTCTTGGCGTCGATCACTATGCCTTCGGGCTCGACCAGCCCATCCTTAATCAACGGGGCGAGCGCGAGCAATGCCGCCGCCGGATAGCAGCCGGGGTTGGCGAGCCGCTTCGTACCCTTGATCTTCGAGCGCTGCCCGGGAAGCTCGGTGAGGCCGTAAGTCCAGCCCTCTACGAAGCGATGGTCGCCGCCGACGTCCACGACCCTGATATCAGGCGCAATTCGCGCCAGCGGCTCGCGCGACTTGCCGGTCGGCAGAGAAGCGAACAGCAGCTCGATGCCCGAGACTTTTTCCGGCACGAACGGCTGGATGGTGAGCTTGCCCGCGGCGTGCGAGGCGAGGGTGGGAAAGCGCTGCGCGAGCGTCTGCCCGGCGGTGCTTTCGCCGGCCACGTAGGCGACTTCGAACCCTGGGTGCTGGACGCAAAGCCGCAGCAGCTCGCTGCCGCCGTAACCGCTCACGCCCACGATGCCGATTCTCATGCGGGAATCGTAGCGGCAAAACGAAACTCGTGCAGCAGCGATTCGCTGCCGCACGAGCGCAAGCGAAAGCGAAAGCGAAAGCGGCTTACGCCTGGCTGGTGGCCCTGGCTTGCAGCGCAGCGATGCGCTGCTCGACCGGCGGGTGCGTGGAGAACGCCGCCATCCAGCCGGGTTTGTTGGTGATGCCCGAGGACTGGACCGACTGCGGCAACTGGCCCGGCTGCAGGCCGCCCAGGCGGGCGAGGGCGTGGATCATCGGCTGCGGCGAGCCGAGCAGGCTGGCCGAGCCGGCGTCGGCGCGGAACTCGCGCCGGCGTGAGAACCAGGCCACGATCATGGAGGCGAGGAGGCTGAACACGATCTGCGAGGCGATGGAGGCGACGTAGTAGCCGATGCCGAGTTCGCGCTCGTTCCTGAGGATCATGCGGTCCACGACGTAGCCCACGATGCGCGACAGGAACACCACGAAGGTGTTGACCACGCCCTGGATCAGGGTGAGGGTGACCATGTCGCCGTTGGCGACGTGCGCCACCTCGTGGCCGAGCACCGCCTCGACCTCTTCGCGGCTCATCGACTGCACCAGCCCGGTGGATACGGCGACCAGCGCCGAATTGCGGAAGGCGCCGGTGGCGAAGGCATTGGGCTCGCCCTCGTAGACCGCGACGTCGGGCATGCCGATGCCGGCTTTCCCGGCGAGGCGCTTTACCGTGTCCACCAGCCAGTATTCGGTGCTGCCTTCGGTGCCGTCGATCAGGCGCGCGCCGGTGGACCACTTGGCCATCGGCTTGGAAATGAGCAGTGAGATGAAGGCGCCGCCGAAGCCGATCACGCCAGAGGCGATGAGCAGCATCGCAGGATCGAGCCCCTGCGCGGTCAGCGCGCGATCCAGGCCCAGCACGCTCAGTACGACCGACAGCACCAGCATCACCGCGATGTTGGTGGCGATCAGGAGGACGATTCTTGTCATGGCGTCTTCAAGCTCCTTGTGGCGGTTCGAAAAGCCGGCGCATTCTACTCCGCGGCGACTGCGCCGGGCGTCGCCGTTACAATCATGGGGGCGAAGCGTTTGATTTTCAAGTGATGAGGGGAGCGCATGAAGCTCGACATCTTCAACCACATCTTCCCGCGCCGATTCTTCGACCGCATGGTCGAGATCGCGCCCAAGGCTGCCGACATGCACAAGCGGGTGCGGGCAATCCCGTGCATCGTGGACCTGGACGAGCGCTTCCGCATCATGGACAAGTTCGGCGACTACCAGCAGGTGATCAGCCTGCCTTCGCCGCCGATCGAGGCCTTCGGCCTGCCGCCGCTCAGCACAGAGCTCGCGCGCCTGGCGAACGACGGCATGGCGGAGCTGGTGGCGAAATACCCGCAGCGCTTCCCCGCCTTCGTCGCCTCGCTGCCGATGAACGACCCGCAGGGGTTGTTGAAAGAGGCGGAGCGCTCTGTGAAAAAGCTCGGCGCAGCGGGCGTGCAGGTGTTCAGCAACGTCAATTACCGGCCGCTGACCGCGCCCGAGACGCTGCCGTTGTTCGACCTGATGGCGAAACTCGACAAGCCGATCTGGCTGCACCCGGCGCGCGGCGCCGATTTCCCCGACTACCGCGGCGAGAAGAAGAGCCACTACGAGATCTGGTGGACCTTCGGCTGGCCCTACGAGACCAGCGTCGCCATGGCGCACATCGTGTTCGCGGGGCTGTTCGACAAGCACCCGAACCTGAAGATCATCACCCACCACATGGGCGCGATGATCCCGTACTTCGAGGGCCGCGTCGGGCCGGGCTGGGACCAGCTCGGCACGCGCACTTCCGACGAGGACTATGGCGCGCTGCTGAAAAGCCTCAAGAAGAGGCCGCTCGATTACTTCCGCATGTTTTACGCCGACACGGCGCTGTTCGGCGCGCGCGAGGCGACCCTGTGCGGGCTGAAATTCTTCGGCCCGGAGCGCGTGCTATTCGCCTCCGACTCGCCGTTCGACCCGGAAAAGGGCTCGGCGTACATCCGCTGGACGATCGAAATCGTGGACGCGCTGCCCGTCAGCGCGGCCGAGCGCCACGCGATCTACGAAGGCAACGCGCGGCGCCTGATTGGCCTGCCTTTAACCTGAACGCGCGGACTCGCGCACGAAGCGCGCACCCAGCTCGGCGATCGCGTAGGTCGGGGCGTTGGTGTTGCCCGAAGTGATGCGCGGCATGATCGAGGCGTCGATCACGCGCAGGGCGTCCACGCCGCGCACCCGCAGCCGGTCGTCCACCACGCCCATCGGGTCGTGGCCCATCTTGCAGGTGCCGATCGGGTGAAAGATGGTGGTGCCGAGCTCACCCGCCGCGCGCGCGAGCTCCTCGTCGCTTTGCGCCGCGGCGCCGGGCCTGAACTCCTCGGGCTGGTATTTCGCCAACGCTTTGGCCCCCATGATGCGGCGCGTAAAGCGCATGCCGTCCACCGCCACCTTGCGGTCCTCGGCGGTGGAGAGGTAGTTGAGCTTGATCTCCGGGTAAGCCGCCGGATCGGTCGATTTGATCCGCACCCAGCCGCGCGAGGTCGGGCGCAGATTGCACACGCTCGGCGTGATCGCGGGGAAGGGGTGCAGCGGATCGCCAAACTTGTCCAGTGACAGCGGCTGCACGTGCCACTCGATGTTGGGCGTGGGTTGCGACGGGTCGCTCTTGGCGAACGCGCCCGCCTGCGAGGGCGGCATGGTGAGCGGGCCGGTGCGGAATAGCAGGTACTCAAGCCCCATCGCCGCCTTGCCCCAGAGGCTGTTGGCGAGGCCGTTTAGGGTGCGGACGTTGTGCACTTTGTACTGCATGCGGATCTGCAGATGGTCGTGCAGGTTCTCGCCCACGCCGCGTGAATCGCGCAACACCTGAATGCCGAGTTTCTGCAGCAGCGCGCCCGGCCCTATGCCGGAGAGCTGCAGCAGTTGCGGCGAGCCGATGGCGCCGGCAGCGAGGATGGTTTCGCGCTTCGCATTGGCAATACGCTTCCCATCCAGCTCGACCCCGGTCGCGCGCCGGCCATCGAAGCACACTCGCTGCACCAGCGCACCGGTGAGCACGGTGAGGTTCGGCCGCTTCATCACTGGGCGCAAGAACGCATTGGTGGCGCTCCAGCGCCGGCCGCGTTTCTGGTTCATCTGGAAGTAGGCGCAGCCGAAATTGTCGCCGCGGTTGAACACCTTCACCGGCGGAATGCCGCACTCGGCCGCCGCCTCGCGCCAGGCGTCGATGATTTCCCAGCGCACGCGCGGATCCTCCACTCGCAGCTCGCCGCCCGCGCCATAGGTGTCCACCGCGCCGTGCTCGTAGTCCTCGAGCGCCTGGAACACCGGCAGCACGTCGTCCCACGACCAGCCACGGTTGCCGAGCGACGCCCAGTAATCCCAATCCTCCTTCTGGCCGCGCATGTGGATCATGGCGTTGATGGAGGAGCAGCCACCGAGCACGCGACCGCGCGCGTAGTGGATCGAGCGCCCCGCGAGATGCTCGTCGGGCTCGGTCTTGTAGCACCAGTCGGTGCGCGGATTGGCGATGGTGTAGAGGTAGCCGACCGGGACGTCGATCCAGAACCAGTCGTCCTTGCCGCCCGCTTCGACTAGCAAAACGCTGATGGATGGATCGGCCGAGAGCCGGTTGGCGAGCAGGCAGCCGGCGCTGCCCGCGCCGACGATAACGTAGTCGAACGAGCCGACCGGATTACGCACGACTCACTCGATTACCCGGTCGGCACGCAGCAGCAGCGATTGCGGAATCGTCAGCCCGAGCGCCTTTGCGGTCTTGAGGTTGATCACCAACTCGAACCGGGTCGGTTGCTCGATGGGCAAGTCACCAGGCTTGGTGCCCTTGAGGATTCGATCCACGTAGGCGGCAGTGCGCCGGGAAAGCCCGGTAAGGCTGCTGCCATACGCCATCAGGCCGCCGTCCTCCACCTGCTCCGCCCACTCATAGATCGCGGGCAGCCGGTGCTTGGCCGCCAGCTCGATGATTCGATTCCGGTGCACCATGAACGACTGGTGCGCACCGACGAACAGTGCTCCCGGCTTCTGCGCAGAGACGCTCTCGAAAGCGCGTTCGAAGTTTGCGTCCCGGACCTCGACGACGTCTAGCGGGACGCCGATCGCTTGCGCTGCCGCCTGCACCTCGCGCAACTGCCGTGCAAAGCCGGGATCGGCGGGCGCAAGCAGCGCCAGGCGCCCCGCCTTCGGCGCGGTTTCCCTGAGCAACTCGAGTTTCTTGGACGCCAGCGTGCCCTCGGGAGCGATCAGAACGCCAGTGATATTGCCGCCGGGCCGCGCAAGATTGGTCACGATGCCGTTCGCGACGGGATCGAAATTGCCGTAAAGCACGATCGGGATCGTCGCGCTTGCCTCCTTTGCGGCCCGCACCGCCGACAAGCCCACCGCGAGCACGACATCGACGCGAAGCTGCGCCAGCTCGCGAGCAAGCGGAGCAAGACGCTCGGCTTTGTCCTCGGCGTGGCGTCGTTCGATGACGATGTTCCGTCCTTCGACATAGCCGAGATCCCGCAATGCCGCCGGGACCAGGTAGGCCGAGCTTCTTTGCCGCTCCTCTGTCGAAGGAGGATTGCCGAAATAAAGCATGCCGAGGCGATAGACGCGCCCCGACTGCTGCGCGCGAGCGATGAGCGGCGCGAGCGCTAGGCCGACAAGAAAGCGTACCGAAGCGCGCCTGTCCATGGGGATGTCCGGCCCGCAATGTACACCGGCAGTGGCCGCCCAGTCCGGCCGCGCGACTCCGGGGGGCCACCCGCCTGGGCGAGTCGCACAGGTGCGGGCGGCGGCTTGCCGCGGGCGCCCTCGGTGTGTAGACTAATGTGTAAGGAGTCACACATGGCGACCAACCTTTCCCTCGACCCCGACCTGATCGACCGCGCCGTGGAAGTGAGCGGCGAACGCACCAAGAAGGCGGCGGTGACGCGCGCGCTGGAGGAGTTCATCGCCCGCCGCAGGCAGAAGCGCCTGGTCGATTTGATGGGCAAGCTCGAATGGGATAAGTCGTTCGACTACAAGGCCGAGCGCTCCCGGCGGTGACGCTGCTCGTCGATACCAGCGTCTGGTCCCTTGCTTTCCGCAGGGACCGGGCCGCCGCTGCCCCGGAGGTCGGCGCGCTGCGCGAGGCTCTCGAAGGGGCTGAGATCGTCGTGACCACGGGGCTCGTCCTGCAGGAATTGCTGCAGGGTTTCGCCGGCCCGCGCGCGCGCAGGGACATCATAGAGCGCTTCTCCGCCCTGCCGCTCCTCAATCCGGATCGGCAGGATTACATTGATGCCGCAGAATTGCGCAATCGCTGCCGCAGAGCCGGCGTGCAAGTGGGCACCATCGATGCGCTGCTCGCGCAGCTCTGCATCCGTCACAACCTGACGCTGCTCACGACCGACAACGATTTCGTGCGCGCCGCAATGCACTGCCCACTGCGGGTGTGGAAGTAGATGCTCCGTATGGACGCCACCGTCGACCTGTTCTGGTCCTTCCGCAGCCCGTACTCCTACCTCGCGATGCCGGGCACGCTGCGGCTGGAGCGCGACTTCAGGGTGAAGGTGCGTTTCCGGCCGGTGCTGCCGCTTGCCGTGCGCGACCCCTCGTTCTTCAGCCCGGACAACCTTAAGCGTGCGAAGTACATCCGGCTCGACTGGCCTCGCCGCGCCGAGATGCTTGGCGTGCCGCACGCCTGGCCGTCGCCCGACCCGATCGTGCAGGACATGAAGACCTACAAGATCGCCGCGGAGCAGCCGTACATCTACCGCCTGACCTATCTCGGCGTCGAGGCCGAGCGGCGCGGGCACGGGCTCGCGTTTGCGCACGAAGTCTCGCGCCTGATCTTCAGCGGCACGCGCGACTGGCACCTCGGCGAGCACCTGGCGCAGGCGGCGCAAAGGGCCGGCCTCGAGCTTGCCTCGATGGACGCGGCGATCGCCGATCCGGCGTCGCGTCGCGCAACCGTGGACGAGAATCAGGAAGCCCTCGCGAAGGCGGGGCACTGGGGCGTGCCGACCTTCGTTTTCGACGGCGAGCCGTTCTTCGGCGAGGATCGCATCGACACGCTGCGCTGGCGGTTGGGAAAGCACCAGCTCCAGCGCAACTGAAGGCGGGCAGAGGGATCTATGCGGCGAATCCTGATAGCGATCGACGGCAGCCCGAACAGCCGCGAGTCTCTGCGCACCGCAGTAATGCTCTGCGGCATGACCGGAGCCAGCCTGTCGGTGGCGCATGCGAGCGGCGATGCGGGTGGCGTCTCCGGTTTGGGCGAATCGCTGGTGGTGGTCAACATGCTCGAGGACGGCAAGGCGCGGGCACGCGCTGCCTTCGATGAAGTCTGCGGCCACCTGCCCGATGCCCGCTTCAAGGCTTACGGGGCCACGAGTGCCGATCTCATCGCCTGGCTCGGCCCTGGCCACGACATGATCCTGGTCGAGCGGATATCGCGCGAAGAAGGCGCCAAGGCGCAATTGCTGAACGCGGCTCTGTTTGAAACCGGCCGGCCGGTCATGCTGTTGCCGCCCGAGCCACGTACCGCGCCCATCCAAAGGCCGGCGCTCGCCTGGAACGGCACCGCGATCAGCGCCCGCGCAATCCGCTCAGCGTTGCCCCTGATGCAGCCGGCCAGGCGCGCCACTCTGCTGATCGGCAGCGGCGCCGGCAAGATACGCCCGGAACCGCTGCGCGAATATCTGGCGAGCTACGGCGTCGCGGTCGAGGTCCACACCTACGACTCCGATCACCTGACGGCGCGCGCCCGTGGCCGCGCCCTGATCGCGGCGGCAGTTGCCAGCGAGGCCGATCTCCTGGTTACCGGCGCGTTCGGTGAATCCGCCGCCAGCAGCATCCTTGGCCTCGGTCGCGCCACCCAGAAGCTTGCAACGGCCGCGCCGATGCCGGTGCTGATGCAGAACTAGCGCGAGGCGTTCCTCGACGAAGACCGCCTCGACACGCTGCGCTGGCGGTTGGGCAAGAGTAAGCTTCAGCGCAACTGATGGCGCGGCGTTGGCTGCGCAGCCCGGGGAGAGGCCGGCACCAGTGAGCGGCACGGTACTCAGGCAGCGCCTGGCGGCAATTCTGGCGGCGGACGTGGCGGGCTACTCGCGCCTGATGGCGGCCGATGAGCGCGCGACGGTGGCCGCGCTCGACGCCGCGCGCGCCATTTTCCGGGCGCAGATCGAGTCCAACCAGGGCCGGGTCATCGACATGGCGGGTGATTCGGTGCTCGCCGTGTTCGAGACGGCGACCGGAGCGGTAGCCGCCTCGCTCGCGGCACAGCAGAAGCTCAATGCCGCCTCGAGCGCGCTGCCCGAAGAGCGGCGAATGCGCTTTCGCGTCGGCGTGCACTTGGGCGATGTGATCGAGAAGGGTGACGGCACAATCTACGGCGACGGCGTGAACATCGCTGCACGCCTCGAAGGCCTCGCAGAGCCCGGTGGCATCACGGTATCGGATTCGGTCCGCAGCGCCGTTAAGGGCAAAGTCGGCGCGAGCTTCGAAGACCAGGGCGAGCAGACGGTGAAAAACATCGCCGAACCGGTGCGCGCATTCGCGGTGCGGGCAGCGGGTAGCGCGGCAGCCAAGCCTTCGCCCGCAGTCGGCGAGATCGACCTGTCGCTGCCGGACAAGCCCTCTATCGCGGTGCTTCCGTTCGCCAACATGAGCGGCGACCCGGAGCAGGAGTACTTCACCGACGGTGTCACCGAGGACATCATCACCGAGCTGTCGCGCTTTCATTCTCTTTTTGTCATCGCACGGAACAGCACCTTCACCTACAAGGGCAAGGCGGCAGACGTGCGCACCGTGGCGAAGGAACTCGGCGTGCGCTATGTGCTGGAAGGCAGCATCCGCCGCGCGGCCAACCGCATCCGGGTGACGGCGCAGCTGATCGATGCATCGACCGGGAATCACATCTGGGCCGAAAAGTATGACCGGGTGCTGGAGGACGTCTTTGCGGTGCAGGAGGAACTGACGCGCAGCATCGTGACTTCGATTGCGCCGCGGATCGACGAGGCCGAGTTGACCAAGATCTCGCGCCGGCGGCCGGAGAACCTGACCGCATACGAGTTTGCAGTGCGTGCGCGCGCTACGCTGAACCAGTCGTATGCAAGGCAGGATCGGTCACTGCGGGCGCAAGCGATACGCGAGGCACGCGCAGCGCTTGCAATCGATCCAAACTGCGTGCTCGCATTGAACCAGCTCGCTGCGGGACTATGGCAGGAGGTCTTTCTCGGGACTGCGGCTAACAGGAGGGAAGCGCGCAAAGAAGCATTGGACACGGTAACCAAGGCGATCGAGTTAGATCGTACTGGGTACGAAGGCTACGTGGTGCGCGGACTGCTTCGCGCAACATCAAGCGGCGACGGCCAGGCGGAACAATCGCTGGAAGACTGCCGGCACGCACACGAACTCAATCCGAATCACTTTTTCACGTTGTACATCCTTGGATGGGTCGAGATGGTGCATGGAGATTGCGCTCAAGCGATGGAGCATATGTTGCGGGCGCTGAGGATGAATCCGAGGGATCCGTGGGCGTTCAACGTGTATGCCTCCCTGGCAGACGTCTGTTTTTTTGCAAAGGACTACGAGAAGGGTCTGAGCTGGGGTTTGCGCTCAGTCGCTGAGGCGCCGGACGCGGGGATTCCACACCACGACGTTGCGCTTTGCTATGTAGGTCTCGGGGAAATCGAAAAGGCAGGCGAGGCGCTGAAGAACGCGCGCCGGTATGCGCCCGAGTTCATCGAGGCGGCACTGAACGGCAAGTCGGTATGGCGGCGACCCGAAGATCGGCGCAAATACCACGTGTTCCTGCGCATCGCCGCGGGACTCGATGACCCTAGTGCGGCGGAGGCGCTGCGATGACCGCCGAGCACGCGCGCCCTGAGACGAAGTACGCCGAATCCGACGGCCTGAGCATCGCCTACCAGGTCTTCGGCAGCGGCGCTCAGGACCTGCTCATCGTTCCGGGAATCATTTCCCACCTTGAAGCGGACTGGGAATTCCCGGAGCACGCACGCATGCGCGGGCGACTTGGGCAGGTGTTTCGCGTCATCGTGTTCGACAAGCGCGGCCAGGGCATGTCGGACGCCATTGACGGTGTGCCGACGCTCGAGGAGCGCATGAACGATGTGCGCGCGGTGATGCAGGCGGCGAGTTCAAAAAAGGCGGTGCTATTTGCCTGGTCCGAAGGTGGACCGATGGCGGCGCTATTCGCGGCGACCTACCCCGCGATGGTGGATCGGCTGATCCTGTACGGTTCGATGGCACGCTTTACCGGGGCGCCCGAATACCCGCATCGCAGATCGCTCGAGGAGGCTCTTCAATGGGTCTCCGCTGCGTGGGGAAAACCGGAAGCCGTGAGGCTTTTCTCGCCAAGCCGGAAAGACGACGCGGCCTACTGTGAGCAGGTTGCGCGCTACCAGCGCCAAACCGCCTCACCGAGCGCCATCCGGCGGTATATGGTGGCGAACGACCAGATCGACGTGCGCGCGATCCTGCCGCAGATTCGCCGGCCGACGCTGATCCTTCACCGGCGCGGCGACCGTGCGGTGACGAACGGCAACGGACGCTACCTTGCGGACCACATCCCGGAGGCGGTGTATCTGGAGCTGCCCGGCAACGACCACATGTGGTTTCAAGGCGACGCCGATTCGATTGTCGATGCCGTTGCCCGCTTTGCGGCCGCGGATTTGGCGCGCCCACCCGCGGATCACACCGAGCGCTGGCTGGCCACGGTGCTGTTCACCGACATCGTCGGCTCGACCGAGCACGCAGCCAGACTCGGCGACCGGGCGTGGCGCGACCTGCTGCAGCAATTCCACGCCATCGGACGCGCACAGCTCGAGTCGTTGCGCGGGCGGGAGGTCGACACCGCGGGCGATGGCCTGTTCGCCACCTTCGACGGGCCTGCACGGGCCGTGCGTTGCGCCGCGGCGATCGGACTCGCGGCCAAGGCGATCGGCATCGATGTGCGCGCCGGGTTGCACACCGGAGAAGTCGAAGCCTCCGGCGAAAAGGTGAGCGGGCTCGCGGTGCACATCGGTGCGCGCGTGATGTCGCACGCCGCGGCGGGCGAAGTCATCGTTTCGAGCACGGTGAAGGACCTGGTGGCCGGTTCAGGCATCGCGTTCGAGGAGCGCGGCGCGCACGCGTTGAAGGGCGTTCCGGGCGAGTGGCGGCTGTTTCGCGCCCTGGCCGACTGACCGACCTTGAGGATCGGCGTTGACCTCGGCGGCAGCAAGATCGAGCTCGTCACGCTCGACGCCGCCGGGCGCGAGGCGTTCCGCAGGCGCGTGCCGACACCGCAGGGCGATTACGCCGGCACGCTGCAAGCCGTAGGTTCACTTGTCGCAGAGGCGGAAACGGCGCTCGGTGAGCGCTGCCCAGTCGGCATCGGCATGCCGGGTGCGCTTTCGCTTGTTACCGGCCTGGTCAAGAACTCTAATTCGGTTTGCCTCAACGGCCAGCCGCTCAAGCAGGACATCGAGCGGTTGCTCGGGCGCGAGGTGCGGCTCGCCAACGATGCCAATTGCTTCGCGCTGTCGGAAGCGATGGACGGCGCGGGCAAAGGCGCGCCAGTGGTGTTCGGCGTCATCCTTGGAACCGGCGTTGGCGGCGGCATCGTGGTCAACGGACAGGTGCTGACCGGGCCGAACGCGATCGCCGGCGAGTGGGGTCACAACCCGCTGCCGCTCCCCCGCGGCGACGATCTGCCGCTGCCCGAGTGCTACTGCGGCAGGCTTGGCTGCATCGAGACCTATCTCTCTGGGCCGGCGCTTGCGCGCGATGGCGGCGCGGAGTCGGAAGCGGCGCTGGGGCGCTACGAGGACCGCCTGGCGCGCGCACTCGCCGGCGTCATCAACATCCTCGACCCGGACGTAATCGTCCTGGGGGGAGGGGTCTCCAACATCCAGCGGCTGTACCAGAACGTACCTCGGCTGTGGCAGCCGCATGTATTCTCGGACCACGTTGCGACGCGCCTGGCGCGGCACGTGCACGGCGACTCGAGCGGGGTGCGCGGCGCGGCCTGGTTGTGGCAAGCTTGAAACCTGAGGAGGAACCATGAAAAAGACGGCAATCGCAGTGGCGGTGGCAGGCGTGGCAGTGAGCGCGGCCTGGGCAGGGCCGGACAAGATCAAGTATCCGAACGAATACCTGAAGGGCACGCTCTACGCGACCATAGACCGCGCCGACGTCAAGCAGTACCGCGAGCTCTACACGCAAACCGAGGTGGTCGAGGCGGTCAGGAAAGGTAAGCCGATCCCAAGCGGCGCGGTGCTTACGCTGGTGCAGTGGAGCGTGCACCAGGACGACAAGGGCGTGCCGCTGAAGGGCCCGGACGGGCGTTTCATCAAGAAGGACATCCTCGCGCACACGGTGATGGAGAAGCGTACCGGCTGGGGCGCCGAGTATCCGCCCGAGCTGCGCAATGGCGAGTGGGAATACTCCGTGTTCAACGCCGCCGGGGAGTTCAATCCGAAAGCCAACTTCAAGGCCTGCTTCGAGTGCCACAAGCCGCACGAGAAGATGGACTACGTGATGTCGCTCGCCAAGCTCGCCGGCAACTTCCCGGCGGCGACGGTGCTCGCCAAGGCGCCGAAAGGCGAGGTCAACATCATCAACTTCGCTTTCGCGCCGGCGACGATCAGCGCCGCGGTGGGCAAGCCGCTCACCTTCCTCAACAGCGACGACTCGCCGCACCAGATCACGGTGACCGGCGCGCCGCAGAAGTCAGGCGTGCTGCTGCGCGGCCAGGCGGCGTCGCTCACCTTCGACAAGGCGGGAGCGTACAACTACATCTGCGGCCTGCACCCGACGATGAAAGGCGTGATCGAGGTCAAGTAGCTGGACCTGTCCGCGCAAATCCGCCCCGGCGCTGCCGGGCGGCTAGTACGGCCGCGCGCCGAACATCCAGGCGTGCGCCAGCAGGAACACCACGTAGAGCGCGATCCCGATGAGCGGATTGCGCCAGCCGATCTCCTTCCACTTGAGGCGATTGCGGCCCGAGGCGACCGCGGCCAGGGGCAGGTGGGAGGTCACCGCCGCGAACCGCCGCCAGTCATCGCCCAGCGTCTTCGCCTTGCGCGCATCGAGCGCGGCTGCGCCGGCCAGCGCAAGGACGAGCAGCCCGCCGAAGAACACGACGGACTTCAGGTCGCCGCGCGCGAGCAGGTGCGCCGCCGCCCACAGGCCTATGCCCCACATCACCGGATGGCGCGTCACGCGGATGATGCCGCGCGCCGGGTCCTCGCTCTTGAGCAATTTCTCGGCGCCGACCATCGTCGGGTTGCGCGACAGCACGCCGCAGGCGAGGAGGACGAGGGCGAACGGCATGAAGATCGCCGGCAGCAGCTTCAGCCCGGGCCAGAGCGCCTCCGTCGGCGCGCGGTTGTAGGCGTATACCATCCAGATGAGCGTGGCCAACGCGGCGATCGTGTACAGCGCGCGATAGCCCTTCTCGCCGAGCGCGCCGATGAGCGCCGGGCGCAGCGGCGTGCTGCTCGCGAAGTGCGTGAGAAGGAACGCCGCGGTGGCGACGACGAGCTGGGCGAACGGGTCCATGGCCCCCTAGATTAGCGCTTTTGTGACGATCTCGGAGACGTCGCGCGACAGGCCTTCGGCGTTGCGGATGCGCTCGAGCGCGGCGCGCGCGTGCGCCTGGCGCCCTTGATCGAATCTATTCCAGCGATCGAATCCCCGCGCCATGCGCGCCGCCACCTGCGGATTGAGCCCGTTCAGCGCCAGCGCCTGGTCTGCGATAAACGTGTAGCCGCTGCCATCGGCGGCGTGGAAGCGCACGTGGTTGGCGGCAAACACCCGGATCAGCGCATACACCTTGTTTGGCACCTTGAAGTCGAACGCCGGATGCCCCAGCAATTCCCTGACCCGCGCCAGCGTCCCCGGCAGGCGCGAGCCCGCCTGCACCGCAAGCCATTTGTCCACCACCAGCGGCTCGTGCTTCCATTTGTCGTAGAAGGCTGTGAGCGCCACCTCGCGCTCCTTGCATTCGCTGTTGGCGAGGCAGCCGAGAGCGGCGAACTGCTCGGTCATGTTGTTCGACTGCCCGAACTGCTGGCAGCACAGCGCGACCACGTCGCTGGTGCCTAGCTCCATCAGGTAGCCGAGCGCCACGTTGCGTAGCGCGCGCTTGCCGATCGCCGCCGCGTCGGGCGAGTAGGGCCCGGGGACTTCGTTGGCGCGATAAGCGGCGAGCAGCTCGCTCTTGAGCGCCAGCACGAGGTGCCGGCGCAGGGCGTTGCGCGCGGCGTGCAGCCGATCGGGGTCCACCACCTCCATGCTCTCCGCAAGGAAGGTCTCCGAGGGCAGCGTCAACGCTTCGGCAGCGAACGCCGGATCGGGATCCGACAGCAAACGGCGCGCCGCGTCCACGAAAGCCGTGGACGGCTCGCCCGCCTGCTTGAGGATGATGTCCGCAGCGAGCCGCTGCCCGGCCTCCCAGCGGTTGAAGGGATCGGTGTCGCGCGCCATCAGCTGCACCAGCTCGGCCTCGGTGTACGCGTAATTCAGGATCACCGGCGCCGAGAAGCGCCGCAGCAGCGACGGCACCGGGCGCTCGCGCAGGTTCTCGAACACGAGCGTCTGCGTGCGTTCCTTGAGCGACACCATGCGCTCCGCGCCGCCGACCGCGATCGCGAGCGGGATGTGGAACGGGGGGTCCTGGGACTGGGTGAGCGAAAGTGTAAAGCGACGCTTTACACTTTGCCATTCCCCGGCCGCCTCGATGCGCGGCGTGCCGGCGACGTCGTACCAGCGGCGGAATTGCGCCAGGTCCACGCCGCTCGCATCCTGCATCGCCTGCACGAAATCGTCGCAGGTGGCCGCCTGGCCGTCATGGCGCTCGATATACAGGCGCATCCCGGCCTGGAATCTTTGCTCGCCGAGCAGCGTGTGCTGCATGCGCACCACCTCCGCGCCCTTCTCGTACACCGTCATGGTGTAGAAGTTGCGGATCTCCATGTAGGACTGCGGCCGCACCGGGTGCTGCATCGGCCCAGCGTCCTCGGGGAATTGCCCCGCGCGCAACATGCGGACCTCCTGAATCCGCGTTACGGCCCTCGAATAGGTGTCGGCGCCGTATTCCTGGTCGCGGAACACGGTCAAGCCTTCTTTCAGCGACAGCTGGAACCAGTCGCGGCAGGTGACGCGGTTGCCGGTCCAGTTGTGGAAATACTCGTGCGCCACGACGCGGTCTATGTTGACGTAGTCGCTGTCGGTGGCGGTGTCGGGGCGCGCCAGGATGTACTTGGCGTTGAAGATGTTGAGGCCCTTGTTCTCCATGGCGCCGGAATTGAAATCACCCACCGCGACGATCTTGTACTCGTCCAGGTCGAGCTCCAGGCCGAAGCGCCGCTCGTCCCAGCGGATGGCGCGCTTCAGGCAATTCATCGCCCAGGCAGCCTGGTCGAGCTTGCCGGGCTCCACGTAGATCGCGAGCGTTGCCCTTTTCCCCGAGCGCGTGGCGATGGTTTCTTCGAGCGCTTCCAGCTCCGCGGCGACGAGCGCGAACAGGTAGGAAGGCTTGGGGAAGGGGTCTTCGAAGGTCGCGAAATGCCGGCCGCCTGCCTCTGCGCCGCTTGCGACCCGGTTGCCGTTGGAAAGCAGCACCGGGTACTTCGCCTTGTCTGCCCGGATGGTGGTCGTGAATATCGCCAAATTGTCGGGGCGGTCCACGTACCAGGTGATGCGGCGGAAGCCTTCCGCCTCGCATTGCGTGACGAAGCCGCTTTTCGCCGCGTACAGGCCCTCGAGCTTGGTGTTTTGCTGCGGCACGATGCGCGACACGGTCTCGAGCGTGAACGCGTCCGGTACCTCGGGCACGGTGAGCCGTTCCGGGGTCAGCGTGTAGCGCGCGGCGCCGAGCGGCGCGCCGTCGAGCGAAACCGAGATCAGCTCCAGCTCGTCGCCGTCGAGCGCGAGCGCCGCGCGCGGATCAGCCGCCTTCGGATTGCGCCGCAGCACGAGCGTGGCGCGGACCAGCGCGTCGGACTCGCGGATGTCGACGTCGAGCGCGATGCGCTCGACCAGGAACGCGGGCGGAGCGTAGTCCTTGAGGTGGATCGTCTTCGGCGTGGGTTCGCGCATCGAAGGGCGCAATCATACCGGCGCTACGCCGCCGCAACGAGGTGGCAGGCGACCGACCTGCCAGACGCCATCCGGCGCAGCTGCGGCTCTTCTTCGGCGCAGCGCTCCTCCGCGATCGGGCAGCGCGGATGGAAACGGCAGCCGCGCGGCGGGTTGAGCACGCTTGGCACCTCGCCTGCAATCACCTGCTGCGGGCGCGAGGCTTCGATCACCGGATCGGGAATTGGGATCGCGGCCAGCAGCGCCTTGGTGTACGGGTGCAGCGGATCGCGGTACAGCTCGTCGCGGCCGGCGATCTCCACCATGCGGCCCAGATACATGACCGCGATGCGGTCGCTGATGTGACGCACCACCGAAAGGTCGTGCGCGATGAAGAGATACGTCAAGCCGAGCTTCTGCTGCAGGTCCGTGAACAGGTTCACCACCTGCGCCTGGATCGAGACATCGAGCGCCGACACCGGTTCGTCGCACACCAGCAGGCTCGGGTCGAGCGCGAGCGCGCGCGCGATGCCGATTCTCTGGCGCTGGCCGCCTGAGAACTCGTGCGGGTAGCGCTCCGCCATGTCGGGCAGCAGCCCGACCATGTCGAGCAGCGCGGCGACCCGCGCAGCGTATTTGGCCTTGTCGTGCGCCATGCCGTGCACCTCGAGCGGCTCGCCGACGATGTCGCGCACCTTCATGCGCGGATCCAGCGAACCGTAGGGATCCTGGTACACCATCTGCATGCGGCGCCGGATCGGGCGCATGCGCGCCGCGTCGTGCTGCGTGATGTCCTCGCCCTCGAACTCGATCTTGCCTGCGCTCGCCGTGAGCATGCGCAGCACCGCCAGCCCGGTGGTGGTCTTGCCGCAGCCGCTTTCGCCGACCAGGCCGAGCGTCTCGCCGCGCCTCAAATCGAACGAAACGCCGTCCACCGCCTTGACCGAGCCGATCTGGCGCTGCAGGAACATGCCGCGCGTCAGCGGAAAATGGACCTTCAGGTCGGTGACGCGCAGGATCGGTTCAGACGTGTCAGACATCGGCGAAGCAGGCCTTGTAGTGGCGTTCGCCGGCCTGCTCCAGCACGGGGAGTTCGGCGCGGCAGCGTTCGAAGGCGTGCTTGCAGCGCGGCGCGAAGGCGCAACCCGGCGGCAGGTTGGCCAAGTCGGGCGGCTGGCCCTCGATCGGCACCAGCCGTTTCCTGGTGTCGGCATCGAGCCGCGGCACCGAGTCCATCAGTCCGCGGGTGTAAGGATGGCGGGGACGCGCATACAGCTCGCGCGCCGGTGCCGTCTCCACGATGCGCCCGCCGTACATGACCGCGACGCGGTCGGCATAGCGCGCCACCACGCCCAGGTCGTGCGTAATCAGGATCAGCGCCGAGTTGGTCTCGCGCGTGAGCTGCTTGAGAAGCGCCAGGATCTGCGCCTGCACCGTGACGTCGAGCGCGGTTGTGGGTTCGTCGGCGATGATCAGCTGCGGCGCGCAGGCGAGCGCCATCGCGATCATCACGCGCTGACGCATCCCGCCCGAGTATTGGTGCGGATACGACCCTAGGCGGCTCGCGGCGTCGGGAATGGACACTTTTTCGAGCAACGCCTTCACCTGCTCGAGCGCCGCGGCCCAGCTCGCCTTGCGGTGCAGGCGAATGGGCTCGCCCACCTGCGTGCCCACCGTCAGCACCGGATTGAGCGAGGACATCGGTTCCTGGAAGATCATCGCGATGCGGTTGCCGCGGATGGCGCGGATGCCGGCGTCGTCGAGCTTGAGCAAATCGCGGCCGTCGAACAGGATCTCGCCGCGGTCGATGCGGCCCGGCGGGTCCGGGATCAGGCGCAGCAGCGACAGCGCGGTGACGCTCTTGCCCGAGCCGCTTTCGCCGACGATGGCGAGCGTTTCGCCCGCATCGAGGTCGAACGACAGCGCTTCCACCGCGCGCACCGTGCCGCGCGGCGTGCGGAACGAGACCGAGAGGTCCCTGACCCTGAGGAGCGGCGAGGGCGCGCCCGGCGGGGTCACTTCCTCAGAACCCCATCTTCTTCTTCATCTCCTGGTCGACCCAGATGCGGGCATAAATGGGGCCGGCGCGTTCCGCGCCCACGCGCAATTCACCGTTGTAGTTCTGCACCCACGGCCACCAAGCCCCGTACACGTAGGGAATCGGCAGCCACACATAAGGTGCCTTGTCCAGGATCTCGACGGTTAGGTCGCGCAGCATCTGCTGGCGCTTGGCCTCGTCGCGGGTCCGGTATACCTCGTCCACCTTTTTGTCGAATGCGGGATCGGTCCAGCCGGAGGGGTTCCACGTCTGCCCGGTGACGAAGCTCTTGCGGATGGTGGTGGTCGGGTTGGTATGGCCGTTGTTCATGAAGTACCCTGGCCCGTGCGACCGTTTCATCATCGCCCCGAGGAAGGCGCCATATTCCATCGGCTGCAGTTCCATGGTCACGCCGACCTTTGCGAGGTAGCCGGCCACCAGCGGCGCCAGATCCATGTGATCGGGGGAAGCGGCATTGACCTGAGCCTTGAAGGTGAAGCCATTCGGGTACCCCGCCTCGGCGAGCAGCTTTTTGGCCTTCGCGGGGTCGTAGGTGAATAACTCCTTCACCGATGCCGGCATCGTCTCCAGGGGCTCGTAATAGCCGAGATAGTCAAGGTGCATCGGGTAGGCGAACAGCTCCGCGTTGCCGCCGTAGTAGGACTTGACGATCTCCTGCTTGTTCACCGCCAGGTTGAGCGCGCGGCGAACGCGGATGTCGTCGAACGGCTTCTGGTCCACCCGCATAGCGAGAAACTGCCCCAGCGTCGAGAGCCTCCGCGTCCACTTGAGCTGCGGCGCGGTCTGTTTGAGGTTATCCACCGCGGACCAGCGGATGGCTTCGAGGATGTCGATCTTGCCGGTGCGCAACGCCGTGTGCTGAGTGGCCTCGTCCCGGATCGTGCGCAGCACCACCTTGTCAACGAACGGGAGTTTGTAGGCAGTGCCGCCGATTCTCTCCGTATCCCAATAGGTCGGGTTCTTGACGTAACTCTGGGAATTGCCCTGTACGTAATCAGCGAGCTGAAATGGCCCGGTACCTGTGCCGAACTTCCAGTTCCTGGCGTCTACCGCAGCCAACTCCTTGGGCGTGATCGCGCAGTAATAGCCCCAGCCGAAGCGATAGTCCCACTCGGCAAAGTAGTCCTTGAACGTGAAGGCGACCGTGTGCCTGTCACGCGCTTCCACCTTTGCAACATGGTCGAAATAGGTCGGGATCCTCCTGGGGCTCTTGTCGAGGCGTTCGTAGCTGAAGACCACGTCCTCGGCCGCCAATTCGCGTGACTTCATGACGCCAGGCTTCTCCGGAAACATGATGCCCTTGCGCAGCGTGACGACCACAGTGTTCGGATTCTCCCAAACCCAGCTCTCCGCAAGCTCACCGCGGATCGCGTCGCTCGGCAGCCAGGCGTCGGCTTGGAACTTGTACTTCCCGCCCTTGCGCTCGCTCTTCTCCAGATCCCCGGCGAAGAGCTTCTCGTAGAACATCCCGGTATCCACGTTCAGCTTCCAAGGCCATTCCTGCGGATCCCAGGACAGCGCAGTCAGCGTGACAAAGACGTTGCCGATCTCGAGCGTGCCGCCGTACTGCGGCTTCGCACTCTGGGCGAGGGCTGTGGCGCTGGAAAATGCGAGGGCGATCGCGAGTGCTGCGGTCGTGGTGCGGGGTTTCGAGCAATTGCGCTTCATGGTTACCTCCTTAGGAATCACCGGCTGCCGCGCATGCGCGGGTCGAGCAGATCGCGCAGCGCGTCGCCAAACACGTTGATGGCATAGACCACGATGGTCAGGGCAAGACCCGGCGCGAGCGCGAGCCAGGGCCCCTGATACATGTAGGTGCGTGCGCTGCCGGTGAGCATTCCGCCCCATGTCGGCGCGGGCGGCGGCACGCCCAGACCGAGAAACGACAGCCCCGCCTCGGCGAGGATGGTGGCGCCCAGGCGCGAGGTGAACAGCACAATCACCACCGGCATCACGTTGGGCAGCACGTGGCGCCACAGGATGCGCTGCGTGCCGGCGCCGATGGATTGCGCGGCGTGGATATACATGTGCTCGCGCACCGACATCACTGCGCCGCGGATGATGCGCGAGCCGGCGATGCCGAAGAGCAGCCCCAGCACGCCGATCACTTGCGGCATGCCCGGTCCGAGCACCGCCACCGCCACGATCAGGATCACCAATCCGGGGAACGACTGCCAGGCGTCCACGAAGCGCTGTATCACCATGTCGGTGCGGCCGCCGAGGTAGCCGCTCACGACGCCCATCAGGATCGACACCACCGTCGCCAGGCCGGCGGCGCAGAAACCTATGATCACCGACAGTTGCGCGCCGTACAGGATGCGCGAGAGCTGATCGCGCCCGAGATAGTCGGTGCCGAACGGAAACGCGAGCGACGGCGCCTTCATGCGGTTGACCGGGTTGATCTCGTTCATGCCGTAGGGCGCGAGCCAACCGGCAAATACGCCGCACACGAGGAATAGCAGGAAGATCGCTGCGCCTACCGCGCCGAGCGGTTTCTCGCGCACCAGGCGCAGCGCGAAGCCGATCACCGGCCCGTGCTCTCGGTGCGGCGCGGCCGGAATTGCGGCGTCCAGCCCAGCCATCAGTGGTACCTCACCTTCGGGTCGAGAAGGCCGTAGCTGAGATCTACCAGCAGGTTGATCAGCATGACGCACACGCCGACAATGAGAAAAATACCGGTGACCACGGGGTAATCTCGCGAGCCGACCGCGTCCAGCAGCAGCAACCCCATCCCGGGCAGGACGAAGATCTGCTCCAGGATGACCGAGCCGCCGATCACGCCGGCCACTTCGATACCCAGCAGGGTGACCACCGGAATGAGCGCGTTGCGCAGCGCGTGGCGCAGCACCACCAGGGTCTCGCCCAGGCCTTTCGCCCAGGCGGTGCGGATGTAGTCCTGCCGCAGTACTTCGAGCATGGTGGTGCGCATCAGGCGCATGTTGAGCGCCGAGAGCGACATGCCGAGGATCACCGCCGGCACCAGCAGCATCTTCAGGTTGGTCACCGGATCCTGCGTGAACGGCACGTACCTGAGCTCCGGCGCCCAGCCCCACCAGATCGAGGGAAACACCATCACCAGGGTGCCGAGCCAAAAACTCGGGATGGCGAGCAGCAGGATGGAGAAGGAGCGCGTGAGGTAGTCGCCGGCGGTGTCCTGGCGGAGCGCCGAATACACGCCGATCGGGATGCCGGTGACGATCGCGACCAGCATCGCGAGTAGCGCCAGCTCGAGCGTCACCGGCAGCCGCGCCAGGATCTCGTGCGTGACCGGGGTGTCCTGCCAAAGCGAGCGGCCCAGGTCGCCGCGCAGCAGGTCGGCCACCCAGTTGACGTACTGGTGGTACATAGGCTTGTCGAGCCCGAGCGCCGCCTCGATTACGGCGCGGTCCTTTTCCACGGAGAGCGGATTGTTCGCCAGCATCAGGTCGATGACGTTGCCGGGAATCAACCGCACGGAGACGAATACGATGACGCTGGCGAAGAACAACGTCGGGATCAGCGCCAACAGCCGGCGGACCGTATACGCGAACACCGGCTCAGCGGCTCCGCTGCATTGCAACACCTGCGATGCGGACACTCATCCGCAACCCCCTCCAGGACGGACGCTGCATCATAGCCGCACGCACCGATTCATGTGGAGCTAAAGTTGCGCCATGCGAACCGAGCCGCCCGACGTGGCGCTGCGCGAACTGTTGGCGCTTGGCGGCATGGACGGCGCAAGCGAATCGCTGGTCGATTTCAGCGCTGCAGACCCGGTCTTTCCGACGCCATACCGCATCGGCGCAGCCAGCGCCGCAGCGCTCGCTGCGGCCGGTCTTGCAGCCGAGGAGCTGTGGGCGCTGCGCTCGGGGCGGCGCCAGCGGGTCAGTGTCGACCTGCGCGCTGCCGCGGCATCGCTGCGCAGCGCGCGCTATCTGCGCATCGACGGCAAGCCGCCCCCCGCGACGTGGGACCCCATGAGCGGTTTCTACCCGGTGCGCGATGGCCGCTGGGTCAGCATCCACTGCAATTTTCCCAAGCATCGCGATGCGGCGCTGCGTGTCTTGGGTACCAAGGAGGATCGGTCAGCGGCTGAGGCCGCAAGCGCGTCATGGGATGGCACGGCGCTGGAGGATGCGATCCACGCTGCCGGAGGCTGCGCCGGATTGGCGCGCAGCGCCGAAGAATGGTCGAAGCATCCGCAAGCCGAGGCCGTAGCGATGCAGCCGCTGCTCGAGATCCGCCGCATTGGCGACGCGCCACCGCAACCGTTACCCAAAGGCGATCGTCCGCTCGCAGGGGTGCGCGTGCTGGACCTGACGCGGGTGCTGGCGGGGCCGACCTGCGGCCGCACGCTCGCCGAGCATGGCGCGGATGTCTTGCGGATCACCGCGCCGCACCTCGCCGACTCGGGCGCGATGGACATCGACACCGGGCACGGCAAGCTTTCCGCGCACGTGGACCTGCGCTCGAGCGAAGGCTCCGGGACGTTGCGTTCGCTGCTGGGTGAAGCGGACATTTTCTCTCAATCGTACCGACCAGGAGCGCTGGCTGGACGTGGCTTTTCGTCCGAGCAGGCGGCGGTATTGCGTCCCGGAATCGTTTGCGTGTCGCTGAGCGCCTGGGGCGATACCGGTCCGTGGAGCACGCGCCGGGGATTCGACAGCATCGTGCAGACCGTGAGCGGCATGGCGGTCGCGTCCGACGACGGCGCCAAGCCGCGCCTGCTACCGGTGTCGGCGATCGATTACGTCGCCGGAAACCTGATGGCGTGCGGCGCGATGCTCGCGCTGGCGCGCCGCGCTCGCGAAGGCGGCAGCTGGCTGCTGCGCGTGGCGCTTGCGCGCGTCGGGCTTTGGATCGTGGAGCGCGGGGTGCTAGGCGCGGAAGCGCTCGCCGGAGTGCCCGACGATCTGCCGAGGGACGAGTTGCGGCGCCTCTACATGGAAACCGAATCGCCGGCGGGAAAGCTTGCGCACCTCAAGCCAGCCGTGACGATGTCGGAGACCCCGACGCGCTGGGAGCGCCCCGCGGTGCCGCTCGGCCACCACCCGCCGGCTTGGCCCGTGCGCTAGATGGACGATTTATTCCCGATCGGGAATAAATCGTTCCTCCCGCGCCCCGTTTGTCGTCCCCGCGGAGGCGGGGATCCAGTCCCTCGCTAATCCCGCCGCAATCCGCCGAGCAACACCGGCGGACGCTGTCGCGAAGACGGCCGCTGCGGCCGGCTCTGTGCCGGGCGCGCCGGTGCCGCAGACCGTTTCTGCTCCTGCCGGAAGCCTTGGCGCTGCCTCTGCTCCGGGCGGCGACCGTGCGGGCGATGATGCGCCGGTTGCTGCTCGCGCGCGGCTGAAGGGCTGCCGGGCTCGAAGCCTGCCACCACACGCTGCTCGATGCGGCGCTGGATCAGCCGCTCGATGGCGGCGAACAGCGGCCGCTCCTCGTGGCTCACCAGCGACACCGCGTCGCCCGAGCTGCCGGCGCGACCGGTGCGGCCGATGCGGTGCACGTAATCCTCGGCCACGTGCGGCAGGTCGAAGTTGACCACGTGCGGCAGCTCCACGATGTCGAGGCCGCGCGCCGCGATGTCGGTGGCGACCAGCACTCGCAGCTCATTGTCCTTGAAGCGCTTCAGCGCCCGGGTGCGCGCATTCTGGCTCTTGTTGCCGTGGATCGCGTCCGAATCTATGCCCTCGCGTGCGAGCTGGTCGGCGAGGCGATTGGCGCCGTGCTTGGTGCGCGTGAACACGAGCACCTGGCGCCAGTCGTTCGACTTGACGAGGTGCGCGAGCAGCTCGCGCTTGCGCGCCTGGTCCACCGGGTGCGCGATATGCGCCACCAGCTCGGCCGGCGTATTGCGCCGCGCGACTTCAACGGTCACTGGATTCTTGAGGAAGGTGCTGGCTAGCTCGCGGATCTGGTCCGGGAACGTGGCCGAGAACAGCAGGTTCTGGCGCTTCGCCGGCAGCAGCTTGAGGATGCGCCGCACGTCGGGGATGAAGCCCATGTCGAGCATGCGGTCGGCCTCGTCGAGCACCAAGGTCTCGACGAAACGCAAGTCCACGGTGCGCTGCTGTGCGTGATCGAGCAGCCGGCCCGGGGTCGCGACCAATATGTCGACGCCGCGCTTGAGCTCCGCGATCTGCGGGTGGATGCCGACGCCGCCGAAGACGGCGGTGGAGCGTAGCGGCAGGTGCTTGCCGTAGGTGCGGATGCTCTCCTGCACCTGCGCGGCAAGCTCGCGCGTCGGCGTGATCACCAGCGCTCGGATGACGCGGCGCGAGGGCGTAGCGCCCGCGGCCAGGCGTTGCAGCAGCGGCAGCGTGAAGCCGGCGGTCTTGCCGGTGCCGGTTTGCGCGGCGCCGAGCAGATCGCGGCCCGCCAACACCAGCGGGATCGCCTGGAGTTGAATGGGAGTGGGGACGGTGTAACCCTGATCTGCGACAGCGCGCAGCAGCTCGGCCGAAAGGCCGAGCGAATCGAATGTGCTAATGACCATCTCCTGAAATAAATCGGCCCGGGAAGACAAGCTTCCGACCGGTTCAGGCAGACGTTTGAGGCTGGGTGATTCTACGGTCCGGAATGAACCGTGAAACGACTGTGACGCTAACCGGATGACGCGAAACAGAAACCTACGACGCCATTATACATGACTTCAGCGGTTCTTCTCGACCAGGCGCCCGATGAGCCCCTCGACCCCGTGCTGGCGCAATTCCTGGTCGAACTCGGAGCGGTAGATGAGCACCAGGCTCACGCCGCCCACGGCGATGTCGTAGATCTTCCAGCCTTGCGCCGTGCGCCGCATCGCGTAGTCCACCGACAGCGGCGGCTGGCCGGTCTTGAGGTACTGGTTGCGCACCGTGACCTCGGCGTCGCCGGGCGCGTAGTTCACCGGCAGCACGCGCATGGTCTGGCCGCGATACACGCCTATGGCGCTCGAGTAGATGCGCATCAGCATGGAGCGGAACTCGGCGACGAGCTGGTCCTGCTGTTCGGGCGTCGCCATGCTCCAGCCCTTGCCAAGCGCGAGCTGCGCTGCGTGGCGGAAATCGACGTGCGGCACCACCTTCTGCTCCACGAGCGCGAGCGCCTTCTTGCGGTCGCCCGACTGCAGCTCCTTGTCGGCCTGGATAGTGTCCAGCACCTCGGTCGTGACCGCGCGCACCAGCTCATCGGGGCCGGGACCCTGCGCCGCCGCGCCGGAAGCCGCGAGCAGGGCGAAGAGAGCAACGAGCGATCGAATTTTCGTCAGGTTCATGCAGATCAGCTTAACGCAACAGGGTTCCCGCGCTGTGTGAGAAATGCCGCAAGTGCCGTGCATGTGTGCGTGTCGCCCGACCCCGACAACTCGGGCGGTCCCTGGAACACGACGCGCCCGCCGTGTGCGCCGCCTTCAGGGCCGAGATCCACGATCCAGTCGGCCTCTGCGATGACGTCGAGATTGTGCTCGATGACGACCGCGGTGTTGCCTGCGTCCACCAGCCGGTGCAGGACGCGCAGCAGCTTCTCCACGTCGGCCATGTGCAGGCCGACGGTGGGTTCGTCCAATATATAAAGGGTGGGGACAGACCCCGATTTTCTGCGCGCCGAAACAGGTACTTGCTCTCCGAAATCGGGGTCTGTCCCCGATTTGGTTTTGGCGAGCTCGGTTACGAGCTTGAGGCGCTGGGCTTCGCCGCCGGAGAGTGTTGGGCTCTGCTGGCCGAGGGTGAGGTAGCCGAGGCCGACGTCCTGCAGCAGCAGCAATGCGCGGTGGATCGAAGCATGGGCGGCGAAGAATTCGACCGCTTCGTCGACGCTCATCGCCAGCACCTCGCCGATGGTCTTTTCGCGCCAGCGCACTGCGAGCGTCTCCGGGTTGAAGCGCCGTCCGCCGCAACCCTCGCAGATCACCTTGACGTCGGGCAGGAAGCTCATCGCAATCTTCTTCAGCCCCTGGCCCTCGCAGATCTCGCAGCGCCCGCCCTTGGTGTTGAAGGAAAAGCGGCTCGCGCTCCAGCCCCGCATGCGCGCTTCCGCGGTGTCGGCGAAGATGCGCCGGATCGCGTCCCAGAAACCTACATAGGTAGCGGGGCAGGAGCGCGGCGTCTTGCCGATCGGGCTCTGGTCCACTTCGAGCACGCGCTCGATGCGCTCGCGCCCCTTGAGCTGCTTGCAGCCGATCGCCTCGCCCGCCTGGAGGCTCGAATAGAGCACATCGCGCGCCAGGGTGGATTTGCCCGACCCCGAGACGCCGGTAATCGCGATCAACTTGCCGAGCGGCAACTTGACGTCCACGGACTTGAGGTTGTGCAGCATGGCGCCGCGGATCTCGATCGCGGCGGCATTCTTCGCCACCGCGCGCCGCGGCTGCAGCGGGTGGCGCAGCGGCGACGCGAGAAAGCGGCCGGTGAGCGAATCGGGCTGGCGCACCAGGTCGTCGGCGTGTCCTGTGGCGATGACGCGGCCGCCGAGCTTGCCGGCGCCCGGGCCGAGGTCTATGACGTGGTGCGCGCGGCGAATCGTGTCCTCGTCGTGCTCGACCACCACCAGCGTGTTGCCTTTGGCTTCGAGTTTCTCCAGCACGTCGAGCAGGATCTGGTTGTCGCGATGGTGCAGGCCGATGGTCGGCTCGTCCAGGATGTAGCACACGCCGCGCAGGTTCGAGCCGAGCTGCGCCGCGAGCCGGATGCGCTGAGCTTCGCCGCCTGAGAGCGTTGGTGCCGATCGGTCGAGCGTGAGGTAGCCAAGGCCGACCTCCGAAAGGAAGCTGAGCCTGGAGCGCAGCTCGGCAAGCAAGTCGCGCGCGATCTCCGCTTCGCGACCCTGCACTTCTACTGATGCGAAAAGGCTCTTGAGCGCGTCCACCGGCTCGCCGCCATAGCCGGCGATCGACTTGCCGCGCCAGCTGACGGCGAGCGCCTCAGGATTGAGGCGGTTACCGTGGCATGCGGGACAGGGTTCGTCGACCTCGAGCCACTCGATCCACGAATCGAGCACGTGGTCCTCGGCGCCGGTGCGCGAGCGCTCGGTGTCCCAGCCGACGTCCTTGAGCTGCAGGCCAGTGCCGACGCACTGCATGCACCAGCCGTGGCGCGAGTTGTAGGAGAACAGGCGCGGGTCGAGCTCGGTGAAGCTGCGGCCGCACGAGCGGCAAGCGCGCTTGGTGGAGAAGATCTGGCGCTTCATGTCGAGCGCCTTGCCCTTGGCCGCCGCTTTCACCAGGTCGTCCAGGTCGGAGAGCACCAGCACCGAGCCCTTGCCGAACTCGACCGCTTTCGCCAGGCCCTCGCGCAGCGCGCGCTCGTTCTCAGGCGCGACGCGCACGTCGGCCACCGGCAGTTCGATCGAGTGCTCCTTGAAGCGTTCGATGCGCGGAAACGGATCCACTGGCAGGAACGCGCCATCCACGCGCAGGTGCGTATAGCCTTTGCCGCGCGCCCACTTTGCCAGGTCTGTGTACACGCCCTTGCGGTTGAGGATCAGCGGCGCGAGCAGGCCAACGCGCTGGCCGCGGAATTCGCGCATCAGGCGCGCGAGGATCGCCTCCTCGCTCTGCGGCTCGATCGGCAGCTTGCAGTCCGGGCAATGCTGCGTGCCGAGCTTGACGAACAGCAGGCGCAGGAAATGGTGGATCTCGGTGAGCGTGCCGACGGTGCTCTTCCTGCCGCCGCGGCTGGTGCGCTGCTCGATCGCCACCGTGGGCGGGATGCCGTAGATCGCGTCCACGTCGGGGCGCGAGCTTTCCTGCACGAACTGGCGCGCGTAGGCATTGAGCGATTCGAGGTAGCGCCGCTGGCCTTCGGAGAACAGGATGTCGAAAGCGAGCGTGGACTTGCCCGAGCCGGAAACCCCGGTCACCACGGTGAAGCGGTTGCGTGGGATCTCGACGTCTATGTTCTTCAGGTTGTGCTCGCGCGCATTGTGGATGCGGATCGAGTTGCCGAGGTAGCGAGCGGAAACAGGATTCAGGATCGAGGATTCAGGATTCAGGGTCGAGGATGGAGGGGAGAAGGAGCGTTCATAGTCGCGCAGAGCCCGACCGGTGTGGGAGGCTGGGCTTGCCATCACCGATTCCACCGTGCCTTCGGCGACCAGCTCGCCGCCGGCGTCGCCGCCTTCGGGGCCGAGGTCCACGATCCAGTCGCTCGCGCGGATCACGTCCAGGTTGTGCTCGATGACGATGAGCGAGTGCCCGGCGGCGAGCAGCTGCCTGAAGGCGCGCAGCAGCTTGGCGATGTCGTCGAAATGCAGCCCGGTGGTCGGCTCGTCGAACAGGAACAGCTTTCCCCGGAAATCGGGGTCAGAGCCCGATATTCCGCTGTGCCGAAAATCGGGCTCTGACCCCGATTTTGCCGACCCCGATTTTGCCGACGCGTCCGCCAAGTGCCCGGCGAGCTTGAGACGCTGCGCTTCGCCGCCGGAGAGCGTCGGCACCGGCTGGCCGAGGCGCAGGTACTCCAGTCCCACGGCGGCGAGCGGCTTCAGGCGCTCGAGCACCTCCCGTTCTCCGGCAAAGAACTGCACCGCCTCCGACACCGTCAAGTCGAGCACGTCGGCGATGCTCTTGCCGCGCAGCGCCACTTCGAGCGTTTCGGCACGGTAGCGCCGGCCGTCGCAGTCCGGGCAGCGCAGGTATACGTCGGACAGGAACTGCATCTCGACGTGCTCGAAGCCGTTGCCGCTGCAGGCGGGGCAGCGGCCGGTGCCCGAGTTGAAGCTGAACGTTCCGCGCGTGTACTGGCGCTCCTTGGCGAGCGGGGTGCGCGCGAACAGCTCGCGAATGGCTTCGAAGGCGCCGACGTAGCTTGCGGGGTTGGAACGCGTGGTCTTGCCGATCGGCGACTGGTCCACCAGTACCGCGTCTTCGACCAGCTCGGCACCCTTGAGGGCGCGATGCGCGCCGGGGGGTTCGGTGGGCTTGCCCTTCGCCCGACGCAGCGCCGCATAGAGCACGTCCTGCACCAGCGTTGACTTGCCGGAGCCGGACACGCCGGTGATGCAAACCAGCCGATTGAGTGGAATCCTGACGTCGAGGGCCTTGAGGTTGTGCTCCGCGGCGCCGAGGATCTCGATAAACGCTGTCGTTCCCGCGGAAGCGGGAACCCATGCTGGGCCCCCGCTTGCGCGAGGGCGACCAAGTTGGTCGTCAGCGCGTTTTCTTCCCGACAGGTATTCGGCGGTCAGCGTGTCGCTTTTGCGTAGCTCCTCCGGCGTGCCGAAGAAAACGATCTCGCCGCCGCGCTCGCCGGGCCCCGGCCCCATGTCGAGGATGCGGTCGGCGGCGTACATGATCTGCGGGTCGTGCTCGACCACCACCAGCGAGTTGCCGGCGTCGCGCAAGCGCTTCATGACTTCGATCACGCGCCCCATGTCGCGCGGATGCAGGCCGATCGAGGGTTCGTCGAGCACGAACAGCGTGTTGACGAGCGACGTGCCGAGCGCGGTGGTGAGGTTGATGCGCTGCACTTCGCCGCCCGAAAGCGTGCGCGATTGCCGGTCGAGCGTCAGGTAGCCGAGGCCGACATCGCACAGGAACTTGAGGCGCGTGCGGACCTCGCCGAGCAGCAGTTCGGTCGCTTCGTCGAGCGGCGCCGGCAGCTCGAGCGTGGCGAAGAAATCGCGCACCTTCGTGATCGGCAGCAGCGCCAGGTCGCGCACCGAGAGCTTTTCCTTGCCGAGCTTCCACAGCAGCGCGTCGGGCTTGAGGCGCGTGCCGCCGCAGGCGCTGCACTCGGTGTAGGCGCGGTATTTCGAGAGCAGCACCCGGATGTGCATCTTGTAGGCTTTGCTCTCCAGCCACCTGAAGAAGCGCCGCACGCCGTACCAGATGCCGGGCCAGGACTTGCGCCAGCTCACCCACTGAGGCTCGCCCTCCAGCACCCACTCGCGCTGCGCCGCGCTCAGGTCGCGCCAGCGGACATCCAGCGGAATGCCGCGCTTCTTGGCGTATTTGGCGAGGTCGTCCTGGCATTCCTTGAAACTCGCCGTCTGCCAGGGCCTGATCGCGCCGCCGCGCAGGGTTTTGGCCTCGTCGGGCACCACCAGCCCGAAATCCACGCCGATCACGCGCCCGAAGCCACGGCAGGTCTCGCAGGCGCCGAGTGGCGAGTTGAACGAAAACGCCGCCGGCGTCGGCTCGGAGTATTGCAGGTCGCAGTCGGCGCAGTGCAGGTTGGATGAGAAGCGCCAGGGAAAACCGGGGACAGACCCCATGAATCTCGGGGTCTGTCCCCGATTTTCCGGGGTCTGTCCCCGGTTTTCCGAATTCGGGGTCTGTCCCCAGACGTTGACGCGTCCTTGCCCCACGCGCAGCGCCGCCTCCAGCGCTTCGCTCACGCGCGAGCGCTCCGCCGAGCCCATGCGCAACCGGTCCTGCACCACTTCGAGCGTGTTCTTGGCACGCGCATGGATGCGTGTGTAGCCCTGGCGCTCGAGCAGCTGCTGGATCTCGGTTTCGCTGAAATTCTTCGGCACCGTGACCGGGAAGGTGATGATGAGCAGCGGATCGCCCGCGGCTTTCGCCCGCGCCGCGAGCTGCGCCGCGATCGAGTCGGGCGTGTCGCGCACCACGGCATTGCCGCAGCCGCGGCAGAAGAGCTTCGCGGCGCGCGCGAACAGCAGCTTCAGGTGATCGTTCAGCTCGGTCATCGTGCCCACGGTGGAGCGCGAGGTGCGGACCGGGTTGGTCTGGTCGATCGCGATCGCCGGCGGCACGCCCTCGATGGCGTCCACCTTGGGCTTGTCCATGCGGTCGAGGAACTGGCGCGCGTACGGGCTGAAGGTCTCGACGTAGCGCCGCTGCCCTTCCGCGTACAGCGTGTCGAAGACGAGCGAGGACTTGCCCGAGCCCGAGACGCCGGTGACCACCACCAGCTCGCCTGCGGGGAGCGAGAGCGTCAGGTTCTTGAGGTTGTTCTGGCGCGCGCCACGGATGACGATGGCGTCGCCAGGAATCTGTTCCTGCTTCACAGCCGCGGGGAAAGAGACGGAGCCGCGATTGTATCCGGCTGGAAAGGGACTATATTGTCTGCACCATGATTCTCAGGCGCCTGATCTGGTTAGCGGCCCTGGTTCTTTGGCCGGCGCTGGCGCTGCCCGCGCCAGTGGTGCAGCTTTCGGTCACGGGAGCGATCGGCCCCGCGACTGCGGACTACGTGCACCGGGGGCTGGAGCATGCCGCCAAGCAGGGCGCGCAGCTCGTCGTGCTGACGCTCGATACGCCAGGCGGCCTCGACACCTCGATGCGTGCCATCATCAAGGACATCCTCGCATCCCCGGTGCCGGTGGCGGCGTTCGTCGCGCCGAGTGGCGCGCGCGCGGCGAGCGCCGGCACTTTCATCCTCTACGCCAGCCACATCGCGGCGATGGCGCCGGCTACCAATTTGGGCGCCGCGACGCCGGTGGCGATCGGCGCGCCAGGCGGGACGCCCGGGGGTGAGGCGCCTGAGAAAGCAAGCAAATCCAAGCCCGCCGCAGGCAAGAAGGACGAGCCGGCGAAGGCCGGCACGATGGACACGCTGATGCGCAAGCAAACGCACGACGCCGCGGCCTACATCCGCAGCCTGGCGCAGCTGCGCGGACGTAATGCCGAGTGGGGCGAGCGCGCGGTGCGCGAGGCGGTGAGCCTGCCCGCGGCGGAAGCCGTGAAGCTCAAGGTGGTGGACCTGGTGGCGGAGGACGTCGCCGACCTGCTGAAGAAGCTCGACGGCCGGACGCTCAAGGCGGGCGAGCGCGAGCGCAAGCTCGAGACCGCCGGCGTCGTGGTGAGCGCTCTCCAGCCCGATTGGCGCACGCAGTTCCTGAGCGTGATCACCGACCCGAGCATCGCCTACGTCCTGATCATCCTCGGGCTGTATGCGCTGCTGTTCGAATTCTCCAACCCGGGCCTGGTGCTGCCCGGCGTGTTCGGCGCCATCGCGCTGCTGATCGGCCTGTACGCGATGCACCTGCTGCCCGTGAACTACGCCGGCCTGGCGCTGATCCTGGTGGGCGTCGGCTTCATGATTGCGGAGGTGTTCGTGCCGACCTTCGGATCGCTCGGTGTCGGCGGGGTGATCGCGTTCGTGATCGGCTCGGTGATCCTGATCGATGCGGACGCGCCCGACTTCGGCATCCCGTTGCCGCTGGTGCTGGGGGTTGCCGGGGCGAGCGCCGCCTTCCTCATCTTCATCGTCGGCATGGCGCTCAAGGCGCAGCGCCGGCCGGTGGTGAGCGGCCGCGAGCAGCTGTTGGGATCGAGCGGCGAGGTGCTTTCGGATTTCGCCGGCGAAGGCTGGGCGCGGGTGCATGGCGAGAATTGGCGCGTGCGCTCGAGCGTGCCCCTCAAGGCGGGAACGCGCGTGAAAGTGCGAGCGATGCAGGGATTGGTTCTCGAGGTCGATCCGGATAAAGGAGTCTGACGATGTTCAACTTTGCCCTGGGCGTGGTGATTCTGCTGGCGCTGATCATGGTTTCGTCGCTGCGCATCCTGCGTGAATACCAGCGCGGGGTGGTGTTCATGCTCGGGCGCTTCTACCGGGTCAAGGGCCCGGGATTGGTCGTGGTGGTTCCTGGCATCCAGCAGATGGTGCGCATGGACCTGCGCACCGTGGTGTTCGACGTGCCGAGCCAGGACGTGATCTCGCGCGACAACGTCTCGGTCAAGGTCAACGCGGTGGTGTACTTCCGCGTGGTGGATCCCGAGAAAGCGGTCATCCAGGTGGCCAATTTCCTCGAGGCGACCAGCCAGCTCGCGCAGACCACGCTGCGCTCGGTGCTCGGTAAGCACGAGCTCGACGAAATGCTCGCCGAGCGCGAAAAGCTCAATATCGACATCCAGCAGACGCTCGACACCCAGACCGACGCCTGGGGAATCAAGGTCTCGAACGTCGAGATCAAGCACGTCGATCTGAACGAATCCATGGTGCGCGCGATCGCGCAGCAGGCCGAAGCCGAGCGCGCGCGGCGCGCGAAGATCATCCACGCCGAAGGCGAGCAGCAGGCTGCCGAGAAGCTGCTGCAGGCGGCGGAAATACTCTCGCGCCGCCCCGAGGCGATGCAGCTGCGCTACCTGCAGACCCTCACCGCGGTCGCCGGCGACAAGTCTTCCACCATCATTTTCCCGGTGCCGATGGACATCCTCGGCCCGCTCATCGAGGCGGCGAAGCGCGCCAAAGGCTGAAGCCCGGCGTCAGGGAACGCTCAGGGCACAATGCGCTCGGCGCGGAAGCGTTCCAGCAGCCGCACGAACATCTGCTCGCTGTCCACGACGTCATGGAAGCCGTGCTGGCGCGCCTTGATGGTGCTGGTCATCACGTCCCAGTTGCAGCCAAAGACGTAGTCGCCGAAGGGCCAGGCGACCACTTCGTCGAAACGGTAGGGCTTCAGGCCGTGCCTGAGCACCAGCTCGTCCCAGAGCGGCGCCTTGTCGGCCATGAATTCGACCAGCCGAAGCGGCTCGGGCCCGGCTGCCGGCATGCCAAAAGCCTGCGCGATCTTCGGCCACACGTGCTGCCAGCGGAAATTGTCGCCGTTGGTGATGTTGTAGGCCTGGTTGGCGCAGCGCGGTTCGGTCGCCGCCCAGAGCGCCGCATTCGCCATGTGGCTGGATTCGGTCACCTGGTAGAGGCTCGTCCAGGCGGACCCGGGGAAGGACAGCGGGCGGCCGAGCGCCTTCATGACGGTGGCGTAGACCGCGATCACGGGGATGATGCTCATCGCCGTCCCCGGCGCAAAGCCGCACAGCGTCTGGGGCTTTAGCTCGGTCCAGCTCCAGCGCTTGCCGCGCTGAAAGCCGGTCAGCCAGTCGATCTGGTCGAAGTAGTAATCGGGGCCCTCGTGCCGCGGGTCGTCCTCCCGGGCGGGGGTCTTGAACGGCCCGAGGTGCGAGCCGTAGTACTTGGTGCCGGTGACGAGGACGACGCGCTCGAGGCTTTTTGAGGCCCGATCGACCGCCGAAACCGAGTTGACCAGCATGTCCCGATTGGGCCCGATGTTCGCGGCGTAATTGCTCGCGGCGCCGCTAGAGGCTTGAAATGCCGCGTAAAAAACGTGGCTCGCACCCTTCAGGCCGGTGAGCGCCGAGTCGGTCGCCGGCCGGTCGAGCAGGTCTACCGACAGGTAGCGCACCCGGCCGCGATCCTCGCCCCTGCGGCGCGAAATCCCGACCACCTCCCAGTCGGGAAGGGTGCCGAGCTTGTCCACGATATAGCGGCCGATGACCCCGAGGGCCCCGACCACGACGGCGGTTTTGTGTTCAGCCATCGATTTTTCGGGATTGACTCAACCTTTTCACAGGATAGCCGTTATTCCGCCATGGCCGTGTCATGCGCGCGGCCCATCATCCGACTACCGCACATGAGGCTCATCAGGCAACTCCTCTCCGTCTTCCGGCGGCGCCAAGCGGCGCCCGAAGGCGGCTACGCGGCGGAAGTCCTGTTCGCCGGCTGGGTCGATCTGCCTGCCGCGTTCCGCGAGCACGCCGCCCGGCGTGCCGCAGTCGCTTTCCGCAACCGCACCCTCTCGGCATAGCCCACCCGGTTCGCGTACAGTCCGGCGCCATGGCGCCGTTGCTGCACGCGAAAGGCTTGCGCGTGGACATTCCCACGCCCATGGGAATGCTGCACGCGGTGCGCGGCATAGACATCGAGCTGTCGCAAGGTGAAACGCTTTGCCTGGTGGGCGAATCCGGCTGCGGCAAATCGCTAACCGCTCTCGCTCTGATGGCGCTGCTGCCGCAGAACGCGCGCCGCGCCGCGCGGCGGCTCGAATTCGGCGGCCGCGACCTTCAAGCCGCGGGCGAGCGGCAGATGTCGGACCTGCGCGGCGACCGCATGGTGATGATCTTCCAGGAGCCGATGACCTCGCTCAATCCGGCGTACACCATCGGCGACCAGCTCGAGGAAGTGCTGCTCAGGCACCGCAAGGTGTCGCGGGCGGAAGCGCGCGAGCGCGCCGTATTCCTTCTCGAGAAGGTCGGCATCACCGCGGCCGCAAGCCGGCTGTCGCAGTATCCGCACCAGCTTTCGGGAGGGCTGCGCCAGCGCGTCATGATCGCGATGGCGCTGATGTGCGGGCCGGAGCTGATCATCGCCGACGAGCCCACCACAGCGCTCGACGTCACCATCCAGGCGCAGATCCTGCATCTGCTGAAATCACTGCAGCGCGAGTTCCGCATGGGGCTGATCCTGATCACGCACGACTTGGGCATCGTGGCGCGGGTCGCCGACCGCGTCGCAGTGATGTACGCGGGAGAGATCGTCGAGAGCGCCCCGGTGAAGGAACTGTTCGAATCACCGCGCCACCCCTATACGCAGGGCCTGCTGCGCTGTATCCCGGTGCCGGGGAAAACACGCCCCGACGAGAAACTCGGCGTCATCCCTGGCCTGGTGCCGGCGCCGATCGGCGATCTGTCCGGTTGCCAGTTCCGCAACCGCTGCGAGCATGCGCGCGCGGATTGCGCGACGCCGGGTCCGGTACTGTCGCAGGTGCGGCCCGATCACGGCGTGCGCTGCGTGCTCGCCCAATGAATTTGATCGAGCTCGAAGACCTGCGCTGCACCTTCACGGTGGGCGGCGGGATGTTCGGCAAGAAACGCCCGCTGCATGCGGTCAATGGCGTGTCGCTCTCGGTGGCGAAAGGCGAGGTGCTCGGCCTGGTGGGCGAATCCGGCTGCGGCAAGTCCACGCTCGCGCGCATGCTGCTGGGATTGATCGATCCCAGTGGCGGCGAGATCCGCCTCGACGGCAGGCCGCTCGCGGCGCACGGGCGGCAGGCGATCGCGCACCGCATCCAGCCGATCTTCCAGGACCCCTATTCCTCGCTCAACCCGCGCAAGACCGTCGGCGCGATCATCGGCCTGCCGCTCGACGTGCAGGGCACGTCTGATGCCGCGGCGCGGCGCCGCAAAGTCGAGGAGATGATGGCGCTCGTCGGCCTGGCGCCGCGGCTCTACCAGAATTACCCCAACCAGCTCTCGGGCGGCCAGCGCCAGCGGGTGGCGATCGCGCGCGCCCTGGTGACGCGGCCCGAAGTGGTGGTGTGCGACGAGCCGACTTCCGCGCTCGACGTTTCGGTGCAATCGCAGATCCTGAACCTGTTGCAGGAGCTGCGGCGCGAGCTCGGCCTCACCTATGTCTTCATCAGCCACAATCTTGCGGTGGTGGAGCACATCGCGACACGGGTCGCGGTGATGTATCTCGGGCGCATCGTCGAGGAGGCCGGCACGCGCGAGCTGTTTCGCGCGCCGCGCCATCCCTACACCCGGGCGCTGCTGGAATCGGTGCTCACGCCCGAGCCGGGGCTGGGCGTTCCCGACACGCATCTTGGGGCCGCCTACCCGAACCCGATCGAGCCGCCGCCGGGCTGCACCTTCCACCCGCGCTGCCCGGAGGCGATGGCACAGTGCCGCAGCGAAGCACCCGCAGTGGCGCGTGATTCGCAGGGGCGTGTGGAGTGCCATCTGTATGTATCATCCGGAACCGGGCTTGCTAGGAGACCGTCATGAAAATTCAGCGCGCTGCAATCGTTCTCGCCGTAACCCTCGCGCTCGCCGGCACCGCGCATGCGGCCAAGCGCGACAACACCTTGCGCATCGCCGGCAACCAAGTGCCAGAAAGCCTCGACGCCTACTTCAACAACGTGCGTCTAGGCGTGATCATCGCGCACCACATCTGGGACCAGCTGATCTATCGCGATCCCAAGAGCGGCGACTACAAGCCGCTGCTGGCGACGGCCTGGAAGTGGACCGACCCGAAGACGCTCGAGCTCGAGCTGCGCAAGGGCGTGCGCTTCCACAACGGCGAGGCGTTCGATGCCGACGACGTCGTCTATACGCTCAACTTCGTTTCCGACCCGGCCAACAAGTCGATCACGCAGCAGAACGTCAACTGGATCGAAAAGGCCGAGAAAATCGAGCCCTACAAGGTGCGCATCCGGTTGAAGAAACCATTCCCGGCGGCGCTCGAGTATCTCGCCGGGCCGATTCCGATCTATCCCAACGAGTATTACGCCAAGGCGGGGCCCAAGGGCATGAGCGAGAAGCCCGTCGGCACCGGCCCCTACCGCGTAAGCGAACATCAGCCCGGGCGCCTGATTCGTTTCGAGCGCAACAAGGACTACTTCAAGGAAAGTCCCCGTCCGCAACCCACGATCGAGAAGCTGGAGCTGCGGCTCATTCCCGATCAGAACACGCAGGCCGCCG
Source organism: uncultured Enterobacteriaceae bacterium (assembly GCA_964393745.1). Classification (GTDB taxonomy): domain Bacteria; phylum Pseudomonadota; class Gammaproteobacteria; order Burkholderiales; family SG8-39; genus 2-02-FULL-66-14. The sequence goes on along the minus strand of CAYMVA010000069.1, from coordinate 252 downwards.
AGTTGATGGGGAAGGGCCTGGACTGGATCTTCAACGTGCCGCCCGACCAGGCCAAGCAGCTGCAGTCGTTGAAGGATCTCACGGTGGTGGCGGGCGAAACCATGCGGGTGGTGTGGCTGACGATGGCCTCCGGCGACAAGTCGCCGACGCCGGTCCTCAAGGACATCCGCGTCAGGCAGGCGATCAATCACGCCATCAACCGCGAGGCGATGCTCAAAACGGTGGTGGGCGATAGCGCGCGCGTCATTTACA
>CAYMVA010000068.1:0-12907 GCA_964393745.1 uncultured Enterobacteriaceae bacterium | reverse complement strand
GCATGCACCGCGCCGTCGGCGGCGAGTGCAGGTGCCTGGTCTCCGGCGGCGCCGGCCGCTCGCTCATCGAGCGGCTCGAGCTGCCGTGCCGCTACGTAGAGAACCTGGTGCTCGAAGGACTCGCCCGGATCGCGCTCGCCTAAGGGAACCTCTGATCAATTCCCGCGTGCGCGACGGCGGCGATTTTCGTGCAGGGCGAGCCAGCGGACGCCGCCGTGTACTTGACGTCCACAAGGCGGCCGATGGCGATGCCATGCGCGAAAACTCGCCCCGTCCCTTTGGGCGGCGAGGGCGCGCCGCCGGGCACCAAGGCGAGAAGCCCTCGCCGCCCTCGGGTTGCGGCCGGAAGTCGCGATCTCAGGGGTACGATAGCGCGATGACACGGGCGCCTGCGTTGTTGCTCGGCCTTGCGATATCGACATATCGCTGCGGCCGAGCGCCTAGCAGTCGCCGCGTTCCGGCCGCAACGCGCATGCGCGTGAATTGATCAGAGGTTCCCTATCAATGCGGACCTTCTTCTTATTGGTAGTGGCGGCCAATCTCGCATTCTTCGCCTGGACGACCTATTTCTCGCCCCAGGACGCCACCTCCGATCCGCGGCCGCTGGGGCAGCAGCTCGATCCCGACAAGCTGCGCATCCTGCGCGGGGGCGACGCGACCCCTGCAGCGGGGCCGGCGCCGCCGCCCGCGCCAAAACCTGCACCCGAGCCGCTTGCGGTCGCGGCTTGCATCGAGTGGGGCGGCTTCGCGATCGCCGAAGCGCCGCGCGCAGAAACGGCGCTCGAGCCGCTCGCGCTCGGCCCGCGCCTGTCGCAGCGGCGCAGCGAGGAAACCGCGAGCTGGTGGGTGTACCTGGCGCCCGAGCCCAGCCTGCAGGCGGCGCAGAAAATGGCCGATCAACTCAAGAAGCGCGGCGTCGACGACGTTTTCGTGATGCAGGAGGCCGGGCGCTGGCGCTGGGCGCTGTCGCTCGGCGTGTTCAGCAGCGAGGAGGCAGCCAGCAACCACCGCGAGGCTTTGCGCGCGAAGGGCGTGGATCGCGCGCGCGTCAGGTCGCGCGACGTGCAGGTGCAGAAAGTCTGGTTGCAGGTGCGCGGCGCCGAGCCCGCGCTGCGCGCGCGCCTGATGGCGATCGTCGCCGGCTTCGAGGGCACCGAGCTCCGAGACTGCCAATAGAAATCGGGGACAGACCCCGGAAAATCGGGGACAGACCCCGGTTCTCTTGGGGTCTGTCCCCGATTTTCTGTCCCCGATTTTTTTGGTGCTGGTGCGCAGACTCGAACTGCGGACCTACTGATTACGAATCAGTTGCTCTACCAACTGAGCTACACCAGCATTTGTGCAGCGCGCGCGGTGTGAATTATACCCACCCGCCGAAGCGTGAAGTAGTGCGCGATTGCAGAGCGCCGCGCGCCGTTCGCGCATCCATTCCAGCCGCCGGTCGGAGGTCTTTGCGGGCGGCACGCCATCCCACCTAGCATGCTTGCACGTAGAGGAGGCATCATGCGCAAGGAAAAAGGTTTCACGCTGCTCGAGCTGATGATCGTGGTCGCGATCATCGCGATCCTGGCCGCCATCGCGCTGCCGTCTTATCAGGATTACATCACCCGCAGCAAGTTCCAGGAGGCCACCTCAAGCCTCGCCGACCTGCGGGTGAAGATGGAGCAGTACTTCATGGACAACCGGCGCTACAACGCCACCGGCGTCCCCGGCACTTGCGGCGTCCCGGGCGGTCTGGTGCCGGCGGTTCCGGGCGCCAAATATTTCACCTTCGCCTGCGCCTCTTCCAACCCGACAGGCGCCAACGACCAGCAGTACGTCATCACCGCAACCGGCATCACGGCCCAGGGCCTGAATGGCGTCGCGTTCACCGTGAACCATTCCAACACCAAGGCGACCGTAGTCACCGCCTCGACTCCCATGGCGGACAAGGGCTACGCGAGCAACGCCGGCTGCTGGATCCTGAAGAAGCCTTCGCAATGTTGAAACGCCCTCTCACTAGCGCCGGCTTCACGCTCATCGAGCTGATGATCGGTCTGACGGTGCTCGGCATGCTGCTGATGATCGGGCTGCCGAGCCTCGCCACCTGGATCCAGAACACCCAGATCAGGACCGCAGCCGAAGGCATGCAATCCGGGCTGCAACTGGCGCGCGCCGAGGCGCTGCGCCGCAATACCTCCGTGCGGTTTCAGCTGGTGGACACGCTTACCTCCGCCTGCGCGCTGTCGGCGACCGGCACCAATTGGGTGGTGAGCCTTGCCGACACGACCGGCGCTTGCCAGCAAGCACCGTCCGATACGACCGCGCCGCAGATCATCCAGAAAAAAGCCAGTGCCGAGGGCGCGCCCAACGCGAACATCGCCGCGACCGGCGGCACGAGCGTGACCTTCAACGGCATCGGCCGCGTAATCAACGTCGGTCCGCTCACGCGTGTGGACATCACCAATGCCAGGGGCGGCGCCTGCAAGACGGCGGGCGCCGACGAACCGATGCGCTGCCTGCGGGTGGCCGTTTCTTCGGCCGGCCAGGTGCGCATGTGCGACCCGGCGGTGACCGATGTCACCGACCCGCGGTCCTGCTGAGGAGGCGACATGCGCAGCGGAGCGAAAATGCAGGGACGAAAATCGCAAGCGGGCGTGATGCTGATCGAGGCGCTGATCGGGATCCTGATCTTCTCCATCGGCATCCTGGCGCTGATCGGCATGCAGGCCACCGCGATCAAGAACACCACCGACGCGCGCTACCGCAGCGAGGCCTCGTTCCTCGCCAACCAGCTGGTCGGCAAAATGTGGGTGGACCGCGCCAACCTCGCGCTCTATACCGCCAGCGGCTATGCACCACGCGACGCGTGGGTGAATACGGTCGCCTCCACGCTGCCGGGTATCGACGTGCCCAATAACATCCGGGTGCCGACCGTCGCGATCGGCGGCGGCAACGAGGTCACGGTCACGATCCAGTGGCAGCAGCCCGGCGAGACCACGGTCCGCAACCTGCAGATGATCAACCGCATCAACGGCGCCATATGAAAACCCTGCGCGCGCTCCGCCGTCCCCTCAGTCTGCACCGCCGCCCCTTCAGTCTGCCCCGCGGCTCCTTCAGTCTGCCCCGCCGCGAGCGGGGCATGAGCCTGATCGAGCTGATGGTCGGCATGCTCATCGGCCTGATCGGCATCGTCATCATCACGCACCTGTACGTCACCAACGAGCAGTACAAGCGCTCGACCACCGGCTCGGGCGCGGCGCAGGTGAACGGCGCTATCGCGCTCTACACGCTGGAGCGCGACGTGCGCATGGCCGGCTACGGTGTCAATCATTCCGGCGCGCTCGGCTGCTCGACCGCGGTCGTCGGCGGCAGCCCGATCCAGTACTTCTACGAGGGCAAGGGCTACTCCAATCCGCCGGTCGGCGGCAGCACGCTGCCGCCGCTGATCCTCGCGCCGGTGGTGATCACCTCGGCCGCCGGCACGCCCGACACCATCACGTTGCTCTACAGCACCTCCGCCGAAGGCGTCATGCCGACCAAGATCGACGAAACCATGCCCTCGTCTTCGGCCGAGTTCAAGGTGGACGGCACCGCCGGATTCAAGGCAGGCGACCTGGTCGTGGTCGCGCAGGGCTCGACCTGCGCGCTTGCCGAGATCACGACTGTTCAGGGCTCGGCCTCGAAACTGCAGCACAACCCGGGGGGCAGCGCGCCATGGAACCCGTCGGGCGGCGGCAACCTGCTGCCGGCGTTCTCCAACGGCGCACTGATTTTCAATCTCGGCAACCCGGTGTGGCGCTCCTACGGAGTCGACACCAACGTGGCGGCGAACTCCTACAAGCTGCAGGTGGCCGAGATCTTCGGCGCGGCCGCGCCCGGCACGAACCCTTTCGTGCACCTGGTCGACGATATCGTGGACATGCAGGCGCAGTACGGCCGCGATACCAACGACGACGGTGTCGTGGAGACGTGGGACACCAACACGCCGACCACCGCAACCGGCTGGACGCAGGTGCTGGCGGTGCGCATCGGGGTGCTGATGCGCAGCGGCAACTACGAGCGCCCGAGCGTTGCCGGCGGCGCCTGCGAGGCGACCCTCGCGACTCCCGACTGGTCGGGGTTCACCGAGAGCGGCGCAGCGGGCGATCGCTTCACCATCCCCGGCGGCCTGCCGAGTTGCTACAAGTACCGCGTCTTCGAAACCACGATCCCGCTTCGCAACATGATCTGGAGGCCGGCATGAGCCGCATCTCCTTTGGCGTGCCGCGCAACCAGCGCGGCGTGATCCTGTTCATCGCGCTCATCGTGCTGGTGGCGATGTCGCTCGCCGGCATCGCGCTCATGCGCTCGGTGGACACCAACGTGCTGATCGCCGGCAACCTCGCCTTCCGGCAGGGCGCGACGCTCGCCGCCGACCGCGGCGTCGAGGACGCAAGGACTTACCTCGCGGCCAACGCCGGCGGCACCCTGGATAGCGACCAGCCGGTTCCCTACTACTGGGCCAACTGGCAGCAGACCGTGGATCTGATCGGCGTCGGCAGCGCCGCCGACGATTACAACTGGGGCCAGGCGAACAATCTCGGCGCCGACGCCGGCAGCAACGAGGTGCGCTACGTGATCCATCGCCTGTGCAGCCAGGCAGGCTCGATCACGAGCGCCGCCGTGAGCTGCATCAAGGCGAGCTCGGGTGCCGGGGTCGGCGCCTCTGGCGCCGGCACCAAGGGCGTGGTCGCCTACGGCAGTGCCGCGCTGCCGGGGACCAGCAACACCTATTACCGCGTCACGGTGCGTGTCACCGGGCCGCGCAACACCGTTAGTTTCGTGCAGGCCGTATTGAACTAGACCGGCAGGAGCACACCATGAAACGCAGACTGACCAAAGCAGCGCTCATCATCTCGGGCGCACTCGGCGTAATCGTCCCGGCGCAGTCGGGGCTGCTCAGCATCGCCAGCGACCCGCTCGGCACCGCGACCAGCTCGATCAAGCCGAACATCATGTTCATCCTCGACGATTCGGGGAGCATGGGCTCGGACTACATGCCGGATTACGTCAACGACGGCCACAACCCGACCTCTTCGACCGCTGCGTGCGCGGACGCGGGCGACGACAGCGGCGGCACCATCAACGGCAGCCCGGACGCCTGCCTGTTTGGCGACCCGCCCTACAACAGCCCGGACCTGAACGGAATCTATTACAACTCGGCGATCGTCTACCGGCCGGGCGCAAACGCCGACGGCACAGACATGATGAACATGAACCGGACGAACACCGCGACTTGGGCCACGGTGCCGGTGAACCCCTATACCAGCGCCTCGACCACCAATCTTCTGACCAATTTCCCGGACCGCGTCTGGTGCCAGGCCCAGGGCGACGTGGAGTCGAGCGGCACCTGCCGCCAGAACACCGCCTACCGGTATCCGGACGCGCAGTTTACCTATGGCAGATGGGCGGATAACACGGTCAAGTACCTGCCGAGCGCGCCGTATTACTACCGCGGGCAGACCGCGCAATTCTGCAATGCGGCACTCACCGACTGCAAGAGTGGCTCGTCGATTGATCCGACCATCCATGTCAAGCGAGTGGAGGAGTACTGCACCGACCAGGAGCTGACAAACTGCGCTGTAGGCACAGGGGTCACCCCAGCGCACATCTATTCCGGCATTCGCTGGTGCGCGGACGCCGGCACGCTGGTGGACTGCCGGCGCAAGAAAGGCGACCTGACCGACAACGCCGGCACCGTGCTCAAGCAGTACATCTACGCCAAGCACGTCGGCGTGACGCAGTCGATCACCTGCCCGGCCGGCTCGTACTGCGATGCCGCGGCGAACGAGGGCAACATCAACGTCTCGGCGGTGAATGCCGCCGGCGGAACCATCAGCACCATCACGATTGGCGGCGTTGCCGTCATCGCCGGCCCGATCGCGGTACCGGCGGGGTCGACCCCTGCGGCGGTTGCCACAGCGATCGGCGCCGCGATCGCCGCTCACGTTTCGGCGCCGTACGACTACACGTCCGTAGCACTCGGCAACAACGTGCCTGTCGTCCAGACGGTCGCCGGCGCGGCCGGCGCCGGGCTCGGGATCGTCGTGACCGCGTCGCAGATCGGCACGCAGTCCGCGATCGGGCGGATTTATGTCGGCGTCACCTCCGCGGGCGCCATCGTCGCGGGCCTGGACGGCAACGACACATACGTCGATTCCATCAGAGTGGGGGGGGGCGCAAATCTGCTGTGCGTTGCCGGCGGGCCGTTCCCCCTGGATTTCGGCAACGGCGTCTCGGTGCTGGCGAACGGCCACATCTTCGCCACCGGCGGCATCAACTCCTCCAACGAGCGCAACTCCTTCAGGGACGCCATCATCAGCCGCATCAATACCTGCGGCGCGTTCCTTGGCAACAACTATACGGCGAGCAACGCCGGTGCCGGGATCGTGAACGTCATCGCGCCGGTCTCCATCGGCGCCGGCCCCAACGGCCAGGCGGTGGCGCGCACCGGCTATGGCGACGCCGGCAACCTTGCGGCCATCACCACCGCCAACATGGGCACCACCCAGGCGGGCGTCTCGGCCAACAGCGTGACCGCCTCCACCGCCAACATGTCCGGCGGTCGCGACGTGATTCTCGCGGGCACCACCCTCGTGGTTCGCAAGGGCGTGGGCACTTTCTCGCGCATCGACATCGTGCCGTCCAACAATTCTTATCCCAAGGGAGCAGGGCGCGCAGACTGCCTCGGCGCCACCTGCACCTTCGAGGAGGAGATGACCAACTTCGCCAACTGGTACGCCTACTACCGCACTCGCATGCAGATGGCGAAGACCGCCATCGGGCGCGCCTTCGTCTCGATCAACGACACCTACCGGGTCGGCTTCATCACCATCTGCCCGGTCTCGACCGTGAATTGCCAGGACACCGTCACCGGCTCGATGAACCAGAACGTGGATGGCAACAAATACCTGCGCATTGCCGACTTCGACACCACGCAGAAGACCAACTGGTACACCAAGCTCTACGCGCAGAATCCCAGCAACTTCACGCCGCTGCGCGAGGCGCTGGCGCGAGTGGGCCTGATCTTCGCCTGCAAGGTCGGCGGCGGCAGCAGCACGCCGCTCACCGGCGGCCTTGCCGCCGCGGATGACCCCATGACGGCCTCCTGCCAGCCGAACTTCGCCATCCTCTCGACCGACGGCTACTGGAACGGCGGCCCCGGGCGGCAGATCGACGGTTCGACCCTGATCGGCAACCAGGACAGCACCAACGCCCTGCCCTACTCGCTGCAATCGCAGGGCGTGTACGACGGCAACACCCCGGTGGCGAACGACACGCTTGCCGACGTGGCGCTGTACTACTACCAGAACGACCTGCGCACCACCGGCGCCATGGCCACGAACAACGTGCCGACCACCAACAAGGACATCAACTCCAACCAGCACATGGTGACCTTCACGCTCGGCCTGGGCCTGGACGGCCTGCTCACCTACCGGCCGGACTACGAGTCGGCGTCGAGCGGCGATTTCTTCGACATCAAGCAGGGCTCGCGCAAGTGGCCGGTTCCGGTCCCCGGGCAACCGACGACGCTCGACGACCTGTGGCACTCGGCGGTGAACGGCCGGGGCGTGTTCTTCAGCGCCAAGAACCCCGACGACCTCGCCACCAGCCTCACCGAGACGCTCACCCAGCTCCAGGCGCGAGTAGGCGCCGGCGCGGCGGCGGCGACCTCTAACCTGCAGCCGGTCGCGGGCGACAACTTCGCCTTCACCGCCCAGTACCAGACCTCGGACTGGATCGGCGACTTGAAGGCCAAGACCATCGACCTCTCCACCGGCATCGTGTCGTTCGTGACGCTGTGGTCGGCCACCACGATCCTCGATTCGACCGCCTACAACGCGCGCAACCTGTTCACCTTCGATGCCACTGACGCGGCCGGCAACCAGATGAAGAACTTCTGCTGGCCGGGGTCGGGCGGCGCCAGCTGCGCCGACGGCTCGGGGCTGGACGCCACCGAGCAGGCGCTGTTCCACCCCAGCCAGCTGCCGCAGTGGGGCTCGCTCTCCAACCCGCAGAAGGACGCGGTGACGCAAGCCTCGGCGCCCGCCTGGGCGGGCCCGAACGCCGGGCAGCACCTGGTCAACTACCTGCGCGCCGACAACTCGTTCGAGGACACCGGGGCGTCGCTTTCCACCGACATCTTCCGCGAGCGCATCAGCACGCTGGGCGACATCGTCAACGCGCAGCCCGCCTACGTGAAGAAGACGCCGTTCTCGTACGCCGACACCGGCTACACGGGATTCAAGGCCTGCACCGAGGGCGTCGGCACCGGCTGCGCTGCGGCGCAATTCCCCGACCCGACCAAGCCTAGGCTCGGCACGGTCTACGCTTCCGCCAACGACGGCATGGTGCACGCCTTCGCGACCGACGTGAACAACAGCCCCTACTACCAGACCGCGGGCATCGCCACCGCGGCCACCGGCGACGACACCTTCACCGGCAACAACGCCGGCAACGGCGCCGAGCGCTGGGCGTACATCCCGAAGATCCTGCACTCGAACCTCGCCAAGCTGGCGGGCCGGCCCTACACGCACCGCTACTTCGCCGACGGCTCGCCGACGGTGGGCGACATCTGCATCACGACGCCGTGCTCGGGGCAGGATTACTGGCGCACCATCCTGGTGGCGGGCTTCAACTCGGGTGGCCGCGGCTACTACGCGCTCGACGTCACCAACCCGAGCGTCGCGGGCGTCAAGGCGCTGTGGGAGTTCACCTACACAGCCGGCTGCGTCACTGTCGGCGCGGGCGGCGTGCCGGTGGGCGGGCCGTTCTACGGTGACTGCAACGTCGGCCTGAGCTACGGCAACCCGGTCATCACGAAGCGCAACAGCGACGGCAAATGGGTGGTGCTGGTCACCTCGGGCTACAACAACGGCACGGCGAGCGGCGGCGACGGCAAGGGCTACCTGTACGTGCTGGACGCACTTACCGGGCAGATCCTCAACCGCCTGACGACCAACGTCGGCAGCGGCGCCTCCCCCAGCGGCCTGGCGAAGATCAACGGCTGGGCGACCAACGGCGCCCTCGACAACACGGTGCTGTCGGTCTACGGCGGCGACCTCGAGGGCAACATGTGGCGCTTCGAGCTCGACTCGACCAGCGTCAACAACCTCACCGTCACCAAGCTGGCGGCGGCCAAGGACGCGGCCAACAACCCGCAGCCGATCACCACCAAGCCGGAACTGGGCGAAGCCTCGACCAAGCGCGTCATCCTGTTCGGCACCGGCAAGTTCCTGGAGGACGCCGACAAGACGGGGCCGTTCACCACCGGGCAGACGATCTACGCGCTGCGCGACGATCCCCTGGTGGGCGGCGCCGGCCCGGTCATTCCCAACGTGCGCGACGGCTCGGTGGTCAAGGTGCGCGGCTTCGGCGCCTACAACCCGGCTACCGACTCGGTGCGCACGGTCACAACGGGCACCGCGCCCACCTGGGCGACCGAGTGGGGCTGGCTGATCGACCTGCCCGACCCCGGCGAGCACGTCAACGTGGATCCGCAGCTGCAGCTCGGCACGCTGGTGGTCGCCTCGAACGTACCGACCGCCGATTCCTGCACCGCGGGCGGCTACTCGTGGCTCAACTTCCTCGACTTCGCCACCGGGTCGTTCATCCCGGGCGTCACCGGCAACATGGCGAGCACCAAGATCGCGAGCTCGCTGGTGGTGGGCATAAACGTGGTGATGCTGCCGGGCGGCAAGGTGGTGACCATCGTCACCACGGCCGACAACCAGCAGCTCACCAAGGACACGCCGGTGCCGCCGACCGCGTTCGCCGGCAGGCGCGTGTCGTGGCGCGAATTGTTCCGGGAACAGTGATCGCGGGGTTCGACCCCGCGCGGCTCGGCGCCGCGCTGGGCGCCTCGCTCCTCGTGCACATGACCCTGCTCTCTGCCTTCGGACCGATGCCGGGCGCTCGCCCGGCATCGCCGTTTGCGCAGCTGGGCGAGCGCGCGCTGCGCGCAACGCTGCGTCCCGCTCCGGAGAACGCATTCGTGACCGAAGTGCAGCACGCCGTGGCGCCAAGCGCGCCGGCTGCGATCGGCATGCCAGCAAGCGCCGGCGTCCCGCAAACGAGTGATCAACCCGTAGCGGCGGTGATCCCGGCGCCCACAGCGCCAAAGTATTACGCGCCGCACGAACTCGACCAGCGGCCGCTCGTGCTCACGCATATCGAGCCGGCGTTTCCAGCCGGTGCGCCGGTGCAATCCGGCATTGTGAAGCTGCGCCTCTATCTAGGCGCCGACGGGCGGGTGGAGCAGATCGACGTTTTCGAGGCGCAACCGGCCGGCGTGTTCGAGTCGGCGGCCGCGCAGGCGTTCGCCGCCGCGCGCTTCACGCCGGGAATACGCCGCGGCAAGGCCGTGCCCGTGGTTTTGACGCTTGAATTGCAGTTCGGCACGCCGCTCGAAGCCGATCCGCGCGTCGCGCGCTCGGCCGAAGGCGAGCGCGCGCGGCCGCAGAATCCAAACGCTGCAGATGCGCCGGACCGCGCTGCGGTCAGGAAACGCCCGGCGCGCGCGCCGCGCGGCGGATGAATCGCAAACCCCTAAAAGGAGGTGCCATGAAAACCCTGAAACTCGTGCTTGCCATCGCAACGTTCGCGGCCGCGATGCCGCTCGCGCCGGCGGTCGCCAACGACCGTCCCGCCGCATGGCTGGTCGCGCAGACCGACCGCGTCGAACGGACCTGCGACCTGGACGGCCGCAAGGTGCCGGTCGGAACGATGTATTGCCGCGAAGGCAAGGTGCAGCAGTGCACCCCGCAAGGCGGCTGGATCAACACCAACAAGCCCTGCTGATGCTGGATTTGTGACCCCCGCGGAAGCGGGGGCCCATTTTGGTCCTGGATTCCCGCTTCCGCGGGAAAGACAAAGCGCCGTTCTCCTAGGCTCTCTGCCGCCGCCGCGCCAGCTCGCGCGGCAGGGTGAACACCACGTGCTCGGCGATGCCTTCGAGCGGCCGCACGCTGGCGGCGCCGAGTTCCTGCAACCGCTCGATCAGCTCGTTCACCAGCACCTCGGGCGCCGATGCGCCGGCGGTGACGCCGACGCGCTTGCGCCCCGCGATCCACTCCGGCTTCAGGTCCGCGGCGCTGTCCACCATGTAGGCCTCGACGCCCATGTGGTCGGCGACCTCGCGCAGGCGGTTGGAGTTCGAGCTGTTCGGTGAGCCGACCACGATCACCACGTCGCACTGCGGCGCCATGAACTTGACCGCGTCCTGGCGGTTCTGCGTGGCGTAGCAGATGTCGTCTCGCTTGGGGCCGCGGATCGCGGCGAAGCGGCCCTTGAGGGCAGCGACGATGAGCGCCGCGTCGTCCACCGACAGCGTGGTCTGCGTCACGTAGGCGAGCCGCGCCGGGTCCTTCACCTGCAGCGCGGCGACGTCCTCGACCGACTCGACCAGGTGCATGCCGGTCACTGATTGGCCCATGGTGCCCTCGGCCTCGGGGTGGCCGCGGTGCCCGATCATCACGATCTCGTAGCCCTCGCGCAGCATCTTGGCCACCTCGACGTGCACCTTGGTGACCAGCGGGCAGGTGGCGTCGAACACCTTGAGGCCGCGGCGCTCGGCGTCTGCGCGCACTTCCTTCGCCACGCCGTGCGCGCTGAAAATGACGGTGGCGCCGGCGGGCACCTCGTCCAGCTCCTCGACGAACACCGCGCCCTTCTTCCTCAGGTCCTCGACCACGTACTTGTTGTGCACGATCTCGTGGCGCACGTAGATCGGCGCGCCGCGCAACTCGAGGGCGCGCTCGACGATATCGATCGCGCGCTCGACGCCGGCGCAGAAGCCCCTGGGGTTGGCGAGCAGGACGTCCATGGCGCGCATTATGCTGAAAATCGGGGACAGACCCCGATTCTTAGCCTTATCTATCTGATAGTTGGGCGGAAAAATCGGGGTCTGTCCCCGATTTTCACCGATTTTCACGGGCGATTCAGGTAGGCGGCGTCGAAGGCCGCCTCGAGCCGCGGATGCGCGCCGCGCAGGCGGTCCACGACGCGCTTCGCCCAGTCGAAATACTCGCGCCGCCGCTCGAGGTCCCACTTCGCCGGCGGGCGCTCGGCGACGTCGCGCAGGTTGCAGATCTTGTCGGCCAGCTTGACCAGCTTCGCTCCGGCGCTCAGGCCCGCCGCGTGCTCGATCTGCAGGCGCTTGCGGTCGGCCTTCTCGAGCGACTGGTCGTCGCTCACCTCCTCTACCAGGCCGGCAATGCGCGCGCCGAACGCGGCGCGCAGTTCCTCGGCCGTGGTCGCGGTGTCCTCGATCGTGTCGTGCAGCAGCGCCGCCGCCAGCACTTCGATGTCCGCGATGGAACCCTCCCCGGCGAGCACCTCGGCGAGCGCAATCGGGTGGTTGATGTAGGGCGAGGCCTCGGCGTCCTTGCGCCGCTGATCGCGGTGCTTGTGTGCCGCGAAAGCGAGCGCCCGCAGCAGCAGCGGCAAACCGGCGTCAGCGGCGATCGCCATGCGGCGCCTCCTCGTGGTGCAGGAAGCTCTCGGCGATCAGCGTGCAGGCGCCCAGCGTGATCGCCGAATCGGCGACATTGAACGCGGGCCAGTGCCAGCCGGCGGCGTGAAAATCGAGAAAATCGACCACGTGCCCGTAAGCGAGCCGGTCCCACAGGTTGCCGAGCGCGCCGCCGAGGATCAGCGCCAGGCCGAACGCGAACAGCCGGCGCTGCGGATGGCGCACGAGCAGCACCGAGACCACCACCGCGGCCGAGATCGCGATGGCCGCGAACAGCGGCGTCTGCCAGCCCGGCGCGCCGGCGAGGAAGCTGAACGCCGCGCCCTTGTTGAACACCAGCACCAGGTTGAAAAAACCCGTGAACGGACGGATTTCGCCAGGAGAGAGCGCGGCGAGCGCGGCGAGCTTGCTCAG
>CAYMVA010000067.1:0-9437 GCA_964393745.1 uncultured Enterobacteriaceae bacterium | reverse complement strand
CTCAACTTCATCGGCATCGTGTTCTGCATGATGTTCGGCACGGCGGCGCTGCCCCACATCCTGATGCGCTACTACACCACGCCCAGCGTGCAGGAGGCGCGCACTTCGGTGTTCTGGTCGCTGGTGTGCATCTTCCTGTTGTACTTCACGGCGCCTTGCCTCGCGGTGCTGGCGAAGTTCGACATGTACACCAACCTGGTGGGCAGTTCGTTCGCGGCGCTCCCGGCCTGGGCCTCAGCATGGGCCAAGGTGGATCCGTCGCTGCTCAGCATCGTCGACATCAACAAGGACGGCATCGTGCAGCTGGCCGAAATCGTGATCGGAGGCGACCTGATCGTGCTGGCGACGCCCGAGATCGCAGGCTTGCCTTACGTGGTGTCGGGCCTAGTTGCGGCCGGTGGCCTTGCCGCGGCACTCTCGACCGCGGACGGGTTGCTGCTGACGATCGCCAACGCCCTGGCGCACGACTTCTACTACAAGCTGATCGACCCGACTGCGACCACCGGGAGGCGCGTGTTTCTCTCCAAGGCCTTGCTGGTCGTGGCCGCGATCACGGCGGCCTACGTGACTTCGCTCAAGCCCGGGGACATCCTGTTCCTGGTGGGGGCCGCGTTCTCGCTGGGGGCATCCTCGTTCTTCCCGTGTTTGGTGATGGGCATATTCTGGAAGCGCGCCAGCAAGTGGGGAGCGATCATCGGTATGGCCGCAGGGCTTGGAATATGCGGGTACTACATGGTTACGCGCTACCCGTTCTTTGGCATCAATATGCCGCTTTGGTTTGGCTTAAGCCCGGTGTCGGCGGGCATGTTCGGGCTGCCGGTATCCATGATCACCATCTTCATCGTGAGCCTGCTGACCCCTGCGCCATCGAAGGAGGTGCAGGAGCTGGTCGAGCACATTCGCTACCCGAACCTGGTGGGTGATACCTTGGTCACCGAAGGCAGATAGCCTCGGGCCGCTGGTTCAGACAAGGCCCGCTTCGGCGGGCTTTGTTTTTGTTGCCTTGATCCTTATGTGCATGGAGATTTGAGATGAAAGCAATCCTGGTTGCCGCGGCTTGCGGCCTTGTCGTAGCCCTGACCGGCTGTTCCGGCCAGGTCAGCGGGACGGCGAGAGGCCTGTTCATCGGTTATGTGACGGACAAGACCGAGGAGGAGGTGGTCGCCAAGGTCGGCAAGCCCGCATCCGTCGACACCAAATCGAACACGCTGCGCTGGACCTACAAGAAGAAGACCTTCGACCCGGACAATCAGAGCCTGGTCGATGAAGAGACCATCCTGATCTTCCAGAAGGATGCCGGTGGGAAATTCAAGGTCGTCCAGGTGATCTTCGGCTGACTGCGCGGCTGGCGGCCGGCTGGACCGGTCAGAACCGCTAGTCAGACTACAAGGTGCTCCACCAGGTGGGCGAGGTCGCTGCGCCCGGTATCAACGATCAGCCGGCGCGTTGCTTTCGGGTCGAAGCGCAGCAGGTGCATGACGACCTGCTCGAACCGTTCCGTATTTCCGGTCGCGTGGAGCGCCATGCCCAGCTGGTACCAGGCATGTTGGTTCATGGGTTGAAGCGTCGCCGCCTGCTCCAGCGCCTCGGCGGCATCGCGGTGCCGCCCGAGGTGGGCGTGAGCAAGGCCCAGGCCGTACCAGGCGCGGTCGATCTTGGGATTCAGGCGCGTGGCTTCGCGGAATGCCTGGACCGCCTTGTCGTATTGCCCGCGCTTGTCGTGCGTGTAGCCGAGATTGAAATGGGCCACTGCGTTGCGGGGGTCCGCACGCAGCACCGCCTGGAAGTAGGGCTCCGCCTCCGCGAAGCGCTCCTGGGACGCAAGCAAGTAGGCAACGCGATTCGTGGGCCTCAGGAAGTCCGGCTTTACGCGCGTCGCCTCGCGATAGGCCGCGATCGCCTGCGGCTTGAGCCCAAACAATTCGAGCCAGCGGCCACGCAAGTAGTATTGCCAATGTTCCATCGACGGATGCCGGGTTGAGCGAATGTACGAGATTATCGTAATTCTGAAGGCGTTGACCGAGGTGGCGGGCGTGGCCATGATGGGCCAGGGGGTGCTCTGGGTGATCGCGGGCGCCAAACGCGACCAGAATCTCGTTTATGGGCTTTTCAAGACCCTCACCTCCCCGGTGATGAAAGCGACGCGAGCCATCACCCCGCGCATCGTACTGGACCAGCATATCGGGCTGGTGGCATTCTTTCTGCTGTGCGTGATCTGGTTGGCGCTGACGGCGTTCAAGGTCAAGATCGTCATGGAGAATATGCCGGCTGCGTCCTGACTGCTAAAATCGGCGCCGTGCCGCGACACGGAGAGATGGCCGAGCGGCTTAAGGCGCACGCTTGGAAAGCGTGTGTGCGTTAATAGCGCACCGTGGGTTCGAATCCCACTCTCTCCGCCAACGCCGCCGGCTCGGGCATAATGCAATCGGCGGCCCCCCCCGCATTGCAGCCTGGTGAACCTGGTCAGGTCCGGAAGGAAGCAGCCACAGCTGGATCCTGCAAGTGCCGGGGATCGGGGTCGCCAACTCATCGCCAGGGGGGGATTGACTGCAATCCCCCCTCGTACCCCCCTGCTAGAATCGCCGCATGTCGTATCAGGTTCTTGCGCGCAAGTGGCGCCCGAGGAATTTCGGCGCGCTGGTCGGGCAGGAACACGTCGTCAAGGCGCTGCGCCACGCGCTCGAGCAGCAGCGCCTGCACCACGCCTACCTGTTCGCCGGCACCCGCGGCGTCGGCAAGACGACGCTGGCCCGGATTCTCGCCAAGTGCCTCAACTGCGAGACCGGCGTCACGCCGGAGCCGTGCGGCAAATGCAGCGCCTGTCTCGAAATCGACAGCGGCAGGTTCGTGGACCTGCTCGAAGTGGATGCCGCGACCAATACCAGGGTGGACGAGATGCGGCAACTGCTCGACACCGCGCAGTACGCGCCGACGCGAGGCCGCTACAAGGTGTACGTGATCGACGAGGTGCATCAGCTCTCGGGCCACGCCTTCAACGCCATGCTGAAGACGCTGGAGGAGCCGCCCGAGCACCTCAAGTTCATCCTCGCCACGACCGATCCGCAGAAGATTCCTGTCACCGTGCTGTCGCGCTGCCTGCAATTCAACCTCAAGCAGATGCCGCGCGCCGCGATCGCATCGCACCTCACGCGCGTGCTGGAGGCGGAGAAGATCGCTTTCGAACCCGAAGCGCTGCCGCTCATTGGCCGCGCCGCGGCAGGCAGCATGCGCGATGCGCTATCGCTGCTGGACCAGGCGATCGCGCACGGCGCCGGGCGCGTAGGCGCCGAGAGCGTGCGCGCGATGCTCGGAGCGATCGACGAGGGTTATCTGATAGGGCTCATCGAGACCGTGGCGCGCGGCGACGGCGCAGGGGTGATGGCGGTTGCCGACGAGATGCAGGCGCGCAGCCTTTCGTTCGACAGCGCGCTGCAGGATCTTTCGAGCCTGCTGTTGCGCGTGTCGCTCGCGCAGGCGGTTCCCGCGGCACTCGATGAGGACCTGCCGGAACGCGAACGCATCGTCGCGCTTGCGCAGGCGATCGATCCCGAGACCGTGCAATTGCTCTACCAGATCGCGCTGCAGGGCAGGGAAGACCTGCCGCTCGCCCCGGATGAGCATTCGGGTTTTGCGATGACGCTGCTGCGGATGCTGACATTCCGGCCGGACTACTCCGCCGCGCGCCCGGTGGCTGTGGCGCCGGCGACGCCGGCAGCGGCAACGCTCCCGGCAGCGAGCCGCGCCCCGACGACCGCGTTCGACGGCAATTGGGCGGCGCTCGCTCAGCAGCTTGCGGTAAGCGGCGCGGCGAAGGAATTGGTGCGCAATGCGGAGATGCGGCGCTTCGAGAAAGGCGTGATCGAACTCACGGTGCCCAAGTCGATGGCACACCTCGCCGGCAACGGCTACCGCGACAAGCTGCAAGCCGCGCTGGCGCAGCACTTCGGCGGCTCGGTCGGTGTCCGCATTGCAGCGGGCGATACCAGCGGCACATCGGTGGCCGCGCAGGAGGCAAGCGATCGCGACGCGCGCCGTGCCGAGGCGGCGCGCAGCATGAAGGGCGACCAGTTCGTGCAGGACTTAGTGAATCTGTTCGACGCGCGGGTGGTCGAGCCGAGCGTACAGCCGGCGAGAAAGAGCGGAACCTAGGAGGCAACGGTGATGCGTGGAAACATCGGCCAGATGATGAAGCAGGCGCAGATGATGCAGGAGAACATGCGCCGCATGCAGGAGCAGCTTGCGGCGACCGAGGTCGAAGGGCAGTCGGGCGCCGGAATGGTCAAGGTCGTGATGACCTGCAAGCACGACGTGAAGCGGGTCACGATCGATCCCTCGCTGCTCGGCGACGAGCGGGAAATGCTCGAAGACCTGGTGGCGGCGGCCTTCAACGATGCCGCGCGCCGGGTTGAGGCGGCGGTGAGCGAAAAAATGTCAGGCGTTACGGCGGGGCTGGGCTTGCCGCCCGGCTTCACGCTGCCGTTCTGAAACGCGAAGCGGCAGCAGCGTGAAACGCGAAACGGTACCCAGCGCCCAGGGGCTCGAGCGCCTCGTGGAGGCGCTGCGCGTGCTGCCAGGAGTCGGACCGCGCTCCGCACAGCGCATGGCCTATTACCTGTTGCAGCATGAGCGCGCGGGTGCGGAGATCCTGGCGCAGGCGCTAGCCGCGGCGCTGGAAGTGGTGCACCACTGCAGCAAATGCAACAACTTCACCGAGGACGAGGTGTGCGCCCTATGCCGCTCGCCGCGCCGCGATGCTTCCCTGCTGTGCGTGGTCGAGACGCCGGCCGACCTAGCGATGGTCGAGCAAACCTCGAGCTATTCAGGCATGTACTTCGTGCTCATGGGCCGGCTCTCGCCGCTGGACGGCGTCGGACCGCGCGACATCGGTCTGGACCGGCTGCTGGCGCGCGCGACCGACGGCATGGTGCAGGAGGTGATCCTCGCCACCAATTTCACCAACGAGGGCGAGGCGACAGCTCACTATATTGCCGAGATGCTGCGTGCGCGAGGGGTCAGGGCTAGCAGGATCGCCCGCGGCGTGCCGCTTGGCGGCGAGCTCGAGTACGTGGACCTCGGCACGATTTCGCAGGCACTGATCGACCGGCGCGGACTATAGTAGTTACTTGAGGAGGAAGACCATGAATCGGATCGGGACGGCGGTTTCGGCAATCGCTTTGCTGGGGGCGGCTTTGGGCGCGCAGGCGCAGCTCGAGAAACGCGATGTACATATCGCGGTCGGTGGCCAATCCTCGTTTTACTACCTGCCGCTGACCATCGCGGAGCGGCTGGGTTATTTCAAGGACGAGGGAATCAATCTTAAGATCAGCGATTTCGCAGGCGGCGCGATCGCGCTGCGAGCGGTGGTCGGCGGCAGCGCCGACGTGGTGTCGGGCGCATACGAGCACACGGTCAGCTTGCAATCCAAGAAGCAGTATTTCCAGGCGTTCGTGGCGCAGGGGCGGCTGCCCCAAATCGCGTTCGGTATTGCGACCAGCAAAGCGACCAACGTCAAGACCCTCAAGGACCTCAAGGGCCTGAAAGTGGGCGTAAGCGCGCCCGGGTCCAGCACCCACAACTTGGTGAAGCAGCTGCTCAGCAAGGGCGGACTCGATCCGAACAAGGACGTCGCGATCATCGGCGTCGGCCTGGGTGCAACCGCGATCAACGCGCTGAAGAGCGGGCAGATAGACGCGATCTCGAACACCGATCCGGTGATGACCAGCCTGGAGCAGGACAATGCCATCAAGGTCATCGCGGACACGCGCACCTTGAAGGGCACCGAAGAGGTCTGGGGTGCGCCGCTGCCGGCCGGAGTGCTGCACGCGGCGATCGAGTTCGTGCAGAAGAACCCGAACACCGTGCAGGCACTGACCAACGCGATCGTGCGCGCCGACAAGTGGATCGCGAAGGCGAGCGCGACCGATGTCGCCAAGGTCGTGCCGGAGGCTTACCTGCTCGGCGACCGCGCTCTTTACCTGTTTTCCTACAACAAAGTGAAAGAGGCGATCTCCCCCGACGGATTGATCTCGGATGCTGGCGCCAAAGCCACGGTCAATGCATTGGCTGCATTCGATCCCGCGGTCAAGCCCGCCGAGATCCAGCTCGACAAGACCTACACCAACGAGTTCGCGAAGAAGGCGAACCTCAAATACAAGTGAGCAGGGCGCCTGCGCCCGGGACAGCTGCCCTGGCGCTAGACCGGATTACCTGCACGTTCGTTTCGCGCGAGGACCGATCCAAGCGCTACACCGCGGTCAGGGACACAACGCTGCGGGTTGCACCCGGCGAGTTCGTCTCCGTGGTCGGTCCGACCGGCTGCGGCAAGTCGACGCTGCTCAATGTCGCTGCAGGGCTACTCGACCCCTCTGCAGGCAGCGTGACGGTGCTCGGCGAGCCGCTCGTCGGGGTCAACCGGCACGCCGGCTACCTGTTCCAGACCGAAGCGCTAATGCCGTGGCGCAACGCTATCGACAACGTCACGGCGGGGCTGGAGTTCCGCGGCCTGCCGATCGAAGAGGCGCGCCGGCAGGGCGACGAGTGGTTGCGCCGGGTGGGGCTGGGCGGATTCGGCGACCGTTATCCCCATCAGCTCTCCGGCGGCATGCGCAAGCGGGTGTCGCTCGCGCAGACGCTGATCCTCAACCCGCAGATCCTGCTCATGGACGAGCCGTTCTCGGCGCTCGACATCCAAACCCGGCAGTTGATGGAAAACGAGTTGCTGGAGCTCTGGTCGGCTGACCGCAAATCGGTGGTCTTCATCACGCATGACCTGGAGGAGGCTATCGCGCTCGCCGACCGCGTGGTGGTGCTGTCGGCCGGGCCGGAGACGCGCCCCATCGGCGATTACCGCATCGATATCCCGCGGCCGCGCGACGTGGCCGAGGTGCGCCTGACGACGCGCTTTCTCGAGATTCATGCCGAGATCTGGCACGCCATGAAGGACGAGGTGCTCAAGGGCTATGCGCAGCAACGGAAATAGCCTGACGCTGCGCTTCTGGCAGGCGCTGATGCTGGTCGGCGTGTTCGTTGCCTGGCACGTGCTCGCCGTGCCCGGAATCGTGCCGCCGTTCTACTTTGACAATCCGCACAAGGCGGCATTCTTTTTCGGCGAACCGCTCAAAGTGCTCGATCGCATCTGGGCCTGGTTCTTCGGCGGCGACATCTACCGCCATCTCTGGGTGACGTTGGTCGAGACAATGCTGGCATTCTTCATCGGCACCGTGTCCGGGATCGCCATCGGCATCTGGCTCGCGCTCGCGCCGACCGCCTCAGCGATCTTCGATCCCTACATCAAGGCGCTGAACGCCATGCCGCGCGTCATCCTGGCGCCGATCTTCTTCGTCTGGTTTGGCCTTGGCATGGCGTCCAAGGTCGCGCTCGGCGTGACGCTGGTGTTCTTCATCGTGTTCTTCAACGTCTACCAGGGCGTGCGCGAAGTGAGCCCGGTGGTGCTCGCCAACGCGCGCATGCTTGGTGCCTCCGAGCGCCAGCTGCTGCGCTACGTCTATCTGCCCTCGGCCATGAGCTGGGTGTTCGCCAGCCTGCACAATTCGGTCGGACTCGCGTTCGTAGGCGCGGTGGTGGGGGAGTACCTTGGTTCGGCTGAGGGCGTCGGTTACCTGATTCACCAGGCGGAGGGCGTCTTCGACATCAATACCGTGTTCGCCGGGATCCTTGTGCTGACGGCATTCGCGCTGATTCTCGACCTTATCGTGTCCCTCGCCGAGCGCCGCTTGATGGTGTGGCAGCCGCGCAGCGGCGAGACCGAACGTATCTGAACAGAGGAACCGCCATGCATGCGTTTGTCTTTGCGTTGCTGCTTGCGGCATTGCCGCTTTCGACGGTCGCTCAGGTCTATCCGTTCAAGCCAGTGCGGGTGATCGTGCCGTATCCCGCCGGTTCCACACCGGACATCGTGGGCCGGACACTCTCCGGCAAGCTGCAGGCGGCACTTGGCCAGCCGTTCGTGGTCGAGAACCGCGCCGGCGCCGGTGGCAATATCGGCGCGGAAGCGGTGGCGAAGGCATCCCCGGACGGCTACGCGCTGCTGGTCGGCGGCAACGGCCCGGTGGCGATCAACAAAATGATCTACAAGGGCCTTTCGTTCGATTCAGACCGGGACCTGACGCCGGTCTCGCTGCTCGCTTCGGCCCCGCAAATGCTGGTGGTCCATCCTTCGGTCGGCGCGGATTCGTTCAAGGAGTTCATCGCGCACGTGCAGCGTCACCCGGGACGGCTCTCGTACGGCTCGGTGGGAGGAGGCAGTGCGTCGCACCTCACCATGGAGCTGCTCAAAAGCGAGGCCAAGGCGTTCATCGTGCACATCCCATACCGCGGCTTCCCGCCCGCGGTGACCGACATGCTGGCCGGAAACATCCAGACCATGTTCGCAATCATTCCTGCAGTGCTGCCCCAGGTGAAGGCGGGAAAGATGAAAGGGCTCGCCGTCACCGGCCTGAAGCGTAGTGCCTTGGCGCCCGAGGTTCCGAGCGTGGGCGAACTCGGATTCCAGCAGCTCGAGTCGCTCGCGTGGATCGGGCTTCTAGTCACCGCGGGCACGCCCCAAGAGGTGGTAAATCGGCTCGGCGCGGAAACTATAAAAGCCATGCACGCCCCGGATACCCGCGAGACG
Organism: uncultured Enterobacteriaceae bacterium; assembly: GCA_964393745.1. Classification (GTDB taxonomy): domain Bacteria; phylum Pseudomonadota; class Gammaproteobacteria; order Burkholderiales; family SG8-39; genus 2-02-FULL-66-14. The sequence continues at coordinate 805 of CAYMVA010000067.1, read as the reverse complement.
CTGTCCAAGCAGGGTTTTGACGTCATAGGTGGCACTGCGGCGGAGTTTGCCAACTGGATCAAGGCTGAATCCGCAAAATGGGCGACCGTGATCCGCGTTAGCGGGGCTACTGCCGACTGAAACTGGCCTTGTCGGCGCGTCCGGCGCGTCAATTTGTTGACACCGCTGCACCGCAGCAGTTAAACTCGTTGTCTCTTCGGACGCGGGGTGGAGCAGTCTGGCAGCTCGTCGGGCTCATAACCCGAAGGTCAGAGGTTCAAATCCTCTCCCCGCAACCAACGTTCTTTAAAAATTTGCAGCCGATAGGTGTGGGCGCTCGTATGCTGACGGCGCCGCGCGATGCCGGAATATTGGCGGAACGCGGAACAAGCATCTAGTGCTCACATAAAGTAACTCCGTTTACTTTGAGTGAGAAGCAGTGCAAGTTTTAAACTGAAGAGTTTGATCCTGGCTCAGATTGAACGCTGGCGGCATGCCTTACACATGCAAGTCGAACGGCAGCACGGGGGCAACCCTGGTGGCGAGTGGCGAACGGGTGAGTAATGCATCGGAACGTGTCCCATCGTGGGGGATAACCAGTCGAAAGACTGGCTAATACCGCATGCGATCGAGAGATGAAAGCGGGGGACCCGCAAGGGCCTCGCGCGATGGGAGCGGCCGATGTCGGATTAGCTAGTTGGTGGGGTAATGGCCCACCAAGGCGACGATCCGTAGCTGGTTTGAGAGAACGACCAGCCACACTGGGACTGAGACACGGCCCAGACTCCTACGGGAGGCAGCAGTGGGGAATTTTGGACAATGGGCG
>CAYMVA010000066.1:0-16566 GCA_964393745.1 uncultured Enterobacteriaceae bacterium | reverse complement strand
TCCGGGAATTCCTCACCCACAACCCCGCCTTCACGGCGCGCCTCACCGAGAAGCTGATTCACCGCGTGCGCGCGCTCACCGCCAGCGTGAAGAGCCTGGCGCTGATGGACGTCTACGGCCGCATCGCGCGCCTGATGCTCGAGCTAGCCGAGGAGCACGACGGCAAGCTGGTGATCGCCGAGCGCTTCACGCAGCAGGACATCGCCAGCCGCGTCGGCGCCTCGCGCGAAATGGTGAGCCGCATCCTCAAGGATCTCACCACCGGCGGCTACATCACGCGCACCCGCGCCGGCATCGTGCTGCACCGCAAGCCGCCCGGGCATTGGTAGACCGTTCCCCGGCCGGGGCGCAGAATCGGTCCGTGTCCGCGCATCGCGCCGCCGTCGCTCTGCTCTCGCTGTGCCTGCTCTGGCAGAACGCGGGCGCGCAGGCGCCGAAGGTGCCGCGTGTCGCGCTGGTCGACCCGGCCGAGCAGACCGCGAATATGGCCGAGGGCCGGCACCCGCTGTGGGGGGCGTTGCTCGCTGAATTGCGCCAGCTCGGCTATGTCGAGGGGAAGAGCATCGCCATCGAACGCTGGTCCGGGGGCGGCGATACCGGCTCCTACGGCGAGCTGGCGCGAAAAATCGTCGCCACCCGGCCGCGCATCGTGGTTACGCGCGGCCGCACCATGACTTCTACAGTCGCCGCGGCGAGCAGCGAAATCGCAATCGTTGCGGTCGGTTCGATTTCAAGCGATCTGCGCGCCAGCCTCGCGCGCCCGGGTGGCAACGTCACCGGCGTGCACGGCAGCGCCGACGATCAGCAGATCTACGGCAAGCAGCTCGAGTTCATGCGCGAGCTCACCAAGGCGAACGCGCGCATCGCCTGGCTCGGACCGCAAATGCTTTGGGACGGCCCGGTCGGGGCGGCGGCGCGTGCGGGCGCGAAGCAGACGGCGCTCGAACTGCGGCCGGTGTTCGTCTCCAGCCCGGTCAATGAGAGGTCGATCGAAGAGGCCTTTGCGGCGGCGCGAAACGGCAAGTTCGACGGTGTCCTCGTGGCGCCGGCAACGGAGCTATTTCCGCACCGCCTCGCGGTCGGCAAGCTGGCGCTCGAGACACGCATGCCGTCGGTGGCGAACGGCGTCAATTATGTCGAGGCCGGAGCGCTGCTGAGCTACAGCTCGCTCCTGGGAGACAACTACCGCCGTGCCGCGCACTATGTGGACAGGATCCTCAAAGGGGCCAAGCCGGGCGATCTGCCGATCGAGCAGCCGAGCCGGATGCAACTCGTGGTCAACCTGAAAACTGCGAAAGCGCTCGGCATAACGGTGCCGAAGTCGCTGCTGCTGCGCGCCGACCGGCTGATCGAGTGAGCTGCTCATAGAGCGGTTCGCCGGGGTATCCTCTGTGCCATGCTGCCGAAACCGAGCGATTACCTGAACGGGAGCGAGGTCCGCGCGTTGCGCGGCAAATCGAACCTCGCGGGTGCGCTGCTGGTGCTGCACGCCTGGGCGGTGGTTTTTGGCGCCATGGCGCTGTTCGCGTGGTGGCCCAATCCGCTCACGTTTCTCGCCGCGTGGATGGTGATCGGCGCGCGCCAGCTCGGACTCGCGATCCTGATGCACGATGCCGCGCATGGCTTGCTGTTCGCCAGCCGCCGGCTCAACGACTGGGTGGGCGCGTGGCTGTGCGCGAACCCGGTGGGCGCGAGCCTTGCGCTCTACCGGCCCTACCACCTCACGCATCACCGCCGCACGCAGCAGGCCGACGACCCGGACTTGCAGCTGTCGGCGCCTTTTCCGATCACGCGCCGCAGCCTGTGGCGCAAGACGGTGCGCGATCTGACGGGCCAGACTGCGTACCAGCGCCGTGGCGGGCAGATTGCGCGCGCCATGGGGCCGGCGACGCTGCCGCTCGCGCTGCGGCTTAGCAATCTGTTGCGCAACGAACGCGGTTTTTTCGCTTCCAACGCCGTGCTTTTGGCGGCGCTCGCGGCAGCGGGCTACTGGTGGCTCTATCCACTGCTGTGGCTGCTGCCGCTTGCCACCTGGTATCAGTTCATCACCCGGGTGCGCAATATCGCCGAGCACGCCGTGGTGCCGGACGACGACGACCCGCTGCGCAATACGCGCACCACGCGCGCCGGGTTGCTCGAGCGCGCGCTCATCGCACCCTACTGGGTGAACTATCACCTCGAGCACCACCTGTTCGTGTTCGTGCCGTGCTGGCGGTTGCCTGCGGCGCAGCGCACGCTGCTTGGCAAGGGTTACGGCCCGAAAATGGAGCTGCGCAGCGGCTACCTGGAAGTGCTCAGGATGGCGAGCGCGCGGCTGGTCGACGGGCCGCGCGACGGCGGCCGCAGGCGCGGCGCGCAGCACATCTGAACCGATGAGCGAATGAAGCGGCGCCAATTGCTGCTCGCCACACTGGCGCTGCCGGCGCTGGCGGCGCGCGCGCAGGGACGCATGCCGCGCATCGGCTACCTGCTGCTGCCCTCCTTGTCGGAGCCGCCTTCGCGCGAGCGCCAGGCGTTCCTCGACGGCCTGCGCGAGCGCGGCTACGTGCCTGGCAAGTCGATCGAGATCCTTTACGCCTCCGCGGAGAACGACCCCGAGTTCCTCGACGCGGTGTGCCAGGACCTGGTGGCGAAAAAGCCGGACCTGATCGCGGTCTCAGGCGCCGAGGCGGTGCTGGCGGCGAAGAAAGCGACGCGCAGCATCCCGATCGTGATGCTCGCGATCGGCGATCCGGTGGGGGCCGGGGTTGTGCAGTCGCTGTCGCGGCCGGGGGGCAACATCACCGGCGCCTCATTCCTCTCCAGCGATCTTGCCAGCAAGCGCCTGGAGCTGATGCGCGCCATCGTGCCGAAGGCGAAGCGCGTCATGGTGCTGTGGGAAAGCGTCAACCCGAACGCGCACGTCGAGATGCGAGCTGCGATCGAGGGCGCAAGGAAGCTCGGCATGGTGCCCGAAGAGCGCCCGGTCGCCGAGAACCGCGAGGTGACCGCGGCGCTCGAGGCGATGGCGTCGAGCCGGCCGGACGTTCTTTATGTCGCATTCACTGGCGGGGTGATTTCCTCCAACCGGACCCTGATCGCCGAATCCGCCATCAAACACCGCGTGCCGAGCGTCTCAGGCTGGGGTTTTTTCGCCGAGGCGGGCGGCCTGATCAGCTACGCGCCCGACATTCCCGGCACCTTCCACCGCGGCGCCTACTACGTCGAGCGCATCCTGAAGGGCGCCAAGCCCGCCGACCTGCCGATCGAGCTGCCCACCCGAGTCGAATTCGTGATCAACCTCAAGACCGCGAAGGCGCTGGGTCTTAAGATTCCCAAGGAAGTGCTGCTGCGCGCCGACCGGGTGATCGAGTGAGACAATGAGCGCACCATGACCGTCGTCATTCCCCGCCGCCGGCTGTTCTACAAGTACGTCGCGCTGATCGTGGCGCTGGTGGCGGGCGCGCTATTGGTGAGCGGGGCGATCAGCGTCTACTCGACCTACCAGGAGACGCGCCGCACCCTGCTGGTGCTTGCGGCAGAGAAAGCTGCCGCCGCGGCCACCCGCATCGAACAGTTCGTCAAGGAGATCGAGAACCAGATCGGCTGGACGGCGCTGCCGCAGATCGTGGAGGACAGCGACCCGCTGGTGCTGCGGCGCAACGACTACGTCAAGCTGACGCGGCAGGTGCCGGCGATCACCGAGGCGAGCTTCATCGACGCGCAGGGGCGCGAGCAAGTGAGCGTCTCGCGCCTGAAGATGGACGAGCTCGCCAAGTCGGCCGACCTGTCGCAGGACCCGCGCTTCCTTGGCGCGCGCGGCGGCAAGACCTACTTCGGGCCGGTGTATTTCAGGAAGGAAACCGAGCCCTACATGGCGATCGCCATGCGCGCCGGCCGCGGCGACGGCGCAGGCGTGACCGCGGTCGAGGTGAACCTCAAGTTCATCTGGGAGGTGATCCAGCGCATCAAGATCGGCGACACCGGCTTCGCCTATGTGGTGAACAAGGACGGCAGCCTGGTGGCGCACCCGGACATCAGCCTGGTGTTGCAGAAAACGGATTTCTCCAAGCTGCAGCAGGTCGGAGCGGCCACCGCAGCGCGCAGCGCAGCGACGCCGGACGACGAGCTGCCCAGCAGCGGCGAGGCGCACGACAGCGCCGGCCGCGCGGTGCTCACTGCGTGGGCCAAGATCGAGCCGCTCGAGTGGTACGTGTTCGTGGAGCAGTCCTCGGCGGAAGCCTACCGGCCGCTTTATCAGCTGCTGGCGCGCACCGGGCTGCTGCTGCTGCTCGGCTTGGCGCTCTCGGTGGCAGTGGCGGTGATCATGGTCGGGCGCATGGTGACGCCGATCCGCGCCCTGCGCGAGGGGGCGGAGGCGATCGGCGCCGGCAAGCTGGACCAGAAGATCGAGGTGCGCACCGGCGACGAGCTGCAGGACCTCGCCGAGCAGTTCAACCGCATGGCGGGCGAGCTGCGCGAGTCCTACGCCGGGCTGGAGCACAAGGTGGAGCAGCGCACCGAGGAATTGCAGCAGACACTCGAGCAGCAGACCGCGACCGCCGACATCCTCAAGGTGATCAGCGGCTCGCCGACCGACGTGCAGCCGGTGTTCGACGCCATCGTGCAGAGCGGAGTGCGGTTGTTCGAAGGCGCGGCCATGGCGGTGGTGCGGCCGGAGGGCAACGAGGTACATGCGGCGGCGATAGCCGAGGGCGACCCGGAGCGCGCTGCCGCCTGGAAGAAGCGCTTTCCGCTGCCGCTCAACCGCGACATCATGCACGGCATAGCGATCCTGGATAGCAGGCTGGTGGACGTCCCCGACGCGCTGCAGGCGCCCGCCGAGTGGCAGTCCGCTGTCAAGAACTTTCTCTCCACCGGCTACCGTGCGATCACCATCATGCCCATGATCAGGGGCGAGGCGGCGATCGGCGCCATCAGCGTGCTGCGCAACGAGCCCGGCCCGCTATCGGACAAGCAGCTCGCGCTGCTGCGCACGTTTGCCGACCAGGCGGTGATCGCGATCGAGAATGTGCGCCTGCTCAACGAGACCAAGGAGGCGCTCGAGCGCCAGACCGCGACCGCGGAGATCCTGAAGGTCATCAGCAGCTCGCCGACCGACACCGCGCCGGTGTTCGAAAGCATCCTCGCGCGCATGCTCACGCTGTGCGATGCGCGCGTCGCGGTGCTGTTCCTGTACGACGGCGAGCACCTGAGCCTGGCGGCGGAGAAGAACGGCATCCCGGAGATGATCGAGAAGCTCCGGCACAAGAAGTTCAAGCCCGACCGGTGGAGCCCGACGCTGCTGGCGGCGCTGGAGAAGCGCACGGTGCATGCGCCCGACGTGCTGCTAGTGCCGGAGTTCCGCACCCTCACCGGCGGCACCATTACGCAGAACGACCCCTGGCGCACGGTGCTCTCGGTGCCGATGCTGCGCGAGGGCGAGCTGGTCGGCGTGCTCACCGCCTGGCGCGCCGAGGTGCAGCCCTTCGCCGACAAGCAGATGCAGCTGGTGACCACGTTCGCCGACCAGGCGGTGATCGCGATCGAGAACGTGCGCCTGTTCAACGAGATCCGGGAAAAGGGCCGCCAGCTCGAGATCGCCAACCGCCACAAATCCGAATTCCTCGCCAACATGTCGCACGAGCTGCGCACGCCGCTCAACGCGATCATCGGCTTCTCGGAGGTGCTGGACGAGCGCTACTTTGGCGAGCTCACGCCGAAGCAGGACGAGTACGTCAAGGACATCCACAGCTCGGGCAAGCACCTGCTGTCCCTGATCAACGACATCCTGGATCTTTCCAAGATCGAGGCCGGCCGCATGGAGCTCGAGGTCTCGGACTTCGACTTGCCGTCGGCGCTGGATAACGCGCTCACGCTGGTGAAGGAGCGCGCGCAGCGCCACGGCATCGCGCTCGGCAAGCGCGTCGATCCCGCGCTCGGCACGGTGCGCGCCGACGAGAGGAAAGTGAAGCAGATCATGCTCAACCTGCTCTCCAACGCGGTGAAGTTCACCCCTGAGGGCGGGCGCGTGAGCGTCGCCGCCAAGGCCAACGGCGAAGCCATCGAAATCTCGGTTGCCGACACCGGCATCGGCATCGCGCCGGAGGACCAGCAGGCGGTGTTCGAGGAGTTCAAGCAGGTAGGACGCGACTACACCAGGAAAGCCGAGGGCACCGGCCTCGGCCTCGCCCTCACCAAGCGCTTCGTAGAGCTGCACGGCGGCACCATCAGCCTGACGAGCGCGCTCGGCAAAGGCTCCACTTTCACTTTCACGCTGCCCCTCCAACATGGCTAATGAACTCATCCTGATCGTCGAAGACAATGAGAAAAATCGCAAGCTCGCGCGCGACGTGCTGCAGGTGAACCGCTACCGCACGGTGGAAGTTGAATCCGGCGAGGACGCGCTCGACCTGCTCGACCGCGAGAAGCCGGACCTGATCCTGATGGACATCCATCTGCCCGGCATGAGCGGCATCGACGCGCTCAAGAAGCTGCGCGAGAAGCCGGCGCTGAGCGCCATCCCGGTGCTCGCCTTCACCGCCTCGGTGATGCCGCAGGATCGCAGCGAGATCATGTCCGCGGGCTTCGATGGCTTCGTCTCCAAGCCGGTGAACCTGAAGGAGTTCATCGCCACGCTGGCGAGCTTCCTGGGCAAGGGGCAGGGCGGGGGCAAGGCATGACGCAGCCGGGCGCCAGGCCGGCGAAGGTGCTGGTGGTCGACGACACGCCGGCGAACGTCAAGCTGCTCGCCGACCTGCTGTCGGTGAAGGGCTACGAGGTGTTCACCGCCGCGAACGGCGAAGACGGGCTCAAGCGCCTGGCGGAAGCGCGCCCCGACCTGGTGCTGCTCGACGTCATGATGCCGGGGATGAACGGCTACGAGGTTTGCCGCGCCATCCGCGCCGACAAGTCCAACGGCATCCTGCCGGTGGTGATGGTGACGTCGCTCGACCCTGCGCAGGAGCGCATCAAGGGGCTGGACGCGGGGGCGGACGATTTCCTCACCAAGCCGATCAACCAGCCCGAGCTGCTGGCGCGCGTGAAATCGCTCTTGCGCATCAAGCAGCTCTACGACCAGCTGGGCGAACTCAACGCCGGGCTGGAAAAGCGCGTCGCCGAGCAGGTGGCCGAAGTCGAGCGCCTGGCGCGCCTCAAGCGTTTCGTGTCGCCGCGGGTAGGCGAGCTGATTCTCGCGGGCGAAGTCGACGATCCGCTCAAGACCCACCGGCGCGAGATCACGGTGGTGTTCACCGACTTGCGCGGCTTCACCGCATTTTCGGACGGCGCCGAGCCCGAGGAAGTGATGAGCGTTCTGCGCGAGTACCACGCGGCGCTCGGGAACATCGTGCTGGCGCACGAAGGCACCATCGAGCACTTCTCCGGCGACGGCGTCATGATCCTGTTCAATGACCCGATCCCGCTCGCCGAGCCGGAGCTGGCGGCGATCCGCATGGCGGTCGAGATGCGCGAGGCGGTGGCGAAGCTCGCCATCGGCTGGAAGAAGCGCGGCCACGACCTGGGCTTCGGCGTGGGCATCGCCAACGGCTACGCCACGCTCGGCGCCATCGGTTTCGAAGGTCGGCGCGATTACGGCGCCATCGGCCCGGTGACCAACCTTGCGGCGCGCCTGTGCGCCGAGGCGACTTCCGGCCAGGTGCTGGTGTCGCAGCGCATTCTCGGTAAGCTCGAGGAAAAGGTCGAATCCGAGCACATCGGCGAGCTCACCCTCAAGGGCTTCCACCGGGCGATCACCGCCCACAACGTGCTCAGGCTGAAGGGCTGATCACGCCTCGCAGCGTAGTCGCCGGCGGAAGCGGGCCGTAAGCTAGAATCGCCCGTCCTCGCCATGCCCCTCGAAGTCGTCGTTCTCGCCGCCGGACAGGGCAAGCGCATGCATTCGGCGCTGCCCAAGGTGCTGCACCGGCTCGCCGGGCGGCCGCTGCTCGCGCACGTGCTCGATGCGGCACGCGCCTTGAAGCCCAAGCGCATCACCGTGGTTCACGGCCACGGCGGCGCCGCCGTGAAAGCGGCGTTCAAGGGCGCCAAGCTGAGATGGATCGAGCAGGCGCGCCAACTCGGCACCGGACACGCGCTGATGCAGGCGCTGCCGAAGATTTCCCCCGGCGCGGACGTGCTGGTGCTGTATGGCGACGTGCCATTGGCGCGGCCGGAGACGTTGCGCGCGCTGGTCGAGGCCGGGCACGGCGGACTCGCCATTCTCACCGGCGAGCCCTCCGACCCGGCCGGTTACGGCAGGGTGGTGCGCGACCGCAAGGGGCGCGTGGCGCGCATCGCCGAGCACAAGGACGCGAGCGCGAAGGAGCTTGCGATCCGCGAGGTGAACGCCGGATTCCTTGCGGCAAGCGCGCAGCGCCTCTCGGCGTGGCTCGCACAGCTGAATAATCGCAACACGCAGCGCGAGTACTACCTCACCGACGTGGTCGGCCTGGCGGTCGCCGGGCGCGTTGCCGTCGCCGCGGTGAAAGTGGCCGACTGGTGGGAAGCCGCCGGGGTCAACTCCAGGCTCGAGCTCGCGCTCATCGAGCGCGCCTACCAGAACCGGCAGGCGAGAAAGCTGCTGGAAGCGGGCGTGGCGCTCGCCGACCTCTGGCGCACTGACGTGCGCGGCGAGCTCGCCTGCGGGCGCGACGTCGCCATCGACGTCAATTGCGTGTTCGAGGGCAAGGTGACGCTGGGCGACCGCGTGCGGATCGGCCCGAACTGCGTGCTCAAGGACGTGACCGTGGCGGCGGACAGCGAAATCCTGGCTTTCTCGCAGCTGGAGAACGCAGCGGTGGGCGCGCGCTGCCGGGTCGGGCCTTTCGCGCGCCTGCGCCCCGGTGCGGCGCTCGGCGAGGACGTGCACGTGGGCAATTTCGTGGAGGTGAAGGCGAGCCGGCTGGGGCGCGGCTCGAAGGCGAACCATCTCGCCTACATCGGCGACGCGGAGGTCGGCCGCCGCGTCAACATCGGCGCCGGCACCATCACCTGCAACTACGACGGCGCGCGCAAGCACCGCACCGTGATCGAGGACGACTGCTTCATCGGCTCGGACGCGACGCTGGTAGCGCCGGTGCGGCTGCGCAAAGGCTCTTACATCGGCGCCGGCTCGACCATCAGCAGGAACACCCCTGCCGGGCAGCTGACGCTGACGCGCGCCAAGCAGGTTTCCGTCCCCGGCTGGAAGCCGCCGAGGAAGAAATAGCGATGTGCGGCATCGTCGGCGCGGCGGCGCAGCGCAACATCGTGCCGCTGCTGGTCGAAGGCCTGCGGCGGCTGGAGTACCGCGGCTACGACTCCTGCGGCGTCGCAGTGCTCAACGGCGAGCGCCTGGAGCGCGTGCGCAGCGTGGCGCGCGTAGAGGACCTCGCGGCGCAGGTGGCGGCGCAGAAGCTCGCCTCGGAAACCGGCATCTCGCACACGCGCTGGGCGACGCACGGCGCGCCTGCGACGCATAACGCGCACCCGATGATGTCGCGCGGCGAGATCGCGTTGGTGCACAACGGCATCATCGAGAACTACGAGGAACTGCGCGCCGAGCTCAAGGCCAAGGGCTACGCCTTCGACAGCCAGACCGACACCGAGGTGATCGCGCACCTGGTGCACAGCCTGTACCAGGGGAGCCTCTTCGAGGCGGTGCGCAAGGCGGTGAAGCGCCTCGCCGGCGCCTACGCCATCGCCGTGGTCTCGAGCCGCGAGCCGCACTGCGTGGTCGGGGCGCGCGCCGGCAGCCCTCTGGTGATCGGCGAGGGCAAGGGCGAGATGTTCCTCGCCTCGGACGCGCTGGCGCTCGCCGGCACCACCGAGCGCATCGCCTTTCTCGAAGAAGGCGACGTCGCCGAGATCCGCCTCGAGGGCTGCCGCATCTTCGACGCTGCGGGCAAGGAGGCGGCGCGAGAGGTCCGCATCGTCAAGGCAGCCGGCACCGCGGTCGAGCTTGGCCCCTACCGCCACTATATGCAGAAGGAGATTTTCGAGCAGCCGCGCGCGGTGGCCGACACGCTCGAAGGCATCGAAGCGATCACGCCGGCGCTCTTTGGCGAGGGCGCTGAAGCGGTGCTCAAAGATGTCAAGAGCGTGCTGCTGCTCGCCTGTGGCACCAGCCACTACGCCTGCCTCGCCGCCAGGGACTGGATCGAATCGCTCGCGGGGTTGCCGGCGCAGGCCGAGATCGCGAGCGAATACCGCTACCGCAAGAGCGTCCCCGATGCCGCGACACTGGTAGTGGTGGTGTCGCAATCGGGCGAGACCGCGGACACGCTCGCAGCGCTCAAGCACGCGCGCTCGCTCGGTCAAGTGCGCACGCTCGGTGTGTGCAACGTCGCCACCAGCGCCATGCTGCGCGAGACCCGGCTGCGGTTCCTCACCCACGCGGGGGTCGAGATCGGCGTCGCCTCGACCAAGGCCTTCACCACGCAGCTCACGGCGCTGTTCCTGCTCGCGCTCACCCTGGCACAGCTGCGTGGGCGGCTGCCGGCCGCCGAGGAGCAGCGCCACATGCGCAGCCTGCGCCACCTGCCGGTGGCGCTTGGCGCGGCGCTGGCGCTCGAGCCGCAGATCATCGCCTGGGCTGAGCGCTTCGCGAAAAAGGAGCACGCCCTGTTCCTCGGCCGCGGCCTGCACTTTCCGATCGCGCTCGAGGGCGCATTGAAGCTGAAGGAGATCTCTTATATCCACGCCGAGGCCTACCCGGCGGGGGAACTCAAACATGGACCCTTGGCGCTGGTCACTGCGGACATGCCTGTGGTGACGGTGGCGCCGAACGATGCGCTGCTCGAGAAGCTCAAGTCCAACATGCAGGAAGTGCGCGCCCGCGGCGGCGAGCTCTACGTGCTGGCCGATGCCGACACCAAAATCAGTTCGTCGGAAGGCGTGAACGTGATTCGCCTGCCTGAGCACTACGGGCCGCTGTCGCCGATCCTGCACGTGGTGCCGCTGCAGCTGCTGGCGTATCACACCGCGCTGGCGCGCGGCAGCGACGTCGACAAGCCGCGCAACCTCGCGAAATCCGTCACCGTAGAGTGACCCGCTTCGACGCGGCGGTGATCGGCGCCGGCCACAACGGCCTGGTGTGCGCCTGTTACCTCGCGCGCGCTGGCCTCAAGGTCAAGGTGCTAGAGCGCCGCGGCGTGGTCGGTGGTGCCGCGGTCACCGAAGAGTTCCATCCCGGCTTCCGCAATTCGGTCGCCGCCTACACCGTGAGCCTGCTGCAGCCCAAGGTGATCCGCGAGCTGCGCCTGGCCGAGCACGGCCTGCGCATCCTGGAGCGGCCATTCGCCAATTTCCTGCCGCTCAACGAGCGCGAGTACCTCAAGGTGGGCGGCGGCCTCGAGGCGACGCAGAAGGAACTGGCGAAATTCTCGGCGCACGACGCCGAGCGCCTGCCGGAGTACTGGGCGACGATCGAGCGCGTCGCCGACGTCTTGCGCGCGCTGGTCCTGGAGACGCCGCCCAACGTCGGCGGCGGGATCCTCGATGCGTTGCGCGCGCTCAAAGTTGGCGGGCGGCTGAAGCGCCTCGACATGGAGGCGCGGCGCGACCTGCTGGAGATCTTCACGCGCAGCGCCGCCGAGCTGCTGGAACGGTTCTTCGAATCCGGCGGCATCAAGGCGGCGTTCGGCTTCGATGCCGTGGTCGGCAACTACGCGAGCCCCTTTCATCCCGGCACCGCCTACGTGCTGCTGCATCACTGCTTCGGCGAGGTGAACGGCAAGCGCGGCGCCTGGGGCCATGCGCTCGGCGGCATGGGCGCCATCAGCGAGGCGCTCGCCAGCGAAGCGCGGCGCCTCGGGGTCGAGATCGAGTGCAACGCGCCGGTGGCGCGCGTGCGGCGTGGCTCGGTGGTGCTCGAAAACGGCGCCGAGATCGCGGCACGCGCCATCGTCGCCAACGTCACCCCGAAGCTGCTTTACCTGAAGCTGGTCGAGCGCGAGCTGCTCGAACCGGAGTTCGTCGCGCGCATCGAGCGCTACAAGTGCGGCTCGGCGAGCTTCCGCATGAACGTCGCCTTATCGGAATTGCCGCGCTTTCGCTGCTTGCCGGAGGCGGGCCCGCATTTGTCCACGGGAATCATCCTCGCGCCGTCGCTGGAATACATGGATCGGGCGTACCACGATGCGCGCGCGCAGCGCATGGCGCGCGCACCGATCGTCGAGATGCTGATACCCAGCACCATGGACCAGAGCCTCTCCCCCAAAGGCGCGCACGTGGCGAGCCTGTTCTGCCAGCATTTCGCGCCGGATGCGGATTGGGGCGTGCACAAGGGCGAGGCGGTGGCGCGGATTTTCGATGTCGTAGAAGCCCATGCCCCCGGGTTCAGGCAAAGCGTGCTCGCGCACAGCGCGCTCTCGCCCACGGATCTGGAGCGCGAATTCGGCCTGACCGGCGGCGACATCTTCCACGGCGCGCTCACCATCGACCAGTTGTGGTCGGCGCGGCCGCTGCTCGGCTACGCAGACTACCGGGCGCCGGTGAAGGGGCTTTACCTGTGCGGCGCGGGTGCGCATCCCGGTGGCGGCGTCAGCGGCGCCCCGGGACATAATTGCGCGCGCGAGGTGCTGCGCGATTTCGGCCGGCGGTTTCCCGACTAGGGGAACTTGCGCGTGGCGCGGCGGTCTGTCCTGGGGGGTTGGAGGGTCTCTGTGCTAGCATCGCCGCCGTGAAGCGCTTCGCAAAACTCGCGATCGTGATTGTCGCGCTGGCAGTCTTGCCGCTGCGCGGCTTTGCCGCTCTCGCCATGACATTCTGCGAATCTCACCACGGCACGCCGGCCGCGGCTCAGGCCATGGACCATGGTGGCTTGCACCAGCATGCGCAGAGGGATGAAGCGCCGAAGCACGACCACGGCGACGGCGCCCCGCTTGCTTCCGCATGCAGTCTATGCTCGGCTTGCTGTGTCAATGCGACAGCCGCCGCCGAGTCCTCGCAGGCGCTGGCATTTGCACCGCAACGCGCGGCGCGCATCCCGTTCTTCGACGCCCCGTTTCAGGGCGTCTTCCACAAACTTCCCGTTCCACCGCCGCTCTCCTCCGCACGCTGAACGCCGAGCCCCGCGCGCTTGATGCGCGGGTTTGCGTCATCACGTCGGAGCGAGCATGAAATCTGGATTTTTATTCGCCGTCGCGGCGCTGGCCGCGGCGGGCATCGCAGTCGCGCAGCAAACGCGCACCACTGACCCGGCCGACCCCGCAACGGCGGTGCCGCCGGTCAGTTACCAATCGGTGTTCACCGGCTTTCGCGGCCAGCCGGATGACAGGCAGACGCCTTGGCGCGAGGCAAACGACGACGTGCGCCGCCTCCGCGGCCATCTCGGCCACGTGCCCGAGTCGGCGGCCACCAAACCTGCGCCCAAGGTCCCGGCGCAAGGCGATCAAGGAGGCCGCAAATGAGGATCCTGGTGCTGCTGGCCGCCGCGCTGGGCGGCTGCGCCACGTTCTCCGAGGACGGCGGCTTCGGCGCCGTCAGCTCCGCGGTCAAGGAACGCAGCGGCGCGACCCCGCGCTGGATCCGCTCCGAGTCCGATGCCGACAGCGTCGCTCGCGAGGTCAAACAGCGCCTTGGCGCGCCGCTCACCCTCGACAACGCGGTCGGCATTGCGCTCATTAACAACCGCAACCTGCAGGCAACCTACGCCGAGCTCGGTATTGCCGAGGCCGATCTGGTGCAGGCGGGCCGCATGACCAATCCGCACTTCGCCTACCTTCGCACGCGCCACGGCGACGAGCGCAAGCTCGAGTGGGCGCTGACTTTCCCGATCATCGATCTACTTACCATTCCACTGCGTTCCAAGATCGAGGGCCGTCGTTTCGAGGAGGTCAAGCTGGCCGTCGCGGGGCGCGCCGTGGAGCTCGGATTGGAAACGCGCCAAACCTGGTTTCAGGCGGTCGCGGCCGAGCAGGCGGTCCGCTACATGGAGCAGGTGAAGGACGCCGCCGAGGCGAGCGCCGAACTCGCCAGGCGCATGGCGCGCATCGGCAACATTCCCAGGCTCACCCAGATGCGGGAGCAGGTGTTCTACGCGGAAACGGTGGCCCAGCTCGCGCGCGCCAAGCAGGCGGCGATCGCCAAGCGCGAGCGGCTGGCCCGTCTGATGGGATTGTACGGGGAGGACCTCGGTTTCAGGCTCCCCGAGCGCTTGCCCGATCCGCCGGCAACGCTGCCCGAGGTCGTGGATCTCGAAGCCACTGCGGTTGCGCAGCGCTACGACGTACAGGCGGCCAGACGCGCGACCGAAGCGCTCGCCGAATCGCTGGGACTTTTCAAGGCGACACGGTTGGTGAACGCGTTGGAGATCGGTCCGGCGGCGACCAAAGAGGATCCCGAGCCGTGGAAGCGCGGCTTCGAGATCAGTCTCCAGGTGCCGATCTTCGACTGGGGTGGCGCGCGCGTCGCCAAGGCCGAGGCCATCTACATGCAGTCGGTGAACCGTTTGGCCGAAACTGCGGTCAACGCCCGTTCCGAAGTCCGCGAAACCTACTCCGCCTACCGCACTGCCTACGACACGGCGAAGCACTATCGCGACGAGATCGTGCCGCTGCGCAAGAGAATCTCGGAGGAGACGCTGCTTCGCTACCAGGGCATGCTGATCAGCGTATTCGAACTGCTCGCCGACGCCCGCGAGCAGGTGGGCAGCGTCAATGCCGCGATCGAGGCGCAGCGCGATTTCTGGTTGGCGGAAAACGCGCTCCAGGCGGTGCTCTACGGCAGGTCCGGGGCCGCTCGCGTGGATGGCGGCGCAGGGGCCGCTCGCCGCATCGCGCGTGACCCCGCTCTGGCGGGCCATTGACCGTTATGGAAAAGGACAGAAAGATGCTCACGCGACGTAACTTCCTCAGAACCAGCGGCGCCGCGGTGCTTGGCGCCGCGCTCGTGTCGAAGGCGCAGGCTGCTTCGCTGCCGGAAGCGCCCATCCAGGACAAACCGGAAATGCAGCCCCCGCTCATGCCGGCGAACGGGCGACCGTACAACCCGGTGATGACGCTGAACGGATGGACGCTACCGTGGCGCATGAAAGACGGCTGGAAGGAGTTCCACTTGATCGCAGAGCCGGTGCGCCGGCAGCTCGCGCCAGGCATGACGGCGAACCTGTGGGGCTATAACGGCCAGTCGCCCGGCCCGACGATCGAATGCGTGGAGGGCGACCGCATCCGCATCTTCGTCACCAACAAGCTGCCCGAGCACACCACCATCCACTGGCACGGCATCCTGCTGCCTTCGGGCATGGACGGCGTCGGGGGCCTGACGCAGCCGCAGATTCCGGTGGGCAAGACCTTCGTCTACGAGTTCGAGATGAAGAAGTCGGGCACCTTCATGTACCACCCGCATGCCGACGAGATGGTGCAGATGGCGATGGGGATGCACGGCTTCATCGTGGTGCACCCCAAGGACCCGAACTTCATGCGCGTGGACCGGGATTTCGTCTTCCTCATCAACGCCTTCGACATCGAGCCGGGGAGCTACACCCCGAAGGTCAACACCATGCTCGATTTCAACCTCTGGTGCTGGAACTCGCGCGTTTTTCCCGGCATCGATCACCTGGCGGTGCGGCGCGGCGATCGGGTGCGCATTCGCATCGGCAACCTGACCATGACCAACCATCCAATGCACCTGCACGGCTACGACTTCGAGGTCACCTGCACCGATGGCGGCTGGGTGCCGAAATCGGCGCGCTGGCCGGAGGTTACGGTGGACGTCGCCGTGGGCCAGATGCGCGCCATCGAGTTCACCGCCAGCGAGCCGGGCGACTGGGCGTTCCATTGCCACAAGTCGCACCACACCATGAACCCGATGGGCCACAACGTGCCGACCATGATCGGCGTGGACCATCGCGAGGTGGCGCAGAAGATCATCCGCCTGGTGCCCGATTACATGGTCATGGGCGAGCGCGGCATGGCCGACATGGGCGAGATGGAAATGCCGATCCCGGAGAACACCCTGCCGATGATGACGGGGCAGGGGCCGTTCGGTCCGATTGAAATGGGGGGAATGTTCACCGTCGTCAAAGTGCGCGAAGGATTAGCGCGCAGCGACTACAGCGATCCCGGTTGGTACAAGCATCCGCCCGGCACCGTCGCGTTCGAATGGAAGGGTGAGTCGCCGAAGGCCGAGCGCGCGCCCGAACCTTCCACGACGGCCGGCGTATCACTGACTGCCCGCAAGCCTTCCGGTCACGGTCATCACTAAGCCTGAATTCCACCTGGAGGATCACGATGATTCAGAACATTTTGATTACCACGCTGCTCATATCGTTGCCGGCGTTCGCGCTCGCGCACACCGACAGCCACACCAAAAAATCCAGCCCGCCGGCGGCTATCAGTACCGAAGAGAAAGAGTTCGGTCGCCAGGGCGATCCAAAGAAAGTGTCCCGAACGATCAACATCGATATGGCCGACACCATGCGCTTCACGCCGGCCGAGCTCTCCATCAAACGCGGCGACACGATTCGCTTTGTCGTCAAGAACAAAGGCCGGGTGCTTCATGAGATGGTGATCGGCACCAAGAAGGAACTCGAAGAGCACGCGGAGCTCATGAAGAAACATCCAAACATGGAGCATGACGAGCCCTATATGGCGCACGTCAGCGCCG
>CAYMVA010000065.1:0-30389 GCA_964393745.1 uncultured Enterobacteriaceae bacterium | reverse complement strand
CGCGGGCGACTTCGGATCCCGCGGAAATCGAGGCCCTTTGCATCGGTGTCGCGCGCCGCCCGCGCCTCGAGGCAGGCGACACTGTTCAATGGCTGCAGGCTGCTCAGCCGCGGGCGCCCAGGTTCGATGAGCAGTCCCTCGCCGAACTGTCGAGCGCCTCCCGCGTCGTTGAATGCGAGTGCCCGCGGCATCTCGTCGACCTGGTGATGAATCTCGGCAGCTTCGAGCGCTACAGCGCGGAATGCGCGACCCGCAGCCCCGCCGACGTCGTCCTGCACCTGGAGCTGCAGCGCGCCGCAGGGCTGGCGCGTTCCATCATGGAGCAGGCGCTGGAGCACTTGGCGATCGCTGAGGGTATTGCATTGCCTGCGCAGGCGGAGCCGGCATCTCAGCGGTAATCGTCGTCGCAAGAATGCCCGGCGCTCATGGCTTGGGCGCATCGGCGCACTACGAGCGCTGGTGTCGCCTCGCGAGCCGCTATTGCGCCAGTTCCGCGGACACCGCGTTTTTACCAATAGCGGTCCGCAACGCGACAAAGGTCTGCTTGCAAACCGAGGAGGGGTCCATATACGTCATACGGGATGAAGACGACCGAGGTGTATCGGGGCGCGGCAACCTACGTGGACAAAATCCTTAAGGGTGCGAGACCCGGGGATCTTCCGGTTGAGCAGGGCACGCAATTCGAGCTGCTGGTAAATCTGAAGGCCGCAAAGGCGCTTCGTTTGGCGATTCCGCAGTCGGTACTGCTGCGTGCGCACGAGGTGATTCAGTAGGTCCCGTGTATGTCGGCTTGTGGCCGATAGCTGACGTTCGGCAGCGGCTGCTTACGACCCGAAGCGGCCATTTGCGTCAGCCTCTTCCACAGACATGCCGCTGGGGGATAGCGCTCCCACCGTCACTGCTTGCGTTATGAAGTGAGCCCTGCCGATCGGAGATTTGCAGTGATGCGTTCGAGCACCGCGGGATCCTTGTAGGGCTGCGTCTCGGCCCACCCGGAGACCGAGAAATCGGGCCGCATCGCCGCAACCTCGCGCGCCAGCTTGCGCGCCGCATCCCCGTTTCCGGTGGCCTGGAGGACCTCGATCAGCACCAGGCGGGCGTCGACGTCGTCGGGTTTCTTGCGAAAGGCCTCCCTCGCCGCCGCGGTCGCGGCGTCCCATTGCCGGGTTTCCTTGCAGCTCGCCGCAAGCACGACGCTGAACCAGGGGGCGTGCACCGGCATCATGCGCATCGCCTGGCGCATGCGATCCGCCGCATCCGCGGGCCGGCCGCAGTAATACAGGATGTTCGCGAAGTGGGGGTTGGCGTTGGTGCAGCTTGGCCGCAGCGTCACGGCTTCCTGGGCGACGCTGAGCGCCAGGTCATGCTCGCGCCTGAGGAGGTGCAGGTGCGCCATGACGATGTGCGCCTGGCCGTCGGCGTCCTGCATCGGCATGGCGCGCGCGGCCCACTGCTCGGCCAGTTCCCATGAGCGTGCCGGTGACGCCGACCAGCCGCGGAACACGTCCCACCAGTGCGTGAACGCGACGTGGGTCGGGCCGGCCGCGATCGCGGGAACGAGGCGCGCGACCTGCTCGAAGGCCTCGCGCGCCGCCGCGTTCGCTTCCTTGCTGCCTTTCATGAACTCGTGCATGCCGCGATAGAAAAACTCGCGCGCCCTGGGATTCCTGATCGCCTTGCGCCATACCCTGGCCTGCTCGCCGCTCAGCATCTTCACGTCGAGCGCGGTCACGACTTTCTCGGTGATTTCGTCCTGCACCTCGAGCGAGCCGTCCAGCACGCGGTCGTAATGCTCGGTCCAGACAATCTGGCCCGATGCGCCGTCGATCAGCGACGCGGTGATGCGGGCGCGCTCGCCGGACTTCTGCACGAAGCCCTCGAGCAGGTAGCGCGCCCCCATCTCGGCCGCGGCCTGTTGCGGCGTCACATCCTTGTTGCGGTAGGTATTGGTGGTGCCGACCCCGATCAGGACCAGGCCGGCGAGCTTGACTAGCGCCCCCTGAATGTCGATGCGCAACCCGTCCGCGAAGACGGCCTGCTCGGGATCCGCGGTGGAGGTCCGGAACGGAAGGATCGCGATTGAGGGCAGCGTGGCGAGCTCGTCCGCGGTTCGCGCGATCGCGTCTCTCGCGCGTGGCACCGCTTCGCGGCCTTCGGGCTGCATGGGAACCGCGCAATGCCAGCGAATCGCGTCCGGGATGTTCTTGACCGCCTGCTCGCCCTGATCGGTGAATGTAGCCGCCACGCGCCTGCCGACTGCGCCTTTGACGGCGTCCGAAACCGCGATCTCGCCCGGTGTTGCGAGCGCCTGCAGGCGCGCAGCGATGTTCACCCCGTCGCCGTACACCGTGCCGTCGGGCTTTTCGATGATCTCGCCCAGGTGCACGCCGATCCGAAAGCGCATGCGTCGATCCTCCGGCGCCCCGCTCAGGGCGGCATCGAGTTCCTTCTGGATTGAAAGCGCCGCCGACACAGCGCCCGTCGCGATCTCGAACACAGCGAGGACCGAATCGCCGGCCATGTCGATCACCCGGCCCTGGTTGGACTCGATCTGTGTCCGGAATACCGCCCGGGCGGCATCGAGCGCGGCGACCGTGGATCGCTCGTCCGCCGCCATCAGGCTGGAGTAGCCCGCCGCATCGGCAGCCAGAATCGCCGCCAGTCGCTGCCTAAATTCAGTGCCACTCATTTGGGCCAGCCCTCCCGAAGCACCGTCGCCGATCGATGATACCCCCGACGCGATTGTCGGGCGGGAGATCGTACGGCCTCAACGTCCGCTCCTGGCCGAAAGCTGACGTTCACCAATGGCCGCTTCCGACCCATAGCGGTCACTCACGCGTATACTTCCCTACAGGTTCGTCCAGGAAGGAGGCATCATTACCCAGGTCGGACGCAGGAAGTTTCTCCTCGCCACAGGCGCGTTCCTCGCCGCGCCCCTCGCGCGGGCGCAGCAGCAGGCAGGCACTCGAGAATTCACCATTGGGATTCTGGAATACGGCACACGCGCCGAATTCGCGCCGAATCTTGCCAGCTTCAAGGAGGGCTTGCGCGAAGGCGGGTTTGTGGAAGGGCAAAACCTTCGAATCGAATACCAGTTCGCCGACAACGACTACCACAAGGTGAATCGTCTGGCCGAGGATCTCGTACGCGCGAAGGTGCAAGCGATCTACGCACCGACTACGTGGGCGGTACACGGCGCAAAGGCGGCGACGACCACGATACCGATTGTTTTCTCTGGCGTGAACGACCCCGTAGGCGTCAAGTTCGTGAAGTCGCTCGCGAGACCGGGCGGCAACATCACCGGAATCTCTATTGCAAGCGCCGAGTTGACGGCGAAGCGGGTGCAGCTGATGCGCGAATTGTTTCCATCCGCGGGTCGCCTCGGCGTCGTTTACGATGAAGATGCCGTCAAGGGGTGCCAGATCGAGCTGAAGGACGTTGCCAGCGCCGCCCAGCAACTTGGAATTGATATGCGCGAGTTACCGTATCGCGAGACAAAAGATCTGCAGGGCGTATTCGAAAGTGCCCGGCGCGCCAAAGTCTCGGCGGTCCTTGTACCGACGACGTTAGAGGCACAGCGCGTTGGTGGCGAAATCCTTGCGCAATCGTTGAGTACCCAAATTCCGACGATTCATGCCGGTCGTGCGGTGGTCGAGGCTGGCGGTCTGATGTCGTACGGCCCGAATGTTGGCTGGGCAGCTCGCCGCGCGGGGAACTACGTCGCGCGAATACTTAATGGTACGAAACCCGCCGATTTGCCGGTCGAACGGCCGAGCACTTACGAGCTGGTTATCAACCTGAAGAGCGCGCGTACCATGGGCATCACGATCCCGCAGTTAATCCTCCTGCGCGCCGACACGGTAATCGAATAGGTTATCGGAATTGGTGGTCGGCGTCGCAGTCGGCGAACGACCGCTTCTGGCCGGTAGCGGTCACTCGGACTAATTTTCTGATTTCTTACCGCAATGCAGCGGATCAGCGTTTGAACCACCGCTTCCGACCCAAACCGGCCACTCGCGCCAAGCGCAATGCGGGGCATATGCTACAGCCTCGACAGCGCGTTCACACCTGTGCGCTCCAACCCGGCGCGCGGCTGCGCTTGCCTGAACGGGGCCAACGCGGGCAGCATTCGTCATCACGTCGATTACGCACACCCCGAATGCCTGGCCAACAGCCCATGACAAGCCAGATCCGCCGCGAACCGATCCGGCGCAACGCAGACCCCCGTCGCGCGAGAACCATGAGCGTGCAGCGGGCCGATGAGTTGTCCTATCCTTCCTCGTCTCCCAAGTGTCAGCCGACTGACTTGACTCGCCACGCCAGCCGCATGCAGATCAGCGTGCAGGCCACCGCAATCAATCCTGCCAGCCAGTAACGCGTCAACGCGCCGTTGGCGGCATGCCCGAGCAGAAGTCCCGACGTCAGCGACGCTGCACCGAGCGAAAACTGCTGGATCGCCGAATTGAAGCTCATGAAGCTGCCGCGCAGTTGCGGCTGTGCCGCGCCCGTGACCAGCGCCATTGCCGGCACAAACCGCCCGGACACGAACACCATGAAGATTGCCGACGCCGCGATCGCAACCCACACCGGTACCGGCGGCAGATTGGTGGTGATCAACAGCGGCGCGATGGAAATTGTGGCAATCAGGGTGAAGACTTCGCGCTTGCCGTACTTGTCCGCCAACCTGCCGATGAGGCGCGAGGTAAACACCGTTGCAAGCCCGCCGAAAAGATACAGGTAGGGCAGATCGGTTTCCTTCAAGCCCACGTTGGCCACCATGTACGGCGCGATGAAGGGGATGACGGAGAACCCGCCGAAGAGCAAGATCGCGATGAGCGCAAGCGCCCGCCGGTGATTGGCGTCGCCGAAAACCGCACGCACCTGTGCGAGCGGGTTGAGGCGCGTCCCGGAAACATGGCCGCGCAGCGGCGGGACGAATTTCCATGCCGCGACCAGCACCAGAGAGGAAACGACGGCGAGAAACATGAACGGTGCGCGCCAGCTGAATTCGTTTGCCAGGAACAGTCCCAGCGGCACGCCGGCCACTGCCGAAATCGGGAATGCGATCATCAGCACGCCCATCGCCGCGCCACGGCGGGAATCGGGAATGGTGTCGGCAATGATCGAAAACACGGCCGCTCCGGCCATGCCCCCGAATGCGCCCGTAATCGCGCGCGCGGCCAGCAGCCAGCTATAGTTCGGCGCCAGAGCGCACAACAGCGCGGACAGCACGAATCCGCCATACAGGAACAACAATATTCGTCGGCGGTCGAAACGGTCCATGTAGAACGCGCATAGCAGCGCTGCCGCGGCGGCCGCGAAGGTATAAGCAGAAACCAGCAGGCCGAAGCGGCTCGCGTTGATCCCCCACAGCCGCATCAGTTGCGGTCCGAGCGGCATCAGCACCATGAAGTCCAGTATGTGGGTGAACTGCACGGCGGCAAGAACGACCAGGAGCACCACCTCACCCCGGCGAGCGGACACGTTAGTGACGGAGTCACCCGTCCGCGGGTAGCGCGCCAAGTTACACCTCCCGCCCCGGATGGCTCCGCCAACGCCGCGTCGGTGTAACCTCTCCCCGAGAGGCGGAGAGGGTGAAAAAGCGCCGCAATGGTGACGACATGCTACGAATCCCGGCTCCTGACTGCCTCAATGCCCTCTTGCGGAGGGACTCTTTTCAGTACCTTCTTTTGGCTCTTCGGGGATTTGTGTGGGTGGTTTTGGGCCATTTTAGAGCTTGGGGAGCATGCAAGTGAGGATCTTGAGCCGCAAGTATTCTTCGTCGCGCAGGCCATATGCGCGGCGCTGGATGACGCGAATCTACTTCTGCCCGAGCTGCCACCAGAAGCGAGTCCTACTCTACGGTGAGTGGGTGGAGGAGAACGTCCTCGCACTGGTCGCGCACCGCCAGTACGTATTCACCGTGCCGCGGCTCTTGCGTGCGATGTTCGCGCGGCGGCGCGCCTGGACAGACCCAGAATTCAGGTCTGTCCCCGATTTTCTTCGCGGCACTGGGGATGGCGGCGGCGCCGGTCAGGTATCGAGCCCGGCGAGCACGCGCAGGTGCGCGGTGACGCTGCGGCCAAGCGCGCCGAGTGCGTAGCCGCCCTCGAGCACCGAGACCATGCGCCCCTTGGCGTGGCGCTCGGCGATCGCCTTCATCTGCGCGGTCACCCAGGCGTAGTCG
Source organism: uncultured Enterobacteriaceae bacterium (assembly GCA_964393745.1). Classification (GTDB taxonomy): domain Bacteria; phylum Pseudomonadota; class Gammaproteobacteria; order Burkholderiales; family SG8-39; genus 2-02-FULL-66-14. Next base: position 24,202 of record CAYMVA010000065.1, on the reverse strand, counting down.
GCGTCGGTGAAGCGCAGCATCGCCATCTCGTCCTCGGCGTGCGCGTCGAAGCCCGCCGAGAACAGAACCAGCCGCGGCTTGAACTTCTCCAGTGCCGGCAGCCAGTGCCGCGTCACCGCCTCGCGGAACTGCTTCGAGCCGGCGCCCGCGGCGAGCGGCACGTTGACCATGTTGGAGGCCGGTTCTTCGGTGCCGGAGTACGGATAGAACGGGTGCTGGAAGGTCGAGGCCATCAGCACCTGCGGATCGCCGGCGAATATTTCCTCGGTGCCGTTGCCGTGATGCACGTCGAAGTCGATGATCGCGACGCGCTCGGCGCCGTGCACGCTCAGCGCGTGGCGCGCCGCCACTGCGACATTGTTGAAGATGCAGAAGCCCATCGGGCGCGCGCGGCAGGCGTGGTGCCCCGGCGGGCGCACGCTGCAAAACGCGCTGTCGGCTTTGCCGCTCATCACCAAATCCGCGGCGAGCACCGCGGCGCCGGCGGCGCGCAGCGCTGCATCGAGGCTGTAGGGGTTCATCGCGGTGTCGGGATCGAGATGCACCGTGCCGGAATCGGGCGCGATCTGGCGGATCGCTTGCACATACTCGATCGGATGCACGCGCGCGAGCTGCTCATCCGTGGCGAGCGGCGCCTCGTATCTGGCGAGCAGCGGCTCGACGCGCGCTTCGATCAGCCGGTCCTCGATCGCCGTCAAGCGCTGTGGGCGCTCGGGATGGCCCGCGCCCATGTCGTGCTTCAGACAGTCAGGATGTGTAATGAACGCGGTCGCCATAAGGCATTGAATCATATCGCATAGAGTACAATTGCCCGATGCTTTTCAAGCGCCATTTGCAGCCGGTCGCGCAATCGCCCGTATCGCGCGTGGTCGAGGCGGCGAGCCGCATCATCCTCGGCAAGGAGGCGCAAGTGCGCCTCGGCGTCGCCTGCCTGCTGGCGCGCGGCCACCTGCTGATCGAGGACCTGCCTGGCGTGGGCAAGACCACGCTCGCCAACGTGCTGGCGAAATCGCTCGGCCTGGATTTCCAGCGCATCCAGTTCACCAGCGACATGCTGCCGGCCGACATCATCGGCGTCTCGGTGTACGAGCGCGAGACCGGCGGCTTCAAATTCCATCCCGGGCCGATCTTCGCGCAGGTAATCCTTGCCGACGAGGTAAACCGCGCCACGCCCAAGACGCAGTCGGCGCTGCTCGAGGCGATGGCGGAGCACCAGGTCACCGCCGAAGGCGAGACGCGCAAGCTGCCCGAGCCGTTTTTCGTCATCGCGACGCAGAATCCCTCGGAGCAGGTCGGCACCTTTCCGCTGCCCGAGTCGCAGCTCGACCGCTTCATGATGCGCATCGAGCTCGGCTACCCGGACCGCGAGGCCGAGCGCGCGCTGCTCTCGGGCATCGATCGGCGCGAGCTGCTCGCCGCGCTGGAGCCGTGCTTGTCTGCCGCCGAGCTGCTCGAGCTGCAGGCGAGCGTGCAGCGCGTGCACGCTGCTCCGGCGCTGCTCGATTACGTGCAGGCGATCGTGGAGCACACGCGCCGCTCGCCCGAATTCGTCGCCGGGCTGTCGCCGCGCGCCGCGCTCGCGCTGTTGCATTGCGCGCAGGCCTGGGCGCTGATCGAGGGCCGCGACAAGGTGATCCCGGAGGACGTGCAGGCGATCCTCCCAGGGGTCGCGGCGCACCGGCTGCGCCCGGCGCACGACACCACGCGCCGCATGGACGCGGGCGCCATGCTGCTCGCCGCGGTTCCCATTCCCTGAGCGTCCCCGGCAGCGACACCGTAGAGCGCGCCGACACGGCGATCGAGCCGCGCGCGGCGCCCGCCCGCCCCCGTTTCGCGCTCACGCCCGCCACAACGGCGCTCGCCCTGGTGGTGGTGGCGCTGGTGCTGGCGCTGGGCTATTGGACCTACCGCGCAGTCGAGGAATCGCTGCGCGAGATGCGCGCCGCGTCGCTGCGCGCGCTGCTCGATACCCACGCGGTGGCGCTCGGCATCACGCTGCAGGACCGACTGGAGAATGTGCCTGCCGCGCAGCGCCCGGCGCGGGCGCGCGAGATCGCGGCCCGCTACGCCGCCGCCGCCGGCGGCCTGGGCGACAGCGGCGTGGTTTTCGCGTTTGACGAAGCGGGCGAGACTCTCAACCCGGATCTCGCCGGCAAGACGACGCCGTTGCGCCTGAAACGCGGCGAGCCCTCCAGCGCCGGACTGGTTCTCGAGCCCTACACGGACTCGCGCGGCGTCGAGGTCATCGCCGCGTGGCGCTGGCTGGACGAGCACGGCCTCGGCATTGCAATCAAGCTCAACGCGGTCGAGGCCTACGCGCCGCTGCGCTACCTGAGGATCGCCTTCGGCATCGTGTTCGGCGCGCTGCTCGTCGCGGTGCTCGCGGCGCTCGCCTCGGGGCTCTCGGTGCTGCGCCTGCGGAGCGAGATCGGCGGCCAGCGCAAGCTCGGCGCCTACCGGCTGGAGCGCCGCATCGGCGAGGGCGGCATGGCGAACGTGTACCTCGCGCGCCACGACTTGCTCAAGCGCCCGTGCGCGGTAAAGCTGCTCAAGCCGGCGCGCGCCAGCGACGAAATGATCGCGCGCTTCGAGCGCGAGGTGCAACTCGCCAGCCAGCTGTCGCACCCCAATACGGTCGAGATATTCGATTACGGCCGCACGCGCGACGGCCTGTTCTACTACGCCATGGAGTATCTCGACGGCGTCACTGCGGGCGAGCTGGTGGCGCGCGCCGGTCCGGTGCCGGTGGCGCGCGCGATCCACATCCTGCGCCAGGTGTGCGCCGGGCTTGCGGAGGCGCACGCGCGGGGGCTGGTGCACCGCGACGTCAAGCCAGACAACATCATGGTGTGCCGGCGCGGCGCCGAGCACGACGTGGTCAAGCTGCTCGACTTCGGCTTGGTGAAGAACGTCGCCACCGAGCACAGCCGCGACCTCACGCGCACGCTGCGCATCCTCGGCACGCCGCTGTACATGGCGCCCGAGCGGCTGCGCAATCCGGCCGACGTGGACGCGCGCGCCGACATCTACGCCGTGGGCGCGGTCGCCTTCTACCTGCTCACCGGGAAAAAACTGTTCGAGGCCACCGACGACCTGGCGCTCACCACCAAGGTGCTCAACGAGGAGCCGCCGCGCATCTCGGCAGCGGCGTCGCAGCCGGTGCCGCTGGAGCTGGACCTGCTGGTGCAGGCCTGCCTGGAGAAGCAGCGCGAGCTGCGGCCGCAGCGCGCCGCCGACCTGGTGGAAGCTTTCGAAGCGCTGGCGCAGGAATACCGCTGGACCCCGCGCGAAGCGGAAAGCTGGTGGGCGACGACGCCTATCCCGGCGCGATGATCTGGATGTGCTCGCAGTTCACGTCGAGGAACGGCACCGAAAGCAGCTGCCGGCCGCCGATCGCCAGTTCCCAGACCTCGGCGTCGGTGACCGCGATGAAGGTCTTGGCTTCGGCCATGTAGTCGGTGACGCGCGCGCCGGGGATCAGGTCGATGTAGCCCTTGACGCGGTACGAGCCGGTGAAGATGGTGACCCGGGTCCGGCTCTCCGCTGCTGGCATGGCGCGCTCCCTTCGGTTCCGCTGCTGCGCAAATGATAGCTGGGTCCCCGCTTCCGCGGGGAAGACGAAATCAGTAGTCGGAAGACGAAAGCAGCCGTTCTCTACGCGGCGCGCCTGGCCTGCTTGTCCGCCTTTAGCACGAAGTCGAAGCTCGCCTCGTACTCGCCGCCCGCGCCTTTGCGGAAATCCACGATCAGCGACTCCTTGACCCCGAACACGGCGTCCGAGTCGAGGTACGGGTCGCCCTTGGTGAACAAGTGCGTCACCAGAGTGGCGTGGCCCGGCGCCTGAATCATGAAGTGCAGGTGCCCGGGGCGCATCGGGTGCCGGCCGGTCGCCACCAGGAGCTTGCCCACCGGGCCGTCGTTCGGCACCGGGTAGCTCACCGGCCGCACGCAGTGAAAGTCGTAGCGGCCATCGGCGCCGGCGCGGAAGCGCGCGCGCAGGTTGGTGCCTTCGTTCTTCTGCACGTCGTAGAAGCCGTCGCCCGCGCCTTCCCAGACATCGATGATCGCGCCCGCGACCGGCTTGCCGTCCGCGCCGTGAATGCGTCCCCACACGTGGCACGGATCCCCAGGTGTTCCGGGCTTGGCGATGTTCGCGCCGAGATTCATCTCGGGCGCGCCCTCGACATAGAACGGGCCCAGCACGGTGGACTCGGTGGACTTGCCGTCCTGGCCGTAATTGAGGAAGTCCACCAGCATCGACACGCCCAGGGTGTCGGACAGCAGGATGAACTCGTTGCGCTTGTCGTCGCACCAGTGGCCGGTCTCGGCGAGGAAGCGGATCCCCGCGAGCCATTCTTGCTGCGTCGGCTTCACCTCGCGCACGAATCCGTGCAGGTGGCGGATGAAGCTCGCCATCATTTCCCTGAGGCGCGGATCGGAAGTGGTCTCGGTGCGCTTGAGGACTTCCGCGGTCAGGTTATCTGCGGTGAAGTTGCGGATCGCCATCTGCGCCTCCCTCGGCCGGAACGATAGCGTGATTCTAGCGCTCGCTGGGCCCCCGCTTGCGCGGGAGCGACAGAAAAGGGACTTCTTAGGCGGCGGCGCGCTCGGCGCGCCGGCGCTCGTGCTCCTTCATGAAGCGCTTGCGCAGGCGGATCGATTTCGGGGTGATCTCGACCAGCTCGTCGTCGGCGATGAACTCGACCGCCGACTCGAGCGTCAGGGCGATCGGCGGCGTCAGGTCGATGTGCTCGTCCTTGCCCGAGGCGCGGATGTTGGTGAGCTTTTTCTCGCGGATCGGGTTCACCGCCAGGTCGTCGTCGCGGCTGTTGATGCCGACGATCATGCCCTCGTACACCGGGTCGCCGGGGCTGGAGAACAGGCGCCCGCGCTCCTGCAGCTTCCACAGCGCGTAGGCGACCGCGGCGCCGTCGTCCTGCGACACCAGCACGCCGTTCCTGCGCTCGGCGATCTCGCCGGCGAGCGGCGCGTACTCGTCGAACACGTGGCTCATGACGCCGGTGCCGCGCGTGGTGGTCATGAATTCGCCCTGGAAGCCGATCAGGCCGCGCGCCGGGACGCGGTATTCGAGCCGCACGCGCCCTGAATTTCTTCCCGCGGCGTCGGGCTGCATGTCGCGCAGCTCGGCGCGGCGCCGCCCCAGCGCCTCCATCACCGCGCCCTGGTTAGTCTCCTCGACATCCACCGTGAGCATCTCGTAGGGCTCGCAGTTCTCGCCGCCGATTTCGCGCAACACCACGCGCGGGCGCGAAACCGCCAGCTCGTAGCCCTCGCGGCGCATGTTCTCGAGCAGGATGGTGAGGTGCAGCTCGCCGCGCCCGGAAACCAGGAACACGTCGGCGTCGGCGGTGTCCTCGACGCGCAGCGCCACGTTCGACATGCACTCGCGCGCCAGGCGCTCGCGCAGCTGGCGGCTGGTGACGAACTTGCCCTCGCGCCCGGCGAGCGGCGAGGTGTTGACCTGGAAATTCATGCTCAGCGTGGGCTCGTCCACGAGCAGCAGCGGCAGCGCCTCGGGGTGCTCCGGGTCGCACAGCGTGACGCCGATGCCGATCTCCTCGACGCCGTTCACCAGCACGATGTCGCCCGCCTCGGCCTCGGGCACTTCCTGGCGCTCCAGCCCCTCGAAGGTGAGAACCTGGTTCACCTTTGCGAGCACCGGCTCGGACTGCGGTCCCTTGAGCACCACCACCTCTTGCGCGGCGCGCAGGCGGCCGCGCGCGATACGCCCGATTCCGATGCGCCCCACGTAGGACGAGTAATCGATCGAGCAGATCTGCAGCTGCAGCGGCCCCTCGGGGTCGGCTGCTCGCACCGGCACGTGCTTGAGGATCGCCTCGAACAGCGGTCGCATGTCGCTGCCGCGCACGCCCGGCTCGAGCGTCGCCCAGCCCTCGAGCGCCGAGGCGTACACCACCGGGAAATCGAGCTGCTCCTCGGTGGCGCCGAGCTTGTCGAAGAGATCGAAGGTCTGGTTGACGGCCCACTGCGCGCGCGCGCTCGGCCGGTCCACCTTGTTCATCACCACGATGGGCTTCAGGCCCAGCGCCAGCGCTTTGCGGGTGACGAAGCGCGTCTGCGGCATCGGGCCCTCGACCGCGTCCACCAGCAGCAGCACCCCGTCCACCATGGAAAGCACCCGCTCCACCTCGCCGCCGAAATCGGCGTGCCCAGGCGTGTCCACGATATTGATGTGCGTGCCCTCGAAGGTGACGGCGCAATTCTTGGCGAGGATGGTGATGCCGCGCTCGCGCTCGAGGTCGTTGGAGTCCATGACCCGCTCCTCGAGCTTTTCGTGCGCAGCGAAGGTGCCCGAGGCGCGCAGCAGCTTGTCGACCAGCGTGGTCTTGCCGTGGTCGACGTGGGCGATGATCGCCAGGTTGCGCAACGCGCGGGGCATAGCCTTGATCCGAAAGGAAAAAAGTCGTGCATTGTACGGGAAAATCGGGGTCAGAGCCCGATTTTGTTTGCGCAAATCGCTTTGGGCGATTTCGTTTGCGCAAATCGCTTTGGGCGATTTCGTTTGCGCGAAATCGGGCTCTGACCCCGATTCTCCGGAAGAAGGCGCCGCTTGCTGCGTGCTAGACCCGCAAGCCGGTTTTCACCGTCCAGCCCGCCTTCTCGAGCTCTTGCTTCGTGCGCGGGCTCAGCTTGCCGGCGACGAGCAGCGTCCTGCCTTTAGCCGCCAACTCCTTGCGTTGCGTGAAGGCGGCAGCATCCTTGTCCCAATAGCCGTAATCGATGGCCACCGCCGCGATCACGCGTCCGTCCGCGGTGACGCCGGCGGGAACGAGATTGCTCATGCGGACCTTCGCCAGCTTGCCTTCCTTTTGGTGGTGCGTCACCAGGATGGCGAGCGATTCGAGCAGGAAGCGCGCGCGCGCTTCGCCTCGAGTCAGCGCGGCAGCCCTGACCACCGACTCGATGCCTTCCATCTTGCCGAGCACCGTCAGCCGCGCCACCAGCGCGGTCTGCAGCGTCGGCGTGAACCACCGGTTGCGCAACAGGTCGCGCACCGTCCGGCCCTGCGCGCCCAGCGCGAGCAGCTTTTCCTGGTTCTCCTTCTCCAGATCGATCGCCGGCTTGTTCCAGACCGACTGGCGCACTGTGTCGTCGAACGTGTAGGCGTATTGCAGCGGCCCGACGACCGCGCCTACGGTCAGGTTGACGGCGAAATTGCCGGCAAAGGTCGCCGAGGCGGCATCATCGAGCAGCGGCCGCAGCACCGGGTTCGAGGTGTAGGGGTCGATGTTGAGCTTCTTGGCCCATTCGCGCCGCGCCTTGTTGTAGCCGAATGGGTCACCGATGAAGGACGGCGGCTCGGGCTCGCCCGAGGGCGCCGCCTTGGGCGCGGGTTTCGATCCCGAGGCAGTGGCATCGTCCGCTTTGTCGCCCACGTAGTCGGCGCCCGACTTGGCCATGTGGCCGATGCGCCCGAATACCGTGCCGACGCCCTTGCCGATGTTCTCCGCCGTCTTGCCCGGGTCGGTGACCGCGCTCTCGGCGAATTTCCCTACCCCGGCGGCCGATTTCGAAAGCGCGTCGCTGAACGCCGAGTCCTTCTGCACCTTCTGCAGCTGTTCAATCGCCGGAAGCTCGGCCACGCGCGTGCCAAGCATGTTCACGCCTTGGACCGAGAACTTGCCGAACTTCGACTCGATCACGAACCTGCCGAGATGGCCTTCCACCCTGACCGGCTCGGCGACCTTGTGCAGCGGTCCCTTGAGCGGCACTGTATGCGCCAGCTCGGCGGCGGGCAGTGACGGTGCGGCCTCCAAGCCGGCTTTGCCCTGCGCGTGCGCATGGCTCGCGAGGGCGGCAAGCGCGGCGCAAAGCGCGATGCTCATTGCATGCAGACGTTTCATAGGTATCTCCTTGCAGCCGCAATCATAATGCCCAGGGCGCCGCACGCTGTGAAACTCCGAAGATAAAGACTCCGGCGCCTTGATTGCCTGACGGGTCAACCTGAACGTCGGCGTGTACGTTTGTCCGGTATGGCGGCCGGCATGCAGTCTCTTGAGCGGATCGCTCGGCGAATCCTGATATTGAGAGGCGAGAAAGTCATTCTCGACGCCGATCTCGCCGCCCTTTACGGCGTCAGCACCAAGCGCCTCAACCAGCAGGTCAGACGGAATACGCGGCGCTTTCCCGCCGATTTCGTTTTCCAGCTCTCCAGTTCGGAGCGCGCGCAGGTGGTTGCAAATTGTGACCACCTCTCGCGGCTCAAATTCTCCCCCACCCTGCCCTACGCTTTCACGGAACATGGTGCGCTCATGGCTGCATCGGTACTGAACACGGCTCGCGCGGTCCAGATCAGCGTATACGTCGTGCGAGCGTTCGTTGCGCTGAGAACTTCGATTGTCAGCCACAAGGAGCTTGCGCGCCGATTGGACCAGCTCGAGCGCAAGGTCGGCACTCACGATCGCGCCATTGCGGAAATCCTGGGCGCGGTCCGCCAGCTCGCTGCGCCGCCCCAGCCGCCGAAAAGACGCAGAATCGGCTTCGTTCAGGACTGATCTGGCGACGGATCCCTGGGCGGCGGCTTCTTCACGCCCTGCTTGAGCAACCACCAGATCGCGAGACCTGTGATCGCTACGTTCAGCACGATTCCGGCGATGAGGAAGAAATTCGACGGCTCGCCCGGGCTCATCTCAGACGATCAGCCCCACAGTCGCCGCGGTGAGGCAGGTGGCGAGCGTGCCGGCGACGATGGATTTCATGCCGAGCGCCACGATCTCGGCGCGCCGCTCCGGGCACATGGTGCTCATGCCGCCGATCATGATGCCCAAGCTGCCGAAGTTTGCGAAACCGCACAGCGCGTAGGTCATCAGCAGGCGGCTCCGCTCCGAAAGTTGCTTCATTTCGGCGAGCTCGATGTACGCCACCAGCTCGTTCAACACGGTTTTCGTGCCCAGCAGCATGCCGCCGGCTTGCGCCTCCGCCCATGGCACGCCGGCTAGCCAGGCGAGCGGCGCGAGCGCCCAGCCGAGCAGGCCCTGCAGCGTGTGCGGCGCGCCGCTGCCGTGCGGCAGCCACGCAAGCGCCAGGTTCGCGAGCGTCACCAGCGCGACGAACACCACCAGCATGGCGACGATGTTGACGAGCAGCTGCGCGCCTTCGAGGGTGCCGCGCGTGAGCGCGTCCATGACGCTCGCCGCCTCGGACTTCAATTCCAGCCGCCCGCCAGCGGCCTCGCCTTCGGGCGGCACCATGAGAAATGCCACCACCAGCGCCGCAGGCGCCGAGACGATCGAAGCGATCAGCAAATGCGCCACCGCGTCGGGCATCACTCTGCCGAGGATGCTGGCGTAGAGGAACAGCACCGAGCCTGCTATCGAGGCCATGCCGCCCGCCATGATCGCGAACAGCTCGCCGCGCGAAACGCGCGCCAGGTACGGCCGCACCAACAGCGGCGCCTCGACCATGCCTACGAACACGTTCGCCGCGGTGGACAAACCGAGCACGCCGCCGACCTTCATCGAGCGCTCGAGCAGCCAGGAGATCGCGCGCACCACCGCCGGCAGGATGCGCCAGTAAAACATCAACGCCGAGAGCGCGCTCACCACCAGCACCAGCGGCAGCGCGCGGAAGGCGAGGATGAAGCTCGAGGCCGGATCGGTCTCGGCGAACGGCGGCTTGCCGCCACCCAGGTAACCGAACACGAACGCGGTGCCGGCCTGGGTGGATTTCTCGAGCGCGAGCAGCACGTCGTTCAGCCACAGGAAGGCGTCCTTGGCGAACGGGAGCTTCAACAGCAGCAGCGCAAGCACGAGCTGCAGAATGAGCCCCGACCAAACGGCGCGCCAGGGAATGGCTGAGCGCTTCTCGCTCGCGAGCCACGCCAGCGCGAGCAGCCCGGCGATGCCCGCGAGCGCCTGCATCACGCCGGAAAGATCCCCGAAATCGTCTTCTGGATCGCCTCGGCCGCGGCGCGCGGGTCAGCGGCGTCGCGGATCGGACGCCCGACCACGATGTAATCGGCGCCGCCCGCGAAGGCTTGCGCCGCGTCCACGGTGCGCTTCTGGTCCGCGGCGTCGCCGCCCGCCGCCCGGATGCCCGGCGTGACGACTAGCAGCTTCGCGCCGAAGGCCTGCTTGAGCTTGTGCGCTTCCAGCCCGGATGAAATGACGCCGTCGCAGCCGGTTTCGAGCGCGCCGCGCGCGCGCGCCAGCACCAGCTCGTCCAAGCCGCCGCGCCATCCCATCTCGGCGAGCTCCGCCGGGCCGGTGCTGGTGAGCACGGTGACGGCGAGAATCTTGATTTCGCCCTTTTCCTTAACCGCGGCCTGCATCACAGGGCGCTCGGCGTGCACCGTGAGGAAAGTGGCGCCGCGGCCGCGCAGGTTGGCAACTGCGCGCCGCACCGTCTCCGGGATGTCGTGCAGCTTCAAGTCGGCGAACACCTTGTTGCCGCGCTGCGCGAGCCATTGCAGCAGCTCGAAGTAGCCGCCCGAGGTAAACAGCTCCAGTCCGATCTTGTAGAAGCACGCCGCGTCGCCCAGCCGCTCGACCATCGCGCGCGCCTCGGCGGCACTGGGCACATCGAGCGCCACGATCAAGCGTTCGCGCCGCGGGATCATGTGAGCAGGGGGGCCGGGCCCCCTCCGGTAAATGCGCTCGGAGCCTTCCCGGCCCCCCCGCACCCCCCGCGCGCGGCTGTTACGGGTTGTCTCACTCTGCTGCCTCCTCGTGCGCCAGCTGCTTCAGCGTCAGCGACATGTCGGCCTGCACGTGCTTCCAGTGCTCGGCGAGCGGCGCCGAGAGCCGTGGCGCCGAGCCGGACTCGAGGCCGTGCGCGTCTGGATCAAGCACGAAAGCGCGGTAGATGTCAGCGAGGCGGATGGCATCTGCGTCGCGCGCCAGCAGCCAACCGTCTTTTTCCGTCTTGGCGCTCCAGCCGAGCGCCGCGGCGCGCTCCAGCACGCGCTCGCAGCGGTAGGGCAGCAGCTTCACCTGCGCCGCGATGCGGTTGATGGACAGCACGCGCCCCGCGGTCTGTGCGCGCGCCAGCGCGTTGAGCACCGCGAGCGCATCCACCAGGTCGCGCCCGGGCGAGCCGCCGCTCTCGGCGCGCGCTTCGCGGAACGCCGGCAGCATGGCGGTGATGGTCGCCCCGAAAAGCACCACCAGCCACGACAGGTACACCCACAGCAGGAAGATCGGCGCCGCGGCGAAGGCGCCGTAGATCAGCGTGTAGGTCGGGAAACTGGCGACGTAGAGCGCGAAACCGCGCTTGGCGAACTCGAAGATCATGCCGGCGACGATGCCGCCGACGAGCGCGTGCCGCGTCTCGATGCGGCGGTTAGGCACCACCAGGTAAAGCAGCGTGAACGCGGCGCAGGTGAACAGGAACGGCATCGCCCGCAGCACCGCCTCGGTCAGCCAGCCCAGGTCGAGCAGGCCGAGCGAGCTGCCCACGAGAAACGAAGTCATGGACAGGCTGGCGCCGATCAGCACCGGCCCGAGCGTGAGCACGGCCCAGTACATGATCAGGCGCTGCGCGTAGGGCCGCGGCCGCAATACGCGGAAGATGCGGTTCATCGACTCGTCGATGGTGAGCATCAGCAAGATCGCGGTGACGGCGAGGAACGCGATGCCGATGGCGGTGAGCCGCCCGGCGCTGGCGGTGAAGGCGTTCAACTGTTCCATCACCGCCTTCCCGCCCCCTGTATCGGGCAGGAAATTGCCGACGATGAGGGCTTGCAGCGCCCCGATCGCGTGGTCGAACACCGGGAACGCGGTGGACAGCGCCAGCGCTACCGTGATCAGTGGCACCAGCGACAGCAGGGTGGTGTAGGTGAGCGAGCCCGCGGTCTGCAGGCTGCGGTCCTCGTAGAAGCGCCGCGCAACTGCGACGCAGAACTCCCAGGCCGCGCGTGGCTCGGTGGTTTGCATGTGCGCCGGTATGATACCGAACGTGGCGCGCATCCTCGTTCTTTACTACTCGGTCGGCGGCTCGGTGCGGCGCATGGCGGAGCTGATCGCCGAGGGCGTCGAGCGCGTGAGCGGCGCAGAGGCAAGATTGCGCACCGTGCCGAAGGTGTCGCCCGTGACGCAGGTCGCCGCGCCCGCGGTGCCGCCGGCGGGCGCGCCCTATTGCGAACTAGGCGACCTAGAGGATTGCGCCGGGCTCGCGCTCGGCAGCCCGACGCGCTTCGGCAACATGGCGGCGCCGATGAAGCACTTTCTCGACGGCACTTCAGTGTTCTGGCTCAAGGGCACGCTCGCCGGCAAGCCCGCCTGCGTGTTCACTTCGACGGCGAGCATGCACGGCGGGCAGGAAACGACGCTGGTCTCGATGATGCTGCCGCTGTTGCATCACGGCATGCTGATCGTCGGCCTGCCCTACACGCTCGCCGAGATGAACGCGACGCGCACCGGCGGCACGCCCTACGGCGCCAGCCACTTCGCCGGCATCGCCGACGACGAACCGGTGACCGAATCCGAGCGCGCGCTGTGCGTGGCGCAGGGCAAGCGCTTAGCCGAAATCGCGCTCAGGCTGGCGCGCTGAAAAGCAATCCAATGCGCACGCTTCTCGCCCTCGCCGCAGTCCTGATCGCGGGCTGCGCGCATCAGCAACCGCCCGCTGAGCCCGCGGCGCAAGTCGGCCTGACCTATTTCGGCGAGATCCCATGCGCTGACTGCCCGGGACAGCAGATTACCTTGACGCTGTTTCCCGACTTCACCTACCGGCTGCGCCTGACCTTCCTTGCCGCGGCCGGCGGCAGCAACCGGAAGCATTACGAGCTCGGGCGCTGGGCCCGGGCGCAGGATGGCGGCCCGCTCAGGTTGCAAAGCGGGACGCGGATCGTGCGCCAGTTTCGTTTCGTGCCCGGCGACCGGCTGCGCATGCTCGACGGCGAAGGCGGCGAGATCCGTTCGCCGCACAACTACGAACTCGCGCGCCAGGCCGCGGTCGATCCGGTGGCGGGGCCGATGCGCCTGCGCGGGATGTACGCCTTCACGGCGGGCGGCGCGCAGTTCACCGAATGCTTGAGCGGCAAGCGTTTTCCGGTGGCGCTCGAGCGCGGCCAAGCCGACCTGGGGAAGGCCTACCTGGCGCAGCGGCGCCAGCCCGGCGACTTGATCCTCGCTACTCTGAGCGGCAGCTTCGCCGAGCGCAGGCCCGATGCCGGGGCAGCGTCGCGCGAACACCTGATCGTCGAGCAGTTCGAGCGCTTGCTGCCGGGCGAAACTTGCGCGCGCAGGGCCGCAACGCGCCAGATTGTAAAGTCAGACTTTACACTTTGACTGCGCCGCGTCCTCTGCAAATCCGCATGCGCCCCCGATGAGCGGCATGAAACTGACGCGCGAAAGCCTTCTCGACGGCACGCTGCACGCGGCGGTACGCGCCGTGCTCGGGCCAAAGGTGCTCTTCATGACGGACGCCGAGCGCGCCGCCCAAGTGCAAGCCATCCTCGCGCGCGCGCCGCGCCCGGGGCGAGTCTGGGTGTTCGCGTTCGGCTCGCTGATCTGGAACCCGGCGTTCCATTTCGTAGAGCGTCGCACGGCGCGCATCCACGGCTTTCATCGCCAGTTCTGCCTTTGGGCGCGCGCCGGCCGGGGCAGTCCCGAGCGGCCCGGCCTCATGCTGTCTCTGGAATCGGGCGGCAGCTGCGCCGGCGTCGCCTACCGCCTGGCCGCGCGCGCGGCGGCGACCGAGCTCGACGTGATCTGGCGGCGCGAGATGTTCACCATGGCCTATCGCCCGGTGTGGACCACCGCGCACACGCCCAAGGGACCGGAGCCGGCGATCGCGTTCAGCGCCAATCGCCAACACGAGCGATACGTGCCGGGGCTCAAGGTCGAAGCGGTGGCGCGTTACCTCGCCACCGGCGCCGGGCCGATGGGCCGCTGCTGCGACTATCTGTTCGACACGGTGGAGCACTTGCGCCAGCTCGGCATCCGCGACCGCAGGCTGGAGGCGCTCGAGGAGAAAGTCAGGGCGCACGGCGCGGCGCGATGATGCAGCCACAGTCGCCGACGGCCGCGCGCGCGACCGGCGCGGCCGCAAATCCAATTCACGCCTGCTGCGCGGCGATCGCCTTCATCAACTGCCCGCGAATGCCTGTTTCATCCCGGCAAGCGCGGCCTGCTGCACCGACCACGCGCGCCCGCCTACCAGGCCGCCGTCCACCACCAGGTTGTGTCCGTTGATGAAGCTCGACTGGTCCGAGGCGAGGAACACCGCGGCGTTGGCGATATCGTCGGTGATGCCGGCGCGCGGGATCGGCTGCAGCTTGGCGAGGCCCGCCTTGATCGCGTCGGCGGTTTTGTCGGCCGCCTCGGCCGACAGGCCGAAGGCTTTGGCGAAGATGCCGGTGGCGATGCCGCCGGGCGAGATGCAATTGACGCGCACGTTCTTCTCGCCGAGCTGCATCGCGACGCAGTTCGACAAGTGCACCACCGCCGCTTTCGCGGCGCTGTAGACCATCGAGCTCGAGAGCCCGGCGCGCACCGCCGCCACGCTGCCGTTGTTGATGATGCTGCCCGCGCCCTGCTTCACCATGACCGGCGCGGCATGCTTCATGCCGAGCATGACGCTGCGCACCAGTGTCGCCATCGCGGCGTCGAACCCTTCGACCGGGATCGACTCGATGCCGCCCTGCGGTGCCGGTCCGCCGGCGTTGTTGAACAGGCAGTCGATCCGGCCCCAGGTTTCGAGGCAGCCCGCGACGAGCCGCGCGACATCCGCTTCCTGCGTGACGTCGGCCTTCATGAAGCGGCAGCGCTCCGAGCCCAGGGACTTCTCGAGCGAAGCGCCGAGCTCGGCGCGCCGGCCGCAGAACAGCACCTGCGCGCCCTCCTCTACGAAGCGCTCTACCGTGCGCCGCCCGATGCCGCTGGTCGCACCCGTGACGAGCGCGATCTTGCCTGTGAGCATGCCCATTGCTGCCTCCCGAGATTTGAAATGTTGCCAGCGAGCGCGAAGCCTCGCGCGCCGCCGATTCTAGTCGAAGGCGCTGGCGGGGCGTGCGCCTGCGCGAAGCGCTTAACCGGGCTCCATTCCTACCTTCTTGATGATCGGGCCCGCCGCGGGCGCAGTAAGGATTTTCAGCAGCGCCTTGGCCGCGTCCGGCGCGGGCGCTGCCGTGTGCAGGGCTGCGGAGTACACCGTTATGTTTTGGATCTCTGCGGGCAACGGCCCAAGGTAATCGATGCCCTTCACGTGCAGAAGTTCGCTCACCTGCTGAAAGCCGAGATCGGCCTCGCCGCGCGCCAGCAACTCGCCGACCGGCATGCCGGACGCGGGCTGCTTCACTTTGTCCTTGACCTGCTCGGCGATGCCCATCCTCTTCAACATATCGGCAACGTAGACGCCGCTCGGCCCTGAAGAATAAGCGACCGACTTGGCCGCCAGTACTGCCCGCTTGACCGCTTCGCCGGAGGAAACGTCCGGCTTTGGCAGACCGCTGCGCACCGCAATGCCGACGCCGGACTTCGCGAAGTCTGCGCGGCTGCCTGCGACCAGCTTGCCCTCCGCAATCAGCTTGTCGATGTTCGGAGCCGCGATGAGGACGATATCGACCACCTCGCCGCCGCCGACCCGTTTGGTGATGCCTTCGGTACCGCCCCAGATCGTGGTGACCCTGTGGCCGCTCGACTTTTCGAAGGCCGATACCAGCTCGAGCAAAGGCTCCCTGACTGCGTTCGCCGCCATCACCTTGACGTCCTCTGCATGGGCCGTGTGCATGCCGATCGCCATCGCTGCGGCCACGAACCCTGCCTGTAAAGACGCTCTCAGTTGCTCTGCCATGGCAATCCTCCTCCGGGTACTGCTGTAAGTCGTCAGCCTGGCGCGGTGGCGGCAAACAAGCGCCACTCGCCGGGAACGCCCTTGAGGACGTGATTGCCGCGGTCCTCGAATTGAAGGCCGGAGCCGGCGACCAGGTCCTTCACCGTGTTCGATACCAGGACCTCGCCTGCGTTTGCGAGCGTCGCCACGCGCGCGCCGATGTGCACCGCAAGGCCCGCCAATTTATTCTCCATCAATTCGCATTCCCCCGTGTGCAGGCCAGCGCGCAGTTCGAGATTCAATTGCGCGCGAGCGGCGCGCTGGATGGCGTGGGCGCAGCGCACTGCCCGCGCGGGTCCGTCGAATGCGGACAGAAAGCCGTCGCCGGCGGTATCGATCTCGCGGCCGCGGAACTTCGCCAGCTCGCGCCTGACGAGCGTGTGATGCTGGCCGAGCAACTGCCGCCAGCCGGAATCGCCCAAGTGCGCCACCCGCTCGGTGGCCCCTATGATGTCCGTGAACAACACCGTGGCGAGCACTCGGTCCGGCTCGGCGCCATGGAGCGTTCCGGTGAGGAACTCCTCGATCTCGTCGACGATCGCGTCCAGGTTTCCTCCTGTCCATGGCGCGTGATCGTCCCCTGGTAGCTCGACCATGCGAGCGCCGGCAATGTGCTTCGCGAGGTACCGACCCTGCTCGATGAAAGTCAATCGATCGCCCGTGCAATGCAGGACCAGGGTGGGCACCCGGATTGCGGGTAGCACATGCCGCACGTCGATCTCGCCGTTCATCCGCATGATCGACACTGCAGCGCCGGGACTCGCCGCCTGGCGCAGGTAGTTGGCCCACGCTTTCTGCGCATTGGGGTCGTTGGCCACGCTGGGAGCGAATATGTCGAGCGCCACGGGCCCGCCCCACTCGCGCTCGAGACGCTGCAAGAATCCATCCCAGTCAGCCGCGGTCATACCATACGGATGATCGGGCGCCCAGAGGCGCCGCGCGAAGGAACCGTAGATGACCAGGGCGACCGTGCGCTCAGGGTAGGTGGCCGCGAACAGCAGCGACATCGGGCCGCCGTCGGAGACACCCAGCAGCGCTGCTTGCTTGGATCCCACCGCATCCATGACTGCGCGCACGTCATCCATGCGCTGCTCGAGGGTCGGGATCGCCACCCGGTCCGACAACCCGGTGCCACGCTTGTCGAACCGGATCAGGCGGCAGAACGAGCCCAGGCGCTCGAGAACGCGCACCCGGCCAGGAACGTCCCAGTCGGCTTCCAGGTGCGACACGAATCCGGGCACCCACACCAGATCGAACGGCCCGCCGCCCGTGACCTGGTAGGCGATGTGCACGTCGCCGCTCTTGGCGTAACGAGTCTCTACAGCCATGGCTCGCCGACTGTAACCCACTATCCACGGCCCAAGCCATTCCCGAGGCGAGGATTCGGAGCTACGACCGATCAGTCTCCTGAAACAAACCCGATGCGGCGCTTTGGTTTGGGGTCGGGCGGCGCGGCGAGCTCACGGATCGCGCGCACGATGCTCGTGATTGCCTCGTCGTGGCCGGAAACGCGACGCTCGAGCTGATCGAGCTTTTTCGCAAGCTCCGCATTGGCAGCGACCATCTCGCGCAGGCGCACGAAGGCGCGCATGATCGCGATGTTGGCCGCGATGGCGCGCGGGCTGCGCAGCACCGACGAGAGCATCGCGACGCCTTGCTCGGTAAATGCATAGGCTGCCCAACGGCGCCCACCCCAGCCCGAAGCACTCCAACTTGAGGTCACATTCTGTGACCTCAAGTTGGTAACTTCTTGTTCCGTAAGCTTAAACATGAAGTCTGGCGGAAAGCGCTTGCGATTGCGCTTGACCGCTTGGACGAGCGCTTTGGTGCGCACGCCGTAGAGGTTGGCAAGATCCGCATCGAGCATCACCTTGTGTGCGCGCAGAAGCAGGATGCGCGAGGCGATGCTGGCGGCGGGAACGTTGCGTTTGGTCATGGCGTTTCCCCAAGAACGCCGAGCGGGCGCACGCGTTGACGGGAAGCCGCCAGCCGAATGGCACGAAAGCGTGATGGCGATGCCGGGGCGGCAACCGGGCAAAGTGTAAAGTCAGGCTTTACACTTTTGCCGCTGGCGGCCCTGGTGTACTTTGCGCGCGTGCGCGCGTGCAAGCTCTGTGCCTCGGTCTCGCTGATCGCCCTGATCGCACTGT
Organism: uncultured Enterobacteriaceae bacterium; assembly: GCA_964393745.1. Classification (GTDB taxonomy): domain Bacteria; phylum Pseudomonadota; class Gammaproteobacteria; order Burkholderiales; family SG8-39; genus 2-02-FULL-66-14. The sequence continues at coordinate 6,236 of CAYMVA010000065.1, read as the reverse complement.
GCCTCGCCTGGGAACTGTGGCTCGCGCCCTTGCGCCCCGGCGGCTCGTGGCTGGCGCTGAAGGCGCTACCGCTCGCGCTGCCGCTCGCCGGCATCCTCGCCGGCCGGCGCTACACCTACCAGTGGTCGTCGCTGCTCGTGTTGGCCTACTTTACCGAGGGCGTGACGCGCGCCTGGGCGGAGCGCGGCGTGTCGCAGGAGCTGGCGATTGCGGAGATCGCGCTCAGCCTTGCCTTTTTCGCCTGCGCCGTGGCTTACGCCCGGCTCAGTGGCCGAGGATCTGGCTGAGGAAGAGTTTCGCGCGCTCGGTCCTGGGGGTGCCGAAGAATTCCGCCGGCGGCGCAGTCTCGACGATCTCGCCCGCGTCCATGAAGCAGACGCGGTCGGCCACCGTGCGCGCGAAGCCCATCTCGTGCGTCACCACCACCATGGTCATGCCCTCGCGCGCGAGCTCCACCATCACGTCGAGCACTTCCTTGATCATCTCCGGGTCGAGCGCCGAAGTCGGTTCGTCGAACAGCATGATCTTCGGCCGCATGGCGAGCGCGCGCGCAATCGCCACGCGCTGCTGCTGGCCGCCTGAGAGCTGCGCCGGGTACTTGTGCGCCTGCTCCGGGATGCGCACGCGCTCCAGCAGCTGCAGCGCCAGCGTTTCGGCCTCGCGCTTGGGCATCTTGCGCACCCAGATTGGCGCCAGCGTCAGGTTCTCGAGCGCAGTGAGGTGCGGGAACAGGTTGAACTGCTGGAACACCATGCCGATTTCGCTGCGGATGGTCTCGATGGAGCGAAGGTCGTCGGTGAGCTCGGTGCCGTCCACCAGCACGCGCCCGGACTGGTGCGCCTCGAGCCGGTTGATGACGCGGATCATGGTGGACTTGCCCGAGCCAGAGGGCCCGCACACCACGATCTTCTCGCCGCGCGCCACCTTGAGATCGATGTTCTTGAGCGCCTGGAAGGCGCCGAACCACTTGTTGACCCCTTGCAGTTCGATGATGGCTTCAGGCATCGCGCAGGGCTCCCGCTCTCGCGCCCGGTGACAGGTCACGCTCGAGGTTCTGGCTATAGCGCGACATGGTAAAGCAGAAAACGAAGTACACGAGCGAGGCGAAGAGGTACGCCTCGACGCTGAACCCGGTCCACGCCGGCTCCTGCAGCGCCACCTTGATCGTGCTGAGCAGGTCGAAAAGCCCGATGATCAACACCAGCGAGGTGTCCTTGAAGAACGCGATGAAGGTGTTGACCAGCGGCGGGATCGCGATCCGCAGGGCCTGCGGCAGGACCACCAGCGCGGTTTTCTTCCAGTACGAAAGCCCAAGCGCGTCAGCCGCCTCGACCTGGCCGTGCGGGATCGCCTGCAGCCCGCCTCGCACCACCTCGGCAAGATAGGCCGCTGCGAACAGGATCATCGCGATCTGCGCGCGCAGCAGCTTGTCGATCGTCACGCCGGCGGGCAGGAACAGCGGCAGCATCACCGAGGCCATGAAAAGCAGCGAAATCAGAGGCACGCCGCGGATCAGCTCGATATACCCGACGCAGAAACCCCGCACCATCGGCAGCTGCGAGCGGCGCCCCAGCGCGAGCGGGATCGCGAGCGGGAAGGCGAAGGCGATGCCAAAAGTGGCGAGCAGCAGCGTCAGCATCAGCCCGCCCCAGCGCTCGTTCTCGACGTATCTGAGACCGAAGACCCCGCCCCACATCAGCACGCCGACCAGCGCCAGGCCCGCGAGCCAGAAAAGCGCCAGCCGCGGCCGCCAGAAGCGCCGCAACGCGCTCACCGTGTAGAGCGCGAGCATCACCAGGATGCAAAGCGCCGGGCGCCAGTGCTCCTCGTACGGATAGGTGCCGAACAGAATGAAGCGGTGCTTTTCGCCGATGAAGGCCCAGCACGCGCCCTCGCCTTTCGCTGCGCGGCAGGCTTTGGAATCCGGCGCGCTCCAGACGGCGTCGAGGAAAGCCCAGTCCACGAACGGCGGCACCATGCGCCAGAGCAGGTACAGCGCGAGCAGCGTGAGGATCGCGTTCGGCCAGCTGGAAAAGAGGTTGGCGCGCAGCCAGCCGAGCGCGCTTGGCGCGCCCGCGGGCCGCGGCAGCGCGAGAGTGCTCATCGCGCCGCTCCTCGAAGTGCGATGCGCTGGTTGTACCAGTTCATGAACGCCGAGATCGACAGGCTGATCGTCAGGTACACCGCCATGATGATGGCGATGCCCTCGATCGCCTGCCCGGTCTGGTTCATGGTGGTGTTGGCGATAGACACCAGGTCGGGGTAGCCGATCGCCACCGCGAGCGAGGAGTTCTTGGTGAGGTTGAGGTACTGGCTGGTGAGCGGCGGCACGATCACGCGCAGCGCCTGCGGCAGGATCACCAGGCGCATCGCGCGCCGCCGCGGCAGGCCGAGCGAGTCGGCGGCCTCGAACTGGCCCTTGTCCACGGCGAGCACCCCGGCACGCACGATTTCGGCGATGAACGCCGCGGTGTAGATGCTGAGCCCGGCGAGCAGCGCGGCGAACTCCGGCGTGAGCGCGGCGCCGCCGGCGAAATTGAAGCCCGAGAGTGCGGGCTTATCCCAGGCGAGCGGCGCGCCGAAGGCGAGGAACACCGCGAGCGGCGCACCGAGAATCATCGCCAGCCCGATCCAGCCGCTCGGCATCTGCTCGCCGGTCGCCGCCTGGCGGGCACGCGCCCAGGCGGTGACGCCGATTGCGCCGGCGATGCCGAGCGCAAGCGCCCCGAGCATCCACCAATACGCTGCATGCGCCACCGGCACCGGCACGGCGAAGCCGCGGTTGGACAGGAACACCCCCGGGAACGGGCTCGCTGCTTCCCGCGGCCCCGGCAGGTTTTCCGAGATGATCGCGTACCAGAAGAAAAGCTGCACCAGCAGCGGCACGTTGCGCATCACCTCGACGTACGCCGCCGCGAGCTTCGCCACCAGCCAGTTGGACGAGAGGCGCGCAAGGCCAATCAGCGTGCCCAGCAGTGTGGCGACGGCGACGCCGATCAGGGCGACGCGGAAGGTGTTGGCGAGGCCTACGCAGAACGCGCGCAGGTAGGTATCCGCAGCGCTGAAGGCGATGAAGGTGGTCTCGCCGATCTCGAAGCCGGCCTCGCGCGCGAGGAAGCCGAAGCCGCTCGCGACCCGCAGAGCCTCGAGGTTGCGGACAGTGTTCGAGACGAAGAACCACAGCACCAGGCCGACCCCGAGCACGAGACCGGCCTGGTAGAGCACCGCGCGACCGCGCGGATTACGCAGCACGCGTCACCGGAGCGGGGAGTAGCTCACGGCGTTTCCCCCCGCAACCCCCTTCCCCGGATCAAGCTAGCGGATCGGGGGCGCGTACATCAGGCCGCCGTCCTTCCACAGGGCGTTGAGGCCCCGGTCGAAGCCCAGCGGCTTGAGGTTTGCTTCGAACGACTCGCCGTAGTTGCCCACCAGCTTGATGATGTTGAGCGCCCAGCGGTTGTCCAGCCCGAGCATCTTGCCGATGTCGCCCGTGGCGCCGACAAAGCGCTGCACCGCCGGGTCCTTGCTGGCCGCCTGCTGGTCGATGTTCTTCGAGGTGATGCCCATTTCCTCGGCCTCGATCATCGCGAACAGAGACCACTTGACGATGTCGAACCAGCGGTCGTCGCCGTGGCGCACCGCCGGCCCGAGCGGCTCCTTCGAAATCACCTCCGGCAGGATGATGTGGTCGGCCGGGTTGGGCGCGCGCGATCCGCGCGTCGAGACCAGGCCCGAGACGTCGGTGGTGAACACGTCGCAGCGGCCGGAGAAATAGGCGTTCAGCACCTCCGGCAGCGTCTCGATCACCACCGGCTTGAAGGTCATGCGGTTGGCGCGGAAATAATCCGAGAGATTGAGTTCGGTGGTGGTGCCGGGCTGCACGCACACGGTGGCGCCGTTCAACTGCTTGGCGCTCTTGACGTTGAGCTTCTTCGGCACCATGAAGCCCTGGCCGTCGTAGTAGTTGACGCCGACGAAGTTCAGGCCGAGGCTGGTATCACGCGTGATGGTCCAGGTGGTGTTGCGGGAGAGCACATCCACCTCGCCCGACTGGAGCGCGGTGAAGCGCTGCTGCGCGGTGAGCGGCGTGTAGCGAACCTTGCTGGCGTCGCCGAACACCGCCGCCGCGACTCCGCGGCAGAGGTCTACGTCGATCCCCTTCCAGACACCTTGGGAATCGGGCGCAGAGAATCCGGCGAGAGCACCCCCGTTGACACCGCACTGCACGAAGCCCTTCTTCTGCACCGCGTCGAGCGTGGACTGCGCCTGCGCCGCGCCCGCAGCGAAGGCAAGCGCGACCGCGCCCGCTACGCCAGCTATCGTCCTCATGGTCCTCTCCTCCTGGTTTGCGCCGCGTCGCGGCTGCTGCCGCAAGTGTATCCGGCGCTCAGGCCCGGCTCAAGGGCAGCCGCGCAGCTCGCCGCGCAGGCGCTCGAGCTGCCGCTCGCGCTCGGCGTCCTCCACGTACACGCGCTCGCCCTGCTTGTTCGCCTCGACCACGCGGCGCTGGGTGCTGAGCCGCGAGATGTCGCTACGCACCTGCCGGCAGCGCCGCTCGAGCTCGGCCTTGTCCTTGGCCTCGGCACGGTCCTGATCGGCGCGCCGGCGCTGAAAATCGTGCTCCTCGCGCTTCAGGTCGTCGGCGCGCGGCTTGACGCTGCCGCCTACCGGCGGGATCGGCTTGATGTCCACCTCGCGCGCGCTCTTGCAGCCGGGGGGAGGCTTGTCGGTGTAGTGCGTCACGCCGCGCTCGTCCACGCACTTGAACACCTGCGCCTGGAGGGGGAGCGCGGCGGCGAGCGTCGCCACGAGAAACAGAGTTCGCAGCACGCCACAAGCTTGCCATGCTCCCGCGCCGCCACGCAAACCCGGGCGCCAAGCGGCAAACTGTAAAGTCACGCTTTACACTCCTGCCGTTCCCTTCCTTGCTCCGAAAATTCCGCTGGCCGGGGGTTACCTTGGCAGGCTCTATACTGGCCTGCCACTATCGCCTGGGGAGGAGCCTATTCGTGGAGGTTAGGCATCGCTTCATGGACATTCAGCGCGTAGACTTTCCGGCAGCTCGCCGACAGAGGGAACATGAGCCAAATCCGACGCCGAACGTTTCTGCTTTCAGCGGGCGCGCTGCTCGCCGCGGCGGTCACCGCCGACGCGCAACACGCGGCGAGGGTCCCCCGAATCGGCGTTCTCTTTGCGAGCACTCCGGCGGCGACGTCGCATCTCCTCGATGGGTTGAGGCAGGGGCTTCGAGAGCACGGGTATGTGGAAGGGCAACATTTCATCTTGGAGCGTCGGTACGGCCAAGCCGGGGTCGAGCGGATGTCCGAAATCGCCGCCGAGCTGGTGCGCATCAAGGTAGACGTTATCGTGGCAGCCACGGATCCGGCAACTGCGGCGGTCAGACAACATACTCAGACGATCCCAATTGTGATGGCCAACAGCACTGATCCGGTCGGGACCGGTTTTGTTGCGAGCTTGGCGCGTCCGGGCGGAAATGTCACCGGCCTCAGCGCTCTCTCCCCGGAGCTCAGCGGGAAGCGGTTGGAGCTGCTGAGGGAAGTCGTCCCCGGGCTCGCCCGAGTGGCGATTATCTGGAATCCCGACGTTCGTGGCGCGCTGTTTGACTACAAGGAAACGGAGGCTGCTGCCCGTTCGATGCGTCTGCAGCTCCAATCCGTCGAAGTGAGCCGTGTCGAGGACCTCGATCGCTCCTACTCAGCAGTAACCAACCAGCGCGCGCAGGCGTTGATCGTGCAAACACCGAATCCCGTACTGTTCGCGAACCGGACCCAGATTGCGAGCTTCGCACAGAGGACTCGGCTGCCGTCGATGTATGGACAAAGGGAGTTCGCCGACGCTGGCGGCCTTATAACCTATGGGCCGAACACCACCAATATGTGGCGCCGCGCCGCCACCTACGTCGACAAGATCCTCAAGGGCGCGAAGCCCGCTGACCTGCCCGTGGAGCAGCCGACGAAGTTCGAGCTGGTGATCAACCTCAAGACTGCGAAGGCCCTCGAGCTCGCGATCCCGCAGACGATCCTCCTGCGCGCCGACTGGGTCATTGAATGACCGGTCCACAAATGACCGCTCCTGGCCGATTCTGTTGAAAAACTCTTGCGAGCGATCTCCCAATAGAAATTCTGGGGTCCTCGACCCCTTACCCGGTCCTCTAGCTTCGCTTGTAGCGCATTCTGAGCGGTCGGTTTTTCGCGGCGATGCGTAACGAGGGGCAG
>CAYMVA010000064.1:0-8071 GCA_964393745.1 uncultured Enterobacteriaceae bacterium | reverse complement strand
GGGTACGATAGCGCGATGACACGGGCGCCTGCGTTGTTGCTCGGCCTTGCGATATCGACATATCGCTGCGGCCTCGCGCCTAGCAGGCGCCGCGTTCCGGCCGCAACGCGCACCCGCGCAACTTGTTCAGAGCTTCCCTAGCCTGCCAAGCATAGGAGAACGCCCATGTCCGCCTTAGCTTTCGCGCTCGCCACCCTGGCCATTGTCATCCTGCTCGCCTACTTCCAGGCGCCGCTACTACTGTGGACGGTTGCCGCCGGCCTGATGCTCGGCACCTGGTCGAGCGCGCTCGAATTCTCTTCCTCAACCAATACCATGCTGGCGGTGGAGTTCGCCGCGATCGCCGCTCTGCTTAACATCTCGGCGCTGCGCCGCGTGCTCATCAGTGACCGGGTGCTCACCATCTACCGTCGCATCCTGCCCGACATGTCGCAGACCGAGAAAGAGGCGATCGACGCCGGCACCGTGTGGTGGGACGCGGATCTTTTCTCCGGCACGCCGGACTGGGCGAAGCTGCTCGCGACCCCCGAGCCGAAGCTGAACGCCGAGGAGCAGGCCTTCCTCGATGGCCCGGTCGAGGAAGCCTGCGCCATGACCGACGAATGGGAAGTGACGCACGAGCGCCAGGATCTGCCGCCGCAGGTGTGGCAGTACCTCAAGGACAAGGGCTTCTTCGGCATGATCATTCCGAAGAAGTACGGCGGCCTCGGATTCTCCGCGCTCGGGCATTCCGCGGTGGTGATGAAGCTCTCGACGCGCTCCAGCACCCTCGGCATCAGCGTCATGGTGCCCAACTCGCTCGGGCCGGCAGAATTGCTGCTGCACTACGGCACCGAGGAGCAGAAAAACCACTACCTGCCGCGCCTCGCCAAGGGATTGGAAATTCCCTGCTTCGCGCTCACCAGTCCCGAGGCGGGATCGGATGCCGCCTCGATTCCCGACTACGGCGTGGTGTGCAAGGGCATGTGGCAGGGCAAGGAAGTGCTCGGCATGCGCGTCACCTGGGACAAGCGCTACATCACCCTCGGCCCGGTGGCGACGCTGCTCGGGCTCGCGTTCCGGCTCAACGACCCCGAAGGATTGCTCGGTGGCAAGGAGGACCTGGGAATCACCTGCGCGCTGGTGCCGACCAACACGCCGGGCGTGCAGATCGGCCGTCGCCACCTGCCGCTGAACACGGCGTTTCAGAACGGGCCCAACTGGGGCAAGGACGTGTTCATGCCGATCGACTGGATCATCGGTGGCAAGGACTACGCCGGCAAGGGCTGGATGATGCTCATGAACTGCCTGGCCGCGGGACGCTCGATTTCACTGCCGACCTCGTCGGTGGGCGGCGCCAAGGCGCTGGCGCGCTACACCGGCGCCTATGCGCGCGTGCGCAGCCAGTTCCGCACGCCGATCGGCAGGCTCGAGGGCGTGGAGGAAGCGCTTGGCCGCATCGCCGCCAACGCCTACATGATGGACGCGACACGGATCATGACCGTGGGCGCGTTGGACGCGGGCGAGAAGCCCTCCGTCATCTCTGCGATCGCCAAATACCACATGACCGAGCGCGCCCGCCTGTGCGTCAACGACGCCATGGACATCCACGGCGGCAAGGGCATCTGCCTCGGGCCGAACAACTACCTCGGCCGCGGCTACCAGGTTGCCCCGGTGGCGATCACGGTGGAAGGCGCCAACATCCTGACGCGCTCGCTGATCATCTTCGGCCAGGGCGCGATCCGCTGCCATCCGTACGTGCTGCGCGAGATGCGCGCGGCGAAGGAACTGCAGGGCAGCGAGGCGTCGCGCGAATTCGACGACGCCTTCACCTCGCACGTCGGCCACGTCATCGCCAACGGCATGCGCGCATTCGTGCATGGACTGACCGGGGCGCGCTTCGCGCCGGTGCCCGCTGCCGCCGCACCCGAGCTCAGGGCGTATTACCGGCGCGCCGGCCAGCTATCGGCGGCGTTCGCGTTCCTCGCCGATGTGGCGATGGCTGCCATGGGCGGCGCGCTCAAGCGCCGCGAGAAAACCTCGGCCCGCTTGGGCGACGTGCTGTCTATGATGTATCTCATCTCGGCGACGCTCAAGCGCTACGAGGACCAGGGGCGCCAGCGCGACGATCTGCCGCTGGTCCACTGGTCGGTGCGCGATGCGCTGTGGCAGGCGCAGCAGGCGATCGATTCGCTGTACACCAATTTCCCGGTGCCGGCGCTGCGCGCGCTGCTCAGGTTCGTGGTGTTCCCAATGGGCACGCCGTTCCGCCCCGCCAAGGACCGGCACAATCATCGCTGCGCCAAGCTCGTGCTCGAGCCCGGCGCGGCACGCGAGCGCCTCACCGCCGGGATGTACGTCGGCAAGGGCGAGAGCGACATCACCGGCGTGCTGGAGGCGGCGTTCACCGCCACCATCGCCTGCGAGCCGATCGAGAAGAAGCTGCGCCAGGCGGTGAAGAGCGGCGCGCTCGAGCCGCGCTCGGGCGTGGACACGGCCTCGGTGGCGCGCGACCGCGGCATCCTCTCCGGCGATGAACTGGCGCTGTGGCAGCGCAAGGAGGCGCTCCGCAAGCACGTCATCAAGGTGGATGATTTCCCACAGGACTTCGGCCGCGCCGAGATCATGCAGAAGCTGGCTCAGGAAAAACCGGTTGCCGCCAAGGCGGCCTAAGACGTATCGGAAATCAGGGGATTTGAATGTACGCCAAACCAATCTACGTAGTCGACGGCGCGCGAACGCCGTTCCTCAAGGCAAAGAACAACCGCCCGGGCGCGTTCTCGGCGGGCGACCTCGCGACGCAAGCGGGCCGCACCCTGCTTATGCGCCAGAAGTTCGAGCCCACGGAATTCGACGAGGTGATCCTCGGTTGCGCCGCGCCGTCGGTTGACGAGGTGAACATCGGCCGCGTGGCAGCGCTCCGGATGGGCTGCGGGGAGAAAGTCCCGGGCTGGACCGTGATGCGCAACTGCGCCTCGGGCATGCAAGCGCTCGACTCTGGCATCAACAACATCCTCGCCGGCCGCTCCAACCTGGTCCTCGCTGGCGGCGTGGATGCGCTGTCGCGCGCGCCGCTGCTCTACGCCGACGCCATGGTGCTGTGGTTCGCCCAGATGTCGCTCGCCAGGACCGCGATGCAGAAGGCGGCGTTGTTCGCGCGCCTGCCGTTCGGCAAGCTGCTCGCGCCGGTGATCGCCATCATGAAAGGGCTCACCGACCCGATGGTGGGGCTCTTGATGGGGCAGACCGCGGAAAACCTCGCGCACCGTTTCGGCATCACGCGCGCGCAGATGGACGCCTACTCGGTGCGCAGCCACCAGCGCGTGGCGGCGGCACAGGACGGCGGCTGGCTCGCCGGCGGCGGCGGCGAAGTCGAGGCGCTGTACGACCGCGACGGCAACGCTTTTGCGCTCGATGACGGCGTGCGGCGCGATTCCTCGATGGAGAACCTCGCCAAGCTCAAGCCCTTTTTCGACCGCAAGTACGGCAACGTCACTCCGGGCAACAGCTCGCAGATCACCGACGGCGCGGCGTGGCTGATCCTCGCCTCCGAGGAGGCAGTGCAGCGCCACCGGCTCGAGCCGATCGGCCGCATCGTGGACTCGCAGTGGGCGGGACTCGACCCGGCGCAGATGGGACTGGGGCCCGTGCACGCCGCGACTCCGATCCTGAAGCGCCATGGCCTGAAGCTCGACAGTCTGGATTACTGGGAGATCAACGAGGCCTTTGCCGCGCAAGTGCTCGGGTGCCTAGCGGCGTGGAAGGAAGATAAATACTGCAGGGAGCAACTCGGGCTCGATGGCGCTATGGGTGAGATGGATGAAGCGCGCCTCAACGTCGATGGCGGCGCGGTGGCGCTCGGCCATCCAGTGGGCGCATCAGGTGCGCGCATCGTGCTGCACATGCTCAAGCTGCTCAAAAGAAAGAACGCGAAGCGCGGCATGGCCTCGATCTGCATCGGCGGCGGCCTCGGCGGCGCGATGTTAGTAGAGGCGGCGTGATGAAGCATTGGCGCTGGGAGAAGGCCGGCGACGGGCTCGCCTGGCTCACCTTCGACAAGCAGGGCGAGACGACGAACACTTTTTCGAGCGCCGCGCTCGAGGAGCTGTCCGCGGCGCTCGACGAAATCGCGGCAGCTAACCCCAAGGGCCTCGTCATCCGCTCGGCCAAGGAAAACTTCATCGCCGGCGCCGACATCGAGGAATTCACGCGCATGCAGTCAGCGGAACAGGCGGTCGCCTTCACCCGCCTTGGCTGGGACGTGACGCAGAAACTGCGCGATTTGCCCTTCCCCACCACCGCGATGATCAACGGCTTCTGCATGGGCGGCGGCTTGGAGATGGCGCTTGCCTGCCGCTACCGCGTGGCGTTGGACGATCCCAAGACGCGCCTCGCGTTTCCCGAGGTGATGCTCGGCATTTGGCCGCTGTGGCATGGGCTGATGTGGCTGCCAAAGCTCGTCGGTCCGACAGCAGCGCTCGACATGCTGCTCACCGGCAAGGCGCTCGATGCGCAGCGCGCCCGGCGCATCGGCCTGGTGACGCAGGCGGTGCCGCTCAGGATCCTGGAGAACACCGCGCGCATGGTGACGCTGGAGGCGCCGGCGCCGCGTCCGCTGCCCTTGCTGCAGCGGCTGATGCTCGGGCCACTGCGCGGGCTGGTGGTGTCGCAAGCGAGAAAGCAGGTCGCAAAGCGCGCCCGGCGCGCGCACTACCCTGCGCCCTACGCGATTCTCGACGCCTGGAACAAGTACGACGGCGACCCGTTCCGCGCGCACGACGATCCCGATGCCTCGATGAAAACGCTGTTCGAGCATCCGACCACGCGAAACCTGATCCGCGTGTTCTTCCTGCAGGACCGCCTGAAATCGCTCGGCAAGAGCGCCGGCAGCGAGACTCGGCATGTGCATGTGGTCGGCGCGGGCGTGATGGGCGGCGACATCGCCGCGGTATGCGCGCTGCGCGGCCTCAAGGTGACGCTGCAGGACACGGCGCCCGAGCGAATCGCGCCCGCGCTCAAGCGCGCAGCGAAACTGTTCGAGCGCCGGCTGCGGGACCGGCGCCGGGTGCGCGACGCGCTCGACCGCCTGATCCCGGATGTCTCGGGTGCGGGCGCCGCGCACGCCGACATCATCATCGAGGCGATTTTCGAGAACCTCGACGCCAAGCGCCAGTTGTTCGCCAAAATCGAGCCGCTCGCCAGGCCCGACGCGGTGATCGCCACCAACACCTCGAGCCTCAAGCTCGCGGACGTCGCCGCCGGCTTCAAGGATCCCCCGCGCCTGGTCGGCATCCATTTCTTCAACCCGGTGGCGCAGATGATGCTGGTCGAAGTCATTTCCGGCGCCAACACACGGCCGGAGCTGGCAAAAAAGGCCGCCGCCTTCGTGCGCCAGATCGACAAGCTGCCGCTGCCGGTGATGGACTCGCCGGGGTTCCTGGTGAACCGCGTGCTCGGGCCCTACATGCAAAATGCCTTCCGCATGCTCGATGAAGGCACCAAGCCCGAGACCATCGACGCGGCGATGGAGGAGTTCGGCATGCCGATGGGTCCGATAGAGCTCGCCGACACGGTCGGCCTCGACATCTGCCTGCACGCCGGCAAGGAGCTGGCGAAGAAAAGTGCGGGCGGCGAAATCGAGGCGCCCGAGCTGCTGGTCAACAAGGTCGCGCTCGGCCACCTCGGGCGCAAGACCGGACAGGGCATCTACCGCTATCAGGACGGCAAGCCGGTGAAAGGCCAGCCCGACGCCTACAAGAAAGACCTGATCGAATCGCTCATCGAGCCCTATCTCGCCGAGGCCAAGGCGGTGCTCGCCGAAGGCATCGTCGCCGACGCCGAGCTGATCGACGCCGGGCTCATCTTCGGCACCGGTTTCGCGCCGTTCCGCGGCGGGCCGCTGCATTACCTCGCCGAACGCAAGTAGGCGCCGCCATGGGCAAAGCCTCGCACCAGCCGAAGAACCTCGCGCTTCCCAAGGGGAAGATCCCGGCGCTGCGCGTGGTGCCGATGCCGGCGGACGCGAATCACAACGGCGACATCTTCGGCGGCTGGATCATGGCGCAGGTGGACGTCGCCGGCGGCATCGTCGCCGGGCGCCTGGCGCGCGGCCGCGTCGCCACCGTGGCGGTGAACTCGTTCGTGTTCAAGCAGCCGGTGCAGATCGGCGACGTGCTCTCGTTCTACGCCGAGCAGGTGCGAATCGGCAACACCTCGGTGACGGTGAACGTCGAGGTGTACGCCGAGCGCGGGCGCGCCGACACCCGGGTGGTGAAGGTAACCGAGGCGACGCTCACCTACGTCGCGATCGACCGCGACGGCCGGCCGCGCCCGGTGCCACGGTGAGCGCCTGGGAGATCAAGTGATTCGGCACACAATCATCAAGCTGATCGCAACGCTGTCGCTGTTCGCCGCATCTCTGGCCGCCCAGGCGCAGATCGCCGCCGCGGCGCCTGCTGCCGGTGCGACCTGGAAGTACAGCTACAGCGACTCGCTCTACGGACGCCACAAGCAGAACTTCACGGTGCGCGCCGATTCGGTGGCCGGCTCCACGGTCAGCGACACGCTCGCGGCGGAAGGCGCGTCAGGGTCGCCGGCGGCGTTCGATTCGCGCGCGCCGCGCTTCGCGATGCGGGCGCTCGCGGCGAGCAAGACGCTGGTCGAGGCGCTCCCCTACGGCGCTGCCGACGCCGCGCCCGCGGTCGCCGGTTATCCGCAAGGCAGCAAGACTTTCCTGGAATGGAAAGTCGTCGTTCAGCCCGCGGCCAGCGAAGAGATCAAGGTGCCGGCGGGCAGTTTCCGCACGCAGCGCATCGTGATCGAGGGCACACGCCCCAGGGACCAGGACCCGTTCTGGTGGCCGAAGGAAGCGGGGCGCTTCCGCTACACGCTGTGGCACGCGCCCGAGGCGCAGCGCTACGTCAAGGCGCGCAACCAGTCCTGGGCGATGACCGGCGCAGAGTTCGGCGACGAGCTGATCGAGCTGCTGGAATTCCGGCCGAACTGAAGCCATGCCACCGCTGCACACCTTCACCCTGCGCTTCGCCTGCGCCGCGGCACTCGCCGGCGCGGCGGGCTGCGCCTCGGTGGTGATCGGCGAAACGCAGAGCGTGACGTTCGAGACCGTGGACCAAGCGGGCGCCGCGGTCGCCGGCGCCGAATGCACCCTGACCAACGATCGCGGCAGCTGGCCGGTGAAAACGCCCGGCTTCGCGGTAGTGCCGCGCTCGCCGCAGGATCTGCACGTGAAGTGCGAGGCTGCCAATCACCCGCCCGGCGAGGTGCGCGCCGTATCGCGCGTCAACTCGCCGATGTTCCTCAATGCCTTCCTCGGCGCCGCCGCCGCCACGGGCTACGTGGCGGTCGCCGCCGCGGTGATCGACTACTGGAAAGGCGCCGCCTACGACTATCCGAAAACCATCCGCGTGGTGCTAGGCGCGAGCGGCGTCGCCGATCCGCTCGAACAGCATTTACCGCGCTAAAGGCCCGAAGGGAGAAGAGGATGGCTGCCTGTTTCATCGTGCGTGCGCAGGTCGCGGATTCGGTCGTGAAGAGCGAATTCGACCGTTGGTACCAGGACGAGCACCTGCCAGATGCGCTCAAGGCATTCAATGCCCGGCGCGCATGGCGCGGCTGGAGCGAGCTGGACTCGTCCTTGCACTACGCCGTCTATGAGTTCGATGACGTGGCGGGGGCACGGGCCATCCAAGGTTCGGATGCGCTCAAGCGCCTGGTGGTGGAGTTCGACCGCGTGTGGGGCGACCAGGTCAGGCGCAGCCGCGACATGGTGGAGGTCATCCAGACCATCGGGACTTGACGTCGCTGCCGTGCGCGGCCGACCGGCGCGTCGTCCCGCCGCCTAGTCTCCCCAGCAGCGCTTACTCAGACCTCACTTCGGCGAGGTTTTTTTGCCCGTGCAGCCGAATCGACCGAAATGCGAAGGACCGCTTTCGGCCGATTCTGTTGAAAAACTCTTGCGAGCGATCTCCCAATAGAAATTCTGGGGTCCTCGACCCCTTACCCGGTCCTCTAGCTTCGCTTGTAGCGCATTCTGAGCGGTCGGTTTTTCGCGGCGATGCGTAACGAGGGGCAG
>CAYMVA010000063.1:0-7579 GCA_964393745.1 uncultured Enterobacteriaceae bacterium | reverse complement strand
AGTAAAAAGCACTCTCGCCCAGGGGCTGGAGCGAAGGGTCTGGCGCGCCGCAGCGCCGGGCGTGGTCGGCAAAGCGGAAGATCTGTCCCATCAGCTTGTTATCTCCATGTTCTGGCGAGACATTCTGGAAAACCGGCGGGCTGCCGAAGGCGGCGCGCGACTACCTGGCGCGAATCGAGTCCCTGTGCGGAGTGCCGATCGACCTCATCTCCACCGGCCCGGAGCGCGACGAGACCATCGTCCTCAGGCACCCGTTCAAGCAGTAAGCGGGGAGCGCAAGGCCAAAGTGTAAAGCGTGACTTTACACTTGCGCTTGCTGCGGCCCGCTCCCGGTCTAGACGATGGGCTGGGCGAGGATCCAGAGGCTCAGCATGGTGTAGGCGACCATCAGCGCGGCGAGCGGATACTGGCTGCGTCGGGCGGTTCGCCGCCCCGAGAAGCGCGCTAGCGCGAGGCGATGCGCGAGGTACATGGCGAGCACGTGGCCGAGCACGATGACGACCACCGACGTGTACCAGGCGAAGCGCGCGCCGACGATGTCGACCGCAACCCTGTAGTGCGCTGTGCCGAACAGGTCCCAGCCGCGACCGAACGGATCCGAAGTAAGCGGAATCACCACTTGGCCCGCCACCAGCAGGTACGAGAGGTAGTGGGCGACGTGGTAGGCGAAGGCGATCGGCAGCAGCGTCGGCACGAACAGGCGCGCGAGTTCGCGCGCGGAGCCGGGACGCGCATCCCCGCGCGTGAGCCACGCCATCAAAGCGCTCGCGCCCAGAATGACCAGCGCAAAGACGCAAGGGCCGAGCAGCAGTCCGGCCGTCGCCGAGGCTGACCAGAGCAGATCGCTGACCGGTTCACCCGGCTGCGACACTCGCGCGAGCAAGCCTGCCCAGAGCGGCGTCTCCCGCACGCCGTCGAAGGTGACGCTGGCGAGCATGACGATCACGAAGGCCGCGGCCGACGCCAAGGCGAGCCGCGAATCGAGCAGTCCGGCCGCGGGCGGGCGCAGGTTCCACTCGCGATCGGCGGGTGCGGCGCAGCCGTAGCACTCGTAGCAGTTCACGCACTCGCCGGGCGCGGCGCGGCACGAGCGGGCGCTGCAGGCGGCGCAGGCCGAGGCGCTTTTCGCGCGCACCTCGATCGGCGCGAGGCGCGCGAGCTGCCCGAAGTACACGGCGAACACTTCGCCGCTCCGCAGCCACGCCTCGCGGCCGAAGATGAACATCCCGGCCCAGGTGAGAAACGAGTAGCCGAGCGCGAGCTGCGCGATGTTGGATGGAACCGCGTTGCCGTGCCACACGATTTCGATCCACACGAAGACCAGCAGCAGCACGGTTGCGGGCCACGTGCCGACACCGGCCGGAAGGCGTTGCTGCAGCCCGAAACGGGCTGCGGGACGGATCTTGCGGGCGATCGCCTCCGCCCAGGAGTAGAGCACTTTCCAGGGATTGAGCAGCGCCCACAGGTCGCCCGCGGCGGCGCTGAGGTAGGTGAATCCAATCCACCAGGCGATCCAGACGAAGGCGGGTGCGAGATTGCGGAACGGATCCTGGTTGCCGAACAGGCCGGCAGCGATCACGACGAGGAAAATCCCGGCCGACACGGCGCGCAGCGATTCAATGACGAAGGGATGCGCGAAAAGCCGCGCCCCCGGCAGGCGCAGCAGATTGAACCGCGGATATGAAACGCTCGCGTCGCCCGGCCGCAGCGCCAGCGCGAAAACGACAAACGAAAGCCCAACCGCGAGCCCGGCGCCCGCAAGCCACAGGGAAAGCGGCAGCGGCAAGTCGTAGCGCGCGCCGAAAGCGTGCGCTGCGGCCTCGGCAGGCAGCAGTGCGAGCGCTGCGGCGGCGCCGCTAGCGCGGATGGATCTCGACATGCAGGAGCGCGCCGTGGCGATGCTTCGAGCCGCCCTCGCCATGGATCGCCACGGGGAAACGGCCCGTCAGCCGCGCCTCGAACGCAGTGACCGCGGGCTTGCCGGGCGCGACGCGCGTCTGGATGTCGTAACCATGCAGGTGCAGGACCAGCGGCTCGTCGGCAGTCCAGCGCAACTCGACGCGCTCGCCCTCGGTCGCGCGCAGCACCCGTTGCGCCGGCGGCACGCGGCGCTGCGCGATCCGAAGCTCGAACGCGTGGAGGTTGGCCTGCGGATTTTCGGCGTCGGCCACGATCGGCCGCGTAAGGCATGGACCGAACGCAATGACAGCGGTGACAATCCTTGCTGCCAGCACGGCGCGATCGTAGCATGCGGCTCGGTGATGAAATATCTCATTTTCGGAGCGGCATTGACGCTCGCCGGCGCCGCGCGCGCCGGCCACGAGTTCCCGTTCTATCCGTCGTTCTATCCGCAGGAGATCACGGTCGAGGCGCTCGATGCGCAGGCGGCAGTGCAGCGGCTCGCCAAGGGGACGCTGCACGCGTATGCGGGCGGTGAAATTGCGGCGCCCACCGATGCGTCGAAAATCAGCTCGGTGAGCGCGCTCGGCGGCTACGTCGTCGCGACCTTCGACCGCCGCGATCCGGCGCTCGCGGATGCTGCCGCGCGTTGCGCCAAGGCGCGCAGCCTCAAGGGCGCACTCGGCGAAAGGCAAGTCTGGCACCCGTATCCCGTCACGCCCTTCCACGCCGACTACCTGCACCACGCCGATCGCGCCGAGGCCGCGCTGACTGCAGCCGCGCCTCCGAAAAGCGTACTGCTGCCGGCACAGGGCGCGCTCGAGATCGTCGATGTCGCCGCGCTCGCGGCACGGGCGGGCGCGCGTTACAACGGCTGGTCCGGACCGCCCTGGATCCGGCAGGGGTGGTTTCACGCTTATCTGCTGCTCGCGGGCGCGGTCAGCGATGCCGCCGCGCGAGCGCGCATCGAGGACGCGGTGCGGCGACTCACGCGCGGCGATTATCGCGGCCTCGAAGAGCGCATCGGCCTGGAACGCACCCTGGTGGCGCTGTTGCAAAGCGGCTGCGAGCGCGTCGTGCTCGGCTACACCGTACGGCGCGAGTATTACGGCAAGGAGTACTCGCAAGGGGTGGAGAACGTCGGTTACGACGCGCTCGAGGGTCTCGCCTCGGCGATCTTTCCGCGCACCGTCAAGCTGCGGGACTTTCCCTGGAACGGCTGGCTCAACACCGCGGCGCCGGCGCCGCCCGCCAGCGCGTGGAATCCCGTGGCCGGCGGTTTCGGCGACGCCTACGGCCGCCTCGTGTGGTGGGCGCTCGCGGACCCCGCGTTCCTGCCATCGCCGCACGGCGGCGGCTGGATCGAGAACCGCGTCAGCGCCACGCTGGCGCAAGCCGAACCCGCGCTGGCGGTGCCCGAAGACGCGTTGCTTCCAGAGCCGGGCAGCGGGCGACTGCTGCCCGCGGGGCGCGGCAAGACGGCCGCCTCGCGCATCGTCTACCGCGTGCGCAATTCAGCCTTCCACGACGGCACCTCGATGACCGTCGCGGACCTGTTCTACGCCTACGCCTTCGCGGCTGCGTGGGGCGCGGGCGATGCGGCGGATCCGGGCGTGGCGCAAGCTACCGCGCTCGCGCGCGAGCGCCTGAAGGGCGTGCGGCTGCTGCGCGTGGAGACCGAGACCCTCGCGTTCGGCGAAGACAAGCTGCAATACGAGGTGCCGGTGATCGAGGTCTATCTCGACGCCGCGGCCGAGGGCGACGCGCTGAGCGTGGCGCCGCCGTGGTCGACGCTGCCGTGGCATGTGCTGGCGTTGTTCGATGAGGGTGCGCGTCGCGGGTATTTCGCACTCTCGGCAGCGGGTGCGTCGAAGCGTGCATTGCCGGAGCTCGATCCGGTGCGTAACGCTGCGATTGTGCGGCAGCTCGGCGCTCTCGCCCGCGAGTTCGAGGAGCGCGCCTACGTTCCTCCGGCGCTCGCCCGCTACGTCAGCGCCGACGATGCCCGCGCCCGCTACCGGCGGCTGCGCGAATTTCACGCAGCGCGCGGGCATTGGCTGGTCACCAACGGCCCATACCTGCTCGAGCGATGGGACGGCGCGATGACAGTGCTGCGCGTGTTTCGCGACGAGAGCTATCCGAAAGGACTCGGCAGCTTCAACAGCTACGCGGTGCCGCTCAAGGCGTATGTGACGCGCATCGAGCAGCGCGCGTCCGGCGCCGAGGTTCACACCGAAACCGAGTGGCTCGAGCGCCTTGGGCGCGACGTGCGCATCGTACGCGGCTCGTTTGCGGCCAAGCTCGCCGAGAGGATCAGTGGCGCGGGCGCGGCCCCGCTGCCGGTATGCCGCTACCTGCTTATCGGTCCGGACGGTGCGGTCGCAAGCGCAGGCGCGGCCCGGGCCGGCGCCACCGGCATCTGCCGCCTCGAATTCGGGCGCGCCGGCGGCCGGCGCGGACCGGGGGGCTACCGGTTGGTGGTCGCCGCGGTGCTCGAGGATCACATTGCGAACGCGCCGATCAGGATGGTGCCGTGGGAACATTGATTCCGATCTGAGGACGGCCGCGGCTGGGGCGGGGCCTTGTGGAGCGGGGGCGGAAGGCGTTAAATAGGGCCGGTCATTTACAGGAGGAGGGGATTCATGGACAAGGATCAAATTCAGCACGAACGGCGCGGTTTTCTGAAGCAGTTCGGCGCCACTATGGGCGTGGCGGGTCTCGGGGCCGCAGGGCTGGGCACGGTTGCTGGCACGCGCTCAGCGCACGCGGCGGCGCCCAAGGGCAACATTCCCGACAGACCGATCAAGGTGGGCCACATCACGTTCCTCACCGGGCCGGCCGAGCTTCTCGGCGGACCGGGCCAGCGCGGACATGTCCTCGCGCAGGAAGAGATCAACGCCCAGGGCGGGCTGCTCGGCAAGCGCAAGATCGAGACCATCTTCGCCGATGAGGCCGCCGGCACCGACGCCAACGTGAAGGAATTCCGGCGCATGAAGCTGTCGGAGAACATCAATCTCTTCACCGGCGTCATCTCCAGCGGCAACACCCCCGCGCTCGGGCCGGTGGCGGAGGAGCTGAAGGTGCTGACGCTGTTCAACGACGGCTGCACCGACTTCCTGTTCGACAAGGCGGTTCCGAACCCGAAGTACACCTTCCGCGTGACCAACATCCAGTCGGCGGACGGCGTCACTGCCGCCATCGGCGCCGCGACGCACTGGCCGAAAGCGAGGCGCATCGCCTCGATCCAGCCCGACTACAGCTACGGCCGCAACGTATTCGAGCACTTCTCCCTTGCGCTGGGCAAGCTGCTGCCCGGAGTCGAAGTGGTGTCGGAGTCCTGGCCCAAGCTGGGCACCACGGATTTCACCTCGCACATCACCAAGATCCTCTCGGCCAAGCCCGATGTGCTGATCGTAGGGGTGTGGGGCGGCGATTACGTCGCGTTCTACAAGCAGGCGCTGCGCTATGGCCTGTTCGACAAGATGAAGGTCGCGACCACGCTCGCCTTCGGCGGCTACCCGCACTCGATCGGAAAAGATCACCCCGAGGGCGTGCTGGCCGGGGTGCACGCGAACTATCACTTCCTCTACCCGTCGGCCGAGCGCTGGCCGATCAACAAGAGCTTCGTCGAGCGCTACCACAAGCGCTGGAAGGAGTACCCGAGCTTCGAGTCCGATGGCGCCTATGTCGCGCTTTACCTCTACAAGCAGGCGGTGGAAAAGGCCAACCAGCTGGTCGGCGGCTGGCCCGACGACGAGGCGATCATCGCCATGCTCGAGGGCGCGGGAATGGATACGCCGGCGGGGTATCTCTATATCCGCGCCGACAATCACCAGGGGTACAAGGACGCGGTGACAGGGCTGAGCAAGAACCTGCCGGGATACGATTTCCCGGTGTGGGACACGAGCAGCATCGTTACGATCCCGATCCGGAGCATCACGGCGCCGCCCAACTGGGCGAAACCCGGCCAGGGGCACAACGAGTCCACGGCCGCGGCCGACTGGATCAAGAAGACCTGGCCGCAAGCCAGGGCGTGACGCGTTAGCCCTGGGAGGGGCGCGCATCCGGGGTGGGCCCGGCCCTAGCAGGCCAGGCCGCTCCGGCGGCGCGCGCGCGCGACAAGAAAAGCCATGGAAATCCTCGTCATCCAGGTCCTGAATTCGCTTTTCTACGCCGCGGTGCTGTTCCTCATCGCCGCCGGGCTGAGCCTGATCTTCGGCGTCATGGGGATCGTCAACATGGCGCACGGCAGCTTCTACGCGCTCGGCGCCTACGTCACCGCCTGGGCGGTGGCCGCGGCGGCGGGCGTGATGCCGCCGGCCGCGCTGTTCATCTTTCTGCCGCTCGGGGCAGTCGCGGTCGCGGTCATCGGGCTCGCGATCGAGCCCACGCTGATCCGGCCGTTCTACCGGCGCCCTGAGGAATATCAGCTGCTCGTGACCTTCGGCCTGCTGCTCGTGCTCGAGGACGCCATCCACCTGGTATGGGGCGGGACACCGCGTACCGCGAGCGGGCTGGTGGACTCCATGGGGCTGATTCAGATCGGCGGGCTGCCCTACCCGGTCTACAACCTGGCGATGATCGGAGTCGGCATCGTCGCGGCGCTCGGCCTGTGGGCGTTCGTGTACCGCACCCGTTTCGGCGTGCTGCTGCGCGCCACGGCGCAAGATCGGCGCATGGCCGCGGCGCTCGGCATCGACGTCGGGCGGATCTACTCGCTCGCTTTCGGCCTGGGCTGCTTCATGGCCGGGCTCGCCGGCGCCATCGTCGTGCCGAGCCAGGCCGCAGTGCTCGGCATGGGAGTGGAAGTGATCGTGCTTTCGTTCGTCGTGGTCGTGATCGGCGGCCTGGGCAGCCTCGAGGGTGCCCTGGTCGGCGCGCTGATCGTGAGCGCGCTTAGAACCATCACCATCCAGTTCTGGGAGGAAATCGAGCTCGCTGCGCTGTACCTGATTGCCGCGATCGTGCTGCTGATCCTGCCGACCGGTCTGTTCGGAAAGAAGGCGTGAGCGCGGCGCAAGCGCCTTCGCTCGCCCGCCGGGCCGCGGCTGCCGCGGCGGTGCTCGCCGCGTTGCTCGTGGTTCCCGCCGTCGCGGGCACCTATCACACGCAGCTCCTCACCTACGGCCTGACGCTGGCGATCGCCGCGCTCGGCTTCAACCTGCTGCTCGGCTACACCGGGCTGCTGTCGTTCGGGCATTCCGCCTTTTTCGGCGCCGGCGCCTACGCGGTGGCGCTCATGATGCGCTATCTCGGCGTCACGTCGATGGAACTGTTCATCCTCGGCGGCATTGCGTTCTCGGCCGTGCTGGCGGCGCTGTTCGGAGTGGTGTGCGTGCGCCATACGCGCATCTTCTTCGCCATCCTGACGCTCGCGCTGTCGCAGGTGCTGTGGACGCTCGCCTACAAGTTCTTCTGGATCACCGGCGGCACCGACGGGCTGCGCGTGCCGTTCTCCAAGCTGACCCTGCTGGGCGGCCAGATCGCGTTCCCGGGGACCGACGCCTTCGCGAGGTTCATCACCTACTACTATTACTATGTGCTGGCGGCGTTCTGCGTGTGCGTGGCGCTGATGTGGCTGATCGTGCATTCCCCGTTCGGCAAGACGCTGCAGGCGATCCGCGACAACGAGACCCGCGCCCGCTTCCTCGGCGTGCGCATCTGGCGCTACCGCTGGCTC
>CAYMVA010000062.1:0-12944 GCA_964393745.1 uncultured Enterobacteriaceae bacterium | reverse complement strand
GTCCTTCGACCGCTTCAAATTCGAACTGCTGCGCGCTACACTGTGTTTGCATCGGGGCTGCTCCAAGAGTCGGTTAAGTATTTCTGCCAGAAACACTTTTTCGACTCCCGCCCCGATGTTTCGTTCCGTGGTGTGAGAAATACGGGCTAGGAGCGGCGACCTAAAGCCGCTCGTCGAGGGCGCGGAACATGCGCTCCAGGCTCGCGACCACGCGCGCCAGGCGGTCGTAGTCGAGCTTGTCGGGCGTGTCGCTCTCCTGGTGATAATGGGGATAACGGTAGGGCGCGGTGTCGGTGAGCATCAGCGCCGGCACGCCGTGGCGCCAGAAGGACCACTGGTCGGACCAGTCAACGCCGGGAATGATCGCTGGGGCGGCAATCCCCTCGGAAGGAAAGCGCGCCGTTTCGCGAAACGCGCCGATCGTTGCATGCAGCAGCGCGCGCGAGGGGAGATTGGCGACGAAGGCGAGAAAATTTCCACGGCCCGGATAGAACAGACCGAGCGGGAAGGGGTAGTGCTGGCTGCCGGGTCGGTCCGAGTAGTAGCCGATGGTTTCGAGGGAAAACATGGCGCGCACCGGCTCGCCCGCGCCGGCAAGCTGGTCGGCGTAGACCTTGCTTCCCATCGCCTCGCTGTGGAAGTAGGGCGGTTCCTCGTTGGCGAAGAAGGCGATGCGAATAGTGTGCCTCGGCCGCCAACCGTTGAACGCGAGCGCGAGTTCGAGCGCCGCGGCGACACCGCTGCCGTTGTCGTTCGCGCCGGGCGATCCATCCACCGAATCGTAGTGCGCGCCAATCACAATGGCGTCACGCTTTGCGCCGGCGATCACGACCTCGAGGTTGCGCACCACCCCGCCGCCCCAGACAAACGGCTGCGAGCGCACCGGGTAGCCCGCCCGGGCAAGGCTTTGCTCGATATAGGCGGCCGCCTGCTCGTAGAGCGCGGGCGTCAGCGCGTTGTGCTCGGTCGAGGCGATCGTCTCGACATGGCGCTGCAAAGCGGTACGAAGCGCGATCTCTTTCGCTTCGAGCGGCGCGAAGCCGCCGCGAAACGATTCGCCCGGAACCACGATCATGTACCAGCCGAGCGCCGCCAGGATCGCGGCGGCCGCGAGCAGGGACAGGACCGGGATCACATCAGGTCGCGCCAGCGATATCTGCCTGCGTGGTGAAGCTGTCGGCATAGAACTCGTCTTCAGGCAGCTTGCATGAGGCGATCAGGTCCCTTCTCGCCGAGTCCACCATGATCGGCACGCCGCAGGCGTAGACCTGGTGGCCGGAGAGATCGGGAAAGTCCTGCATCACCGCGTGGTGCACGAAGCCGGTGCGGCCGTTCCAGTTGTCTTCCGGCAATGCTTCCGAGATCACCGGGACGTACTTGAAACCGCCGTGCTCCGCGGCCCACGCCGCCGCGAGCTCGTTCATGTAGAGATCTTTTGGCCGCCGGCCGCCCCAGTAGAGCGTCATCGGGCGCTCGATGCCTTTATGGAGCATGTGCTCGATTACCGCCTTGATCGGCGCAAAGCCGGTGCCGGAGGCGACGAACACGACCGGTTTGTCCGAATCTTCGCGCAGGAAGAAGGTGCCCATGGGGCCTTCGCAGCGCAGGATGTCGCGTTCCTTCATCTTGCTGAAGACGTGATCGGTGAAATGACCGCCGGCGACGTGCCGCACATGCAGCTGGATCAGTTCGGCGTCATGCGGTGGATTGGCCATGGAAAAACTGCGCCGTGCGCCATCCTTCAGCAGGAACTCGATGAACTGCCCGGCGAGAAACACGAACTTCTCGTTGGCCGGCAGCTTGAGATGCAGCACCATCACGTCGTCGGCCAGCCGCTCCATTTTCTGCACGCGGCAGGGCAGTTTCCTGATCTGGATGTCTTTTGTCGCGCCGATGCTGCGCGCTTCGAGCACCAGATCCGACAGCGGCTTCGCCTGGCAAAAGAGCGCCTTGCCCTGGGCCTTCTCCTCGTCGGTGAGCGCCTTGTGCTGGTAGACGCCGTAGTCCAGGCTGCCTGAGAGGATCTTGCCCTTGCAGCTGCCGCAGGCGCCGTTCTTGCAGCCGTAGGGAAGGATCAACCCTTGGCGCAGCGCCGCTGCGAGGACCGCTTCGCCTTCCTCGACCTGGAACTGCTGACCGCTTGGCTGGACCGTGACCGTGCTCATCGTCGCTAAAATAGGCGCATGCAGCGCTTGCTCATCGTGGGATACGGCGACATTGCGCGCCGCGTCGCATCGCGCTTGCCCGCCGGCGTCGCGCTGCGCACGCTCACCAGGGCGCGCGGCGCCGATCTCGACCGCCCGGAGACGCTCGCCGGATTCGCCGGCTGGGCTGACGCGCTGCTGCATTGCGCGCCGCCGCCCGCCGCGGGCGATTCCGACCCGCGCACCGAGAACCTGCTCGCCGCGCTGGAGGCGCGCATTCTACCCGCGAGGATGGTGTACGTCAGCACCAGCGGCGTGTACGGCGATTGCGCCGGCGCGCTGGTGGACGAGTCGCGCCCGGTGAATCCGCGGAGCGCGCGAGCACAGCGCCGCGTGCACGCCGAGACCACGCTTGCAACATGGTGTGGGCAGCGCGGCGTTGCGCTGGTAGTGTTGCGCGCGCCCGGGATCTACGCCGCCGACCGCCTGCCGCTCGATCGGCTGCGCGCGGGCACGCCCGCGCTGCGAGAGGCGGATGACGTCTACACCAACCACATCCACGCCGAGGACCTCGCTTCGATCTGCCTGCGCGCGCTCGATGACGATGCGCCCGCCGGCACCTACAACGCCAGCGACGACAGCGCGATCAGGATGGCCGACTGGCTGGATCTGGTCGCCGACCGTGCGGGGCTGCCGCGAGCCCCGCGCCTCGCGCGCGCAGAGGCCGCGTCGCGGATCGACCCGGTGCCGCTTTCCTTCATGAGCGAATCGCGGCGCCTGTGCAACCGTCGGCTGAAAGAGGTGCTCGACGTGACGCTCAGGTATCCGACCGTGTTCGATGGCGTGCCGAATACAGTGCAGGTCGCATGAGACATCGTGGGTCCAGGGTGCGCGGGGGGTGGGGGGGGGCCGGGAAGGCGCCGAGAGCCGCAGCCGGAGGGGGCCCGGCCCCCCTGCTCCGATGAGCGCGATGCTGGTCATTACAAACCTTCCAGACCGCGCCGCGGCGGAGAGGCTCGCCGATGCGCTGATCGCGCAACGCGTTGCGGCGTGCGTCAACATCCTCGCGCCGTGCCGCTCGGTGTATCGCTGGAAGGGCGCGGTGCAGCACGACGAAGAGCACCCGCTGCTCATCAAAACGAGCGCCGCGCGCTATGCCGCACTGGAAGCTGCGATCCGGGCGGGCCATCCGTATGAACTTCCAGAGATCATCGCGGTCCCAATCGAGCGCGGGCTCGCCGCGTATCTGGACTGGGTAGCCGCCGAAACCGCGCCGTGAAAAAACTCCTCCTTTCGTTTCTCGCCCTGCTCGCGTCGCTTGCGGGGGGCGCCGTGCAGGCAGCGATGCACGACAAACTGCTCGAGCCGGAGCAGGCGTTCCGCATTTCGGCGCGCTCGCTCGATGCGCGCACCGTGGAGGTGAGCTTCGCGATCGCGGACGGGTATTACATGTACCGCGACAAGTTCCGCTTCGCAGCCAATGCGGCATCGGGCGCCAAGCTCGGCGCGCCGCAATTTCCGCCCGGCGTGCGCAAGACCGACGAGTTCTTCGGCGAGGTGGAAACCTACCGCAAGCAGGTCGCCATCCGGCTGCCGGTCGAGCAGGCCGCGGAAAAGCTTGATCTCACCGTGACCTCGCAGGGCTGCGCCGATGCCGGCGTATGCTACGCGCCGACTGACGCCAAAATCTCCATCCGCCTGGCGGCGTTCGCAGCCGGTTCCGCGCCCGCTGCAGCCGCGCCCGCCGCTACGCCTTCGTCGCAGGGCCTGTCGGTGCAGTCGAGCGACTTCGAGATCGCGCGCCTGTTCGAGTCGGGCGGCTTGTGGATCGTGGTCGCGAGCTTCTTCGGCTTCGGCCTGCTGCTCGCGTTCACGCCCTGCGTGCTGCCGATGATTCCCATCCTGTCCGGTATCATCGCCGGCGAGGGGCGCGGCATCGGCAAGCTGCGTGCGCTCGCACTGTCGCTTGCCTACGTGCTCGGCATGGCGGTGGCGTACGCGGTGGCGGGCGTGGCCGCGGCCTGGTCGGGCGCGATCATCGCCGCGGCGCTGCAGAACGCCTGGGTGCTGGGGGCGTTCGCACTGGTGTTCGTGTGGCTCGCGCTGTCGATGTTTGATCTGCACCAGGTGCAGCTGCCGGCGTTCATACGCCACCGCGCGCACAGCGCGCACGACGGGCTCGAAGGCGGGCGCATCGCGTCGGTGGCGGCGATGGGCGTGCTCTCGGCGGTGATCGTGAGCCCCTGCGTGGCGGCGCCGCTTGCAGGCGCCTTGCTCTACATCGGCCAGACGCGTGATGTCGCGCTCGGCGGTGCGGCACTGTTCGCCATGGCGCTCGGCATGGGCGCGCCGCTGGTCGTGATCGGCGTCTCCGAGGGCGCGCTGCTGCCCAAGGCGGGGCCATGGATGAAGAGCGTGAAGCAATTCTTCGGCGTGCTGCTGCTCGCGGTCGCGATCTGGATCGTGTCGCCCGTGCTGCCTCCCGCCGCCGCCATGTTGGCGTGGGCGGCGCTCGCCATCGGCTGCGCCATGTTCCTGCGCGCGCTCGATTCGCTGCCCCAAGGCGCGCACCCAGCGGCGCGGCTGGCGAAGGGCCTCGGCATCATGGCGCTGATCGCGGGGGTCGCGCTGGTAGTCGGCGCGCTCGCCGGCAGCCGCGATCCGCTGCGCCCGCTCGCCGGATTGATGGGCGACGCGGCGCCGGTAGCAGTGCCGAAGTTCGAGCGCGTCGCCTCGAGCGCCGAACTGGACGCGCGCCTTGCCGCGGCCGGGCGGCCGGTGATGCTCGACTTTTATGCCGACTGGTGCGTCTCGTGCAAGGAGATGGAGCACTACACCTTCAGCGATCCGCGGGTGAAGGCGAAGCTCGAAGGCACGCTGCTGCTGCAAGCTGATGTCACCGCCAACAACGCCGAGCACAAGCAGCTGCTCAAGAGGTTTTCACTGTTCGGCCCGCCGGGCATCATCTTCTTCGATGCCCAGGGGCGCGAGATCAAGGGGCTGCGCGTGATCGGCTACCAGAACGCCGAGCGCTTCCTGAAGACGCTGGACCTCGCGGGCGCCCGCTGATGCGTCGCCAGATCCGCGGCCTCGATCATGTCGTGATCCTGGTGCGCGACTTGGATCACGCCCGCAACAGTTACGCGCGGCTCGGCTTCACGCTCACGCCGCGCGGCCATCACACGCTCGGCTCGCAGAACCACTGCATCATGTTCGGCAGCGATTACCTAGAGCTGATGGCGCTGCCCAGGCCGCACCCGGCGTTGCAGTACTTCAGTGACTTCCTGGCGCGCGGCGAAGGTCTGGGGGCGGTCGCGCTCGCCACCGCGGACGCCAACGGCGCGCACGCCGAGCTGACTGCAGCCGGGATCGCCGCCGATCCACCGCTCGATTTTTCGCGCCCGGTGCAGTTGATCGACGGTTCGCGCGACGCTTCGTTCCGCATCGTGCAGCTGCCGGCGGCGCAGACCCCGGGCTGCCGCACCTTCCTGTGCCAGCATTTCACGCCCGAGATCGTGTGGCGGCCCGAACACCAGTCGCACGCCGTGGGCGCCACCGGAATCGCCGCGCTCGCGGTGGTGGCGGAGGACCCGGTCGTAGCCGCGGCGAGCTATGCGCAGCTGTTCGATGCGCAGCCGCAGAAGATCGAGGAAGGTTTGCTGGTGCAGACGGGCAGCGCGCCGATCGCGATCGGCTCGCGCTCGAGGCTGGGGCATCGCCTCGTCGGCGTCGAATTGCCGCTGCGGCCGCGGCCGCTGGTGGCGGCGCTCTTTATCCGCGTCCCCGACCGCGCGCGCGCCGCGCACGCGCTGCGGCGCAGCGGCGTGCAGACGGTCGCGCTGAAGGATGGCTCATTCGCCGTCAGCGCCGCCGATGCCCACGGCGTCGCCTTGGTATTCGGCTAGCCCTTCAGCGCCTTCGCTGCATCGAGCGCGAAATAAGTCAGGATTCCGTCGGCCCCCGCTCGCTTGAAGGCGAGCAGCGACTCCAGCACGCAGGACTCGGGCAGCCAGCCGTTGGCGATCGCCCCGCGCAGCATCGAGTACTCGCCCGAGACCTGGTAGACGAAGGTCGGCGCCTTGAACTCGTCCTTCACGCGCCGCACGATATCGAGATAGGGCAGGCCCGGTTTCACCATCACCATGTCGGCGCCCTCAGCCAGGTCGAGCCCGACTTCCCACAACGCCTCGTCAGAGTTGGCGGGGTCCATCTGGTAGGTTTTCTTGTCGCCCTGGCCGAGGTTTTTCGCCGAGCCCACGGCATCGCGGAACGGGCCATAGAAGCCCGAAGCGTATTTCGCCGAGTACGCCATGATCTTGGTGTGGATGTGGCCTTTCTTCTCCAGTGCGCTGCGGATGCGGCCGATGCGGCCGTCCATCATGTCCGAGGGCGCGACGATGTCGACACCGCTCTCGGCCTGCACCAGCGCCTGCTTCTCGAGGACGTCGAGCGTCACGTCGTTCACGATGTAGCCGGTGCGGTCCACCACGCCGTCCTGCCCGTGAGAGGTGTAGGGGTCGAGCGCGACATCGGTCATGATGCCGAGCTCGGGCAGGCGTTTTTTGAGCGCCGCCACCGCGCGCGGCACCAGCCCCTTGGGGTTGAACGCTTCGCGCCCGTCGAGCGTCTTCAGCTTCTGCTCGATCACCGGAAACAGCGCCAGCGCCGGGATGCGCAGCTTGGCGCACTGCTCGGCGAGCGGCAGCAGCCGGTCCACGGTCATGCGCTCCACCCCGGGCATGGAGGCCACTTTTTCAGTGCGGTTTTTTCCGTCGAGGACGAAGACCGGGTAGATGAGATCGTCTGCGGTGAGCCGGTGCTCGCGCATCAGGCGGCGCGAGAACTCGTTTCTGCGCATGCGGCGCATGCGCACCGCGGGAAAACTGCCGTAGATCTTCATAACATCCTGATTTTCCGAAAGATGCGCGCCGGGAACTTTTCGCAGGCGGGCATATCTCAATATTAGACGATGTTGATCGTCTCCCGCTTCTCCTCCCTGAGCGGGTTGCCTTAATCCAATTAAGGCGTTTTATCCCCCGGTGCTTTTCCCCTTTGCCGGGGGTCTTTTATTCCGCGCTCCGGGACCTGCGTCCCGGAGCCAGCCTTCGAGCAGCGCGCGCGCTTCCTCGACTCCGTCGCAGCTCGAGCTCGAGAAAAGCATCGCCTGCGCGTCGATCGCCGCCTCGGCGAGCTCGCGGCGCACGCGCTCGAGCACGCGCTGGCGCTCGGCGCGCGACAGCTTGTCGGACTTGGTGAGCAGCACGAGGCAAGGCAGCGCGCGCGGCCGCAGCCAATCGAGCAGCCGCCGGTCGTGCGCGGTGAGCGGGTGGCGCGCATCGACCAGCGCCACTACACCGGCGAGCGAGCCCCGTCGGGCGAGATAGCCGCCCACCAACTCCTCCCAGCCCTCCCGCAACTCTTGCGGCACCTTGGCGTAGCCGTAGCCCGGCAGGTCCACCAGCCAGCCCGCGCCGCCAAGGTCGAAGAAATTGATCATCTGGGTGCGGCCCGGGGTCTTGCTGACGAACGCGAGCCGCCTGCGGTTGGTGAGCGCGTTGATGGCGCTCGACTTGCCGACATTGGACCGGCCGGCGAAGGCGATCTCCGGCCCGCCCTCGGGCGGCAGGTCGGCAGGTTTGGCGGCGGAGGTGAAAAAGATCGCTTGCTGGAACGGGGTCAATGGCTGCTCGGCGTGGCGGAAGCGGGAAATTCTAATAAAATCGCGGCTTTCCACCGCAACAGCCAGGGAGTCCCCGCATGAATCATCTGTTGGCGCATGCCGCCAGCGCTGCATTGTTCTGGTCCGTCGCGGTCGCCGCCCAGGGTCCGGCCAAGCCCGATCCGGCCAAGGGCCAGGGTATCGCCGCGCAGGCTTGCGCTGCCTGCCACGCCAACGACGGCAACAGCCTGACCGCTGACAACCCCAAGCTTGCCGGGCAGATTCCAGAATACCTGGCCAAGCAGCTCGCCAACTTCAAGCCGCAGGGCGGCAAGAAGGCCGAGCGCGACAACCCGATCATGGCTAGCATGGTGGCAAACCTTTCGGATGGCGACATGAAGAACGTCGCCGCCTTCTACGCCTCGCAAAAACTCAAGCCCGCGGCGGCCAGCAACAAGGAGCTCGCCGCGCTCGGGCAGAAACTGTATCGCGGTGGCAACGCTGCCTCGGGCATGCCGGCATGCTCTGGCTGCCATGGCCCGAGCGGGGCCGGAATGCCGTCGCAGTATCCGCGCATCTCGGGGCAGTACGCGGAATATATCGAGGCGCAATTGAAGGCGTTCCGCGCCGGCAGCCGCGCCAACGATCCCAACGGCATGATGCGCGGCGTGGCGCTGCGGCTGAACGATCGCGAGATCCGGGCGCTCGCCGAGTACGTCGCCGGCCTGCGCTAGACCGGCCTAAGCGGGCCGGATGATGTAGCCGCCGGATTTCTCGTCGCGCTCGAGCGTGACGAGTTTTCGTTTCTCCGCGTCCTCGAGCAGGTCGGAAAAGGCGCGAAAGCCGTAGTAGGACTCGTTGAAGCCCGGCTTGCGGCGCTTCAGCGCCTGCTTCACCATCGAGCCCCAGATGCGCTCGCTCTCGCCGCGCTCGGCGATCAGCGCCTGCAGCGTCTCAATCACCAGGTCGAACGCCTCCTGCATGCGCTCCTCGCCGGCGGGGATTTCCTTGGCGGCGGCGCCGCTGCCGCCCTTCTGGCCCTCGCGGCGCTTGCGCTGCGCGCGGCGCTTGGTCTCGTCCTCGCGCACCAGGTCGTCGTAATAGATGAACTCGTCGCAGTTGGCGATCAGCAGATCGCTGGAGGAATTCTTCACCCCGATGCCGATCACGTCCTTGGCGTTCTCGCGCAGTTTCGACACCAGCGGCGAGAAGTCCGAATCGCCGCTGATGATGACGAAGGTGTCGACGTGCGACTTGGTGTAGCACAGGTCCAGCGCGTCCACCACCATGCGGATGTCGGCCGAGTTCTTGCCCGATTGGCGCAGGTGCGGAATCTCGATCAGCTCGAAGGCCGCGGCGTGCATGGTCGCCTTGAATTCCTTGTAGCGGTCCCAGTCGCAGTAGGCCTTCTTCACCACGATCGAGCCCTTCAGCAGCAGCCGCTCGAGCACCTTGCCGATGTCGAACTGCGCGTACTTCGCTTCGCGCACGCCGAGCGCGATGTTCTCGAAGTCGCAGAACAGCGCGAGGTTTTTCGCGTCCTGATTCGCAGCCATGGGGATTTCCTTCCTGGCGCGCATGCTAGCATCGCCGCGCCATGAACGGTGCAGAGAGCCTGGCGCGCACGCTCGCCGCATCCGGCGTCGACACTTGCTTCGCCAACCCCGGCACTTCGGAAATGCATTTCGTCGCCGCGCTCGACCGCGTCGCCGGCCTGCGCTGCGTGCTTGGCCTCGCGGAGACCGTGGCGGCGGGCTGCGCCGACGGCTACGGACGCATGGCGGGCAAGCCGGCGGCGACGTTGTTTCACTGCGGCCCGGGGCTAGGCAACGCGATCGCCAACCTGCACAACGCGCGCCGCGGCTACACGCCGATCGTCAACATCGTGGGCGATCAGGCCACCTATCACCGGCCGCACGACGCGCCGCTCACCGCCGATACCGAAAGCCTCGCGCGCAGCGTCTCGCACTGGGTGCGCACCACGAGCGCGGCGCGCAACGTCGGCGCGGATGCGGCCGCGGCGGTGCAGGCGGCGCGCACGCCGCCGGGCGGCGTCGCGACACTGGTGCTGCCGGCAGACTGCGCATGGGACGAAGGCGCACAGCCGGCGGCGGCGCTGCCGGTTCCAGCGCGCTCCACGGTGGCGCCGGAGGTCGTGCGCGATGTGGCGCGCGCGCTGCGCTCGGGCCAGCCCTCGATGATTCTTCTGTCGGGCGCAGCGCTCACGGAAGCGGGCTTGCGCGCTGCGCAGCGCGTCGCGCATGT
This sequence comes from uncultured Enterobacteriaceae bacterium, assembly GCA_964393745.1. Lineage (GTDB taxonomy): Bacteria > Pseudomonadota > Gammaproteobacteria > Burkholderiales > SG8-39 > 2-02-FULL-66-14. Next base: position 2,876 of record CAYMVA010000062.1, on the reverse strand, counting down.
GAGCGGCGCGAAGTTGCGCGTGCCGACGCAAGTGCCGCGCATGGCGCGCGGCCGCGGCCGCGTGCCGGTGGATCGCATTCCCTACGTGGTGGATCTCGCGCTCAAGCTGCTTGGAGATTGCAAACACCTGGTGCTCGCGGGAGCGAAGGCGCCGGTGGGCTTTTTCGCCTACCCCGGCAAGCCGAGCACGCTCTGGCCGGAGGATTGCGAGGTGCATGGGCTGGCGCGCGTGGAGCAAGACATCGCAGGCGCGCTCGAAGCGCTGGCCGACGAGCTGGGCGCGCCGCGCGAGGTGCCGCTGCCGGAGTTGGGTGCGCGGCCGCAACCGCAGCGCGGCCCGTTTAAACCCGAAGCGTTCGGCCACACGCTCGCTGCGCTCATGCCCGAGAACGCGATCGTGTCGGAGGATGCGGTCACTTCGGGGCGCGCGCTGTTCCCGCTCACCTGGAACGCGGCGCCGCACGACTGGTTGCAGCTCACTGGCGGCGCGATCGGCCACGCGTTTCCCTGCGCCACCGGCGCCGCTGTGGCCTGCCCGGACCGCAAAGTGATCTGCCTGCAAGCCGACGGCGCCGGCATGTACTCGCTGCAGTCGCTCTGGACGCAGGCGCGCGAGAAGCTGGATGTGGTGAACGTCGTCTTCGCCAACCGCCGCTATGCCATCCTGCAGGGCGAGCTTGCCGCGGTGGGCGCCAAGCCCGGCCCGGCGTCAAACGAGCTCTTCGACCTGGCGCGGCCCGAGATCCGCTGGACCAAGCTCGCCGAGGGCATGGGAGTGGAAGCGACGCGCGTCGAGACGCTGGAAGCCTTCGCCGATGCCTTCCGCGCCGCCCTCGCCCGCCGTGGCCCGTTCCTCATCGAATTCGCTATTTAGGTCGAGGCGGCAGTACTTCCTGGCGCGAGGTGGCAGCGCCGCCCGGCCCCGCCGCCGATGTGGGGACAGACCCCGGTTTTCTCGCTTGGGGTCTGTCCCCGATCTTCCTCGACGGCGCCGCCGGGTGGCCTGCCCACATGCATGAGCCTCCGCTCCTACTTCCACCCATCTGATCGGATTGCTCTGCGCCTCGCCGCGGCGTACCGTTGCGACTGCCGCCGTCAATCCTTACAACTGCGGTATTACTCGGTTCGTTAATTCGACTCTAAGGATGGATGGGGAAAGGCTTTTCAGCGGAAATGTCGGACAACGAGGCAATGTTTATGCAGCGATTTCTGCGGACTATATCTAGTTAGACCGCATAGGAGCCGGCGTCAAGGAGGGCCGATGGAAGAGCTACAGAATCTAGTCGAGCAGTACCGGGTCGGTTGGGAGAAGGTGATGCGTGAGACGGGGGACGTTGACAGCCTGAACGTCTTCTTTCATCTCCCGTGTATCTTCGTAAGCGCTGACGGGTCCGCGTCGGTGTTTCGTGTCGCCGAGGACATCAGTGCGTTCCACCGCCCGCGGTTGGAACTGTTCAGAAAGGGCGGAGTGAAAAAGTCCAGGACTAAGGACGTCGACGCACTTCCCTTAGGCACTCGTAGCGCCCTCGTTTCGGTCAGTTGGCAGTTGTGCCGAGAAGACGACTCGATTGAGCGAGCTTGGCGGCACTCTTACAACGTCATAAAGACCGATGCCGGTTGGAAGATACTGGTGTCCACTTTCCAGGCGGGTGCGTAAGGCGACCCAAGAGAATGCGGTCTAACCTTTCGCTCCAAGAGCGGACGCGCCGCAAGCGGCGCGCCGTTGAGCTCGCACGTTGGATCGCATGATCATCGACCGTGGATTGGATTCGCCTCAGGTTAGAGCGCTGTATGCTCGCGGCGTCATACTCGGTGCGCTTCCGATGAAAGCTATGTCTAACCACGCTCTTGGACATGTGGATTGCGAGCGACTGCTCGGCCTTGTCCGCGAAAGAATGCAGCTGACGGCGCGGCCGGAAGCTTTCGAAGTGAGGCGAGAGGAGAGTTCCCGTGTGGCGAAGCGTGCCTGACGCGCGTGCCGGCTGTTGCGCGGCGCTCCTTGCGTGCCTGCTTTCCGGTTGCGCCCTCCTGCAACCGCCGGATCTTGACCCCACGCCCCTGGAGGCCGGCCGGCTCCCCGCTCCCGACATCACCGTCCGGCTCCCACAGTTGGGCCCCTGCACCGATGCGCCGGACCAGGCCTTCTCCCTCGACTCGTCGAAGCCAGTGACCGTACTGGTGCACGGTTGCAATGGGTCGGCAGGGCGGTTCCGGTCGCTCGCGCAGCTCTACGCGTTCCACGGCCAGCAGGCGGTCTGCTTCAACTATGACGACCGGGCCAGCCTGGTGCGCAGCTCCGCGCAGCTGGCCGCTGCAGTCGGGGCGCTGGCGGCGAGAATGCGCAAGCGCGACATTACCGTCATCGGCCACAGCATGGGCGGGCTGGTGGCGAGGAAGGCGATGGAAGGCGAGCACCGCACGGAGTGGGAGCGCGACGAGGTGAACGTGAACCTGGTGACGGTCTCGGCGCCAATCTCGGGCATCGCGGTCGCGAGCCCCTGCGGCTATCGCACTCTGCACTGGGCGAGCCTGGGCACGGTGCCGCTCACCTGCTGGGCCGTCACCGGCGACAACTGGTACGAGATCACCGCCTCTTCCGATTTCATCCGCCGCCCCGGTCCGCTGATCCCCTCGGTGCAGCGCTACGTGAAGGTGGTCACTGATGAGCGCGATACCTGCCGCCGTCGCGACGCGGCGGGCGCCTGCCTGGAGAGCGACTACATTTTCAGCCTCGCGGAGCAGTACCAGCCGATCATCGACGGGTACCCGCGCCTCGCCAACGTCCAGGTCGCGGCGGGGCACGTGGAGATCGTGGGCTACAAGGGTGTCGCGCCGCGCCTGCTGGTCTCGATCCTGCAGCAGCAGGGCGTGCTCGC
>CAYMVA010000061.1:0-11601 GCA_964393745.1 uncultured Enterobacteriaceae bacterium | reverse complement strand
CGCTCCCGCCGGAGCGCGCTGGGTCGGGACGCCATCGCGCGCAAGGCTATCACCGATGCGCCGAGAGCTCGCTATGCTGCGCCGATGAACGTCAGGTTCAACCCGGAACAGGAGCAGTTGCGTGAGTCCGTGCGGCGCTTCGCGAGGCGGCTAGTGCCCGCCCGTTTGCCTTCAGGCGGCGCCGGGCGCCGCTGCAGGCGCCGACTGTAAAGTCACGCTTTACACTTTGCCGCCCTGGGGCTGGCGGCCCTAGCCGCCCGAATACTCACCGTTCCAGAGCGCCTCGAGAAACTGCCCGTACGGCAGGACGCTGATGTTGTCGATCTCGCGGCGGCGCGGCTCGAGACTCACGCACAGGTAGCGCTTGAGCTTCTTCTCCTCGGCAAGAGCGCGCAGCGACTTCAGGTCCCGCGCCGAGACGTTCTCCTTGCCCTTCACCTCGATCGCGGTGTGGTCCCCGAGGATGAAATCCACCTCGAAGCCCGAGGTGGAGCGCCAGTAGCGGATCGGCTCGCCGGATACGTAATCGCGGTGGCAGACGAGCTCATGCAGCAGCCAGGTCTCGAACGCCATGCCGAACTCCGGCGTCCCGCGCCTGACAAGACGCCCTTGCAATGCCGACGCCACCCCGATATCGAAGAAGTAGTACTTGGACGAAACCAGCGGCTTGCGCTTGATCGAGGCCTTCCAGGCGGGGACTTCGTGCAGCAGCAGGGTCTCTCTCAGGATGTCGAAATACTCGTATACCGTGGTGCGCGGCACCTGCGCATCGCTCGCGATTGCGGTGAAATTGACCAGCGTCGCGTTGCACAGCGCCGCCACGCGCAGGAAGCGGCTGAACGCGGGGGCGTTGCGCGTCGCGCCCTCGGCCACGATCTCCTGCTGCAGGTAGGTCCCGGTATAGGCGTCGAGATCGGCCTTGGGGTCGTCTGAGAAATAGATCGACGGCAGCAAGCCGCGCTTGAGCGCGCGACCCAGGTCGAAATGCGCGCCCAGCTCGCGCCAGCTGAGCGGATGCAGGTAGCGCGTGCGGGCGCGGCCGCCGAGCAGGTTCACGCCGCCGCGCCGCAGCTTGCGCGCGCTCGAGCCGGTGAGCAGGAACCGGATGCCGCGCTCCTCGATGAGCCGATGAACCTCGTTCAGCAGCTCGGGCAGGCGCTGCACCTCGTCGATCACCACCAGCCGGTCGTTCGCCGCCAGCTCCTCCGCCAGCCGCCCGGGCCGCTGGCTCAGCGCGAGGAAGACCGAGCTATCCAGCAGGTCGTACACCCGGGCGCGCGGCAGCGCGCGGCGCACGAGGAAGGTCTTGCCCGTCTGGCGCGGGCCGAAGAGGAAATGCGATTTCTTCGCCAGCCACGCCGCCAGATCGGGGAGCCGCTCGATGACCGGGGCCACCGTCGGGGTTGGAGCGTTCGTCGCCATCGTCGTCAAATATCATGACAAATGACGACTTAGGCGTCAAGTTTGTCTCAACCCCAGATCGCGCGCGCGGCCTCGACGCAAAGCTTGAGCTTGGCGCGCTCGTCGGCCTCGGTCACCGGATTGCCGCCCATGGTGCTGGCGAAGCCGCACTGCGGGCTCAGTGCGAGGCGCGCCGGGTCCACGTATTTCGCCGCTTCGCCGGCGCGGCGCTTGAGCGCATCCAGCGGCTCGAGCTGCGGCACTTTCGAGCACACCAGGCCGAGCACCACGCCTTTGGTCTTCGGCACGAAGCGCAGCGGCGCGAAATCGCCCGCGCGCGGCGAGTCGAATTCGAGCAGGAAGTGGTTGACCTCGGCGCGCCCGAAGAGCTTCTCCGCCACCGAATCGTAGCCGCCCTCGGAGAGGTACATGCCCTTGTAGTTGCCGCGGCACATGTGGATGCCGACGATCATCCCGGCGGGCTTGCCCTTCACCGCCTGGTTGATCGCGTCCACGTACAGATCGACCAGCTTCTCCGGATCCTGCCCTCCCGCCTTCACCTTGGCGCGCGCCGCCGGATCGCACAACATGGCTAGTGCGACCTCATCCAGTTGCACGTAGCGGCAGCCGGTGCGCGCGAGATCCGCGATCTCGGCCTGGTACACCTTGCCGAGGTCGGCGAAGAACTGTGCCGGGTCACGATAGGCCTTCGGCTCTGCAAAATCGGTAAAGCGGTACAGGTGCATGGTCGAGGGCGCCGGCATGGTGATCTTGGGCATGCCGCGCGCGGTCTTCTTCACGAACTCGAATTCGTCCAGCGTGATCGGCGCGCCGCGGCCCACCTTGCCCTCGGCATACGGGGCAGTGAAGTCGGACTCGTGGCCGTGCTCGTCGTGGAACTTGAACACCGCCTCCTTCACCACCAGGCCGCGCGTCAGGCGCACGAACTTCTCCCAGTAGGAGATGCGGCGGAACTCGCCGTCGGTCACTACCTCCAAGCCGCATTCTTCCTGCAGCTTCACCACCTCCCGGATCGCCTCGTCCTGCGCGGCGCGGAACGCCACGTCCCCAAGCTTGCCCTCGGCATGGCTACGGAACGCCTGCCGGAGCTTCTTCGGACGCAGCAAGCTGCCGATGTGGTCGGCGCGGAACGGCGGGCGCCCGTCGGTGGGAAAATCGGGGTCAGAGCCCGATTTCCCGGTGCCTAGAGAAATCGGGCTCTGACCCCGATTTTCCGGTGCTTGCATGGCTGGCGCCGTGATTCTATCGTGCGCCGGATGAGCCGCGAGCTGAATGCCAGCAACGCCCCGTTACTGCTTGCCGAGCGCGCACGCAGCGAGCCGCAAGGCGTCGCCTACCGCGCCAAGCGCCTCGGCATCTACCGCGAGCGTAGCTGGCGCGACTACGCCGCGCAGGTGGCGCGCGCCGCCCGCGGCCTGCGCGCGCTCGGCCTTGCGCCCGGCGAGCGCGTCGCGATCATGGGCGACCCCTGCGAGGAGTGGCTGCTCGCCGATCTCGGCGCGCAGGCTGCGGGCGCGATCAGCTACGGCATTTATCCGACCGCTTCGGCCACTGAGGTCGAGTACCAGATGCGCGACGGCGGCGCCGCGATCTTCATCGCCGAGGACCAGGAGTACGTAGACCGCATCCTGCCGCTCGCCGACCGGCTGCCGGAGTTGCGCTGGATCGTGGTGATCGACGACTCGGCGATGTTCGCCTACCGACATCCGAAGCTGCGCCGCTTCGACGAGCTGATGGCGCTCGGCGGCGAGGGCGACGCCGAATCGCTCGCGGCGCTGGCGCGCGCCATCGATCCCACTGCGCCCGCGTTCATCGTCTATACCTCGGGCACCACCGGCCAGCCCAAGGGCGCGCTGGTGTCGCACGGCCGGCACCTGGCCGCCGCCTGGAACCTCGCCCAGCACTATCCGGCGCTCTCCGAGCGCGCGCATCGCACGGTGGTGTATCTGCCGCTGTGCCACGTGCTCGGCCGTGATGTCGCGCTCACCCTGCCCCTCCTCACCAAGTTAGTGCCGCATTTCGGCGAGGACTTGGAGGATCTGCCGCAAACGCTTTTCGAGGTGGCGCCGAGCGTTCTTTTCACGGTGCCGCGCTACATGCAGAAATTCGCCGCCCAGGTGATGGTCGGTCTAAGCAGCACCTCGCGCCTGAAGCGCGCGGCCTACGACCTGGCGATGCGCGCAGGGCGCAGGCACGCACGCGCGCGCTGGGAAGGGCGCGTGCGCTTTTCGCCTGCCTACGCGCTCGCGCGCGCACTCGTTTTCCGGCCGCTGCTCGCCAAGCTCGGCCTCGACCGGCTCGAGCTCGCGGTGTCCGGCGGCGCGCCGCTGCCGCCCGAAACCGCGGCGCTGTGGCAGATCTGGGGCGTGAACCTGCTCGAGATCTACGGACAGACCGAGGAAGCAGGCGCGATCATCTCCGGGCAGCGGGGACCGTTCGCGCGTCCGGGCAACGTCGGCACGGTGGCTGCGGGATGGGAATTAATGCTCGGCCCCGGAAACGAGATCCTGGTGCGCGGCGAGCATGTCTTCGATGGCTACTGGCGCAACCCCGAGGCGACCAGCGAAGTGCTCGGCGCGGACGGCTGGCTGCGCACCGGGGATGTCGGCGAGCTGAAGGACGGCGTGCTGCGGCTGGTGGACCGGGCGCGCGACTTCATCGTCACCACGGGCGGCAAGACGCTCTCGCCCTCGGCGATCGAGAACCTGTTGCGCGCGAGCCCGTATGTCGCCGAGGCGATGGTGATCGGGCACGGCCGCAAGTACGTGACCGCACTGGTGGAGATCGACTACGACACCGTATCTGACTGGGCGCGCAGCCGCAGCATTTCCTACACCGGCTTCACCAGCCTTGCGCTCAACCCGCAGGTGACGCAGCTGATCGCCGCCGCGGTCGAGCGCGCGAACGCGGACCTCGCTCGCGTAGAGCAGGTAAAAGCGTTTCGCATCCTGCCCAAGGCGCTCGACCCGGAGGAGGAAGGCGAGCCGGTGACGCCGACCCGGAAGCTGAAGCGCTCGTTGATGATCGAGCGCTTCAGGGAATTGGTCGAATCCATGTACGATGACCGCGAGGAACGCCTGGTCGCCGACGGTGTCGGCGACGCGTTGCATACCTGACCAAGGAGGAGAGCATGAAGAAGACCCTGTTGGCCGCCGCGCTGGCGGCGTTTGCCCTACCCGCGGCTGCGCAAGACGCCTACGTGATCGGCGTTTCCGCGGCCATGACCGGCCCCGCGGCCGGGACCTACGCGCCGACCGTGGAGGCGATGAGGGCCTACCTCGAGCACGTCAACAGCAAGGGCGGCATCAACGGCCGACAGGTAAAAGTCATCGTCGCCGACGACAGCGCCGAGCCCTCCAAGGGCGCGGCCAACGCGAAAAAGCTGATCGCGCAGGACAAAGTGCTGATCCTCGTCAACGCGAGCCTCTCATCGACCTTCGCGCCGATGGTGTCCGAGGCCAAGCGCGCCGGGGTGCCGCTTTACTACGGCGGCGCAGTCTGCCCCAAGGACACCTTCCCGCCGGCCGACCCGCTGCAGTTCTGCTCCACCGCATTTGGCGCCACGCTCGATTCGCAGGCCGCGCTCGGCTTCATCAAGGGGCAGGCGAAGGAGCCGGTGCGCATCGGCTTCGCGGCGATGGCGATCCCGATCGCGCGCGCCGAGATCGATTACGCGGAGGGACTCTCCAAGACTCTCGGCATGACGCCGGTGGAAAAGCAGATCTCGCCGCCGCCGACGCCTGATTACATGCCGTTCGCCACGAAGCTCAAGGACGCCAACCCGAACTGGGTGTTCTCGTGGTCGCCGTGGGTGTCGCAAGTGCGCACCTTCGAGGCGATGCGGCGCCTGGGCTGGAAAGGGCGCTACATCACCTGGGCGCACCTCAACGCCGAGGACGAGCTGGCGCGCATCCGGGACGGCGAGTTCTACGTGCTCGGCACCAACGCCTTCTTCGAGGACAACCTGCCGGTGCACGCCGAGATCCGCGCCATCACGCACCGCGCCAACCTGAAATACCCGGTCAGCTACCTCACCGAGGGCTTCATCGCCGGCATGGTGATCGAGCAGGTGCTGAAGAACACGCCCTGGCCGCCGACGCCGCAGAAGGCGCTCGCGGCGATGAACAACCTCAAGGTGGACCTGAAGGGCCTGCGCGGCGGGCCGCTGGAGTGGACCAAGGACAACCACTTCCGCACCCGGCAGTATTACCGCGTCTGGCGCTGGGACCCGTCGAAGAACGCGGTCGCGCGGGTGCAGGACTGGCAGGCGATCGAGGTCAAGCAGTAGTCAAAGCGAGGTGCAGCTCGCGGTCAACATCCTCGTCCTCGCCTCGATCTATGCGCTGATCTGCTGCGGCTATGTGCTGATTTACCGCGTGAGCCGGGTGCTGTCGCTGGCTCACGGCGAGTTGATGATGCTCTCGGCGTACGGCCTGTACGCCACCGCGTCGCTGTTTTCCGGCAATCCGCTGGCGGCGATCGCGGCCTCCGCAGTGCTGGCGCTGCTGGTGGGCGTGCTCGTCTATGGCGCGCTCATGTGGCGCATGACCGGCGAATCGGTACTCGCAGCGGTGCTCGCGACCATCGCGCTCGGCGTGCTGCTGCGCGGCGCGATGATCCTCGCTTTCGGCACGCAGACCCAGCACCCTCTCAGGGAACTGGGCTGGGCTAACGCTTCCATCGCGGTGGGCGATTCGGCGCGCATCTCAGCCGCCGGGCTCACTCTGGTCCTCGCCACGCTCGCCGCCTACGCCGGCATCTTCGCGTTCCTGCGCGCCACGCGCTGGGGAATCCGCATGCGCGCCGCGGGCCAGAACCCGCTGCTCGCAGCGCAGCGCGGTATTGGGCTGCACGGCATCTACGCGCTCGCCTGGGGCCTCGCCACATTCACCGGCGGCATGGCCGGCATGCTGATCGCCTGCGATTCCGGGCTCGAGGCAACGCTGGTGACGATCGGGCTGAAGGCGTTTCCCGCGGCGCTGGTGGGCGGGCTGGACAGCCTGGTCGGCGCCCTGCTCGGCTCGCTGCTGATCGCCGCCGCCGAAGTGCTCCTCATCCATTATGTGGATCCCCTGCTCTCGGACGTGGTGCCTTTCGTGGTGCTGCTCGCGATGCTGGTGCTGCGGCCGTGGGGGTTCTTCGGCTCGAAGGAAGAACTGGACCGGGTATGAACGTTCCGCGCGCGAGCGGCTACTTCCGCACCGACTACGCCGGCGACTCGGCGCTGCTCGACACCAGCACCAAGCGCGCGAGCGCCGCGATCTTCGCGCTCGCGCTGGTCGCGTATCCGTTCCTCGCCGGCGTGTTCCTGCTCGATCTCGCCAACCAGGTGCTGCTCGCCTCGATCGGCGCGGTCGCCTTGATGCTGCTCACGGGCTACGCGGGGCAGATCTCGCTCGGCCACGCGGGCCTGCTCGCCGCCGGCGCCTTCACCGCCGGGATCCTGTTCAAGGAATTCAATGCCCCATTCTGGGTCGCGCTGCCCGCCTCCGCCCTGATCGGGGCGGTGCTCGGGATCGTGTTCGGCCTGCCGAGCCTGCGCCTGCGCGGGCTGTATCTCGCGGTTTCCACGCTGGCGCTGCACTTCATCGTCATCTACGCGGGCGGCGAATACGAGACCAAGCGCGGCTTCTCCACCGGCGTGCTAATCGACCCGCCGCGCATCGGCGACTGGACGCTTACCGACGCGCGGGCGTGGTACTTCGTGCTGCTCGCCGCCGCCGCCGCGACGGTGCTCTTCAGCCTCAACTTGCTGCGCTCTCGCACCGGGCGCGCCTGGCGCGCGATTCACGGGCGCGAGGCGGTTGCCGAGGCGCTCGGGATCGACGTGCCGCGCGCCAAGCTCGCCGCGTTCGTGGTCTCCTCCGCCCTGACCTCGCTCGCCGGCTGCCTGTTTGCTTACTACCGCGGCTTCGTCTCGGCGGAGGCGTTTTCGCTGTTCCTCACCATCCAGTACGTGGCGATGGTGATCATCGGCGGCATGGGCTCGATCCTGGGCGCGCTGCTCGGCGCCGTGTTCGTGGTGCTGTTTCCCTACGCCATCGAGGCGGCGATGGGCGCGCTGGGTCTCGCCGAAAGAATCGCCGCACTTGTCTTCGCAGTGAACTACGCGGCGTTCGGGCTGGTGATGATCCTGTTCCTCGTGTTCGAGCCGCAGGGCCTGGTCGGGATCTGGCGCCGGGCGCAGAACTGGTTCCTGCTCTGGCCTTTCAGGCACAAGCCGGTCGGCAAATGACAGAGCCGCTGCTCAGGATTGAGAAGCTGGAAGTGGTGTACCACCACGTGATCACCGCGGTGCAGGGCATATCGCTGGAGGTGCCCGAGGGCGCCATCGTCGCGCTGCTCGGCACCAACGGCGCAGGGAAAACCACCACGCTGCGCGCGGTATCCGGTTTCCTCGGCCTGGATGACGCCCGGGTGTCCGACGGCGCGATCCGCTACCGCGGCGAGCGCATCGAGAACCGCGCCCCGCACCGCATCACGGCGCTCGGCATCGCGCTCGTGCCAGAGCGCAGCAAGGTGTTCGAAAACCTCACCGTGTCCGAGAATCTCGAGGCGGTGGTGGCGCGGCGCGGCAGCGACCGGCGGCGCCTCGCCGAAATGGTGTACAGCCTGTTCCCTGCGCTCGCGCCGCTGCGTTCGCGCGAGGCCGGCTACCTCTCGGGCGGCGAGCGCCAGATGCTCGCCATCGGCAGCGCACTCGCCTGCGCGCCGCAGCTGCTGCTGGTGGACGAGCTCTCGCAGGGGCTGGCGCCGCGCGTGGTCGAGGACCTCATGGCGAGGCTCCAGGCGGTGCGCCGCGAGGCCGGAACCACCATCCTGCTGGTCGAGCAGAACGCGCAGGTGGCGCTCGAAGTCGCCGATTACGGCTACGTCATGGAAAGCGGCCGCATCGTGCTCGACGGCACCGCCGAGCGGCTGCGGAAGCACGCCGACATCCGCGAGTTCTACCTCGGAGCAGGCAGCGGCGAGCGGCGCCGCAGCTACCGCGAGGTGAAGCAATACCGCAGGAGCCGGCGCTGGTATGGCTGAAGAGGCGCTGCTCCGCGCAGAGAACCTCGCGCTCGCCTTCGGCGGCCTGAAGGTGCTCGAAGGCGTCTCCCTGGAAGCGCACCGCGGCGAGCTGCTCGCGCTGATCGGCCCCAACGGCGCTGGCAAGACCTCGGTGCTCAACTGCATTTGCGGCATTTACCGTCCCGCTAGCGGCCGCATCCTGTTCGATGGCAGCGAGATCACGCGCCAGCGCCCGCATCGCATCGCGCGGCTGGGCGTGGCGCGCACTTTCCAGCATGGCGAGCTCACGCCGGGCATGTCGGTGCTCGAGAACCTGCTGGTCGCGCGCCACGCGCAGCTCGGCACCGGGCTGCTCGCCGAAGGCCTGTACCTGCCGCGGGTGCGCGCGGCGGAAATCGAGCACCGCCGCGCGGTCGAGGAGGTGATCGAGTTCGTGGAACTGGAGCGCTGGCGCCACCAGCCGGTCGGATCGCTGCCCTTCGGTCTGCAGAAAATAGTCGGCTTCGCGCGCGCGCTCGCCATGCAGCCCAAGCTGCTGCTGCTCGATGAGCCCTCGGCCGGCCTGAACCGCGAGGAACGCGAGGACCTGGCGCGCCACATCCTAAGGATCCGCCACGAGACGCAGATCGCGCTGCTCTGGGTCGAACACGACATGCAGATGGTCGCCGACCTGGCCGATCGCCTGCTGGTGCTCGACCACGGGGTGTCGATCGCCGAGGGCGCGCCGGCCGAGGTGCTGAAGGACCCGGCCGTGGTCGAGGCTTACCTTGGAAAATCGGGGACAGACCCCGGGCGAGAAAACCGGGGTCTGTCCCCGATTTTCTAGGGAGCGACGGGGGTCGGCTTGGGCAGCGGCATGCCGCGCGCGGCCATTTCGGCGCGCACCAGGTCCGGCCGGTCGCTGATGATGCCGTCCACGCCCAGGTCGAGCATGCGGCGGATGTGCTCCGGCTCGTTGACCGTCCAGACGACGACTGCGAGACCGAGCGCGCGGGCTTCCGCCAGGTGCGCCGCATCCAGCTCGCCGTAGTAGGGCGACCAGATGCGCGCGCCGGCCGCGTGCACCATCTTCGGCACCGAGCCGTGATCGCGAAACTGCTGCCCCGCAGTCCATGGCGAGCCGCCAGGCGCATCGGCGAGGATGTTGTCGGTCCAACTTTGCCGCGCGCTGAGGTAGACCGTGGGAATCGCAGGCGCCTCCCTTTGCACCAGCGCGAGCGTGCGCCAGTCGAACGACTGGATGGTGACGCGCCCTTCCATGCCCGCCTTGCGGATCGCGGCGAGCAGCGCGCGCGCGAACGGCTCCGGGGCGAGCGTCTGCGCCGGCTGCAGCGGCGAGACCTTGGTCTCGATGTTGAAGCGCACCGCAGCGTTGCCCGACTTGTGCACCAACGCAAACAGGTCTACCAGCCGCGGGATGCGCGTGCCGTCTGCGGGCTTTTGCGCCGGATAGCGCTTGGCGTACTCGGTGCCGGGCTTAAGGCGGCCGACGTCGTAGCGCGCGAGCTCGTCGAATTCGAGCTCGCGGATCGCCAGCCCGCGCCCCTCGAGCCACTTGCCGTCCGGACCGCGCGTGATGTCGGGATTCAGGGTCGGGTCGTGATGCACCACCACCACGCCGTCGCGTGTCACCCCGACATCGAGCTCGAGCGTGGTCACGCCCAAGGTGAGCGCCGCCGCGAACGCGGGCAGCGTGTTCTCGGGCGCGAGCCCACGGGCGCCGCGGTGGCCCTGCAGGTCGAAAGCGTGGGAGGTGGCAGCAAGCATGAGCGGGAGCAGCGAAAACAGGTGTCGCAGGCGTGGCAAGGGCACGATATTACCCGCCCGGCGCCCGGCGATGATTTAAGATTCGCTCTATCAATCCGAGGAGGACCGCATGAGGAAATCGACCTGGATTTTTGCCCTCGCCTTGCTTGCGCCGGCGCTCGCCGCCGCGCAGGAAACCACGTTGCGCATCGTCAGCGCCTTTCCCGAGAACAGCATCTACGTCAAGCGGCTCGAGAACTGGATCGAGCGCCTGAACGCCGAGGGCAAGGGTTCGCTGCAGCTCAATTTCATCGGCGGGCCGAAGGCGATCCCGACTTTCGAGGTCGGCAAATCCCTGCAATCGGGCGTGGTGGACATGGCATTGAGCACCGGCGCCTTCTACACCAACGTGTTTCCCGAGTCGGATGCGCTCAAGCTCACGCAGATGCCGGTCGCGGAGCAGCGCAAGAACGGGGCGCTCGCCTACATCAACAAGGTATGGAACGAGAAGGGCGGCATTCAGTACCTGGCGCGCGTGGTCGAGCACCAGCCGTTTCACCTGTATCTCAACAAGGAGATCGCCAGACCGGACCTGAAGGGACTCAAGATCCGCATCACGCCGGTTTACCGCGACTTCTTCGGCGCCATGGGCGCGACTCTGATGCAGACCGCGCCGGCGGAGGTGTACACGGCGCTCGAGCGCGGCGTGGTGGACGGCTACGGCTGGCCGGTGGGCGGCATCTTCGACTTCAACTGGCAGGAGAAGACCAAGTACCGCGTCGACCCGGGCTTCTACGACGCCGAGGTGTCGCTGCTCATCAACTTGAAGAAGTGGCAAGCGCTCAGCGCGAAGCAGCGCGAGTTCCTGCAGCAGCAGGCGCTGAACCTGGAGGGCCGCAACGACTTCTGGAAAGCCTATGCGCAGGAGGAGATCAAGCGCCAGGCCGCCGCCGGCATCAAGACGATCAGCTTCGATGCGTCCACTGCGAAGGCGTACGTGGCGCAGGCTTACGAGACCGGCTGGGCGGGTGTCATCAAGGCGAGCCCGCAGCACGGCCCGGCGATGCAGAAGCTGTTCACGCGCAGGTAGCGCGGTGAGAGTCGCTGAAGGGGCCTGCGGGCCCCTTTTTCTTTCGTGGCTGCGATGAACCGCGCCTGGTCCGGCCTGATGGCGGCTTGCGGCGCGCTCGCCGCGCTCGCGCTCGGCGCGATGGCGCTGCTGGTCACCGCCGACGTGTTGATCCGCAATCTCACCTCCGGCGCCCTGCCCTGGGTGCTGGAGGTTTCGGAATACACCCTGCCGTTCGCGACCTTTATCGCCGCGCCCTGGATCCTGTACCGCAACCAGCATGTGCGTCTCGACGTGCTGCTGACCGCCCTGCCCGCAAGGACGGCGCGCTGGCTGGAGCGTGTCGTGGA
>CAYMVA010000060.1:0-3388 GCA_964393745.1 uncultured Enterobacteriaceae bacterium | reverse complement strand
TCCCGCTCCAAGTAGTTCTCGTCGCAGTCGAGCATGGTGAGCGCGCTGACGAGGCCGAAACGGAGATAATCGCCCTCGGAGTATTCGCGATCGAAACGCTCCACCATGAGCACATCCTGTCCGCCAATGGACTCGAGGCGTGAATTGCAGACACCGATGCCGCAGCGACGCGCAAGCTCAAGGGTGGCGAACTCGATTCTCTGGAAATTGCAGCGATCCGTTTTTTCCGGGAACTTGCCCACCCACAGGCGGTGGCCGTCCTCGATCGTGGCCTTCGGCCTCGCACCGCCCATGGACGTGCCGGGCTCGAGCTGCTCGAGAATATGCTCGGGAATCCGTATCCCGTCTTCGATCGCCCCCGCCGCCGCGACCAGTTCCGCAAGTTGGTGCGTGCGGTTGTATCGGCGCTTCGACGCCGAAGGTTCCACCGTGGCGCCGAAGCTCAGATAGCCGGCCCCATCCTGCGGCCCCCGCAACAGGTAATCGATTTCCTCCAGGTCGGCGGGACCACGTTGCAGCTTGTGTTCGATTACGCGCCGGCCCCAGGCATCGGGTCCGGCATCGCGCACCGCGCCGGGAATGCCTTTCAGCCTGGTGAACTCGCGCACCGCGTCGCCAAGCGGCAGCTGGAATGGATCGAACTCGACCGCGTCCTTGCGCTCCAGGTAGCGGTCGCCGTACCGGAAGCGGCCGATGAACGTTCCATCACGGAGTTTTTCGACCTTCAAGAGTGCTGCCGGCACGGTGTTCAGGGTGCCAGGCAGCTGCACAAATATGAACGCCTGCCGCTCAGAAGTCATATTCGTTCTTCGACTTCTGCGACTTGCGAACGCGCGCAGGCCGGCGCGCGGCCTCCAGCGTCTTGCCGTGGATGTCGGCGTCAGGTTGGGCGACGCCCGCCAGCGTCTTGTCGAGCCCGAGCGCCCACAGCACCGTGACGTAGGCCCCGATTGCGACACCGGGCTTGCCGAGTTCGAGCGCGCTGAGCGTGTTGCGGTTGATGCCGGCCTTGGCAGCGAGTTCGGCACTCGACACGCCACGGCGGGTCCTGGCTAGCCGTACCCGGTAACCAAGCTCTTTGACGCGCTCGGCAGCCTCGTTAGGTAGAAGTTTCCTGATGCTCATAATAATAGGCGGTAAGTTCGATAACGCCTAATATGTTAGGCGGACTAACTCTATAAGGCAATCAAAATGAGCCCTTAATTGCGGAAGTCTGGGCACGAACAGGCGTCGCGCCGGCCAAATTCAGTCGCCGGAGCGCAGCGGCGGCAACTGTAACGTCACTATAGGGACTTCCCCGGCGATGCAAGCGGGGCGGCACTCGGACGCGTTCGCTACTTCCCTGGCGCGCTTATCGCCGCCCGCGTCGGGTCGTCAGCGGTCAGCCGTCAGCGCGACGGTCGCCCTATACCGGCTACGATTCAAAGACTTACGCATCCGTGTGCGGCGCGAGGTTAGCGCTCAACCGTGTGCCGCGAGCTCTTCACGCACGATCTTGCGCACCAGCTCCTGCGTTACGGGTTGCTCCGCGAGGCCCAGGTAGGCCTTCAGAGCCTCATTGATCAGAGTCTGATAGCCCTTGCCGGTCTTCTCCGATCGGGCCTTGAATCGGCTGAGGATTGCGTCGTCCATGTAGATGGTGATGCGCGTCTTCCCTGTGGTGGGGATCACGGCGCCACGCTTGCCTTTCGAGAAGTCATACACCTTTTTCATAGTTTCACCGCTTCGGCGGACCCACCGACAATATATGCACGTTATGCATATCTGTCAACGCGGCGCAGGACAGGGGCGCGGGCAATTGAGCGCTAACATGCAGATGACGTCGAAACTTCCGACGGCGTTCGGGCGCGGTTCGCGCGCCGAGTACAACAAGCCGATCGGCTAAGCGCAGTGGACAGCGACACTTGACCAGCGTCGCTTCGCGCGCTCGCTCGTGCCCGTCAACCAGATCGTGGCCAAATCGGAGGCAAGTACATGGCTCGCACAGTTCGAAAATCGCAAATGAAAGAAGTCCCTTTGTCCGAGGTAAAGGACGACCTGTCTCGCTTCCTGCGGGAAGCCGAAACGCAGGACGTCGTTATCACGCGCCACGGCAAACCCGCCGGGCTGCTTATCGGGTTCAAATCGGACGATGACTGGTTCGATTATCGACTTGAGAACGATCCGCGCTTCTTGCAGCGGATCGAGCAAGCACGCCAGAGCTTGCGCGCGGGTCGTGGGGTCAAGTTGCAGGACGCAAAGTGACGGCGCACTCTAACCGCGTGGTCGAAAACGCAGCATAAGTACAGCCGCATGACCGCAGCGGCGGCAAGTGTAAAGTCACGCTTTACACTTTTGCCTCTACCGCCCGCGTAATCCTCGCGCCAACAGGTAGGTTTCGCGCGATTCCCCCCGAGAGGCGGCGGGCTTTCTTACCAGCACCTCGCGAAACGCCGCTTTTAGGGCCTTGTGCACCTCGGCAAACGCCTCGCCCTGGAACATCTTGAGCAGAAACGCGCCGCCGGGCGCAAGTTGCGCGCAGCAGAATTCGAGCGCCGCCTCGGCGAGCTCCGCTGCGCGCGCCTGGTCGGCCGAGGCGATGCCCGAGATGTTGGGCGACATGTCGGAGAGCACCAGGTCAGCCGTGGCGCCGCCGAGCGCCTCCACGATCGCAGCGCGTACCGCTGGCTCGCGGAAATCCCCGTGCAGCGCCGTGACGCCCGGAATGGGCGCGAACTCGAGCAGATCCACGGCGATCACCGCTCCCCCGGGCTTCACCTTGGCTGCGGCGACCTGCGACCAGCCCCCGGGCGCGGCACCCAGGTCGACGACCCTCGCGCCCCGCCGCAGCAACTTGTCGCGAGCGTCGATCTCGAGCAGCTTGAACGCCGCGCGCGAGCGATAGCCCGCCGCCTGCGCCTTGCGCACGTACGGGTCAGTGACGTGGCGGCGCAGCCATTGCTGGCTGGATTTGGTGCGCGGTGCGATGGCCGATTCTAGCCGCGAAAATCGGGGTCAGAGCCCGATTTCAGCACCCGGTTACGCCGCGAGTTTCATCACGCGTATCTGCTGAAGCGTGATCGCTATCCGGCGTCGGAGCTGCGCACGGTGAAGCCCTCGCGCCGGGCGGCGGACGCGAGCCGCACATCCAGGGAAACGATTTCAAGGGCCGCGGGCTCGCGATCTGCGGCAATCACCGCCGCTGCGAGCTGCACCGAATCGGCGCTGCGCAGGGGATGCACGCGCAACAGGCGCACCGCCGTGTCCCTCAATGCTTGCGTGGGCTGCACTTCATGCCAGGCAGCCCCCAGGCTCCTGAGCCGGGCGACGGCTTCGGATACCATCTCCGCGGTCATTGCGCCCTCCCGCTCCAGCCGCGCAAATGCGGAAACGCACTCGATTTCACTGC
>CAYMVA010000059.1:0-2531 GCA_964393745.1 uncultured Enterobacteriaceae bacterium | reverse complement strand
CGTTCCTGCTGTTCGCCAAGCGTGCGTCGGCCAAGTACGGCGTGCCGTCGGCCGACATCCTCGTGGAGCTCGGTCGCATGAAGACGGTCGGGGGGCAGGAAGACATGATCGAGGACGTGGCACTGAACCTGTGCCGCACACGGAAGGCCGGATGAGCGCCACGGCCAATGGCGTGCGTCGTGGCAGCCGGCCGGCCGGCAAGCTAGCTAGGCAGCGCAGCCTTGGAAACTGCTCGAAGCCTGAGCGATCAGTTTGAAGTCGCCCAACGTGAAGCTGGCCGTAGGACGCTGACCGCTCGTCCCGATCAAGCTCTGCTATTCGCCCGTGTACCCGACGCCCCTCCCGCTTCTAAGTAGCGCGAAGTCCGACGTCCGGTCACCCATGTCCCGGACCCAAACCAATGATCCGACCAGCCCGAGGCCGGGTCGACGCCACTACGAGCTCGAACAAACAGGACGGCTCGGAATTCTAACACTTGAGGACTTGTACGCTGGGATGCGCGGAGAGATTGTAAGCGTCCGCCGATGGCACATTGACGAAAGCGGTCGGCCTGGGTTCAGCCATTGATTTCGTCGGTGAACTCGTCGTATTCCAGAGCGCGCAGTAATGCGGCGTCGAGGCGCTGCAGCAGTTGCATCAGCGTTTCGGCCTTGCGCCGTTGCAATGCCGCGAGCATGTTGTGGTCATCGCTGGCAACGGCGGCGCATTGGATCGGACCGATTTCGCCCACCGAGATCTGTCCACCGCCGTGCAGCACAAACTCTTCGAGATTGGGGAACGGGCAAGTCGGGTCGGCCGCACCCGGCATGCGCGGCTCGCCGGTCTGGCGGGTCAGGCCGCGGCGCGTAGGGCCGGATCGGCGAGGCGTTCGGCGACCTGCCATGGCAGCAGTTCAGCGATACGGTTGATCGGGTGCTCGGCGATCCGTTCGAGCACGTAGCGCAGGTAGGCTTGCGGGTCGAGGCCGTTCAGCTTGGCGGTGCCAACCAGCGAGTAGATGGCGGCAGCGCGTTCGCCGCCGGCATCGGAACCGGCAAAGAGATAGTTTTTTCTGCCGAGCGCCACCGCTCGCAACGCCCGTTCGGCCGCGTTATTGTCGATCTCGATGGCGCCGTCATCGCGGTAGCGGGTGAGCGCCGGCCAGCGCGACAGCGCATAACGGATGGCGCCCGCGAGCTCTGATTTTTTGGATATCTGCTGCAGCGTCGCATGCGCCCAGCGATAGAACTCCTCGAGCAGCGGCCCGGCGCGGCTCTGGCGCACCGGTTGACGCAGAGCGGGCGGCTGACCGCGGATCTCTGCTTCGATGTCGTACAGCTCGGCGATTTTCTGTAGCGCCTCGAGCGCGAGCGGCGAGTCCGTCGCATGATGCAGGTCGAAGAACTTGCGTCGGGCATGCGCCCAACAGGCCGCTTCGATCAGCGGAGCGTCGGGTCGGTCATACAGACCGTTGAACCCGGCATAGCCATCGGCCTGTAAAGTGCCGTGAAAATCGGTGAGATGCTGCTGCGGATGTTCGCCCTTGCGATCCGGGGAGTACGCAAACCACACCGCCGGCGGGATCGCGCTGGCGGCCGGCCGATCATCGCGTACGTAGGTCCACAAACGCCCTTGCTTGGTGGTACCGCGCCCAGGGCACAACACCGGCACCGGCGTATCGTCGGCGTGCACCTTATCGGCGGCCAGGACATGACGGCGGATCGTGTTCACCAGCGGCGCGAGCAAGGCGCTCGACTGCCCGACCCAATCGGCGAGCGTCGAGCGATCGAGGTCAACCCCTTCGCGCGCATAGATCTCGGCCTGGCGATAGAGTGGCAAGTGATCGGTGTACTTGGACACCAGCACATGGGCTAGCAGTCCCGGGCCCGCCAGCCCGCGTGCGATCGGACGGCTCGGCGCCGGACTTTGCACCAGCGTCGCGCAGGACGCACAAGAGAACTTCGGCCGCACGTGGCGGATGACCTTGAATCGCCCCGGCAGGTACTCCAGCATCTCAGCGACATCTTCACCCGCAGCTCGCAGTTCGCCGCCGCAACCCGGACAGCGACAGGCCGCCGCATGGGTCACGGTCTCACGCGGCAGGTGCGCGGGTAACGGCCGGCGCACCGGCTGCTGGCGTTGCCGCGGCAAGATGACGGGCGGCGTCACCGCGGGCGCCAGCTCGGTCGCGCTCGCCTCGAGTTCTTCGAGACTGAGTTCAAGCTGCGCGACCTGCCGATCGAGTTGCTCGGAGGAGCGGCCAAACCGCAGGCGCTTCAGGCGCGCGAGTTCCATCCGCATCCGGCCGATCAGCACATCGCGCGACAAAATCTCGGCCCGCTGCGTGATCACCAGCTGCTGCAGGCTCTCGATGTCGGTCGGCAAGGAAGGGTCGCGTGACACACCCGTATTTTACTCGAACTGGTTACGCGATGCACGTACAAAAGACTATAAAACAAGCGCTTTTTACACTGACAGCTGCGGCGCCTGGGTACGTCTCGGGCGCCGCCAATCGATCCCTTCCAGCAACATCGAGAGCTGCGCCGGCGTCA
>CAYMVA010000058.1:0-15328 GCA_964393745.1 uncultured Enterobacteriaceae bacterium | reverse complement strand
ACCAGGAACACCTGGCCGCCGAGCGGGGTGCGGATCTCGCCCTGGTTGACGACGCCGGCGCTGCTGCCGTTGTCGCTGAAGCGCATGCGCCCGGAGAGGAAATCGGCGTCCGAGAGGTTGAGCGTCGAGACCACCAGCCCGGCGACGTCGACTCGCGAGCCGGCCCCGAACACGACGCCATTCGGATTGAGCAGGAAGACGCGCCCGTTGGACTGCAGCTGGCCGAGGATCTGCGAGGGGTCGCGCCCGGTGACGCGGTTGAGCACGCTGCTCGCCGCCGACTGCTGCTGGAAGCGCGCGAGTTCATCGGCGCGAATCGAGAAGCCGCCCCAGTTGATGATCGCGCCTGGCGTGTTGGTGACGGTGAGCGACTTGCCATTGGTCGCGAAGCTCGCTTGACCGGACGCGACCACCGGCGCAGTGGGCAATGCGAGAACGCTCCCGGCGTAGCACGAGGCAACCGCCAGGACCGACAGCTTGAGGGCGAGGCTTGCCCTCCCAGGCAACTTCCGCATCACGGGCGCGATTGTATATTTGGGCGGTGCAAGTAACTATGAGAAATGTCTTTAAAAGTCGACACTTACCGCGCTGAAACCGGATTTTTCGGGACAAAGGGACAAACGGCTCCTATGAGCCGACCGAAGGCCCCTCGTTCTTGCTCGGGGAAGTCTCCTAATCGAACACCGCCATAGACACAAAAAACAGAAAGGCCGGGTCGCCCCGGCCTTTCGCGCGCTTCGTCGAAGTGCTTTCCTACGCGGCCTTTTTCTCTTCGGTCTTTTCGCCCGCGGCGGCAGCCGGCTCGGGCCGGTCGAGCAGCGTGACCAGCGCAAGCGGCGCGTTATCGCCCTTGCGGAAGCCGCTCTTCAGAATGCGGAGGTAGCCACCGTTGCGCTTGGCGTAGCGCGGTCCCAGCTCGGCGAACAATTTGCTCACCGTGCCGCGATCGCGCAAGCGATCGAACGCCAGGCGCCGGTTGGCGAGTGACGGTTTCTTGCCGAGCGTGATCATCGGCTCGACCACGCGCCGCAGTTCCTTCGCCTTGGGCAGCGTGGTGGTGATCTGCTCGTGGGTGAGCAGCGACACCATCATGTTGCGCAGCATGGCGAGCCGGTGGCTGGTGGTGCGGTGCAGCTTCCTCAGGCCGTGGCCGTGACGCATGGCGCTTCCCCCTCAGGTACGGTGATGCTCGAGCCCGGCGGGCGGCCAGTTCTCGAGCTTCATGCCGAGCGTCAGGCCGCGCGAGGCGAGCACTTCCTTGATCTCGTTGAGCGACTTGCGGCCGAGGTTTGGCGTCTTGAGAAGCTCGGTCTCGGTGCGCTGGATGAGATCGCCGATGTAATAGATGTTCTCCGCCTTGAGGCAGTTGGCCGAGCGCACCGTGAGCTCCAGGTCGTCCACCGGCCGCAGCAGGATGGGATCCACCGCCACCGCCTTTTTCTCTTCGGTCGGCAGCGCGGTGCCCTCGAGCTGCGCGAACACCGAAAGCTGGTCCACCAGGATGCGCGCCGCGTAGCGCACTGCCTCCTCGGGCTCGATCGAGCCGTTGGTCTCGATGTCGAGGATCAGCTTGTCCAGGTCGGTGCGCTGCTCCACGCGCGCCGAGTCCACCGCGTACGACACGCGCCGCACCGGACTGAACGAGGCATCCAGGATGACGCGGCCGATGCCCTTGGTCTCCTCGGGCAGGTAGCGCATGTTGCCCGGCACGTAGCCCCGGCCGGCCTCGACCTTGATCTGCAACTCGACCTTGCCGCCCGCGGCGAGGTTCGCGATCACGTGCTCGGGATTGACGATCTCGACGTCGTGCGAGGGCTCGATGTCGCCTGCGGTGACAGGGCCTTCGCCCTTCTTCTTCAGCGCCAGGATGGCCTCGCTGCGGTTGTGCAGGCGGAACACCACGCCTTTGAGGTTGAGCAGGATGTCCACGACATCCTCGCGCACCCCGTCCAGCGTCGAGTACTCATGCACCACGCCGGCGATCTGCACTTCGGTCGGCGCGTAGCCGGGCATGGACGACAGCAGCACGCGCCGCAGCGCATTGCCCAGCGTGTGCCCGTAGCCGCGCTCGAAAGGCTCCATCGTCACCTTGGCGTGCGAAGGCGAGAGGCTCTGTACGTCAACGATGCGCGGTTTCAGAAATCCGGTCAGCGGCATAGCTCCATCCTTGAGGCGGCTCGGCCAGGGGCCGAGCACGTTACTTCGAATAAAGTTCGATGATCAGGCTCTCGTTCACCGACGACGGCATGTCGGTGCGCGTAGGCAGCGTCTTGAAGGTGCCTTTGAGCGCCTTCGCGTCCACCTCGAGCCATTCCGGAACGCCGCGCGATTCGGCGGCTTCGGCGGAAGCCTTCAAGCGCAAGTGCGCCTTCGCCTTGCTCGCGACCTCGACCACGTCGCCCGGGCGCACTTGGTACGACGGGATGTTGACCCGCTTGCCGTTCACCAGAATGGCGTTGTGGCGCACCACTTGGCGCGCCTCGCTGCGCGATGCGCCGAAGCCCATGCGGTAGGCGATGTTGTCCAGGCGCGTCTCCAGCAGCTGCAGCAGGCGCTCGCCGGTGACGCCCTTGGAGCGCGACGCCTCGGCGTAAGCCCTGCGAAACTGGCCCTCGAGCAGCCCGTAGATGCGGCGCGTTTTCTGCTTCTCGCGCAGCTGCTTGCCATAGTCGGAGAGGCGCGCACCGGATTTCTGGCCGTGCTGGCCGGGCGCATAGCTGCGGCGCTCGATGGCGCACTTATCGGTGAAGCACTTCTCGCCCTTGAGGAACAGCTTCTCGCCCTCGCGGCGGCACTGGCGGCATTTGGGGTCGAGATTTCTTGCCATGTTGGGCTCCTTAGACGCGCCGCCGTTTGGGCGCGCGGCAGCCGTTGTGCGGCACGGGGGTCACATCGGCGATCGACGTGACCTTGACCCCGATCGCGTTCAGCGAGCGCACTGCCGACTCGCGGCCGGGGCCTGGCCCCTTGATGCGCACTTCGACGTTCTTGACACCGCATTCCTGCGCCGCGCGCCCGGCACGCTCGGCTGCCACCTGCGCGGCAAACGGCGTCGACTTTCTCGAGCCCTTGAAGCCGGCATTGCCGGAAGTCGCCCAGGCGAGCGTATTGCCCTGGCGGTCGGTGATGGTGACGATGGTGTTGTTGAACGAGGCGTGAATATGGGCAATGCCCTCGGCGACGTTCTTCTTGACCTTCTTGCGCGTGCGCGCCGCAGCGGTCTGCTGCAACTGCTGATTCGAGGGAGTGCTCTTGCTCGCCATGGAAGTAATGTCCGTCCTGTGATGATGCGGTTAGGCCACTTTGCCGGCTGGCACGTTCAGCTTGATCGCCGACTTGCGCGGCCCCTTGCGCGTGCGCGCGTTGGTGCGCGTGCGCTGCCCGCGAACCGGCAGGCCCTTGCGGTGCCGTACGCCGCGGTAGCAGCCCAGGTCCATCAGGCGCTTGACGCTCATCGACACCTCGCGCCGCAGGTCGCCCTCGACCGTGAGGCGCGTGAGGTTCTCGCGCAGCCGATCCGTCTCGGCGTCGGTCAGATCCTTGATCTTGCGACTCGGCTCGACGCCCGCAGCGATGCAGATCGCCTGCGCGCGCGAGCGCCCGATGCCGTAAATCGCGGTGAGCGCGATACCGGCGTGCTGGTGGTTCGGAATGTTGATGCCTGCAATGCGTGCCATGGGGTGTCCCGAGACGCGAAACCTTGAATTATACCTGTCCGCTCAAGCTCTTATCAAGCTTTTGCCGCACCGCACGTCAACCCTGCCGCTGCTTGTGGCGCGGATCGGAGCAAATGACGCGCACCACGCGCTTGCGGCGCACGATCTTGCACTTGCGGCAGATTTTCTTAACCGATGCCATCACTTTCATGGTCTTTCTCCCGTTCCGACGCGCCTATTTAGCGCGAAAGGTAATCCGCCCCTTGGTCAGGTCGTAGGGGGTGAGCTGCACCGTCACCTTGTCGCCGGGGAGGATGCGGATGTAGTGCATGCGCATCTTTCCCGAAATGAAACCGTGGATGACGTGGCCATTTTCCAGCTTGACCTTGAAGGTCACGTTCGGCAGGTTTTCGAGCACCTTGCCCTGCGCCTCGATGACGTCTTCCTTTGCCATAGCCTGCGTTCAGCGTCCGCTCATCGCACCGGCAGTCCGCCTTTGAAGTTCGCCTTCCTGAGCAGGCTTTCGTACTGGTGCGTCATGACGTAGGCCTGCACCTGGGCCATGAAATCCATCGTCACCACCACGATGATCAGAAGCGAAGTGCCGCCAAAGTAGAACGGCACGTTCCAGCGCAGGATCAGGAATTCGGGCATCAGGCACACCAGCGTCACGTAGATCGCCCCCGCCAGCGTGAGGCGGGTGAGGATCGTCTCCAGATACCTCGCGGTCTGTTCGCCGGGCCGGATCCCGGGCACGAACGCGCCAGACTTCTTCAGGTTGTCGGCCGTTTCCTTCGGGTTGTACTGCAGCGCCGTGTAGAAGAAACAGAAGAACACGATCAGCGCGCCGTAGAGCAGCACATAGATCGGCTGCCCCGGCGACAGCGTGCCGGCGAGATCGCGCAGCCAGACGAACCCTTCGGCAGACCCGAACCAGCTCAGCAGGGTCGCCGGAAACAGGATCAACGACGAGGCGAAGATCGGCGGGATCACGCCCGACATGTTGAGCTTGAACGGCAAGTGCGAGCTTTGCCCGCCATAGACGCGGTTGCCGACCTGGCGCTTGGCGTAGTTGACCAGGATCTTGCGCTGGCCCCGTTCCACGAAGCACACGAACGCAGTGACCGCCAGCACGGCCACCGCGATCAGCAGTGCGGTCAGCGGGTGCATCGCGCCGGTGCGCACCAGTTCGAGTGTCCCGGCGATCGCATTCGGCAGGCCCGCGGCGATGCCGGCGAAAATGATGATCGAGATGCCGTTGCCCAGACCCCGCTCGGTGATCTGCTCGCCGAGCCACATCAGGAACATGGTGCCGGTCACCAGGGTGGTCACTGTCGTAAGGCGGAACATCAGACCCGGGTCGAGCACCAAGCCGGGTTGCGACTCGAGCGCGATCGAAATCCCGGTTGCCTGGAACAGTGACAGGAAGACAGTAGCGTAGCGCGTGTACTGCGTGATCTTGCGCCGGCCCGATTCGCCTTCCTTGCGCAGCGCTTCGAGCTGCGGGCTGACCGCGCTCATCAGCTGCATGATGATCGAGGCCGAGATGTACGGCATGATGCCCAGCGCGAAGATGGTGAAGCGCGACAGCGCGCCGCCCGAGAACATGTTGAACATGCCCAGGATCCCGCCCTGCTGGCCCTTGAACAGGTCCGCGAGCACGTTCGGGTCGATGCCGGGCACCGGGATGTGCGCGCCGACACGGAACACGAACAGCGCGCCGAGCAGGAACAGCAACCTGCGCTTCAGATCGCCGTAGCGTCCGGTCTTGCCGACGTTGGGGAGGGTAGTCGCCAAAGCGCGTTAATCCTTCGCCTTCTCCGCGGCCTTCGGTTCCGCTTTAGGCGCAGGCTCTTCCACTTTGCCTCCAGCCGCCTCGATGGCGGCGCGCGCGCCCTTGGTCGCCTTCACGCCCTTGAGCGTCACCTTGCGCAGGATCTTGCCGGCGAGGATGACTTTCGCCGCCAGCACATCGCGCGGCACCACGTGCTCGGATTTGAGCGCCGCGAGATCAATGTCGACTGCTTTCATGCGCTCGAGCGCTGCCAGCCGGACTTCGGCGGTCGCGTCGCGCGACGGCGAGGCGAAGCCGCGCTTCGGCAAGCGGCGGTGCAGCGGCATCTGGCCACCCTCGAAGCCGACCTTGTGGTAGCCGCCCGCGCGCGCGCGCTGGCCCTTGTGGCCGAGGCCGGCAGTCTTGCCCCAGCCGGAGCCGACACCACGCCCAACGCGGTGGCGGCTTTGCTTGGAGCCCCGAGCGGGCTTGAGTACGTTCAGGCGCATGGCGCTATTCCTCCACCCGGACCAGGTAGTTGACGCGGTTGATCATGCCGCGCACCGCGGCGGTGTCGACGACCTCTACCGTCTGGTGCAGGCGCTTCAGGCCGAGTCCGCGCACCGTCGCGCGATGGCCGGTCTTGCAGCCCGCCAAACCCTTCACCAGCTTCACCTTGATTTTCTTGTCCGCCATGGCGCTACTCCTGCAAAAGGATCTCCTCGACCTTCTTGCCGCGCTTGGCGGCGATCTCGGCCGGCGTGTTCATCGCCTTCAGGCCTTGCAGCGTCGCGCGCACCACGTTGTATGGATTGGTGGAGCCGAAGCATTTGGCCAGCACGTTGGTGACGCCCATCACCTCGAACACGGCACGCATCGCGCCGCCGGCGATGATTCCCGTGCCTTCCGAGGCAGGCTGCATCAACACCACGGCCGCGCCGTGACGCCCTTTCACCGTGTGGTGCAGCGTGCCGTTTTTCAGATTCACCTTGAACATCGTGCGCCGCGCCTCCTCCATCGCCTTCTGCACCGCCACCGGCACCTCGCGCGCCTTGCCCTTTCCCATACCGATGCGGCCGTCGCCGTCGCCAACCACGGCGAGTGCGGCAAAGCCGAGCACGCGCCCGCCTTTCACCACCTTGGTGACCCGGTTCACCTGGATCATCTTCTCGCGCAGCCCGTCGGAGCGCTCCTCGGATTGCTGCACACGCCTTGAATGCATCTTTGCCATGGCTCTCCCTAGAATTTGAGCCCGCCCGCCCGGGCGGCTTCGGCGAGCGCCTTGACGCGGCCGTGATACCTGTAACCCCCGCGATCAAACGCGACTTTCTCGATACCAGCTGCTTTCGCTTTCTCGGCGATCCTCTGGCCGACGATTTCGGCAGCCTTGCGATTGCCGCCGCTCTTCAGCGACTCGCGCAGCGTCTTCTCCGCGCTCGAGGCGCTGGCAAGAATCTTGTCACCGGCGGGCGACGTGATCTGCGCGTAAATGTGGAAATTGCTGCGGTACACCGTAAGCCGCAGCACGCCGAGCTCACGGATCTTGAGCCGGGTCTGGCGGGCGCGCCGCAGGCGCGCTGGATTCTTGTCGATCATGGCGGCGCTCCGTTACTTCTTCTTGGTCTCTTTCAGGGTGACGCGCTCGTCGGAGTAGCGCACGCCCTTGCCCTTGTACGGCTCGGGCGACTTGACGTCCCGGATCTCGGCCGCAACCTGGCCGACGAGCTGCTTGTCGACGCCGCTGACCACGATTTCGGTCTGGGTGGGGGTCACAACCTTGACGCCCTTGGGCATCTGCTGCACCACCGGGTGCGAGAAGCCGAGCGACAGGTTCAGCTTGTCGCCTTGTGCCTGTGCGCGATATCCCACGCCTACCAGGCTGAGCTTGCGCTCGAAACCCTTGCTGACGCCGACCACCATGTTGGCGACCAGTGCGCGCATGGTTCCGGACATGGCCCCGGCGTGGCGCGAGTTGCCAAGCGCCTTGCAATTCAGCCGATCGCCATCTTTCTCGATGCCGACGTTCGGATCCATCGACCGCGCGATTGTCCCGAGCGGCCCTTTCACCGAGATCTGCGCCGGCGTGATCGTCACCTCCACCCCCTTGGGCAGCGCGATCGGACTCTTGGCAATGCGCGACATGTCCCCCTCCTCAGGCAACGAAGCAAAGCACTTCGCCGCCGACGCCGGTGGCGCGCGCCTTGCGGTCGGTCATGACCCCGTGCGAGGTCGAGAGAATCGCGACCCCGAGCCCGTTCATCACGCGCGGAATATCGTCGCGGCCCTTGTAGACGCGCAGCCCAGGTTTGGAAACGCGCTCCAGGCGCTCGATCACCGGACGCCCGGCGTAGTACTTGAGGCCGATGCGCAGCTCCCGCTTGATGCCTTGTTCGCGCACCGCGTAGTCCTCGATGTAGCCCTCGTCCTTCAGCACCTGCGCGATGGACAGCTTGAGCTTGGAATGCGGCATGCTGACTTCCACCTGGCCCACCATCTGGGCGTTGCGGATGCGGGTCAGCATGTCGGCGATCGGATCAGTCATGCTCATAGAGGACTCCTTACCAGCTCGCCTTGATCACGCCCGGCACCTCGCCGCGCATCGCCAGCTCGCGAAGCTTGTTGCGCCCCAGGCCGAACTTGCGGTACACGCCTCGCGGTCGGCCGGTAAGCGCGCAGCGATTGCGCAGGCGCGTCGGCGAAGCGTTGCGCGGCAGCTTCTGCAGCTTGTCGCGCGCCTCGTCACGCGCCTCGTCGGTCGCTTTCATGTTGTGCATCACCTCGAGCAGCGCCGCGCGTTTCGCCTTGAACTTGGCGACGGTCTTGCGGCGCTTCAGTTCCCGGAGCTTGACTGCCAGTTTGGCCATATGCGCTGCCTTTCAGTGCTTGAACGGGAAACGGAACGCCGCCAGCAGCGCCCGCGCCTCGTCATCGGTCTTCGCCGTCGTGGTGATGGCGATGTTCAGCCCCCGGAGCGCGTCGATCTTGTCGTACTCGATCTCGGGGAAAATGATCTGCTCCCTGACGCCCAGGCTGTAATTGCCGCGGCCGTCGAAGGCGCGGTTGGAAACGCCGCGGAAATCGCGGATCCGCGGAATGGCGATGTTCACCAGCCGGTCCAGGAACTCGTACATGCGCGCGCCGCGCAGCGTCACCATGCAGCCGATCGGGAAGCCGGCGCGCACCTTGAAGTTGGCGATCGATTTGCGCGCCTTCGTGACCACCGGCTTCTGGCCGGCGATCTTGGTCATGTCGCCAACGGCATTGTCGAGCACCTTCTTGTCATTTACCGTCTCGCCGACACCCATGTTGAGCGTGATCTTGCGGACGCGCGGCACTTGCATCACCGTCTTGTAGCCGAACTTCTGCATCAGATCGGGCGCCACCTTCTCGCGGTAATACATTGCCAGGCGCGCCGGCGGCGTCGGCAGCCGCGGGCCGGCCTCGGCCAGCGCCGCCTTGCCTTTCGGCGCCGCGCCCTGCGGCTTCGCCTTCTGCTGCGGTTGCGCTGCGGGTTTGGCTGCCTTGTCCTGTTTCTCGTCCTTCGCCATGACTGTCCCTTACACGTCCACCTGTTCGCCGTTCGATTTGAACACCCGCACCTTGCGGCCGTCATCGAGAGACTTGAAGCCGACGCGGTCGGCCTTCTTCGTCGCCGGGTTGAATAGCGCCACGTTGGAGACGTGGATCGGCATGTCGCGGTCGATGATGCCGCCCGTCACGCCCTTCATCGGGTTCGGGCGCTGATGCTTTTTCACCCGGTTCACGCCTTCGACCACGACGTGCTCGGCGTCCACACGGCGCAGCACCGTGCCGCGCTTGCCTTTGTCTCGGCCGGTCGTCACCACCACTTCGTCGCCTTTCTTGATGCGCTGCATGTTGCGTTCCCTCTCAAAGCACTTCCGGCGCCAGCGAGACGATCTTCATGAAGCGCTCGGTCCTGAGTTCGCGGGTCACGGGCCCGAAAATTCGCGTGCCGATCGGCTCGAGCTTGGCGGTCAGCAGCACCACCGCATTGGAGTCGAAGCGGATGAGCGAGCCATCGGCCCGGCGCACGCCCTTGGCGGTGCGCACCACCACCGCGTCGTAGATCTCGCCCTTCTTGACCCGGCCGCGCGGCGCGGCGTCCTTGACGGTCACCTTGATCACGTCGCCGATCGAGGCGTAGCGGCGCTTCGAGCCGCCAAGCACCTTGATGCACATGACGGCGCGCGCGCCGGTGTTGTCGGCAACGTCCAATACGGACTGCATCTGAATCATGGCTTGCTCTCCATCCAACTTGCATCGCCACGCGATGCAGTCTTGGACCCCGTCCGGGGCGGAAAAAGGCGCGAATTCTATCCCACAATCAACGCGCCGGGCAACAGTTCAAATCTGCTTCGATTTCTCGATCAGCCGCGTCACGGTCCAGGACTTGGTCTTCGAGATCGGCCGGCATTCGGCGATCTCCACCAGGTCCCCCTCCCGGAACTCGCTCGTGGCGGTGTGGGCGTGGTACTTCTTCGAGCGGGTCACGGTCTTGCCCATCTCGGGATGGCGCACCCGGCGCTCGACGCGCACCACTACGGTCTTCTGCATCTTGTCACTCACCACACGGCCGACCAGTTTGCGCTGGTTCCTGGCCTCAGGCGCCGCAGCTTGCGGGGTCGCAGTCGTAGTCATTTCGCAACCGTCTCCTTCAGGATCGTGCGCACGCGCGCGATGTCACGCCGCACCTTGTTCATCTGGCTGGTGTTCGACAGCTGCTGCGTCGCGTGCTGCATGCGCAGGCCGAACTGCGCCCGGTGCAGCTCGCCCAGCTCCTTGACCAGCTCTTCGCGCGTCTTGGTGCGCAGTTCGCTCGCTTTCATCGGTCACCCCAGCATGCGGTGTACCACCGCGGTCTTGAACGGCAATTTCGCCGCCGCGAGCCTGAACGCCTCGCGCGCCAGCGCCTCGTCCACGCCGTCCATCTCGTAGATGATCTTGCCCGGCATGATTTCGCAGACGTAGTACTCGGGGTTGCCCTTGCCGTTGCCCATGCGCACTTCGGCAGGCTTCCTCGAGATCGGCTTGTCAGGGAAGACGCGAATCCAGATACGGCCGCCGCGCTTGATGTGGCGCGACAGCGTGCGCCGCGCTGCTTCGAGCTGGCGCGCCGTGAGCCGGCCGCGGCCGATCGCCTTGAGACCGTACTCGCCGAACGAGACCTTGTGGCCGCGCGTGGCGATGCCGGTATTGCGGCCCTTCTGCTGCTTGCGGTATTTGGTGCGTGCTGGCTGAAGCATCCGGTTACTCCTTCTTCTCCCCGCCCTCGTCTTTCACCACCTTGCGCACGCGCTTGATGGTGGTCTTGGGCTTGTCGCCTTCGGCCTTCTTGGGGCGCGGCGCGGCGGCCTTCCTCTCGCCCTCGGTCCTGTCTTTCGCGGGCGCGCGCTTGCCGCCGGGACGTGGTACCGGCCGCTTCGCTTTCTTGGGCTCGACCGGGACCTCCAGGGCTGCTGGTGCGGCAACCGCGGTCGCCGCCGCCTGCGCCTGGGCCTCGGCCTTGGGCATCACTTCGCCCTTGTATACCCAGACCTTGATGCCGATCACGCCATAGCTGGTCTTGGCCTCGCCGACCCCGTAATCGATATCGGCGCGCAGCGTATGCAGAGGCACGCGCCCCTCGCGGTACCACTCGGTACGCGCGATCTCGTGGCCGTTCAGGCGTCCCGCGCTCATGATCTTCACCCCCTGGGCGCCGAGCCGCATCGCGTTCTGCATCGCGCGCTTCATGGCGCGGCGGAACATGATGCGCTTCTCCAGCTGCTGCGCGATCGAGTCGGCGATCAGCTGGGCGTCGGTCTCAGGTTTGCGTATCTCCTCGATGTTCACGTGTACCTGCTGCACGCCCATGATGCGGCGCAGCTCGGCCTTGAGCGCCTCGATCTCCTCGCCTTTCTTGCCGATCACTACGCCCGGGCGCGCCGAGTAGATCGTGATGCGCGCATCCTTCGCCGGGCGCTCGATCAGCACGCGGCCGACCGAGGCATGCGAGAGCTTCTTCCTGAGAAAGGTACGAACCTTGATGTCCTCGGCCAGCATCGGGGCGAAGGTCTTGTTGTTCGCGTACCAGCGCGAGCTCCAGTTGCGGTTGACCGCAAGCCGGAAGCCGATCGGATTGATCTTCTGTCCCATGGCGTTCCTTTTTCAGTCCCCGACGGTGAGGTAAATGTGGCAGGAGTGCTTCTGGATGCGGGTACCGCGCCCCTTGGCGCGGGCAGAAAAACGTTTGAGGAAAGTGCCGCGGTCTACATGGATCGTCTTCACCTTGAGCGTGTCGATGTCGGCGCCGTCGTTGTGCTCGGCGTTGGCGATCGCCGACTCGAGCAGCTTGCGGATGAGGTGCGCGCCCTTCTTGGGAGAGAAGGCGAGGATGTTCATCGCCTGGTCCACCGGCTTGCCCCGAACCAACCCCGCAACCAGGCGGCATTTCTGCGCCGACAGCCGTGCCCCCCTCAGCGATGCTTTGGTCTCCATGGCGCCTCCTTACTTCTTCGCCGGCGCTGCGGCCGCTGGGGCGCTTGCCGCCGCAGGTGCCGCCGCAGATGCAGATGAAGACGCAGGTGACGCGGCAGCCAGCGCCGCCTCGGCGGCCCGCTTGCCGACCGCGGAGTGGCCCTTGAAAAAGCGCGTCATCGCGAATTCGCCTAGCTTGTGGCCGACCATGTTCTCGGTGACGTAGACGGGCATATGCTGTTTGCCGTTATGCACCGCGAGCGTCAGGCCCACGAACTCGGGCATCACCGTCGAGCGCCGCGACCAGGTCTTGATCGGGCGCTTGTCATTGGCATCACGCGCCGCCGAGACCTTCTTCATCAGGTGGTGGTCCACGAAGGGACCTTTCTTGATCGAACGAGCCATCGCTACCCCCGCTTACGCCCTGCGCCGGTCGCGGACGATCATCACCTGCGTCCGCTTGTTGCGCCGTGTCTTGAACCCTTTGGTCTGTACGCCCCACGGCGATACCGGGGGCTGCGCCGCCGCGGTGCGGCCTTCGCCGCCACCGTGCGGGTGATCGATCGGGTTCATCGCCACGCCGCGCACCGTCGGGCGAATGCCGCGCCAGCGCTTGCGGCCGGCCTTGCCGATCGACTCCAGATTGTGCTCCTCGTTACCCACTTCGCCGATGGTGGCGCGGCACTCGACGTGCACCTTGCGGATCTCGCCGGAGCGCAAGCGCAGCTGCGCGTACGATCCTTCGCGGGCGAGCAGCTGCGCGGACGATCCGGCAGAGCGCGCCAGCTGCGCACCTTTGCCTGGCAGCATCTCTACGCAATGCACGGTGGTGCCGACCGGAACGCTCCTCAGCGGCAGGCAGTTGCCCGGCTTGATGGGGGCCTCGGCGCCCGATACCAGTTGCGCGCCTACGGTCAACCCCTTGGGGGCGATCACATAGCGGCGCTCGCCATCCGCATAGAGCAGCAGCGCCAGATGCGCGCTGCGATTCGGGTCGTACTCGAGCCGTTCGACGCGGGCGGCAATGCCGTCCTTGTTGCGCCGGAAATCGACGCTCCGGTAGTGCTGCTTGTGGCCGCCGCCTTTGTGCCGCATCGTGATGCGACCGGCATTGTTGCGGCCCGTGGTCTTCGATTGCCTGTCGGTAAGCGGCCAGTGCGGCTCGCCCTTGTGCAGCTCGGGCGTCGCGACGCGCACGAACGCGCGGCGTCCGGGCGAAGTCGGTTTGACTTTGATAAGTGGCATGGTCTATCGCCTCTTCATTCAGTGGCGGCGAAATTGATTTCCTGGCCCGCGGCGAGGCGCACGTAGGCCTTCTTCCAGTTGCGGCGCCGGCCCATGAAGCGCCCGAAGCGCTTGCGCTTGCCCTTGACGCGGGACACCGTGACCGAATCCACCTTGGTCTTGAAAAGCATCTCCACCGCGGCCCTGATCTCCGGCTTGGTAGCAGCGTCCGCGACACGGAACACGTATTGGCGGTTCTTGTCTGCCACGCGCGTGCTCTTCTCCGAGACCACCGGCGCGAGCACCACGCTCATGAGTTGCTCGGGGTTGTATTTCCTAGCGGCGGTCATTTGAGCATCTCCTCGAGGGTTGCCACCGCCTTCTTGGTGAGCAGCACCTTGGGATAGCGCACCAGCGTGACCGGATTGGCCTGTCGCGCCGAGATCACCTCCACGTTGGCAAGATTGCGCGATGACAGCTTCAGGTTCTGATCCACCTCATCGGTGATCACCAGCAACCCCTCGAAGCCCATCGACTTCAGCATCTGCGCCAGCATCCTGGTCTTGGGTTGTTCGACCCTGAGCTCATCCACCACCCGCAGCCGATCCTCGCGCGCCAGCTTCGACAGGATCGAAGCCATGCCGGCCCGGTACATGCGGCGGTTCACCTTGTGCGAGAAGTTCTCGTCCGGCGTATTGGGAAAGATCTTGCCGCCGCCGCGCCACAGTGGGCTCGAGGTCATGCCGGCGCGTGCCCGGCCAGTGCCTTTTTGCCGCCAGGGCTTGCGCGTCGAGTGGCGCACTTGGCCGCGGTCCTTCTGCGCGCGGGTGCCCAGGCGCGCGTTCGCCTGATAGGCCACCACGACCTGGTGGACCAGCGCCTCGTTGTAGGCGCGGCCGAATACTTCGTCGGTCGCCTGCACGGTGCCTGCGGCGCCCTTGTCGTTGATGAGCTTCAGTTCCATGGCGCGCCCCTCAGCTTTTCACCGCTGGACGGACGATCACGTCGCGCCCGTTGTAGCCGGGTACCGAGCCCCGGAGCAGCAGCAGCTGCCGCTCGGCGTCGATGCGCACCACGGTCAGGTTCTGCACTGTGCGGCGCACGTTGCCGAGATGGCCTGGCATGCGCTTGCCGGGAAACACACGGCCCGGATCCTGCCGCTGGCCGGTCGAGCCGGGAGTGTTGGTGGTCCCCGAGTTGCCGTGCGTGGCGCGGTTGGAGGAGAAATGATGGCGCTTGATCACGCCGGCGAAGCCTTTGCCGAGGGTGGTGCCCTGCACGTCCACCTTCTGCCCGACCTTGAAGATCTCAACGCCGATCTTGCCGCCAACTTTGAGCTGCGCGAGTTCCCCTTCCTTGGCGCGGAATTCGTTCAGCGAGTGGCCCGCCTCGACCGCCGCTTTGGCGAGGTGCCCGGCGAGCGGCTTGCGAACGCGGCTCGCGCGCCGTTTGCCAAAGGCAACCTGAACGGCGGCGTAGCCGTCCCTCTCGGGCGTCTTGATCTGTGTGATCCGGTTGTCGGAGACGTCGAGCACCGTCACCGGGAGAGCGTCGCCCTCGTCGGTGAAGATGCGCATCATGCCGACCTTGCGGCCGACCAGTCCTATCGTCATAACGTCCTCATCTGTTTTCTAGTAACCCCCGTCTGCGCAGGGGGCCGGCTACGATGGGCCGGCTAAATTCAGCGCAACTGCCGCTCGGCGATCCAGCTGCCGGTTATTGAACCTTGATTTCTACGTCCACGCCCGCCGGCAGATCGAGCTTCATCAGCGCATCCACCGTCTTGTCCGTCGGGTCGATGATGTCCATCAGCCGGAGGTGGGTGCGGATCTCGAGCTGTTCGCGCGAAGTCTTGTCGGCGTGCGGCGAGCGCAGCAGGTCGAAGCGCTGCTTGCGTGTTGGCAGCGGCACCGGACCGCGAACCACCGCGCCCGTGCGTTTCGCCGTGTCCACGATCTCGAGCGCCGACTGGTCTATCAACCGATAGTCGAACGCCTTGAGGCGAATGCGGATGCGTTGGCTCTGCATGTTTTTCCCGTGACCTGTGGCCCGTGACGCGTTATTCGATGACCTTGGCGACCACGCCGGCGCCCACGGTCTTGCCGCCCTCGCGGATCGCGAAGCGCAAGCCCTGCTCCATCGCGATCGGGGTGATCAGCGTCACCACCATCTTGATGTTGTCCCCCGGCATCACCAT
>CAYMVA010000057.1:0-13878 GCA_964393745.1 uncultured Enterobacteriaceae bacterium | reverse complement strand
GACGTGCTGTTCAACTGCGCCGGGTTCGTGCACCACGGCACCATCCTCGAGTGCACGCCCAAGGACTGGGACTTCAGCTTCAACCTGAACGTGAAGTCCATGTATTACGTGACGCGCGCTTTCCTGCCCGGGATGCTGAAGAAGGGCAAGGGCTCGATCATCAACATGTCCTCGATCGCCTCGAGCGTGAAGGGGCTGCCCAACCGTTTCGTCTACGGCGCCACCAAGGCGGCGGTGATCGGGCTCACCAAGGCGATCGCCGCCGACTACGTCAAGCAGGGCATCCGCTGCAACGCCATCGGCCCGGGCACCGTGGACACGCCGTCGCTGCACGATCGCATCAACGCTTTCGCCGACCCGGTGCAGGCGAAAAAGGACTTCATCGCGCGCCAGCCCATGGGGCGGCTGGGGACGGTGGATGACATCACCGGGATCCTGGTGTTTCTCGCATCCGACGAGTCGCTGTTCGCGACCGGCAACATGTACTCAATTGACGGGGGAATGACGATATGAAGCTGTGCCGCTATGGCAAGAACGGCTACGAGAAGCCGGGCATCATCGACACAGAGGGGCGCGTGCGCGACCTCTCCAAGGTGGTGGAAAACATCGGGCCCAAGGAGCTTTCGCCGCGCGGCCTGAAGATGCTCGCCAAGGTGAAGCCCGAATCGCTGTCGCTGGTGGCCAACGACCCGCGCCTGGGCGTGCCCTACGTCGGCATCGGCAAGTTCGTCGCCATCGGCCTCAATTACTTCGACCACGCCAAGGAAGTCGGCGCGCCGGTACCTACCGAGCCGATCGTGTTCATGAAAGCGACCACCTCGATCAACGGCCCCAACGACGACATCGTGCAGCCGAGGAACTCTACCAAGCTCGACTGGGAAGTGGAGCTCGGCATCGTCATCGGCAGCAAGGCGCAGTACGTGCCGGAAGACAAGGCGCTCGAGCACGTCGCCGGCTACTGCATCGTCAACGACGTCTCCGAGCGCGCCTTCCAGCTGGTGACCAGCCAGTGGGACAAGGGCAAGGGCGCGGACACTTTCGGCCCGATCGGCCCGTGGCTGGTGACGGCAGACGAGCTCAAGGATCCGCAGAGCCTCGACATGTGGCTGGAGGTGAACGGCAAGCGCATGCAGACCGGCAACACGCGCACCATGATCTTCGACTGCGCCAAGATCGTCGCCCACGTCAGCAACTACATGACGCTGCTGCCTGGCGACATCATCACCACCGGCACGCCGCCGGGCGTGGGCGCGGGAATCAAGCCGAATCCCGTGTTCCTCAAGCCGGGGGACGTGGTGACGCTGGGCATCCGCGGCCTGGGCGAGCAGCGGCAGAAAGTCGTCGCCTACAGCGGCTGAGCTGGCTGTCTCCCCCGCGACTAGCTGTCGCCCCCGCGGAGGCGGGGGCCAGGCTACTCGTCTCCCCCGCGAAAGCCGGGGCCTAGAACGGCGTCCCGTCCTTGCGGCTGTACTGCCACTTGCCATCCGGCCCGAGCACGGCCTGGATGTCGTTGTCGGGGTAGCGCGCCGCATCGCCTGGCGTGCGGTCGCCGACCTCGAGGAACATCGCGTCGGCGGCACCTCGATTGACGAGGTGGTGCGCATCGCCGGTTCCTGCCTTGAAGCCCGCGCACATTCCAGGCTTGAGCAGCGTCTCGCCCGCATCGGTCACCAGCGTCGGCTCGCCCTCGAGGACATAAACGAATTCGTCCTGCTTCGAGTGCGCGTGGCGCAGCGATGACGCCGATCCGGGCGCAAGGCGCGTCAGGTTGACACCGAAATTCGCCAGGCCGAACAAATCACCGAGCGGGCGTTTCTCGCGTCCCGCTATTTTCGCCAGCATCTCCGCGGGATAGCCGGACGGCCTGGCGCGCAGCGGAGCTTCTGTGGCGACGAGTGCAGGGCGGTTCTTTTCCATCGTCTATGTCATCCGGGGTAGGGGACTCATAGTGTAAAGCATGACTTTACACTCGGGGTGCGAGGGGTCAGGCCGCGGCCACGCAGGCAACCGCAGTGAACATGACCTGTGCGCCCGGATACAGTTTCAGCGGCTGGCATACGGCGCGCGCCGGCGGCTCGCCCGGGAAATAGCGCTGGAAGATCTGATTGAACTGCTCGATCTTTTCTATTTCGAGGAGATAGAGCTGCACGAACATCACGTCACCATAACCGCCTCCGGCATCTTGCAGCAGCACGCCCAGATTTTTAAGGGCCTGGTGCGCCTGTTCGTCGAACGTCGGCTGCATGTCGCCAGTCTCCGGCGATCGGCCGACCATGCCTGCCGTATAGAGCATCCCGTTCGGCGCGACGGTCGCCTGGGAGACCGGGTTGTACATCGCCGCCGATTTCTTTGTCGCTATCACTCGCTTCATGTCGTCTCCCCGGGTTTAACTCATAGCCTCGCGCGGGCAAGCTCCCGCTCCGTGAGCAGGATATCCAGCGCATAGGTCTCTCGCGTGAGCGGCGTGCCGGCCCCGTGACGCTCGAATTCCCGGGTTGCGAGTTCTTCGTCGGCAATGCGTGCCAACGTTCCCGGGCTGTAGGCCGTAACCAGCAACACCCATGGCATCTCGGCGTCTTTCCCCCGGATTGCCTGCTCGTTTGTCATCGGTGGTTTTGCCGCTGGCTCCAGCATATGCGCGCTCACCACGCCGGGCCGGCCGCTGATGGAAGGGAGAACCATCGTTCTCAGCCATTCGCGAAGTTCATCTTGCTTGCCCGGCATTGGTGAGTAGCGGACGGAAAATATCGCATTACCCAGCCCTGACCCGGAGCTCGACGTGACACTGCAAAATCCCCGCACCATGCCGCGGAAGTTCTGCATCATCCTGACGGTCCAGGGCGTTGGATTGTTCAGGCGCTCGAGATAAGGCTCATCGCTTAACACACCTACATCGTCGACCTCGTAAATCACCAGGTATCTTGGGCTGCCGGCCGCGGCTACCCACCGGCTTGCGCGCAGGAATCCCGGGATCGACAATCTCTCGGGAAAATGCTCGTGCGTGTGCCAATCATCGTGGTCCTCGATGGCAGCGGGCACGATGTCGTAATACAAGACCATTGCGCCGCTGCCGGAAAGTGCCATCGCTCCCTTCGCGCCCAATGTGAATTCGATTTCCTAATTGCCGTCTATTCTGGCACCGCCAACGTGCCGATGCCACTGCAGGGGGCCGAAGGAACGCCGCCGCCTGATGCCGCCGGGCGTGGCGGTGCCAAGTGTAAAGTATGACTTTACACTTTCGCTTCAGGAGCCCGAGCATCTCCCCGGGCGATCACCTCCTAGTACGTCATGCTGGCGGCGTTGAGGATCCCCGCCGAAATCGAGATCGTGGCGAGCACGATGCCCGACGCGACTTGGCCGTCGGGGATGCGGCGCGTGACATTGAGCAGCGTGAAGCGCACCGCGATGTAGACCAGCAGCTGCACTGCGGCCGCGATCACGCCCCAGAGCATCATGTCCCAGGGATGCACGCTGTGGATGATGGCGGCGGCGAGCGGCAGAGTGAAGCCGAGCACCGATCCTGAAAGGCTCAGCGCCGCGGCGACGTTGCCCTCCTTGATCAGCTTGAGCTCGTCGTAGGGGGTGATCCACTGGTAGACGATCATGTAGCCGTAGAGGAACGCGATCGACAGGCCGGCGTAGATCAGGAACTCGTCGAATCCGGAAAGCGAGAGCTTCACGAAATCCATCGTTGCCTCCTTATCTGAAGTAGTGCGGCACGAAGCGGCTGGAATTCTTGGTGATCGGCGAGTCGTCCTCGCGGATGCCGATGCCGGCGGCCTCTTCGCCCACGATCCAGGAGCCGATCACCGGGTAGCGGCCGCCGAACTCGGGCAGCGGCGCGACGCCCTGGTAGACGAAGCCTTCCTTGCCGTAGTCGCCGGGCTGCATGCGCACCAAGCCGCGCGTGCGGATGGTGACGTTAGAGCCCTCGCGCGACAGCAGCGGCTTCTTGACGTACTCGGAGCCGAACTTGTCCGGCGTGAAATAGGTAGGCAACAGGTTGGGGTGGCCGTAGCTCATCTCCCACAGCAGCACCAGCAGCGCCTTGTTGGAGAGCAGCATCTTCCACGCCGGCTCGATCAGCTGCGCCGGTCGCTTGAGCAGGTGGGCGCCGAACTCCTCGCGCACCAGCCACTCCCACGGATAGAGCTTGAACAGCGTCCGAACCGGCTGCTCTTCCAGGTCCACGAAGCGCTCTCCGTTCCAGCCCAGGTCCTCGATGTAGAGGTGGCGCGCGTCCCACCCCGCCTGCAGCGCGCAATCGCGCTGGTATTCGATGTTGCCGAGATCCTCGTCGTTGTCCTTGAGGCACGCCAGGTGCAGCACGCCGCCGCCCAGCTGCGCGTGCAGCTCGCGCCAGCGCGCGATCAGCTTTTCGTGCAGCGAGTTGAACTGGTCGGCGTCGGGCGGCAGCGGGGTCGGGCCCCCGCGGTCGTTCTTCATGTCTTCGAGCCAGTGCCACTGCACCACGCTCGCCTCGGGCAGCGAGGTGGGCGTGTCGGCGTTGTATTCGAGCAGCTTCGGCTCGCCCGTACCGTCCCAGCTGAAATCGAAGCGGCCGTAGAGCGTCTGCTCGCCGCGCGTCCAGGACTGCGCCACCAGCTCGTGGAAGCGCTCCGGGATCGCGAATTCGGCAAGGCGCCGCGTATTGATCGCCTCTTTCACCGCCTGCAGGCACAGGTGGTGCAGCTCGGCGGTCACTTCCTCCAGCCGGTCGATCTGCTCGGCGCTGAAGGCGTAGCAGGCGGACTCGTCCCAGTAGGTGCCACCCATCGAGTGGTAGAAAAACCCGGCCTGCTCGCAGCGCTCGCGCCAGTTGGCGCGCGGCTCCTGCGTCTCGCGCCGCATCGCGCCCGGGCTAGCTGCTCGAGGACGAAGAGGAGCTGGCGCGGCCGGTTGAGCCGAAGCCGCTGCGCGAGACGTTGCTCGAACCAGCGCCGGAGCGCATGGCGAGCAGCCCGGTCTGCGAACTCGCCACGGTGCCGGTCTGCAGCCGGTTCGCCGCCATCGCATTCGCGCTGGGCGTGATCGCGGGGCTGCGAGTGCGGCCGAAAAGGCTGTAGGTCGAGCCGTTGCCGTAATAGGGCGGGCCGTAGAAATAGCTCGAGGAATAGCGCTCGTCCTTGACCGGCTCGCAAAGCGACGAGTTGTTCCAGTCCTTGACGCAGGATTGCAGGTTGGAATAGGCGTCGCGCTGCTCGACCGGCGAGCCGCAGCCGACGAGCGTCGCCGAGCCGGCGAGGACCAGAGTGATGGCAGCGCTGCGCTTTCTTGCCCGCTTCGGTGCTGGATGGCGCATAAGCCCTCCTTGCCAAAGGGAGTTTATGCTCGGCCGCGAAAGCCTGCTAGCGAGACGACTGGCCCCTGAAGGCCCACTTCGTAAAACGTTGTTCGATCAGTGCGGTGATGGCGTACAGCACGATCCCCAGCACCGCCAGCACGATCAGGCCGGCGAATACGATCGGCACCTGGAAGCTCGCCTGCGCATCGAGCATCAGCTTGCCGATGCCCATGTTCGCGCCCACGGTCTCGGAGACCACCGCGCCTACGAAAGCGAGGGTGATCGCCACCTTGAGCGAGCCGAAGAAGTAGGGCAGCGAGCGCGGGATTCCCACCTTCCTCATGATGTCGAGCTTGGAAGCGCCCAGCGCGCGCAACACGTCCTCCAGCTCCGGCTCGGTGGTGGCGAGCCCGGTGGCGACGTTCACCACGATCGGGAAGAACGAGATCAGGAACGCGGTCAGCACCGCCGGGATCTCGCCGATGCCGAACCACAGGATCAGCACCGGCACCACGGCCACTTTCGGGATCGAATTGAAGCCGACCAGCACCGGATACAGGCCGGCGTAGATCGCTTTGTGCCAGCCGACGAAAATGCCCAGCAGCAAGCCGAAGCCGGTGGCGATCAGGAATCCGGCGAGCGTGGTCCACAGCGTTACCACCGAGTTCTCGGCGATCACGGCGCGGAACTGCCACAGCGCGGCGAACACCTCCGAAGGCGCCGGCAGGATGGTGAGCGGCACCTTGAAGGCGCGGCACACGATCTCCCACAGCAGGAATAGCGCCAGCGTGAAGGCGATCGGCGCCACGATCTCGGTGCGGCCCATCAGTGGCGAGCCCCGCTGAGGCGCATCAGTGCCGCCCCCCGATGTGGCCGCGCAGCTCGTGCACCAGCGCCTGGAACTCGGGCGTATAGGTCACCTCCAGGTCGCGCGGCCGCGCGATGTTCACATCGCAGCGCTTCATGATCCGGCCCGGGCGGCTGGACATCACATACACGGTGTCGGCGAGGAACACGGCCTCGCGCAGGTCGTGCGTCACCAGCATCACGGTGACTTTTCTTTCGGCCTGGATGTCGCGCAGCGTGCACCACAGCTCTTCGCGCGTGAACGCATCGAGCGCGCCGAAGGGCTCGTCCAGCAACAGGATCTCGGGCTCGTGCACCAGCGCCCGGCAGATCGAGGTGCGCTGCTGCATGCCGCCTGAGAGCTCCCAGGGGAATTTCTCGGTGAAACCCGCCAGGCCGACCGATTCGAGCAGCTTCACCGCCTTGTCGCGGAAATGCCCCCGCTCCGCGCGCATGCGGCCGCGGTAGGGCTGCACGATCTCGAGCGGCAGCAGCACGTTGTCGGCCGCGGTGCGCCAGGGCAGGAGGTTGGAATTCTGGAACGCCATGCCGACCGACTTGAGCGGGCCGTAGACCGGCCGGCCTTCGATGGTGAGCGTGCCCGAGGCGGGCGGGTGCAGGCCGGAGACCAGCCGCATGAGCGAGCTCTTGCCGCAACCCGAGGGGCCGACCACGGCGATGATCTCGCCGTGCGCCACCTGCAGGCTCACTTCCTCGATCGCCTTGACCGCGGCGGCGCCGTGGCCGTAGGCCATCGACACCCGCTCGAGGTGGACGAGCGGCCGCAAGCTACTTGACCAGGCGCTGCTCTTTTGCGGGCAGGAACTGCGCCGTGAAGATGTCGGAAGCCTTGGGTTTGTTGGAGTACTGGAATGCGATCCCGATCTGCTCGATGGAGCGCTCCAAGCGCTTCATGTCCACCGCGCCCAGGCCGTTGGCCTGCACTTCCTTGGTGACGAAGTTGCGGGTGAGCGACATCTTGAGGCGCTCCAGCTCGACGTCGCGCTTGGCGATCTGGTTGCGCTTCATGAGCGAATCAATCGCCGTATCCGGGCTCTTCAGGGTCTCCTGGATGCCCTTGATGGTGGCGCGCACGAACCCGGCCACCGCCTTGGGGTTGTCGCGGATGAATTCCGGGTTCGCCATGATGGCGTTGCCGTAGAGGTCGAGGCCGTAGTCGCGCATCATCAGTACCACGATGTCGTCCGCGGGCACGCCGTTGGCGCGCAGGTTCATGAACGAGGAGAACCAGAAGCCGGTGATCGCGTCCACCTTGCCTTGCACCAGCATGGGTTCCCGCACCGGGAAGCCGATGTTGTCGATCTTCACCTTGGCGGCGTCGATTCCGTTCTGCTTGACGAAGATCGGCCACTGCGCGTAGGCGCCGTCTGGCGCCGGGGCGCCGAGCACCTTGCCTTCGAGGTCCTTGGGGGCGCGGATGTTCGACTTCTTCAGCGTCACGATGGCAAACGCCGGCGCGTCGTACACCATCATCACCGCCTTCACCGGGATGTTCTGCGGCCGGTCGCGGTACTTGATCAGCGAGTTGATGTCGGCGAAGCCCATTTCGTAGGCGCCCGAGGCTACGCGATTGATGCCCTCGACCGAACCCGAGCCCTGGTCGATGGTGACGTTCAGGCCTTCGGCCTTGTAATAGCCCTTGTCGATGGCGACGAAGTAGGGCGCCGCCGGCCCCTCGAAGCGCCAATCGAGCGCGAAGCGCACCGGGGTTTCCTTTTGCGCCAGGGCGGCGGTGGCGAAAACGGCTGTGGCAATCAGTGCTGCGAGGCGCATGGCGGTCTCCCGGGGAGGGGCGTGGGGTGAGGGGCGTAATTTACAGCTTCGGTGCGCGGCTGTGGAAGTCGGTCGCGCCCTGGAAGGCGTGTCCCAGCGCGAACAGCGTCGCCTCGTCGAACGGCTTGCCGAGGAGCTGCATCCCGATCGGCATGCCGGCACGGGTGAAGCCGGCTTGCACCGAGAGCGTCGGCACGCCGAGGTAG
Organism: uncultured Enterobacteriaceae bacterium; assembly: GCA_964393745.1. GTDB lineage: Bacteria > Pseudomonadota > Gammaproteobacteria > Burkholderiales > SG8-39 > 2-02-FULL-66-14. The sequence goes on along the minus strand of CAYMVA010000057.1, from coordinate 5,748 downwards.
TTCGCGGGGCGCGTCAGGCGCGTCACCAGCGCCAGCAACTGCGACATTTTCGGCCCGCCGGCGACGTCGGTCTCGGCGATGGTCGGGGTCTGGAACGAGACTACCGGCGCATGCAGCACGTCCACCTTGGAGAACACCGCGCGCGTGAAGGCCTCCAGCGCGACGCCGCGCAGCCGCAGGCTGTCAATATAGGAAGCGGCAGGAATCACGAGGCCCGACTCGAGCCGCGCGCGCACCTGGGGCGAATAGTCCTGCGGCCGGGTGCGCAGCCAGTTGCCGTGGGCGGCCGCAGCTTCCGCCGAGATGATCATCGAGCCGGCGGCGTTCCAGGGGTCCATCTCGGGCAGGTCCACGTCCACCACCCGCGCCCCGAGCTTGCGGAACACTTCGAGCGACGCTTCCATCAGCGCCGCGATCTCGGCATCGCAATCGTCGTAGAAATACTGCCGCGGCCGGCCGATGGCGAGTCCCGCGACCGGGCGCGCCAGCGCCGCCAGGTAATCCGGCACCGGGCGCGGATCGGTGGTCGGGTCGCGCGCGTCCGGCCCGGCGAGCACGCCTAGGATCAGGGCGCAGTCCTCCACCGTGCGCGCGAGCGGCCCTACGGTGTCCATCGAGAACGAAAGCGGCATGGCGCCGGCGCGCGACACGCGCCCGTAGGTGGGCTTGACGCCCGAGGTGCCGCAGAAAGTCGCGGGCAGGCGGATCGAGCCGCCGGTGTCGGAGCCGAGCGCCGCGTAGCTGGCGCGCGCCGCAACCGACGTGCCGGAGCCCGAGGACGAGCCACCTGTAATGCGCTCAGGGTCCCAGGCATTGCGGCAGTGGCCGTGGTGATAGTTGTGGCCGGTGGGGCCGAACGCGCACTCGGCCATGTTGAGCACGCCGAACTGGATCGCGCCGGCGCCGTCCAGCCGCTCGAGCGCCGTGGCGGTGGCAGGCGCGGGGCGCGACGGGCCGATCTTGCCGCCCCAGCTGGAAGCGACGCCGGCGCGGTGGTACATGTCCTTGTGCGCCATCGGCACGCCGTGCAGCGGCCCGCGCGCGTGGCCGCGCGCGATCTCCCGGTCGGCGAGCCGCGCCGCCTCCAGCGCGAGCTCGCTGTCCAGGCGCAGGAAGCAATTCAGCCTGGGCTGCACGCTCGCCGCGCGCGCCAGCGTCGTCTCCAGCGCTTTCACCGCGCTCACCTGGCGCGCAGCGATGGCGCGCCCGAGGCCGCCACAGGACAGGTTCAGGATCTCGTTGTCGGTCACGGCGCGGCCCTCCTCTGGGCAGCGGTGAATCCGGCGGGTTCGCTCTCGAACTCGAGGCGCGCAAACGCTGCGCTGGCGCGCTCCAGCACCGAGGCGGCGAACTTGGCGTCCTCGGCGGCGCTCTCCGGAGTGGTCGGGACGCCCTGAGCGTGCACCAGGGCGGCGGCGAGCTCGGGCTTCATGGCAACGGGCATGGCAGAGTCCTCCTCAGTCTTTGAGTTTTACGGCGAGTTCTCGGTCGAGCGCGATCGATTCGGCTGCGCGCGATGCGCCGGGGCGAACATAGGGCCAAGGTGCGCCTCGCGCGAGCCTCGCCGCCTCCTGCGCCCCGGCGATCACGCTGTCGATGATCGGAAACCCGACCACAGGCGCGACGCGCGCGGCGAGCCCGGCGAAACCCGCGCCGCCGAGAATCACCGCGCCGGCGCCATCCTCGTGCTTCGCCTTCGCGCATTCCGCGGCGAGGACGGCGATCGCGGCGTCGGGATCGGCGGCAGCTTGCGCGCCGGTGAGGGCAATCGTGCGCACGCTCGCAAGCGCATCGCCGAATCCCAGCGCCTGCGCCAGGCGCTCGAGCATCGGCTTCCACTTTTCGCCGCCGGTGACGATGGAAAAGCTCTTCGCGTCGCGCGCTGCTGCCCGCATCGACGCTTCGGCAAGGCCCACAACGGGTATCGCGCTCTGCTCGCGCAGCGCCAACAACCCAGGGTCGCCGAAGCAAGCGAGCAGCACCGCATCGCAACCGGCCGAATGATTTGCCCAGGCCTCGAGCGCGGCGTGCGCGGCGATCGCGTAAGAGGCCTCGCTCACGATATAGCGTGCGCCGAATCGCCCGGTCGCCATACGCCACTCGGCCTCCGGCGCCGCGGCGCGCGCATGGCGCTCGACGAGCGCGCTGATCGAGGTGCTGGTATTTGGATTGATGGCGAGGACCGCGGGCATCACGCCGCCTGGCGCAGGAGAACGCAGCGCGCCTCGTGCCCCGCGGCTACGGCGTGCGCCGCGGGCGGCTCGCGCAGACACTCGTCGTGCGCATGGCGGCAGCGCGGCGCGAAGGCGCAGCCCGGGGGCAGCGCCGCGAGATCGGGTGGCGAGCCGGCAATCGCCTCGATGCGCTGGCCGCGCATCTCCCCCCGCACGATCGAGGACAGCAGCCCTTGCGTATAAGGATGGCGCGGCGAGCGCATGACCTGCCGCACGCTGCCGGTCTCGACGATGCGCCCCGCGTACATCACCGCGATTCGGTCGGCCACTTCGACCGCGACGCCGACGTCGTGGGTGACGAAGATCACCGACATGCCGAGTTCCTTCTGCAGCTCGCGCAGCAGCAGCAAGATCTGGATCTGCACCGTGGCGTCGAGCGCCGTGGTGGGTTCGTCGGCAAGCAAGACCTTGGGCCTGCAGGCGAGCGCGAGCGCGATCATGGCGCGCTGGCGCATGCCGCCCGACATCTCGTGCGGATAGGCATCCAGCCTGCGCTCGGCGGAAGGGATGCGGACGTGCTCGAGCATCTCCAGGGCGCGCGCGCGCGCCGCACGCTCGTCCACTCCGGTGTGGCGGCGCACGCTTTCCGCGATCTGCTGGCCGATGGTGAACACCGGGTCGAAGGCGAGCATCGGCTCCTGGAAGATCATCGACGCGGTGCCGCCACGGAAGTCCTCCAGCTCCGCTCCAGAGAGCGCGAGCACGTCCTTGCCGGCGACGCGGATCGAGCCTGTCACCGTGGAGCGGTGCGGCGGTAGGATCCTCAGCATCGCGCGCAACGTGACGCTCTTGCCCGAGCCCGATTCGCCGAGGACGCCGAGCACTTCGCCCGGCGCCTGGTCGAAGGAGACGCCATTCACGGCGTGGATCGTCTGCCCCTCGCGCGCGAAACGCACGTTGAGGTCGCGAACCGAAACTACCGGTTCCATCATGCCGCCTTGCCGGCTGCGCGGCTGTGGCCGGAACCGGGCTGTGACATGAGGCAGGCTACCTCGTGCCCGCCGGCGACGGCGCTCAAGCCGACGTCGCGCCCGCCGCAGGCGTCTTCGGCGAAGCCGCAGCGCCCCTTGAAGCGGCAGCCCGGCGGCGGATCGATCGGGTTGGGCGGGTCGCCGGTGAGCGGCGGCGACTCGGTGCGGCGCTCGGGATCCATCGAGGGCATCGCCGATAGCAGCGCCCTGGTGTAAGGATGGCGCGTGTCGGCGAAGATGGACTCGACCGCGCCCAGTTCCGCGACTTTGCCCAAGTACATCACCATCACGCGGTCGCTCATGTAGCGCACCACGTTCAGGTCGTGCGAGATGAAAAGGAATGTGAGCTTGAACTCAGCCTTCAGATCGAGCAGCAGGTTCAGCACCTGCGCCTCGACCGACTTGTCGAGCGCCGAGACCGCTTCGTCCAGGATCACGATGCGTGGCTGCAGCGCGAGCGCGCGCGCGATGTTGACGCGCTGGCGCTGGCCGCCGGAGAGCTCGTGCGGGTAGCGGTCGGCGAAGCGTCCCGGCTCCAGGCCGACGCGCGCCAGCAGGCTCCTCGCCCGGGCGCGCGCCTCGGTGCGCGGCAGGCCGTGCACCACCGGGCCGAAGGAAATCGAGTCCTCGATGGTGAGCCGCGGATTGAGCGAGGCGAAGGAATCCTGGAACACCATCTGCATCTTGCTGCGCGCTTCCGACAGCGGCATCTCGCGCCCCACCGTCCTGCCCTCGAGCCGCACCTCGCCCGCATCGGGCTCGATCAGGCGCACCAGCAGGCGCGCGGTGGTGGACTTGCCGCAGCCCGATTCGCCGACCATGCCGAGGGTCTCGCCGGGCATGAGGTCGAACGAAACATCGTCCACGGCGTGCACGATGCCGCCGCCGCGACCGAGGATGTCCTTCTTCAGCGGAAAATGCTTAGTCAGCCCGGAAACCTGGAGCAGCGCGCTCATTTGGTCACGTCCATGGCGGCGCGCAGGCCGTCGGACATCAGGTTGAAACAGAACGACACCATGAAAATCATCGCCCCGGGCAGCGCCGCCACCCACGGGTTCTGGAAGATCGTGGTGCGCAAGGTGTTCAGCATCAGCCCCCACTCGGGCAGCGGCGGCTTGGTGCCCAGGCCGAGGAACGACAGGCCGGCGGCGAGGATCATGCACACCGAGAGCAGGCCGGTGGCGTAGATGAACACCGGCCCCATGACGTTGCCGAGGATGTGCACGCGGATGATGGTGAAGCTGCCCGCGCCCGATGCGCGCGCCGCCTCCACGTAGTCGAGCGCGCGCACCTGCGTGGTGACCGATTCGGCGACGCGCGCGATCGGCGGAATGAAGACGATGGTGAGCGAGACGATGGCGTTTACGATGCCGGCGCCGAGCGCGCCCGAGATCGCGACTGCGAGCAGCACCGACGGGAAGGCGTAGAAGACGTCGATGGTGCGCATGATGGCGGTGTTGACGCGCCCGCCGATGAAGCCCGCGGTGATGCCGAGCAGGCTGCCGACGGCGAGCGCCGTGAGCACCGGCGTGATCCCCATGACGAGCGACAGCCGCGCGCCGTAGATCAGGCGCGAGAGCATGTCGCGGCCCAGCTCGTCGGTGCCCAGCAGATAGCCCTCGGTGCCGATCGGCTTCAGGCGCTTGAGGATGGAGGACTTGAGCGGGTCCTCGGGCGCAAGCCAGGGCGCGAAAATCGCCATCAGGATGAGCATCAGGATGACGATCGCGCAGGCCACCGTCACCTTGTCGCGCAGCAGCCGCGCGAACACCGTCTTCCAGTAGCCCCGGGCTTGTGCCGCAGGACCTGTTTGGCTGTCGACAACCGCGCTCATGCGCGCTTGATCCGCGGATCGAGGAAGTGCTGCACCATGTCCACGACCAGGTTGAGAAAGACGAAGAACAGCGCGAGGAACAGGATCGTGCCCTGCAGCAGCGGCAGGTCGCGCTGGAAAATCGCCACCGACAGCAGGAACCCGGTCCCCGGCCAGGAGAACACCGTCTCCACCAGGATCGAGCCACCCAGCAGGTAGCCGAGCTGGATGCCCATCACGGCGAGCGCGGTCGGCGCGGCATTTTTCACCACGTGCCAGAACACGCCCCGATCCGAGAGGCCCTTGGCGATGAGCGCTGTCACGAACTCGCGCGACAGGATGTCGGCGACCAGCGCGCGCACGGTGCGGGTGATGATCGCGGTCGGAATCATGGCCAGCGTGACCGCCGGCAGGATGACGAACTGGAGGTGCTCCCAGTCCCAGGCCCATTCGCTCGAGCCGCCCGCGCCCATGCCCGCCGAGGGCAGCCAGTTGAGGAACACCGAGAAAATGATCACCAGCACCATGCCGAGCCAGTAGTGCGGCACGGAGACGCCGGCGACGGCGAAGGAGGTCACCAGTTTGTCGATCCAGGTGCCGTTGTAGTAACCCGCGATGAAGCCGAAGGCGCAGGCGAAAAAAGCCAGCACGAAGGTGTTCGAGATGGCGCGAGAAAGTTCGCTGTTCACCGGCCTGCCGGTGGCGATCGAGGTGCCGAGGTCGCCCTGCA
>CAYMVA010000056.1:0-2205 GCA_964393745.1 uncultured Enterobacteriaceae bacterium | reverse complement strand
GTGAAGCCCGCGAGCGGGCCCTTCGTGGTGAGCGGTGAAGGCGACAATCGCTCGATCAGCGCGCAGAACGCCGCGCGCTATCGGCCTTTCGTCGCAGTGGCGGAATCGGTCGACACCGCGAAGCTGGTCGCGGCCTACGTCCGCTACTACCCGCTGTTCCAGCATGCCTACCGGGAACTGGGCTATCCGCAGGGGTACTTCAACGACCGCCTGGTGCAGGTGATCGACCACCTGCTCGACGCGCCGGAGATCAAAGGCCCCGTCAAGCTGGTGCAGCGCAAGGTGCTGTACGAGTTTGCAGACAGCGAGCTCGAAGCGCGCTCGGCCGGGCAGAAGATCCTGATGCGGATCGGGCCCGAGAATGCCGCCCGGCTGAAGGCGAAGCTGCGCGGCATCCGGCGTGAATTGATCGGCCAACCACCGAAACCGTAGCCGCCGACTGGATGGAGGTAGTAGCCTTCCAGGTGCAATGGCCGCAGGGTCGTCTAATTCAGAACAGGTGTCGCGATGATCGATAACGCAGGATTGGTGATACGGCCGGTGGTGGCGCTTATATTTCTGCTTGGCGGCTTGCTGCTGCTGCGGGGCTCATCGTCCCGGTTCGGCGCGCTATGCATCGCCACGGGGGCGGTGCTCTTCCTTGGAGCGGAGCTTTACGGCGTGTTCACTCTTCGACCGTTCGTTGGGCGTTTTTTCGATGAGGAATGGCGCACGCAGATCGCCACCGTAGACATAGCAGCCACACTCGGGCTGTTGCTTTGCGCGGCGGGTTTGGTTACGCACGCCTATAGAAATCCCAAGTAACCGGCAAGCCCCTGAAAGCTAGGGAAGCGTGAACAGCTCCTGCGCGCCCTCGACGTCCTTTAGGGCGTGCTTGCCGAGCGGCGCGAGCTTGCCCGGATAGGCGTCGGCGAAGGATTTCGAGACCACCACGCGGCGTTCCAGGGTCTTGGTCATGCTCTCGATGCGCGCAGCCTCGTTGGCCGCCGAACCGATCACCGTGAACTCGAGCCGCTCCGGAACGCCGATGTTGCCGTAGGTCACGTGCCCCAGGTGCAGCCCGATGCCGAATCCGATCGGCGCCAGCCCGGGGTTGGCCTCGTTCGAGGCGTCAATCCGCTCGCAGGCGAGCTTCGCCGCCGCGATCGCGCGCCGACAGGCTTCGGGCGTTCCGGTCGCCGATTCCCAGTCCCGCTCCGCAGACTCGGCGATCGGGAAGATCGCGAGCAGCGCGTCGCCGATGAAGCGCAGCAGCTCGCCGCCTTTCTCGAGCACTGCGCCCGCCACGCATTGGAAGTAGCGATTGAGGTACGACAGGTACTCGTCCGGCGGCATCGAGAGCGACAGCGCGGTCGAGTTGCGCAGGTCGCTGAACCAGACCACGCTGTGGATCTTCTCGCCGTCGCCGTGCCGCACCTTGCCGCTCAGCACACGCGCGCCGGTGTGCCGCCCAAGGAAGGTCTGGAGCAGCGCCACTGCGGTGCGGCGCTGGGCGTGCACCTCGAACAGCCGCCCCAGCACAGGCATCACCTCGTAGATGCGGCCCAAGTCGTCGGTCGAGAACCCCCCGGGGGTGAACGAGGTCATCGACATGACGTTGAGCTGGCCGTCGGCGAAGCGGAACGGCATCGCGACGTAGTCGGTCGCGCCTTCGGCCTTCAGATCGCGCACCACCGGGAAATCCAGCTTCACCTCGGGCCGCTCGAGCATGCGGCGCACGCCCCCTGCACCGCGCAGGATGAGCGCGAACGGGCTGTCCTTGAACTTGGCTTGCTGCAGGATGTCGTGCGGCTCGTAAATGGTCTTGGTTCCGGAATCGTCGCGCCAGACGAGAACCGACGCAAACACCTGCGGATGCAGCGTCGGGATGATGATCGTCATGCGCGCCAGCGGCACGCCGTTGTCCTGCAGGCAGCGGGCCCACTGCGTCGCCAGATCTTCCGGGTTCTGCGCCTGCCACGCCTGCCCGAGCAGCCAGCCGGCGATCGGATTCGCATGCATGCTCCCGGTCGATCGGCTCAGCTGCGGGATCTCGTCGTCGCCGTCATAGATCGCGCTCACGCGGGAGGGATAGAACGACAGGTACTCCTTGACCGGTGCAGCATCGTCGTACGGCTCCTCGTACGACCACACCGCGTTGTCGGCGCTCTGCCCGCTGACGCGCAGCGTCCAGTAGCTGGCGTCGCCCTTGAACGGGCAGTGCGT
>CAYMVA010000055.1:0-12029 GCA_964393745.1 uncultured Enterobacteriaceae bacterium | reverse complement strand
CCGACGCGGAACGCGCCCTGGATCTTTCCGCCCGCAAGCAGCTGCCGGATGCGCTGCTGCGAGAGCTTGCGCGCCCGGCCGAATTGCAGCGACGACACGAACTCCGGCACGGCCAAATTCTATTTAATATCTAGCGCATACGCAAGGTATAAGTTGGATACTGAGTCCGGCGGCGCGGGGTAAACGGGCGCACAGGGTAAAATGCCCGCCATGAAAGGCATCATCCTCGCCGGCGGCTCCGGCACGCGGCTCTTCCCGGCGACGCTGGTGGTGTCCAAGCAGTTGCTGCCGGTGTACGACAAGCCGATGATCTACTACCCGCTAAGCACGCTGATGCTCGCCGGGATTCGCGATCTTCTCATCATCTCGACGCCGCAGGACACGCCGCGCTTCGAGGCGCTGCTAGGCGACGGTGCGCGCTGGGGCATCCGGCTCTCCTACGCGGTGCAGCCCGCGCCAGAGGGCCTCGCCCAGGCGTTTCTCGTCGGGCGCCAGTTCATCGGCAAGGATCCGGTGGCGCTGGTGCTGGGCGACAACATCTTTCACGGCCACGACCTCACCACGCTGCTCACGCAGGCGGCGGGACGCGCGCGCGGCGCCACGGTGTTTGCCTACCCGGTGAACGACCCGCAGCGCTATGGCGTGGTCGAGTTCGACGCCTCCGGGCGTGCAGTCAGCCTGGAGGAAAAACCGGCACGGCCGAAATCGCGCTACGCGGTGGTCGGCCTGTACTTCTACGACAACCGCGTGGTGGAGGTGGCCGCCAAGCTCAAGCCCTCGGCGCGTGGCGAGCTCGAAATCACCGACGTCAACCGGCAGTACCTCGAATGGGGCGAGCTGGAAGTGCTGCCGATGAGCCGCGGCTACGCCTGGCTCGACACCGGCACCCACGAGACGCTGCTCGAAGCGTCACACTTCATCGAGACCATCGAGCGCCGCCAGGGCCTGAAGATCGCCTGCCCGGAGGAAATCGCCTACCGCAAGGGCTACATCGATGCGGCCCAGCTCGAGGCGCTCGCCAAGCCGCTGGCGAAGAGCGGCTACGGCGAGTATCTGCTGCGGGTGCTCTCCGAGCGGCTTATGTAGGCTGCGGATTTCCGGGTTTTCTGTTATCCCTACTTCCTTACCAATCTCTTTCCATCCCATGCTCGCCAAAATCACCTCAAAGAACCAGATCACGCTGCCCAAAGCGGTGGTCAAGGATTACCCAGGGGCCCGCTATTTCGAGGTCCAGTCGAAGGACGGTCGCATCGTGCTGACCCCGGTGCGAATCAGCCGGGCCGAAGCGGTCCGCGAGAAACTCGCCGCGCTCGGCGTCACTGAAGCGGACGTCGAAGCGGCGGTGCGGTGGTCGCGAAGCCGCCGGATGCGGTAGTACCGCGCGTCGCTTTCGATACCTGCGTGGCGGTCTCGACAATCGTGTTTAAGGGCGGTCGGCACGACCGATTATGCGCTCGCCGGCGCCGAAACCACGGCTGATGCGCGTCGTTGCCACCGCCATCCCCGATGTGCTGATCCTCGAGCCGAAGGTGTTCGGCGATGCGCGCGGCTTTTTCCTCGAGAGCTACAACCGGCGCGCCTTCCGCGACGCCACCGGCATCGATACCGAGTTCGTGCAGGACAACCACTCGCGCTCGGCGAAGAACGTGCTGCGCGGGCTGCACTACCAGGTCCGCCAGCCGCAGGGGAAACTGGTGCGCGTCACGGCGGGCGAAATCTACGACGTGGCGGTGGACCTGCGGCGTAGCTCGGCGACCTTCGGGCGCTGGGAGGCGATCCGGCTGGATGCCGAGTCGAAGCGCATGCTCTGGATCCCGGCAGGCTTCGCGCACGGGTTCCTGGTCACCTCCGAATCCGCCGAGGTGCTCTACAAGACGACCGATTACTACGCCCCCGAGCACGAGCGCACGCTCCTCTGGAGCGATCCGGCGCTCGCCATCTCCTGGCCGCTTTCGGGCGCACCGATGCTCGCGGAAAAGGACCGGCGCGGCGTGCTGCTCGCGGGCGCCGAGACCTACGCTTGAGTGCGGTGCCGCATCCGCACTACCTGCAAAATAGAAATTGACTTCTAAATTGCAAAGCCATGCAGGGAGCCATGACCGCCTGCCCGCCTGCTGCGCGCGCAGCTCAAGGTCATGGTCGGAGAGCCGCTGCTGCGCCTCCGCCTGCCGGAGCTCGGGGTCCCCTGGTTTCTGGCGCGCGAGCAAGGCGAGTTGCGGCGTAAAATTAAGTACTAATGAGAGACGAACTGATGCGCGAGTGGGTCATGACTTGGATTGAGGTCGGCCAGCCGCTCGGAGCTGTCAAGCGCAGGAGGCTCGAGGCGATGACGGACGAGGACGTGCGACACCACGTCAGAGCGCTCTTCCCGGGCTGGAGTCCTTCGGATATCGCCCAGGTCACGGAGTCCGGGTTGGTGCAACAACAGCGATGGTTCGCCAGAGCGCATCGGAGTACCTAAGGCTGGTTTTCAAGGCGGCAAGCGAGTCGCCGGAGAATCGCGATCGGCTGCGGCGGCTGAAAGTGCAGGTCGAGAAAGACCGGTGAGGATCCTGCTCACCGGACGAAACGGCCAGCTCGGCCACGAGCTGGAACGCGCGCTCGCGCCGCTCGGCGAAGTCATCGCCACCGGGCGCGCCGAGCTCGACCTCTCGAGCCTCGATGCGATCGGTCCGGCAATCGAGCGCGCACGGCCTGACGTGATCGTCAACGCCGCCGCCTACACCGCGGTGGATCATGCCGAATCCGAGCGCGCGGCTGCGTTTCGCGTCAACGCCGAGGCGGTCGGCCGGATCGGCGAGGCGGCGGCACGGCGCGGCGCGCTCGTCATCCACTACTCGACCGACTACGTGTTCGACGGCTCGAAAAGCGCGCCCTACACGGAAGAGGATGCGCCGCATCCGCTTAACGTCTACGGCGAATCGAAGCTCGCCGGCGAGCAAGCGCTCGCCGCAAGCGGCTGCCGGCACCTGATCCTGCGCACGGGCTGGGTGTACGAATCGCGCGGCCAGAACTTTCTGCTCACCATCCTCAAGCTCGCGCACGAGCGAGACGAGCTGCGCGTGGTCGGCGACCAAGTGGGCAGCCCGACTGCGGCGCGCGACTTGGCGGCGGCGAGCGCGAAGCTGCTCGCGCTGGGGGAAATCCCCACGGGAATCTTTCACCTTGCGGCGGCCGGGCAATGCTCCTGGTTCGAGTTCGCCCGCGAGATCCTCGCGCTGAGCGGCAACTTGCGCGTGCGCCTGACGCAGATCACGACCGCGGAATACCCGACGGCCGCGCGCCGGTCGCGCTATTCGGTGCTCTCCTGCGAGAAGCTGCGGCGCGCTTGCGGGATCGCGCTGCCACATTGGCGCGATACCCTGGCTCGGGTACTCCGGGAGGCGCCCGGTGGCGCTACCGCAACCTTGCAAATTTAAAGGCCACCTTTCAATTTGCAAGGATCACGGTCGGCCGCCTCGAACCACTGCCGAGCGTGCTGTGACGTAAAATCAGCGCCTTTGCGCAGCCAGGAAAATTTCGAGTGAAGCTACTGGTCACCGGCGCCGCGGGCTTCATCGGCATGCACGCCTCGAAAGCGCTGCTCGAGCGCGGCCACGAGGTGATGGGCCTCGATAACCTCAACGCCTACTACGACCCGGCGCTCAAGCGCGCGCGCCTGGAGCAGCTGCGCCCGCACCCGAAATTCGCCTTCGAGAAGCTCGACATCGCCGATGCCCCGGCGATCGAGGCGCTGTTCGCCGCGCACCGCTTCGATTGCGTGCTGCATCTCGCGGCCCAGGCCGGGGTGCGCTACTCGCTCGAGAACCCGATGGCCTACGCGACGAGCAACGTCGCCGGGTTCCTCAACGTGCTCGAGGGCTGCCGCAAGGCGAAGACCGCGCACCTCGTCTACGCGAGCAGCTCGAGCGTCTACGGCGCCAACACCGAGGTCCCGTTCCGCGAGGAGCATCACGTCGATTCGCCCGTGAGCCTGTACGCCGCCACCAAGCGCGCGGGCGAGCTTATGGCAGAGACCTATGGGCGCCTCTACGGCATCCCATGCACGGGCTTGCGCCTCTTCACGGTGTACGGACCCTGGGGCCGCCCGGACATGGCGTTCTTCAGCTTCACGCGCGCGATCCTCGAGGGCAAACCGATCCGCCTCTTCAACAATGGCGACATGAAGCGCGACTTCACCTACGTGGATGATGTCGTCGAGGCGACGGTCCGCATCGTGGAGCGCCCGTTCCCGGTCGGCGCCGGGCGGCACAGGCTTTTCAACGTCGGCTACGGCTCGCCCGTGAATCTCATGGACTTCGTGCGCGCGATCGAGCGCGCCGCGGGCCGCAAGGCGGCGATCGAGATGGCGCCGATGCAACCAGGCGACGTCGTGGCGACGTGGGCCTCCACCGAGCGCCTGCAGGCCGAAATTGGCTATGCGCCGGCGACGACCGTAGAGACCGGCATCGAGCGCTTCGTCGCGTGGTACCGCACCTACTATGCGACGAGCGGGCAATCGGCTGCCGACCGGGCGCCAGCAGCCAAAGTGTAAAGCGTGACTTTACAGTCTGCCGGCGAGCGCCCTGCGCTCGTCGAAAAGCTCCGGAATCGCACCGCCACCATCGGCATCATCGGCTTGGGCTACGTGGGTCTGCCGCTCGCGCTGCGCTTTGCCGAGGCGGGCTACCGCGTGCTCGGCTTCGATACGGACCCAGCGAAGGTGAAGGCGCTCAACGAGGGACGCAGCTACATCGAGCGCATTGCACCCGCCGCCATCGCCGCGGCGCGCCAGCGCGGCTTCGAGGCGACGGGCGATCTCGCGCGCGGCGGCGAGCCCGATGCGCTCATCATCTGCGTGCCCACGCCGCTTGGCCCTGACCGCGAGCCTGACCTGAGCTTCGTGCTCGGCTCGATGGATGCGCTCCTGCCGCACCTGCGCGCCGGACAGGTGGTGTCGCTCGAGAGCACCACCTACCCTGGCACCACAGAAGAAGAGCTAAGGCCTCGGATTGAGTCGCGTGACCTCAAGGTCGGCGAGGATGCGTTCCTGTGCTTCTCCCCCGAGCGCGAGGACCCGGGCAATCCCGATTTCAGCACTCGCACCATTCCCAAGATCGTCGGCGGCTCCACGCCCGCGTGCCTGGAGGTCGGCATCGCGCTCTACGGCCATGCGATCGACCGGCTGGTGCCAGTGAGTTCGACGCGCGTCGCCGAGATGGCGAAGCTGCTCGAGAACATCCACCGCTCGGTGAACATCGGCCTGGTGAACGAGATGAAGATCGTGTGCGATCGCATGGGCATCGACGTGCACGAGGTGATCCGCGCCGCCGCCACCAAACCCTTCGGCTTCGTGCCCTACTGGCCGGGGCCCGGGCTGGGTGGCCACTGCATCCCGATCGACCCGTTTTACCTCGCCTGGAAGGCGCGCCAACACGGCATCGAGACGCGCTTCATCGAACTTGCCGGCGAGATCAACCGCGCCATGCCGGAATGGGTGCTCGGCAAGCTCACGGAGGCGCTCGCGGCGCGCGGCAAGAGCCTGAAAGGCAGCCGCGTGCTGGTGCTGGGCGTCGCCTACAAGAAAAACGTGGACGACATGCGCGAATCGCCGGCGGTCGAGCTGATGGAGCTGCTTCGCGCGTGCGGGGCGCGAGTCGAGTACTCGGACCCGCACGTGCCGGTGTTCCCGCGCTTGCGCCGGCACCGCTTCGACCTGAAAAGCGTCGCCCTCACTGCCGAGGCGCTCGCCTCATGCGACGCCGCGCTGCTCGCGACCAACCACGACGCCTTCGACTACGCGCTCATCAAGCGCCACGCGCGGCTGATCGTGGATACGCGCGGCGTGTACCTCGAGCCGGCTGCGAACGTCGTAAAAGCCTGACCGAGGAAAATCGGGGTCAGCGCCCGATTACCGTCTTATCCGGGCTCACCATTTCTACGCCGCCTCGAGCAGGAAGTCCACGCGAACCGCGTCGAACGGGAATTCAATCCTGCCGGCCGCGTTCTTGCGAAGCACCCCCGCGGCAAGCAGGGCGTGCACGTCGCCGTGCACCGCCTTGACGTCGCGGCCGGCGCGGCGCGCCGCTTCGCGCAGCGTCATCGCACCGCCGCCCGCCATCGCCTTGAGCAGCTCCCAGCGCTTGGCCGTGAGCACTTTCCACAGCAGGTCGGCCGAGGCGAAAGAGATATGCGCGCCCCGGCGCTTGCCCGAGAACGCATCGAGCGCGCGGCGCGTGACGCGCTCGCGTGCAGCGACGGAAAGAGTGACGGTACTCATATCAAAACCTCCGCTTGTCCACATCCGCCCAGAAATCGGCCAGCAACTGCTCGTGGGTCGTGAAGCCGTACGGCCGTTCATTCTTGCCCGTGTGCCTGTGATCGCCCTTGCCGGCCTCGTTGTCGTAGCGCAGCACGCACTCTCCCTTTACTACCAGGGCCAACCGATACCGGAACCGGTGCGCCGAGCCTCGAACCGGCGCCGGCACCCGCCACACCACCAATTCCGCGAAGGCCGTTTCGCTCAGCACATGGCGCTCGTCGAGGAGCAACTCGGCCACCATGTTGGAGATGCTACCAACACCGCGGAATGTTGGCAAGCACTCCAACGGCCGCCGACTACACGGCCGTGGACCGGCGTGCGCCCGCGGTCGAGCTGATGGAGCTGCTCATCGCGCGCGGCGCCGCGGTCGAGTACTCGGACGCCCACGTGCCCGTGTTCCTGCGCCTTCGCGCGCACCGCTTCGATCTCAAGAGCGTCGCCCTCACCCCCGAGACGCTCGGCTCATTCGACGCCGTGCTGCTCGCGACCAACCACGATGCGTTCGACTACGCGCTCATCAAGCGGCACGCGAAGCTCATCGTGGATACGCGGGGGGTGTATCTCGAGCCGGCTGCGAACATAGTCAAGGCGTAGCGCCACGAGGGTCAGACCGGGTTCTCCTCACGCCGGCAGAAGCGCCTCGAGCGGCACGGCTTCGACCCGTTCGGCGAGCGTGTAGCGGCGCGGCCCCGGGTAAACGACGTACAAGGCGTCGAGCTTGAGGTCGTTCAGGGCAGCGCGCATCGAAGGCGTGAGGCGCGGGGCATCGGCGCGCTTGAACTCGACGCCGACTTTGCGGCCGTCCTTGATCAGCAGCAGATCAAGCTCGGCGCCGCCGTGCGTCGCCCAGAACCAGGCGTCGTCGGGCGCCGCGATGCGCAGCACCTGCTCCAGGGCAAAAGCCTCCCACGATGCCCCCGCGCGCGGATGCGAGAGCAGCGCGGCCTCATCGGCAATGCCCAGCAGCGCGTGCAACAGCCCCGTGTCGCGGAGATAGATCTTCGGCGCCTTCACTTGGCGCTTGCCGATGTTCTCGAACCATGGCTGCAGCTGCCGCGCCATGAACGTCTGCGAGAGCCAGTCCAGGTACCTCCGCACGGTGCTCTCGTTCACGCCGAGTGCGCGGGCCGGATCAGCGGCGTTCCAGACCTGTCCATTCAGGTGCGCGAGCATCGTCCAGAAGCGGCGCATGGCGGGGGCGCGGACGTTGATGCCGAGTTGCGGCAGGTCGCGCTCGAGAAATGCGCTCGTGAAGGACTGCCGCCAGCGGCGGCTGTCCTCCTCGGTGGCCGCAAGATAGGAGGGCGGATAGCCGCCGCGCAGCCACAGGCGCCCGAGTCCGGCTGGCCCGATCTCGTCGAGCGAGAAGCCGCCGATCTCGATGACCTCCACCCGGCCCGCCAGCGACTCGCTCGACTGGCGCAGCAGCGCCGGCGAAGCGCTGCCGAGCAGCAGGAATTTCGCCGGCGCTGCCTCGCGGTCCATCAGGACGCGCAGGACCTTGAACAGCTCCGGCGCCCGCTGCACCTCGTCGATGACCACCAGCCCCGAAAGACCTTCGAGCAGCAGCATCGGCGCTTCGAACTGGGCCTCGACCCGCGCATCCTCGAGGTCGAAATAATTGGGCGAGCGGGCCGGCACGAAGCGGCGCGCGAGCGTGGTCTTGCCCACCTGCCGCGGGCCCACCAGAACGACCCCACGGTTGCGCGCGAGGGCGGCGGCGATGCGCGCTCGGGCATTGAAGCGGTCGATCTGCATGGCCGCATATTACCTTGAAATTCCTGTTTGCGATGCAGGATTTTCAAGGTTCAACAGCCGCCTGGTGATTGAAATTGCAGCCAGACCTGTTTCCCGCCACCCGCAGGCGTTCTTGCGCTTGAGACTAATGACTTATATAATTCGGACAACTGTCCAGAGAAGGGATGCGTCATGACATCGATGGCCGCGATCGCCGGCGTGCTCGGCGGGCCGAAAACGCTCGGCGCCCGGCCGAAAACGGCCGCCGACTGGCAGAGCGTGATCGAGGAGGGAATGCCGATCGGCTCGGCCGAGGCGCTCAAGCGAGCGATCGCGCTGCCCGACAGCCAGCTCGCTGCCCTGCTGGGGATCAGCGAGAAGACCCTCTCCCGGGGGCGCGCCGGCCATGGCCGGCTGGATCCCGTGGCGAGCGACCGGCTGTTCCGCGTGGCGCGCATCGGCGCCCTCGCGATCGAGGTGCTCGAAGGCGAGGCGCCGGCGGTCAACTGGCTCAAGCGCGCGCAGATCGGGTTGGGTGGCCGCACGCCGCTCTCGCTCCTTACGACCGATGCGGGGCGCGACCAAGTCGAGAAGCTCCTGTTACGCATCGAGTACGGCGTGTACAGCTAGCGCGCAGGCGCCGCGCGGTGCCCACGGCATTCCGCATCGTCAAGGCGCGCCATGGGCGCTCCGCCTTCAACGGGGAGGGCGCCCGCATCGCGGGGGGCCGCTGGAACCGCCCGGGCGGCAGCGTCGTCTATGCCTCGGCATCCCTCGCGCTGGCGGCGATCGAGACCTTCATGCACCTGGGCGAGGACGGCCTGCATATCCGCTTCGTTTATTTCAGGGCTGAGATTCCGGAGGGCGTGGCGATCCAGCGCTGTGACAAGCCGCCGCGCGGTTGGCGCGCGGAACCGCCCGGGGAGGAGAGCATGGACTACGGTTCGCGCTGGCTGCGGGCCCGGCGAACCGCGGTACTGGATGTCCCATCGGCAGTCGTGCCCTCGGAGCGAAACTACCTCTTGAGCCCTGCTCATCCGGACTTCCGCCGGATCCGGATCGGCCGCGCGATGCCCTTCGTGTGCGATCCGCGGATGTGGAAGTAAAGCCCGCGGCAACGGCCGGCGTCTCGGACCTGGGAGGCGGCCGGGTTCTATCGGGAGCAGGCGGGAAGCGAGCTTGCGCGGTCCTTGCAGGATGCGGCGTTTCCATCACCCCCAGCGCGATCCCCGGGGCCTTCCTCCTCGAGCCTGCCCCGAATGTCGTAAAAGCCTGATAGGTGCCATTTCCGGGCATTAGTAGCAAACTGATACCCGACACGGTTCCGGAGGTTGCAGATGGGAACGTCAGTCAAACTTTCCAATGAACTGGTTCGCAAGGCGCGCAAGGAGGCGAGCAAGTCCAGACGCTCGATCACCGCTCAGGTCGAGCACTGGGCGAGCCTCGGCCGGATGGCGGAGCAATCGATCCCGGCTGCGGTGGTCGAGAACCTGGGCCGGCGGCGCGGTGGCGCGGTTTCTCATCCGATGGTGTCCTTCTTCGAACGCACCTCTGAGGCCGACATGCGCATGGCGGCGGAGCGCAAGCTCGGCTTTCTGAAAGGGCCGCGCTACGAGTCCGACCCGGCGAATCCGCACGGCATCGTCGAAGTGCACGACGACGGGCGGCGCATTCGCGGCAGGTGGGACATGAAACTGAACGCGTTCGTCCCGGCGCCCGCCCGCGCCCGGCGCCGCAAGTGATCGTCCCGGCGCTCGCCTGCGACCGGATGCTTGCCGGCTGGCTGACAAGACGTCCCGCACGCGGCTGATCGTGGGCACGCGTGGGGTGTAGCTCGCGCCGGTGGCGAACGTGGTCAAGGCCTGAGACCGCACCCAGACTGGTTGCCGGAATGCCAATTTAATGGCAATATCCATGCCATGAAAGTTGCACTGGACGCTGCGGGGCGGATCGTCGTACCCAAAGCCCTGCGCCTTGCGCTGGGTCTGAGGCCGGGCCAGGCGCTTGAGATCCGCGCGGGCGATGGGCGGCTCGAGATCGAGATCGCTCCCACCCCGATGCGCCTGAAGAAGAGGGGCAAGGGCGTGGTCGCGGTGACGGATCAGGAGATGCCCGAGCTCACTGCGGAGCAAGTGCGCGACACGCTGGAGCGCGTGCGCCGCTGAGGGCCGCCGACACCAGCGTCGTGGTCGCCGCGTTCGCCACCTGGCACGCGAAGCACCAACCCGCGCGCACCGCGCTCGACCAAGGGCTGCGGCTGATCGAGCATTGCGCCCTGGAGGCGTACTCGGTGCTTACGCGGCTGCCGTCACCGCACCGGGCGAGCGGCGAGGTGGTGCGCGACTTCCTCGATGCGCGATTCCCGGAGGCGTTGCTGCGCCTGAGCGCTCGTGGCGGCAGGGAATTCCTGTCGGGCCTCCCCGCGCACGGCGTTTCGGGCGGCGCCGCCTACGATGCTCTGGTCGCCGCCACCGCGGCCGAGCATGGCGCCGAGCTGCTGACCTGCGATCGGCGGGCCGCCCCTGTCTACGAGCGCTACGGCGTGCGGACCCGGCTGCTCTAGGCCTGAGCAGCCTCGCCGGCCCTGCTTGAACTCGCAAAATCCGGCAATTCCTACTTGATGGAATGCGCGACTTTCGCCATGTGCTCGTCAATGGCCTTGCGAATCTTCGCGGGAATCAGGGCCTTTTCTGGCAGCGATTTCCAGGCCGTAACGGTTTTCTCGGAGGTTTCCTGGACAAGTCGCCAGAGCGGGCTCACGGCGAGACGTGCCGTGTCTGCAAAGCGGCGGATCTGGTCCTGGCTGATCGCGGAGATGTCTTTGCTGCCGCCAAAGCCAAGCGCAAGCCGGTCATCCTGAAGGTAGGGAATGGTGGAAACGTAGTCGTATGCGGGCGCGAGGCTCGGCTTGCGCCGGTCGAGGTAGAGCAACGACCAGTTCTTGAGGTGCATGTCCGCGTTTCCAATGAGGACCGAAAACGCCAGTCGACGAGTGAAATCCATGACGGCGTCCTCGCCGGCTTCGACCGATAGCACTTGCGCGATGTTGGCGTAGCTTCGCCTGTCGTATTTGTCATCGGCGTAGATGCCGAATACCTGGGCGAAGTCCTCCATGTGAATTCGGCCGCCTTCAGGCGGGCGGTCGAAGCGTTGAACGGCCAGGGCCTTGCCTTCCATTTTCCCGATGTCGCGGGGCAATCCTTCAATGTCCGAAATCGGCACCAGCTTTACGCGGGGAACAGGAATGCCGATCTTTCGGGCGAGTTCCATGATTGCGAACTCGTTCTCTGGAACTGCTTCGAATCGCGCGGCAGGCAGTTTGAGGATCCAGGAGCCGCCGATGCCGTCAGCCGGGATGGTCAAACCTCCGCTGGCTTCCATGACCGCTGAGAACTTGAGCTGGACGCCGGCAAGGGAGAATCGCAGGGGACGTCGGCCATGCCGATCACGATCTTCATCAGCCTGTTCATCATCGGCGGCGGCATCGGCAGGGGTGACGGATACCGCACCTGGAAGATCCGCCCCGAGAGTGGCGAGCAGAAAGAAATCTCGATCGACCTTCACGCCGGCGCGAGCCGCGAGGTATTCGCGCAAATGGCCCTCAGGAAGCAGGTTCGAGAAAAACGGCGGTAGCCGCACGTTGTAGGGGCGAACGGCGGTGATCAGGCCGCCTGAGGTGCCCTTGAAGGAGAGGCTTAGCGTGGGCCGATTCGGGTCGTCCACGTACGCCTGGTCGAAGGAGAACAGATACCTGTCGCCGGCAAGGCGATTGATGACACCAATCCTTTGACCATGCAGTCGAACGGCAAGCGCGTCGAGTTGCCGTTCAGGCATTCGGGGTGTCCTCGTCTACGGCGTAGAGGGGGCGTTCCTCGGTCTGGCCATGGACCGTGCGATTCTGGTGGTCGCGGATCAAGGCCTGTACGGCGGACAGAAGCTCGCGCGGAATGAGGACCAGGTCGCGATCGAGCACGCGCAGGATGTCCAGGAG
>CAYMVA010000054.1:0-81133 GCA_964393745.1 uncultured Enterobacteriaceae bacterium | reverse complement strand
GAACTCGGCCGCTTCCAGCTCGTCCATCGGGTAGAGGAGCTTGCGCAGCACCCAGATCTTCTGCAGCAGGTCCTTGGGGATGAGCAGCTCCTCGCGCCGCGTGCCCGAGCGGTTGACGTTGATCGACGGGAAGATGCGCTTCTCGTGCATGCGCCGGTCGAGGTGGATCTCGAGGTTGCCGGTGCCTTTGAACTCCTCGTAGATGACGTCGTCCATGCGGCTGCCGGTGTCGATGAGCGCGGTGGCGATGATGGTGAGCGAGCCGCCTTCCTCGACGTTGCGCGCGGCGCCGAAGAAGCGCTTCGGTTTCTGCAGCGCGTTGGCATCGACGCCGCCGGTGAGCACCTTGCCCGAGGCCGGCTGCACCGTGTTGTACGCGCGCGCCAGGCGCGTGATCGAGTCGAGCAGGATGACGACGTCCTTCTTGTGCTCGACCAGGCGCTTGGCCTTTTCGATCACCATCTCGGCCACCTGCACGTGGCGCGAGGCCGGCTCGTCGAAGGTCGAGGCGACCACTTCGCCGCGCACCGAGCGCGACATCTCGGTCACTTCCTCGGGCCGCTCGTCGATCAGCAGCACGATCAGCATCACCTCGGGGTGGTTGGCGATCATGGCGTGCGCGACGTGCTGCAGCATCACGGTCTTGCCCGCCTTGGGCGGGGACACGATCAGGCCGCGCTGGCCCTTGCCGATGGGGGCGATGATGTCGATGATGCGCCCGGTGATGTTCTCCTCGGCCTTGATCTCCCGCTCCAGCTTGAACATCTTGTCCGGATGCAGCGGGGTGAGGTTCTCGAACAGGATCTTGTGCTTGGCCGCCTCGGGCGCCTCGCCGTTGACCTTGTCCACCTTGACCAGCGCGAAGTAGCGTTCGCCGTCCTTGGGGGTGCGGATCTCGCCCTCGATGGTGTCGCCGGTGTGCAGGTTGAAGCGCCGGATCTGCGACGGGCTGACGTAGATGTCGTCGGTGCTCGCGAGGTAGCTGGTGTCAGGCGAGCGCAGGAAGCCGAAGCCGTCGGGCAGCACTTCGAGGGTGCCGTCGCCGAAGATCGACTCGCCTTTCTTCGCCTGGGTCTTGAGCAGCGCGAAGATCAGGTCCTGCTTGCGCATGCGGTTAGCGCCGTCGACGCCGTTGGTGGTGGCTTGGTCGAGCAGCTCGGAAACGTGGAGGGTTTTCAGCTCGGATAGTTGCATGGATCAGTGAAACCAGGTGAACCCAGAAATGCCTATGCGGATCGGAACCCGGCGCGGGTGCTGCTGCGATCTGGGGAAGCGCCAGGGACCGGCGCCGGGAGTTGCTTACCGCGCCGGTCGTCCGTCCGGCGGGGAAGTGCTTCAAAGACTAGTGTTTTTAGATATTGCTGTCAAGAAAGGCGGTGAGCTGGGATTTGGTGAGCGCGCCGACGCGCGTGGCCTCGACGTTGCCGTTCTTGAACAGCATCAACGTCGGGATGCCCCGGACGCCGAACTTGGCGGGCACCGATTGGTTCTCGTCGACGTTGATCTTGGCCACCTTGAGGCGCCCGCCGTACTCCTTCGCCACGTCCTCCAGGATCGGGGCGATCGACTTGCAGGGGCCGCACCACTCGGCCCAATAATCGAGCAGGACGGGGACATCGGACTTGAGCACTTCGGGCTCGAATGTATCGTCGGTGACGTGCTGGATGCTCTGACTGCTCATGGTTCCTCGGGGGGTGTTGCAGGAGCCGCTATTATGAGGGCTGCCGCTGCCAGCGTGCTAAGCTGTTGATCTGAATGCCCTTGTAGCCCGCTGCCAGCCGCCCGAATGACCTACGTCGTCACCGAAACCTGCATCAAGTGCAAGTACACCGATTGCGTGGATGTGTGCCCGGTGGATTGTTTCCGCGAGGGGCCGAACATGCTGGTGATCGACCCCGACGAGTGCATCGACTGCACCCTGTGCGTGCCCGAGTGCCCGGTGGAAGCGATCTTCGCTGAGGACGATGTGCCCGATGCCCAGCGCGAGTGGACCGCCCTCAACAAGGAACTCGCCAAGGGCTGGAAGCCGATCATCGAACGCAAGCCCGCCCCGGCGGATGCCGACGAGTGGGCCAAGTCGAAGGAAAAGAAACACCTCCTGGAGCGCTGAGAGCCCTCCGATTTTCAGTCCATGCGAAAGCCTGAGGCCTTGATCACCGGCTCCCAGCGCGCCTGGTCGGCCTGCATGATGAGCACGAACTGCTCGGGCGTGGTGCCGGTCGCATCCAGCCCGAGCTTGAACAGCCGCTCCTTCAGGTCGGGAAGCTGCATCGCCTGCGCGATCGCCGCCGCGTAGCGGTCCACCGTCGCCTTGGGTGTGCCGGCAGGCGCGTGCACGCCGAACCAGCCGGTGCCGTCCACCTCGACCCCGACCTCCTTGAAATTGGGCACGTCGGGGAACGCGGCCGCGCGCCCGCTGCCGGAAATCGCGATGATCTTGAGCTTGCCGGAGCGGTGCAGCTCGGCGTACTCGAGCGGCGTGTCCATGCCAGCGGGCATGTGGCCGCCGACCATGTCGTTCACCTTCGGCGCGCCGCCCTTGTAGGCGACGTGCACCAGATCGACGCCCGCAGCCTTGCCCACCATGAGGCCGAAGAAATGCGGCAGGGTGCCGGCGCCGGGGGAGCCGAAGATCGCGTTCTTGGGGCTGGCTTTCACCCAGGCGAGATAGTCCGGCATGGATTTCGCGGGCGTTCCCGGGCCGACGGCGAAGGCGAAGCGGAAGGTGCACACCTGCGAGACGTGCACGAAATCCTTCCACGGGTCGTAGCTCAGCTTCTGCACCGTCGCGGGCTGGATGATGGTGGTGCCGATCGGCGCCAGCAGCAGCGTGTTGCCGTCGGGCGCGCTCGTTTTCAATGCCTCGGCGGCGATGCGGCCGCCGGCGCCGGCGCGGTTATCCACGATCACCGGCGCGCCGAGCGAGTCCTTCAGCTTGTCGGCGAGCGCGCGCGCAGTGGTGTCGGCCGAGCCCCCGGGCGGGAAACCCACCAGCATCCTGATCGGCGCCTGGGCGGATGCGCACGCGCAGAACGCGAGCGCGATGATTGCGGCGAATGTCTTGAGCATGGGTTCCTCCTGCGATGAGTATACTTCGCGCCCCGACCAGTTCGAAGGGCAAAGCGATGCGCAGAATTGCATTCATCGTGGCAGCGGCGCCGGCGTTGGCGCTGGCGCAGCAGCAGGTAGTGAAGGCGCCGATAGCGCAGTACTGGATGAGCGTGGAGACCGCGGCCGGCATGAGCATGCCCGGGATGGGCGCCATGGGCTCGATGATGGGCGGCGCGATGGGCGCCCAGGCGCAGAGCGGCCGGCGCATCGTGCTGCAGCTCGGCTCGCAGCAGGCCGCGAGCGGCGAGCCGCGCGCCGCGCACGACATTCCGACCGTGATGAACATGGGCCCGCAGCTGCCGCTGCGCACGCCGCGGCGCGAGCCTGCCGGGCGCCCGGAGCGCGACCTGCCCGAGGGCGTGGAAAAACCGAAAGGTCGCATGCTGCTCTACTGGGGATGCGGCGAGAGCGTGCGCCCCGGGCAGCCAGTGGTGATCGATTTTGCGCGCCTCGCCGAAGGGCAGGCGCCGGCCGGAATGACGTCGCGGCGCATCGCCGGGCAGGCTGGCCCGGCATTCGGCCGCAACCGCAGCTACGGCGATTGGCCGAACCCCGAGGATGCGAAAACCGTGCCGGCGAACTCGTCGCTGCGCGGCGACCATGCGATCCGCGGCAACTACTCGCCCGAGATCCGCTTCGCGCTTGGCGAGCGTCAGGATTTCATGGAGCGCGTCGAGTTGGCGGCCTCCGGCAACACGCTGCGCTGGAAGGCGCTGCCGACCGCGACCGGCTATTTCGCCACGCTCTTTGGCGCCGAGGGCAGCGACGTGGTGTTCTGGTCCTCGAGCGAAGCGCAGGAAATGGGCGGCGCGCTGATGGACTACGTGCCGCCGGCGGAAGTGGCGCGGCTGGTGCGCGAACGCGTGGTGCTCGCGCCCGCGACCACCGAATGCGTGGTGCCGGGCGAGGTAGTGAAGAAGACCGGCACGCCATTCCTCAATTTCATCGCCTACGGCGAGGAGGCCAACTTCGCGCAGCCGCCGCGGCCGCAGGACCCGAAGGTCGCCTGGGAGCCGCAGTGGACGGTGAAGGTGCGCTTCAAGTCGACCGCCTCGCTGCTGCTCGGCGAAGGCGGCGGCGAGCGCGAGCAGCGCGCGCAGCCCCAGTCCGAGCCTCAATCACCGCAGCAACAGCAGTCCAAGCCGGCCGCGGCCCCAGGGGTGAAAGAGGGCGTCGAACTGTTGCGCGGCATATTCGGGCGCTGATCGGCGGCAGGCAGGGCGTTGAAGAGCCCGCGAGGAAGGGTGCTGCGAGTCCGCGGGCTCGTGCGCTGAGCCTGCCCTCATCTACACTGCGGCCGCATGCAGGCCGCTGCGCTCACCAAGCAGGAACTTTTCGCGCGGCTCGCCGGAGGGCACGCCGCGCGCGCCACCGTGGTCACGCCCAACCAGCGCCTGGCGCAGGAGCTGGGACGCGAGTTCTATGCCAGCCAGATCGGAAGAGGCCTCGCGGTCTGGGAGGACGCCGACATCCTGCCCCTCGCCGCATTCGTGGAGCGCCTGTGGGAAGACGCGCTGTTCTCGGAGACTACACCCGCGCCGCATCTCCTCACGCCGGTACAGGAGCGGCAGTTATGGGAGGCGGCGATCGCGGCGAGCGCGTGGAGCGACGCGCTGCTTTCTCCGGCGCAGGCCGCAGCGCAGGCGATGGACGCATGGCGCCTCGCGCACGCCTGGAGAATCGACGGAGCGCTGGAGAAATTCCCGGGCAGCGAAGACAGCGCCGCGTTCGCCGCGTGGGCAAAGGATTACGCTGCGCGCTGCGGCGCTGACACCGATAGCGCGCGCCTGCCCGATGTGGTGGCGGGCCTGCTCCCCGAGCGCGCGCTGCGCAAGCCGCAGCTGCTCGTCGCCTACGGCTTCGACATCCTGCCGCCGCAGGCGAGCGACTTCCTGCAGGCCTGCGCCGCGCAGGGAATCGAGCTGCGCGAGTGCGGTCCACGCAAGCGTAATGCGATCCCGATGCGCGCCGCGTTCGCCTCAGCGCGCGAGGAATTGGAGGCAGCGGCAACGTGGGCGCGCGCGCGACTCGAGCAGGGTAAGGTTGGGAGTTCAGACCTCCGCTTTGGAGTCGTCATTCCCGATCTGGCGAAGCGCCGCCGGGAAGTGGTGCGCGTGTTCTCGCGCTTCATGCAGCCCGGCTGCAACCTGCCCGGCGCGAGCAGGGAGCCGATGCCCTTCAACGTTTCGCTTGGCGCGCCGCTCTCGGACGCGCCTGTCGTGCACGCGGCGCTCGCGATCCTGGAACTCGCTGCGGGCGAGGTCGAGTTCGCGCTCGCCAGCCGGGTGCTGCGCTCGCCCTTCCTCGGCGGCGCCGAGAGCGAGCTCGCGCCGCGCGCGCGCCTGGATGCGGAGCTGCGCAGGACGCTGCCCGCGCGTGTGACGCTTGCGAGGCTGGTCGCTGCGGCCGAGCCTTGCGCGCTGTTGCGCGAAAGGCTGGAGGCGCTTTACAACTGCGCCGAGGCCAACCGCGCGCGCGTGCGCTCGCCGCACCAGTGCGCGGCGCATTTTACGGCGCTGCTCGAGGCGGCGGGCTTTCCTGGCGAGCGCGCACTCGATTCGGACGAGTACCAGGCGCGCGCCAAGCTCCATGAAATGCTGGGCGAGCTGGCGAAGCTCGAGCGCGTCGTGCCGGCGATGGACCGTGCCGATGCGCTCGCGCATCTCGAGCGCCTGTGCGCGGAGATGCTGTTCCAACCCGAGTCGCCGGAAGCGCCGGTGCAGGTGCTCGGTATCCTCGAATCCGCGGGTTTGGAGTTTGACGGCCTGTGGGTGAGCGGATTGACCGACGAAGCCTGGCCGCTGCACGCGCGGCCCAATCCATTCATCGCCGTGGCGCTGCAAAAGAAGGCGGACATCCCGCAGGCCTCGGCCGAGGGCTCGATCGCGCTCGACCGGCGAATCACCGAGGGCTGGCTGGCCGCGGCCGACGAGGTGATCGTGTCGCATGCGCTGCGCGAGGAGGACCGCAACCTGCTGCCCAGCCCGCTCATCGCCACAATTGCGGAGCGCAAGCCCGAGCTGCCGCAATTTGCGCGCTACCGCGATGCGCTGTTCGCAGCGCGGTGCCTCGAATCGGCCGCCGATGGGATTGCGCCGCGCTTCGCCGACAAGCGCGTGCGCGGCGGCACGCGCGTACTCGCCGACCAGTCCGCGTGCCCGTTTCGGGCGTTCGCGCGCCACCGCCTCGGGGCGGAAGCGCTTGGGGCGCCCGCTGCGGGGCTCGACGACCTCGAGCGCGGCACGCTGCTGCATGCCCTGATGGCAGGCGTGTGGGGCGAGCTCAAGTGTAAAGCGACGCTTTACAGTCTGACCCCTGCGGACTTGGCGGCAGCGATAGGCCGCGCGGCCGCCGCTGCCGTGGCGCGCCTGCGCGAGCGGCGGCCGGGCGTGCTCGAAGGGCGCTTTGCCGAGCTGGAACGCGCGCGACTGGAGCACTTGGCGCGCGACTGGCTCGAGTTGGAGAAGGGACGCGAAGACTTCGAAGTGGTGGCGCGCGAGGACAAGCGCACGCTCACTGCCGGCGGGCTCGAGTTCTCGGGCCGCATCGATCGCATGGACCGCCTCTCCGATGGCAAGGATGCGGCTGCGCACCTGCTCATCGACTACAAGACCGGCAGGCAGCTCTCGCCGCGAGCCTGGATGGGCGAGCGGCCCACGGAGCCGCAACTGCCGCTCTACGCGGTGAACGCGCCCGAGGAAGTCGCGGCGGTTGCCTACGCCAAGGTGCGGCGCGGCGAGATGCGCTTCATGGGCTACTCGCGCGAGCCGGATGCAGTGCCGGGGCTCACGCGCTACGACAACTGGGGCGACTTGATCGCCGGCTGGAAGAAAGAGCTCGATACGCTCGCGCAAGGTTTTGCCTCGGGCGCGGCGCAGGTGGACCCGAAGGAGGGCCTGAAGACTTGCCGCCAGTGCGACCTGCAGCCGCTGTGCCGGGTGCACGAGCGCATCGGCGCGCTGCAGACGGACGCCGAGACCGAGGACCAGCCATGAGGAGCGGGCTCGTCGCGATCGCTCAATGCCTACGCCGAGCCGCGCGGCGCCGGCAAATCCTTCGACACGAAACTGTCCACTGCGGCGAGAATGTCGGCGAGGCGCGGGCGCGCATAGGGCGTCGACTGGATCCACCCCGCGTACAACTCGCCTTCGGGCAGCACCGCGAGCACCGCCGGCTCGGTGAACAGCATCGGCTCTTTTTCGTTGCTCGACGGATTCACGCCGCGGCCTTCGGAGATGTACAGGCCCGCTTTCCTCGCGTCCTCGGGGTCGAGCCGATAGCCGACGCGCAGGTTGGCGAGGCCCCATTCCTTGACTGCTTTTTCGGCCGATTCCTTGCGGTCGCAGGAAAGGGCGATCACCGACACGCCGCGCTGCTCGAACTCCGGCACCATGCGGTCGAGCTCGCTCACCCAGCCGCGGCATATGGGGCAGAAAATTCCGCGGTAGAAGGCGAGCAGCGCGAGCTTCTCGGCTTTTTCGGAGGCGAGCGCCCAGCGGCCGCCGCCTGCGAGCCGCGCGTCGATTGCCGGCATGGTGTCGCTGGGAATGACTCTCATCGGGGTGTGCCTCGATGGACATGATAGCCGACCAGGCGGTGCGCGAGCGCGCCCTCGACCCGGCGCGCTCGTTCATCGTGCAGGCGCCCGCGGGCTCGGGCAAGACCGACCTGCTGGTCAAGCGCTACCTCGCGCTGCTCGAGCGCGCCGCGAAGCCCGAGGAAGTGCTCGCCATCACCTTCACGCGCAAAGCCGCCGCGGAGATGCGCGCGCGCGTGCTCAAGGCGCTGCCCAACGCTGGCGACATCGCGCACCGCCTGCGCATCATGACGATCGACGCTTTCTGCGCTTCGCTCACGCGCCAGATGCCGGTGCTCGCCAAGTTCGGCGCCCAGCCCGAGACTGTGGAGGACGCGGGCGAGATGTACCGCGAAGCTGCCGCACGCACCGTCGCCGGCCTGGGCGCGCCGGTTGAGCGCTTCCTCGCGCACCTGGACAACAATGCTGCGCTGGCGACGCAGCTTCTCGCCGCGATGCTCGCGCGGCGCGACCAGTGGCTGCGCAAGACCGGCAACCCGCCTTCGCGCGCCGAGATTGAGCAGGGCCTCGCGCGCGAGCGGCAGCGGCTGCTGGACAGCGCGCGCACAATGCTGCCGGAAGCAAGCGAAGCGCTCGCGCAGGAGCTTCTCACCAAGAAGGGCGAGTGGCGCAAGAAGAACAAGCAGGCGCAGGCGCTCGCCGGCAACGAGCCGCTGCGCGCCGCGCTCGCGGCGCTCCCCGCCATGCCGCCCGCCAGCTACAGCGCGGCGCAATGGGAGGCGTTGGAGGCGATCATCGCGCTGCTGCCGCTCGCCGCGGCGCAGCTCAAGGTGGTATTCGCCGAAAGGGCAAAGTGTGACTTCACGGAAATCGCGCAGGGTGCCCTGCGCGCGCTCGGCTCCCCCGACTCGCCGACCGACCTGCTGCTCGCGCTCGACCACCGCATCCACCACATCCTGGTGGACGAGTTCCAGGACACCTCGATCAGCCAGTGGGAGTTGCTCGAGCGCCTGACCGCGGGCTGGGAACGAGGCGACGAAAAGCGGGGCTCCGATCGCACGCTGTTCCTGGTGGGCGACCCGATGCAGTCCATCTACCGCTTCCGTGAGGCCGAGGTGGCGCTGTTCCTGCACGCGCGGCGCGCAGGGCTGGGTTCCGTCACGCTCGAGCCGCTCACGCTCTCCACCAACTTCCGCTCGCAGGCGCGCGTGGTCGAGTGGGTGAACGCGACCTTCCCGAGCGTGCTCCCGCAAGCGGAGGACGAAAGCGCGGGCGCGGTGCCGTATGCGCGCTCGACGCCGCACCATGCGCCGCTCGAAGGCGAGGCGTGCGAGTGGCATCTGTTTGAAGAGCGCGAGTCGGAAGCCGCTCAGGTTGCGGCGCTCGCGGCAAAGGCGGAAGGAACCTGCGCCATCCTGGTGCGCAACCGCAGGCACTTGGACGAGATCGTGCCGGCCCTCAAGGGGGCGGGCCTGCGTTTCCGCGCCATCGAGATCGAGCGGCTCGGCGAGAAGCAGGCGGTGCAGGACCTCTACGCGCTTACGCGCGCGCTCATGCACCCCGCCGACCGCATCGCCTGGCTCGCGATCCTGCGCGCGCCGTGGTGCGGGCTGACCCTCGCGGACCTGCATGCACTCGTCACCCCTGCGACCCCATCCGTCACCCCCGCGCAGGCGGGGGCCCGCGCCATCTGGGAGCTTATGAACGACGACCGCGTCGTGTGCGCGCTATCCGAAGACGGACGCAAGCGCCTCATGCGCGTTTGGCAGCCGCTCGGCCAGGCGATGATTCACCGCCTGCGCGGCACGCTGCGCGACCGCGTAGAGGGCTGCTGGCTCGCGCTCGGCGGCCCGGCCTGCGTGGACGACCGCACCGAACTCGAGGATGTCGAGATCTACCTCGACGAGCTCGAGCGTCTCGAGGAAGCGGGCGACATCGAGGACCCCGAAGTGCTCGCCGAAGCGCTCGAGCAGCTCTATGCACTCCCCGATCTCGAGGCCGGCGAGCGCCTGCAAATCATGACCATCCACAAGGCGAAGGGGCTCGAGTTCGACAGCGTCATCATCCCGGGGCTCGACCGCACGCCGGCGCACGGCGAGCCGCCGCTCTTCCTGTGGAAAGCGCGCGCGGATGGGCAGCTGCTGCTCGCGCCGATCCACGAGACCGGCGCCGAGGAGAATCGCGCCTACGACTACCTGAAAGCGCTCGAGCGCGAGGCCGAGGACACCGAAGCCGGGCGTCTGCTCTACGTTGCCTCGACGCGCGCCAAGCAGCGCATCCACCTGCTAGGCTGTGTGAAGCTCGACGACGACGGCTCACCGAGGCCCCCCGGCAAGCGCTCGCTGCTCGCCAAGGTCTGGCAGTTTGCTGCTGTGGTTCGCCTCTCCCGCTCTGCGGGAGAGGGGCCAGGGGTGAGGGTGGGGGGTGAAAGCGATGTTCTCCACCGCATCCCGGCCGCATGGACGCTCCCAACCGCCCCCGAGGCGGCAAAGTGTAAAGTCCCACTTTACACTTTGGCCGCTGCAGCCCCGATCGAGTTCTCCTGGGCTGGCGAAACTGCGCGGCACGCCGGTACTGTCGTACACCGCTGGCTGCAGCGGATCGCCGAGGACGCTCTCGACGGCTGGAACGCGGAGCGCGTCGAGCGGCTGCGGGCCCGGTTCCGCGCCGAGCTGGGCCAGCGAGGCGTCCCGGCAGGTGAACTCGAGCGCGCCGCCGAGCTCGTCACGAACGCCCTCAAGAACTCGATCAGCGACGAGCGCGGCCGCTGGCTCCTCGGCCAGCATCCCGAGGCGCGGAGCGAATACCGCATCCGCACCGCAGCCGGGCGCCAGATCATCGATCGCGTGCTGACCGACGAAAGCGGCGCGCGCTGGGTAGTAGATTTCAAGACCGGCGCTCACAAGGGCGGAGACGTCGAGAGCTTTCTCGACCAGGAGCACGAGCGCTACCGCGCGCAACTGGAGCGCTACGCGGCGGCGCTCGGCGGCGCGCGCCCGGCACTGTATTTCCCGCTGCTCAAGGGCTGGCGCACGTGGCCGCCCTGAGCTATAATGGTTCCGTTATGGTTCCACGGAGATTTGGATGCTCAATCTGACCCTCAAGAACATCCCGAAGCAGCTGCATAGCCGGCTCAAGCAAAGCGCCGAGAAAAACCGCCGCAGCCTCAACAGCGAAATTCTCGCCAGGCTGGAGAGCGAATTCAGCGCGCCGGTGGTCGATGTCGCGGCGCATGAGCGTGCGCTGCGGCAATTCGTCGCCAGGCTGCCGCGGGTGGATCACTCCAGGGTAGGCCGCTACAAGCGGCAGGGGCGGGCGTGATCGTCGTCGACAGCAACGTGGTCGCCTATTACTGGGTAAACGGACCGCTCACCGAAAGCGCGCAGCGCGTACGCGAGAAAGACTCAGACTGGCACGTGCCGGTGCTTTGGCGCTCCGAGATGCGCAGCATCCTCACCGGCTACCTGCGTGACGGCACGCTCAGTGCCGCGCAAACCGTGCAAGTCATGGCCGCCGCCGAAGCCGCGTTCGCCGGGCGCGAACACCTCGTGGCGAGCGAAATGGTGTTCGAGATTGTCGCCGATACAGACCTTTCTGCGTATGACGCGGAGTTCGTTGCTCTGGCGAAGGGGCTGGCCGTGCCGCTGGTGACTGCGGACAAAGCCGTGCTCAAGGCGTTTCCGGAACGTGCGTGCACGATGGAATCATTTGTCGAGCAATGATGGTTGGGCAAGCTGGTACCAATCCACGCGCCTTGTCGCGACCATCACCGCGGCGAGCAGCGCGAACAGCAGCACCGATCCCGCAAGCAGCGAGTAGTCCTCGGCGCTGAGGAGCATGTACAGGACGCCGTAGAGCGCGCCCAGCGCGCCGCCGAAGGCAAGGCCCGCGGGTGCGCTTTTTAGCACGTGCGCGACGTACGCGGCGACCAACCCGGTGCAGGCAAGCGTCGCAGCCGCGTAGGCAAGTGCGAACGCGAGGTGCTCGGATAGCGCGGTGAGCAGCAGGAAGAACATCGCCAGCGCGAGCCCGACCAGCGCGTACTGGATGGGATGGATCGGCAGCCGCCGCAAGAGCTCCACGAGGAAGAACGCGGCGAAGGTGAGGCCGATGAAAAGGAACCCGTACTTGGAGGCGCGCTCGAGTCGCTGGTAGAGGCCGGCAGGCTCGATGAACGACACCTCGAGCGCCTGCGCCATGAGCTGCGGGCACAGTTTCGCGCCCTCGCAGGCGGCGAGGCGCTCCGCTCCTTGCGCAGCGTGGCGCGAGATTTGCCAGTGGGCGCTGAAGCCGTCCGGCCCCAGCTCATGGCGCGCGGGCAGGAACACGCCCTGGAAAGAAGGATGCGGCCAGTCCGAGCGCAGGCTTACGGCAGTGTCGCGCGCAAGCGGCGCGATGGCGAGCGCTTCGGATCCGGCGAGCTCGAGCGTGAATTCGAAGTCGAGCTTGTGCGCCGCGCCCGGGCGCAAGGATTCGAGGGGCGCGTGGATGCCGGCAGCAAGCGTCGCGTCGCCCGCGCCGGGAAGGAATTCCGCTTTCGTTTCTCCCAGCGAGAGCGCGTTCACGCTGCGGATGCCGCGCGGGTCGGAGACGCCGAGGACGAGCCGCGGCGTGCCCCAGGTGATTTGCGCCGTGTCGCCCGCGAGCCCGAAGCGCTCCGGGAGTGCGAGCTGCCCGCGCACCCGGATGCGGCTGGCGTAGAGCCGCGCCTTGTAGATGCCGCGCACCTTCTCGCTCGTCGCGGCCTCAATTGTCCATTCGACGCGCTCGGCCGCGATGCGCGCCACGCGCGCCTCGGTGCGTTCCGTGCGCCGCTCGCGCGCGCTGCCGTCCACGACTTCGCGCGTCACCACGGTCCAGGTGCGCTCGTAGGGCACGGCTAGGAACGGGCCGGCGAGCGCCTGGCGCTGGCCCCAGCCGAGCGCGATGCCGGCGACGGCCTCGTTGCGGCGCGCCTGGCGCTCGGCGATCAGGTCGCGGATCATCGCCACCGGGACCAGCAGCACGAACGCGAGCGCGGCGACGAGCGCGGTCTTGATGGCAACGGTGCGGTCCATCGGCTTTCCCTTCATTCGGTCATAGGGCGAGAAAGCGTAAGCGGCAAACCGGGAGCGGCGCAGGCAGCGCAATGGCAAACTCGGGGCAAGGCATGCCGCGCTCTGTCAAAATTGGTTCGCGGGCAATGACGGCTAGAATGGAAATCACACCTATGACAATTCGAACCCTGCAGCGAGTGATCCCTTCTGTGGCGACTTCCGATGGCGCGGGCGTCAAGCTGCGCCGCAGCGTGGGTGCGAGTCCGATGCTGCGCCACGACCCGTTCCTGATGCTGGACGAGTTCTACTCCGACGATCCGAACGACTATCTCGCTGGGTTTCCGGCGCACCCGCACCGCGGCTTCGAGACCGTGACCTACATGCTCGATGGCCATATGCGGCACCAGGACAGCGGCGGCAACACCGGCGACCTCGGTCCGGGCGACGTGCAGTGGATGACTGCGGCGCGCGGCATCGTGCACTCTGAGATGCCGCAGCAGGCCGAGGGCCGCATGCGCGGCTTCCAGCTCTGGCTCAACCTGCCGGCGAAGGAAAAGATGAAGCCCGCGGCCTACGCCGACATTCCTGCGGCGCAGATTCCGGTGGTCGAGGCGGGGCTGGGCGTCACGGTGAAGGTGATCGCGGGAACGCTCGCGCACGGCGGGCGGACGACGACCGGCCCGATGCACGGCCTTTCGACCGATCCGCGCTACTTCGATGTGCACCTTGCGCCGCGCGCCGCGTTCGAAACCACCGTGCCCGCAGGGCACAACGCGTTTCTCTACGCCTACGAGGGCGAAGCGGTGGTGGGTGAAGAGCGCAAGCTGCTGCCGCATCGCGCGGCGGGGCTGCTTTCGGATGGCGACACGGTGCGCATCGAGGCGCGCGAGGCCGGCGCGCGCGTGCTGCTGCTCGCGGGCAAGCCCATTCGCGAACCGGTGGTGCAGTACGGCCCGTTCGTCATGAATACGCGCGAGGAGATCGAGCAGGCGATCGCCGATTACCAATCGGGCGCGCTGTCGAAGGAACAGGTCAAACGCATCAAGGTTGCGGCGCCGGCGTAGCGCGCCGCTTCGGGAGGAGGACTAGCAGCATGAGTGCAGCGAGCTACTTCGCGCGCGATTACGTGCAGGCGCGCGACAAGTTTCTGGCGGCCGCCGCCGCAGCGCGGCTGAAGGTCACGAGCTATCGCCACCCTGCGCGCGGACCTGCGGGAGAGGCGCTTTTCACCGACGTCGTGCGCGTGGGGGCGCCGCGTGCGCAATGCCTGCTGCTCGCCAACTCGGCGACGCACGGCGTGGAGGGGTTCTGCGGCTCGGGCATCCTCGTAGGGTGGCTGCGCTCGGGCGAGTGGCGGCGGCTGCCGCGCGGCGTTGCGGCGGTGCTGGTGCACGCCATCAATCCGCATGGCTTCGCCTGGCTGCGGCGCGTCACCGAGGACAATGTCGACCTGAATCGCAATTTCCAGGATTTCTCGAAGCCGCTGCCCGTCAACGCGGCCTACGAAGAGCTGCACGCGGCGATCGTGCCGCAGCGCTGGGACGAGGCCTCGATCGCCGCGCGCGATTGGGTTTTTACCGAATACACCGCGCGCCGCGGCGCGATGGCACTGCAGGGCGCGGTGAGCGGCGGGCAGTACCGCCACGCCGACGGCGTTTTCTACGGCGGCGAGCGGCCGACGTGGTCGAACCGCACCTTCTACGCCATCGTCGCCAAATTCCTCAAGCGCGCGCGCCACGTCGCTTTCATAGACCTGCATACCGGGCTCGGCCCCTACGGCTACGGCGAGCTGATCTGCAACGCGCGCCCCGGCACCGCCGAGTGGTCGGAGCTGAACGCGTGGTACGGCGAGGGGCTCACTTCGCCAGAATCCGGCACCTCGCGCTCGGCGCCGCTCACCGGCTTTATCCGCAACGCCGTGGTGGGGGCGTTGCCGCGCGCCAAGGTGCGCCCGGTCACGATCGAGTACGGCACCTATCCGGTGCCTGAGGTGCTGGCTGCGCTCATCGCCGACAACTGGCTGCACCTCAGGGGCCGGCTCGACTCCGACCGGGGCCGCGCCGCGAAGGCGGCGATCCGGCGCGCCTTCTACCCGGACGAAAGCGACTGGAAGGAAATGGTGTTCCTGCGGGCGCGCCAGGTCATGCGCCGCGCGACGGCCGCGCTCGGATCGCAGCCGAGAAAGTAGAATCGATCCGGCCATGCGCCTCGTCATCGCGCAGATGAAGCACGAAAC
Organism: uncultured Enterobacteriaceae bacterium; assembly: GCA_964393745.1. Lineage (GTDB taxonomy): Bacteria > Pseudomonadota > Gammaproteobacteria > Burkholderiales > SG8-39 > 2-02-FULL-66-14. The sequence continues at coordinate 66,213 of CAYMVA010000054.1, read as the reverse complement.
CAACACCTTCTCGCCGGTGCCGACGCCGCTGGTACGGTTTGCGCACGGCGGGCCGAAGCCACACCAAGGCGAGGCGGTGCGCGCCGCATTCAAGGGCACGGGCACGGCAATCGGCGCGTTCATCGATCTCGCGGAGAAAGCGGGCGCGAGCGCGGTGTTCCCGGTGGCAGGCGACGCGGCACCGAGCGGCCGCGTAGAGAGCGCCGCTTACGAATGGATGGCGGGGCGGATCGTGGAGGCCGTGGCCAAGGGCTGCGATGCGGTCCTGCTCGACCTGCACGGCGCGATGGTGCCCGAGGGGTTCGATGACGGCGAGGGGGAACTCCTGCGCCGCATCCGGAAAGTGGCGCCGAAGGTGCCGATCGGCGTCGCGCTCGACATGCACACCAATCTGTTTCCCGCGATGGCGGAGCACGCTACCGTGCTCGCGGGCTACCAGACCTATCCGCACGTGGACATGTACGACACGGGTCTGCGCGCTGGGCGGCCGGTGCTCGCGATGCTGGATGGTAAATCGAAGCCTGCGATGGCTTTCGGCCACCGCCCGATGCTGCCGCACGTGATGCGCCAGGCGAGCCTGGATTCGCCCAACAAGGAAATCCAGCAGCGCGCCAAGGACATGGAGAAAGCCGGAACGCTCGCGGCGACGTTCTTCGTGGGCTTCCCGCACGCCGACATCCCCTATGCGGGCTCTTCAGCCGTGGTGGTGACCGAAGGCGATGCGGCGCGCGCGCGGCGCGAGTGCGACGAGCTGCTCGACATGGCGTGGCGCGATCGCGCCAGGTTCGTGTACGAGGTCGAGTTGCTGGAAAAATCGCTCGCCCGCGCCGCTGGAATCAAGGCGCGGCCGGTGGTGCTGCTCGACCATTACGACAACTGCGCCTCGGGCGGCACCATGGACACGATGACGGTGCTCGGCGCGATGCTCGATGCCGGGCTCGAAGATGCGGCGGCGTTCGCGGTTTTCGATCCCAAGGCGGTGGCGCAGATGCAGGCCGCAGGCGCGGGGGCCAACGTGACGCTCGAGCTCGGCGGCAAGCTCGACATGCCCTCGCTCGGGCTGAAGGGCAAGCCGCGCACGGTGAGCGGCAAGGTGAAGCGCCTGGTCGAGGGCAAATATCGCAATGAGGGGCCGATGGCGAAGGGGGCCGAAGGTGATCTCGGCCCCTCGGCGGTGCTCGACACCGGAAAAATCGAGATCGCAGTGATCTCGCGCCACACCGAGCCTTACGACATGGCCCCGTTCCGCGTCCTCGGCCTCGAGCCGGCAAAAAAGCGCTACCTGATGCTCAAAAGCCGCGTGCACTGGCGCGCGGGCCTCGGGCCGCTCGCCAAGGCGGTGGTCGAGTGCGCCGGCACCGGCGTGTGCACCTCGGACTACTCGCAGCTCAAGTTCAGCCGCGTGCGGCGGCCGATCTTCCCGCTCGATCCCGCCGCCGGCTAGCGGGGCGCAGCGAGGCAAAGTGTAAAGTCACGCTTTACACTTTTGCCGTGTGGCGCCGCCCGGTGCCGCCGCCTTCCCCAGTGCCGCGAAGAAAATCGGGGACAGAGCCCGATTTCGGCCACAGCGATTTGCAGAAGCGAAATCGGGCTCTGTCCCCGATTTTCTTTCCCCTCGCCTCATTGCCGCGTGCGTCGGCCGTCTGCGGAACTCGCCACTCGCTGAAGCAGCTCGGGCTCGAGCAATCCTCGCCGGGTTTCCTCCGCCCGCGGCTCGGCTCCGCGCGACACGATGGGGGCCCCGTGCGGCGGCACCGGGCGGCGCGTCGGATACAGTGGCGGCCGCTTTCGACCCATAGCGGCGATTCCGGGTGTAGCCTAAGTGCCGACCGGAGTTAACTCGGCTCTGCGCTCGCTGATTCCGACGCTCGCTGCTGCTTCGTAGATTCATCGTCGGCCGCGCCGATTTGCAATTAGCCGAATCAATGGTCACAAAGGGGGATGCGTGTATGTCGATTCGAACAACTTCAAAGATCGTGGCGTTCGCTTGTGCGGCAGCAATATGTTCGCAGGCACTCGCGGACGACATAGGGCTTCGACCTGGGACTGTGATTAAAGATGAACTGTTCGTGGGTCAAGGGCAGGCACGTATGAAAATCCCACTACCTAGCGGCGAGTGGCAGGTATTTCGCGCCGTGGAACAAGAAATGCGAATGCTCAGTCCCGGCGATCAGCACATGGCACCAATCAGGCTTGATATTTTCCTTGTCCAACGTGTCGGTTCTCGGATTGCAATGACAATACGTATCGAGGCCTCAAAAGACACACTTCCAGCGAGAGTCGGATCTTTGAGCGTCGATGATCCATGCAAGCGTACAGACACGCTTTACAGGAATCCCTACGATTCCGGTGGCGTCGTGGTTAACTGTCTGTTGGTAAACCACCTTGTAGGTTACTTGCGCGCGCCGGGAACTGGTCTTTTCCCGGATCTTCGTAGTTGGATGACGAAGGAAGATATCGATATTCCCACAACAGTACTAGCGGCAACGTTTGCGCAGAGTCTTACCCGCCGATTTCTGACCGTCACCATAACCGCCAATCCTGCAATGCGTGATTTGGACTCAGCCGAAACAGTTTGGGTATCTAACCCATTTCACCGTGACCGAATTTCCAAGGACGAGGCGAGAGAGCGTTACGTAAAGGAATTTATTGCTTGGGCTGAAGCGTATAAGCCGCGAATTCCAATCTCACAGCCCAGCCAAAGCAGTGCGGTATTTGCCAGCGGGAATAGCCAAGTGCCAGCTTTTCGATGAAAGCAATCTCTCTACCGGTACCAAAATTACTCGCTGGAGTCGCACGTTGGTAGCGGGCGCATTTGAACGCAAGGCCAATTGAATTGCCCTTGACAATGTCTCGCTCCCAATGACCTTCCTTGGCCGCAAAGGGACATCGCGCGCAAACGGTTTTCTCCGCAACGCGCGAGCAATCGCCCTGACGAGCGCCGCCCGGCGCCGCCGCAAGGGGTCCCCATCGTGCCGCGCGGAGCTGGGCCGCGGGCGAAGGAGATCCGGCGAGGATTGTCCGAGCCCGAGCCGCTTCAGCGAGGGGCGAGTTCCGCAGACGGCCGACGACCGCGGCAATGAGGCGAGGGTAAAGAAAATCGGGGACAGACCCAGAATTCAGGTCTGTCCCCGATTTTCTTCGCGGCACTGGGGAAGGCGGCGGCACCGGGCGGCGCGTCGCGACACCCTCAGAACGGCAGCACGCCTGGAGCGGGCGGATAGTCGCCGTCGCCCGCAAGCTCGTGTGCGCCGACGCCGAGCAGCCGCACCGGCCTGCGGCCGGCGTCGGTGCGCTCGAGCAGCGCCAGCGCGCGCGAGGCGATTTCGCTGCCGTCGCGCGTCGGCGCATCGGCGGTGTGGCTGCGCGTCACGGTGGTGAAATCCGGATAGCGAACCTTGATCGTCACGGTGCGCGCGCACAGGCTTTTTTTCTCCAGCATCTCCGCGACGCGGCGCGCCAGTCGCTCGATCTCGGCGCGCATCTCGCGCAGCTCTTCGAGGTCCTCGGCATAGGTGGTTTCCGCCGAGCGCGATTTCCACGGCCGGTCGGGGCGCACCGGGCGCGGATCGTCGCCTTGCGCCAGGCGCGCGAGCCAGTCGGCGAGGCTGCCCACGGTGCGCTGCAGCAGCACCGGGTCGGCGTCGCGCACCTGCACCAGGCGCTCGATGCCGATCGCGTGCAGCTTCTTTGCGGTCACCGGCCCTACGCCCCAGAGCGCCTCGACCGGCAGTTTTTGCAGAAAGCGCTCGACGCGCTCGGGCGCGATCACCGTCAGGCCGTCGGGCTTCTGCCAGCCCGAAGCGATCTTGGCGAGGAACTTGTTCGGCGCTACGCCGGCCGACGCGGTCAGGGAGAGCTCGTCGCGAATGCGCTGCTTGAGGCGCTTCGCCACGTTGACCGCGAGCGGCTCGCCCCACAGGTTTTCCGTAACGTCGAGGTAGGCTTCGTCGAGCGATAACGGCTCCACCAGCGGCGTCGCCGAGCGCAGGATCTCCATCACCTGCTGCGACACCGCGCGGTAGCGCGCGAAATCGGGCCGCACGATCAGCAGCTCGGGGCACTGGCGGAGGGCACGCGACATCGGCATCGCCGAACGCACGCCGAAGGCGCGCGCTTCGTAGCTCGCCGCCGCCACCACGCCGCGCGACTGCGGCGAGCCGCCGACCGCGAGCGGCTTGCCGCGCAGCGCCGGGTCGTCGCGCTGCTCGACCGAAGCGTAAAACGCGTCCATGTCGAGGTGGATGATGCGGCGTGGGGCGTCGGGCAGCACTTTCGGGCGCGTGCGACAATTATCTTTGCGTCCATTCTACGGAAGCCCGGATGAATATTTCCATGTATCAGGCGAGCGTGCCGCGCTTCGCCAACACGCTGCGCAACCTCGCCGCGATGCTCGACAAGGCGCAGGCGCACTGCGAGGCCAAGAAGATCGACCCTGCCGTGTTGCTCGCAGCCCGCCTCTACCCCGATATGTTCCCGCTTTCGCGCCAGGTGCAGATCGCGTGCGACACCGCCAAGGGCGCGGTGGCGCGGCTGGTCGGCGCAGAGGTCCCCAAGCACGAGGACACCGAGCAGACCTTCGCCGAGCTCAAGGCGCGCATCGCCAAGACGCTGCAATTGGTGGAATCGTTCAAGCCGGCGCAGCTCGACGGCACCGAGGACAAGGCGATCGAGATCAAGCTCGGCAAGCGCGAGGTGAAGTGGCTCGGGCTTCAGTACCTGCTCGGCTTCGCGCTGCCCAATTTCTATTTCCACGCCGCCACCGCCTACGGCATCCTGCGCCACAGCGGCGTGGAACTCGGCAAGGGCGATTTCATCGGCACGCCCTAGGACCGTGAGCGCGTCGCCCGGCTTCACCCTCAGTCTCGACTTGCAGGTCGGCAAGTACGAGATCCAGCAGCTCCTTGGCAAGGGCGCCACCGGCACGGTTTATCTCGCGAAGGACACCTTCTCGGGCAACCTCGTCGCGCTGAAGACGATCGAGCCCGAGGTGTTCCGCGACCCGGAGTTCGGCAAGGTGCACCGGGCGCAGTTCCTGAACGAAGCCTCGCTCGCGGGGAAGCTGCGCCACCCGCACATCGCCGCCATCCTGGACGCGGTGGTGGAGAAGAATTCCGGCTACATCGCGATGGAGCTGGTGACGGGAGGGGAGCTCACGCAGTTCGCCGCGCCGGACAAGCTGCTGCCGGTCGCCGACGTGCTGCAGATCGGCTTCAAGTGCTGCGGCGCGCTCGAGTACGCGTTCAAGGAAGGGATCGTCCACCGCGACATCAAGCCGGCGAACATCATGGTGGTGAAGGGCACCGACGTGAAGATCTCCGACTTCGGCGCCGCCTACCTGCGAACGACGCAGACGGTGCAGACCGCGGCAATGGGCTCGCCCTTCTACATGGCGCCCGAGCAGCTCACCGGCGAGCCGGTCACCTTCCACAGCGACATGTACGCGCTCGGCGTGGTGATCTACGAGCTGCTCACCGGCGCGCGCCCGGTTCACGCCGACAGCCTCGAGGCGCTGATCCAGAAGATCATCGCCGAGGAGCCGGCGCCGCCTTCGGCCCTGCGCCAGGGCATCCCGCCCGCGGTGGACGCGGTGGTGCTGCGCGCGCTGAGGAAATCGCCCGCCGAGCGCTATCCGAGCTGGGGCGCGTTCGCCGAGGAACTGTCCGGTGCCGGGCAGCTGATGCTCTCGGCGGTGGAGATCCCCGACAGCGAGAAGTTCGTCTCGCTCAAGCAGGTGCCGATGCTGGCGGCGCTTTCCGAGGCCGAGATCTGGGAGCTGGTCAATGCGGGGCGCTGGTCGCGCGCCACGCCGAAGCGCGCGATCATCAAGGAGAACGAGCCGGGCGCGACCATTATCTTCATCGCCAAGGGCGAGGCCAAGGTGATCCGCGGCGGGCGCCTGCTCAACCTGATCAAGGAAGGCGAGTTCGTGGGCGAGATGTCCTACATCCGTGGCGGCGAGGTGCCGCGGCATGCGACCATCGAGTCCATGACCGAGCTGGTGCTGGCCGAATTCGAGCAGGAGGCGCTGGAGAAAATGAGCGTCGGCGCGCAGCTGCACCTGATGCGCGCGCTGGTCCGCAACCTGGGCGACCGGCTCGCGTTCTCCAATGCGCGCGCCGCGCCGCAAGCCGCAGTCAAGGATGGTGGAACTGCATGATGCGCGCTCTTCGCATCGCGCTCGCCGCATTGCTTACCGCGTCGTTGGCCGCTTTTCTCGCTGGCGGCGCGCTGGCGCAGGGCACCTTTCCCAGCCGGACGATCACGCTAATGGTCGGCTTCGCGCCCGGCGGCGGCACCGACACTGCGGCACGCATCCTCGCAAAAAGGTTTTCCGAGACCATGGGCCAGCCGGTGGTGGTGGAAAACCGCGTCGGCGCCGGCGGCAACATCGCCAACGAGATTCTCTCCAGGGCGGCGCCCGACGGCCATACCGTGCTGCTGGTCTCCCCCGGCCCGATGGTGGTGGCGCCGCACATGATCGCCAAGCTGCCCTACGATCCGCTGCGCGATTTCGTGCCCATTGGCATGGCGGTGGCGTTTCCCAACGTGCTGGTGGTGCACGCCTCGGTGCCGGCGAACTCGCTCGCCGATTTCATCCGCCTGGCGAACGCCAAGCCCGGCAGCGTCAATTACGGTTCTTCCGGCATCGGCAACATCGGCCATCTCTCGGGCGAGCTGCTGCGCATGATGGCCAAGGTGGACATCGTGCACGTGCCCTACAAGGGCGGCGCGCCGGCGATGACCGACCTGCTCGGCGGCCAGATCGCCGCCATCTTCGCCACGCCAGTGACCGCGGGCCCGCACATCAAGGCGGGCAAGATCCGCGCCCTTGCGGTGACCGGCACCGTGCGCTCGCCCGCGATGCCGGAAGTGCCGACGGTGGCGGAATCGGGCTATCCGGGCTACGAGGCGATCAATTGGTACGGACTGATCGCGCCGGCGAAAACGCCGCGCGAGATCGTGGAGCGCTGGCAGCGCGAACTGCTGGCCGCGCTCGCCATCCCCGAGATCCGCGAGCAGCTCATGTCGCACGGCATGGAGCCGGCGCCGAGCACGGGCGAGGTCTTCGGGCGCTACATCGAGCGCGAGTACGCGATCTGGGGTCGCGTGGTGAAGGAAGCGAAGATCACGGCAAACTGACGACGATCTTGCCGGTGTGGGCGTTCGATTCCATGAGCGCCTTCGCCTGCGGCAGCTCGGCGAACGGGAACACGCGGTCCAGCAGCGGCTTGATGCGGCCGTCGGCGATCGCCGGCAGCAAATCGGCGACAAAACCGCGCACCGTGGAGGCACGCTGCTCGGCGTTGCGCAGCTTGTTGGAGACCCCGAACAGCCGCAGGCGCTTGGCGTGCAGCGCCTCGATGTCCATCTCCGCCTTGAGCTGGCCATCCACGTAGCCGACGATCGCGAGCCGCCCCTCGAAGGCGAGGGCGCGCACGCACTCGGCGAACACCGAGCCGCCCACCGTGTTGACGGCGAGATCGGCGCCGCGGCCGCCGGTCGCCTGCATTACGGCGGCGCAGAAATCCGGCGCCCGCGTGCGGATCGCGACATCGAGCCCGAGCGGCGCAAGGCGCGCGAGTTTTTCCGCCGAACCGGAGGTCCCGATCACCTTGGCGCCAAGCGCCTTGGCGGCCTGCAGCGCGCCCACGCCGACGCCCGAAGAAACCCCGGTCACCAGCAGCCATTCGCCCGCTTGCAGCCGCCCCTGGCCGATCAGCATGTCGTGCACCACCATGAATACGAGCGGCACGGCGGCGGCTTCCTGCCACGACAGGCGCGCCGGGATCGGGATCGCCTCGCGCGCATCCATGAGCGCGTATTCCGCAAAGGCGCCAGGGCAGCGGCCCATGATGCGCTCGCCCGCCGCCAGGCCGGTGACGCCGGCGCCGAGCTTCGCCACCTCGCCCGCCCCCTCGGTGCCGGCGGCTTTGGCGGCGCCCGGCTTGTGCAGCCCGTGGCCGGCGATGAATTCGCCGCGGTTCAGGCCGGCGGCGCGCAGGCGCACCAAGACCTGTCCCGCGCCGGGCTCCGGCACCGCTACCTCGCGCAATTCGAGCTTCGTTTCGCTGCCCGACTGCTGGATCCAGTAGGAACGCATGGCGCCGGAGTTTAATATGCCGGCATGGCGCTGGCGACGAAACCTTTGCACCTGCTGTTCGCGGCGGAAGCGAGCGGCATCGACCTGCGGCGCGCGCCCGACGCCGCCACGGTGCGAGCGGTCGAGGCGGCGATGGACCGGTACGCTGTGCTCGTGTTTCGCGGCCAGCCGTTGACCGAAGACGAGCAGATCGCTTTCGCCGGCTCCTTCGGCAAGCTCGACATCGGCCTCAACAAGGCGACGCGCTCCGCGCCGCAGCGCTACAAGCACGCCGAGACCATCGACATCTCGAACGTGGACGCCGAAGGCGCGATCTACGGGCGCGAGCACCGTAAGATCGTCTCCACCATTGCTAACCAGCTCTGGCACTCGGACAGCTCGTTCCAGCAGCCGGCGGCGCGCTATTCGATGCTGCACGCCGTGGTCTGCCCGGAAAAAGGCGGCGAGACCGAGTACGCCGACCTGCGGGCCTCCTACGACAAGCTACCCGCGGATCTCAAAACGGAAATCGCCGACCTGACGAGCGAGCACTATGCGCTGCATTCGCGCCTCTGGCTGGGCGAGAATTACTCCGAGGCGGAGAAGAACGCGTTGCCGCCGGTGGAGTGGCCGCTGGTGCGCGTGCACCCGGGCTCCGGCAGGAAAGTGCTCTGGGTCGGGATCCACGCCACGCATATCAAGGGTATGTCGCTCGCCGAGGGGAAGATGCTCCTCGCCGACCTGCTCGAGCACGCCACGCAGCGCGAGTTCGTTTACCGCCACTTGTGGCGTCCGGGTGATTTGGTCATCTGGGACAATCGCTGCGTGCTGCACCGCGGGCGGCGCTTCGACCTGTCGCAGCGGCGCGAGCTGCGCCGCACCACCACCGAGGATCGCGAGGCGGCGTAGCGCATGGCGTACAAGGCGTTCGATCTGACGGGCAAGACGGCGCTCATCACCGGCGGCAACAGCGGCATCGGCCTGGGCATGGCCGAGGCGCTGGCGCAGGCGGGCGCGGCGGTCTGCATCTGGGGCACCAACGAGGAAAAGAACGCTGCCGCTCTAGGCAAATTGAAATCGCACGGCGCCAAAGCGCTCGCGCTACGCTGCGACGTCGGCGACGAAGCGCAGGTGGAAAAGTGCTTCGCCAGCACGGTGGCGCATTTCGGCCGGGTGGACGCGTGCTTCGCCAACGCGGGTGTGAGCGGCCGCGCCGAGGTGAAATCGTTCACCACCCTGAGCACCGAGGAATGGAAGCGCGTCACGCGCGTCAACCTCGACGGCGCGTTCTTTACCCTGCGCGCCGCCGCGCGCCACATGGTCGAGGCCGGGCAGGGCGGCTCGCTCGCGGTGACTGCGAGCCTGGCCGCGATCTCCGGCCAGCCGCGCGGCGAGCACTACGCCGCCACCAAGGGCGGCGTCATCTCGATGATGCGCGGGCTCGCGGTGGAATTCGGGCGCCACCGCATCCGCGCCAACGCCATCCTGCCGGGCTGGATCGAGACCGCGATGACCGAAAAAGCGCTGCACTGGGACAAGTTCGTTGAGAAAGTGCTGCCGCGTGTGCCGCTGCGGCGCTGGGGCGTGCCCGGGGACTTCGGCGCCATCGCGGTGTACCTCGCGAGCGACGCCAGCGGCTACCACACCGGCGACACGTTCCTCATCGACGGCGGCTACTCGCTCTTCTAGAAGGAGGCGCTAATGGATTGGCAGAAACTGGTGGTCGACCTGGAGCGGCTGCTCAGGCTGCGCGCGATCCCGTTCGGCATCAAGCTCTACGAGCGCCGCGAGGACATGGAAGCGGTGCCCAAGATCCGGCGCCCCAAGGGCAGCGTGCACACGCTCGACCAGGTGGTGGCGCAGGCGGCGCGCCTGGGATGGACGGTCGGCATCACCACCGAGGACCTGGTGGGCGACCAGTGCCGCGCGGTGGTCGGCCTCGGCGCGCAGGACGAAAAGTGGTACTCAGGCCAGCACATGGTGGGCGTGTGGTACGCGACGCAGGTGGATGCGTCGGCGCACCAGCGCGCGATGAACGTGGTGCCGGTCGGGAAATACCGCGCGCTGGCGGTGGCGCCGCTCGCCTCGGGCAGGCTCGATCCGCCCGACATCGCGCTCTTTTACGCCACGCCCGGAGCGATGATGTACTTCATCAACGGCTTGCAGTGGTCGGGCTACAAGCGCTTCGACTGGAGCGTGGTGGGCGAATCGGCGTGCGCCGATTCCTGGGGCCGAGCGCTGAAAACGCGCCAGCCGAGCCTGTCGATTCCGTGCTTCGCCGAGCGGCGCTACGGCGGCGTGCTCGATGATGAAATGCTGATGGCGCTGCCGCCCGAGGAACTGCCCAAGGCGGTCGCGGGGATGGAGGCGCTGGCGAAGAACGGCTTTCGCTATCCCTTCGCGCAGTACGGCATCCAGCAGGACGTGCGCGCCGGGATGGCGGTAAGCTATCCTGACCGGAAATGACCCGATCGGAAGTGACCCGACCGGAAATAAGGCGGAGGAAACGATGCGACGCGCGCTCTTGACGGCAGTGCTTTTGGCGGCGGTGGCGGGCCTCAGCGGCTGCGGCACGCCCTACGCGACGATGCGCACGCCCGATGGCGAGGAGTTGATGCTGCTCGGGCACGACCCGGTGGCCTACTTCACGCAGGGCAAGCCGGTGCGCGGCGACCCGAAGCACAAGGTGACGCTGCCCGAGCGCACCTACTACTTCGTGAGCGCGGAAAACAAAAAGCTGTTCGAGGCCAACCCGGCGAAGTACGAGCCGCAATACGGCGGCTTCTGCTCCAACGGCTCGCCCTTCGGCATCAAGATGGGCAGCGACCCGACCGAGTGGGAAATCGTGGGCGGGCGCCTGTTCATCTTCGGCGACATCGTCGGCCATTCCAAGTGGAGCCTCGATCCGCCGTTCAACATCAAGCACGCCGACCAGATGTGGCCCGAGGTGCGCGACATGGGCTGGCGCAGCGCCACGCTGTACTACTGGGCGAACCGGGTTCCCTGGTATCGCACCAGCAAGAGCCTGAGCGAGGAGTGGAACGCGAAGCATCCGGACAAGCCGATGACTTACAACCCGGGCGGCTTCGTCAACAATATCGTGTTCAAGTACCCAGGCTGGCGTGCGCGCGAAGGCTTTGGCCAGCCGGCGCTCGGCGCAGTCGGCATCGATCCCTGCCCGCCGGCGTGCCCGGGCACCGTGTCCGAAGGCTATAAGCCGCCCTGGCCCTGGAAGGGCAGCAAATAGGAGACCACAACGTGATATTGCGAGCCATCCTGATTGCCGCCGCGGCGCTGTTCGCGCAGGCGGCGCTTGCCCAAACCTATCCGGCGCGCCCGATCACTCTGGTGGTGCCATACCCGCCGGGCGGGCTGATCGATCTGGTTGCGCGCATCGTGCAACCGAAGCTGCAGGCCGAGCTTGGCGGCACGATCCTGGTCGAGAACCGCTCCGGCGCGGGCGGTAACGTCGGCGCCGAATCGGTGGCGCGCGCCACGCCCGACGGCCACATGCTGCTGATGGGCAACCCGTCGCTCGCGCTGTCGCAGCACATCTATCCCAAGCTCAATTACCGGCCGCTGCAGGATTTCGCCTACGTGGGGCAGTACGGCACGGTGCCGAACGTGCTGCTGGTGAATCCCTCGCTGCCGGTGAAAACCGTTCCCGAGCTGATCGACTACCTGAGGAAAAACCCCGGCAGGCTCAACTATGCCTCCAACGGCTACGGCACCTCGCCGCAGATGTCGATGGAGCTGCTCAAGGGCATGACCAACACCTTCATCGTGCACATCCCGTTCCGCGGCTCGGGGCCGGCGGTCGCCTCGCTGCTGTCGGGCGAGACGCAACTCATGTTCGACAACCTGCCGCCGGTGGTGGGGCACATCAAGTCAGGCAAGATGCGCGCGCTGGCCGTCACCAGCCTCAAGCGCTCGCACGTCATGCCCGATCTGCCGACGCTCGATGAAGTGGGCCTTAAGGGCTACGAGGTGACGGCGTGGTTCGGCATCGTCGCGCCCGCCGCCACGCCGCGCGACACGGTGATGAAGATCAACGCCGCCCTCAACCGCGCCACTCAGGACCCGCAGGTGCGCGACAACCTGACATCGCGCGGCGCCAACGTCATCCAGGGCACGCCCGAGCAATTCCTCGCCTTCGTGAAGGCGGAAAGCGACAAGTGGGGCCCGGTGGTGAAGCGCGCCGGGATCGTCGCCGACTAAGTTCGGCCGCTCATCTTCCCGGCACGCCGATCGCCACGGGGCGCACCGCCGAGCCAGCGGCGCCTTTCTCCAGCAGCGGCAGGATCATGGCGCACGAGGTCCAGACCTTGTCGCGCGCCATTTCGTCGAGCTTGGCGTTCTCGATGTGGTGGATGCCGGCTTGCGTGAGCATGTGGTGGTGCACCGCGAACGGCAGCCCGGGCGGCGTTCCGGGCGCGGGGCCCGCTTTGCCGGCGAGCGCGCCTTCGGCCGCCGGATCGATGAACGGCGTGTCGAGCCCGATCGCGACGATGCGCTTCTGCGCCAGATATTGCGCCGCGTCGTACGAAAGCCCCGGCGCCATCGAGTAGTAGACCTTGTCGGTGTCGGGATCCTTCCAGCGCTCGCCCCAGCCGGTGTGCACGAACACCACGTCGCCCGGCAGGATGCCGCGCTTGGCGATGCCCTGCGCATCGAGCATCGCCTGGAGATGTTTCGCCGTCACCAGCTCGCCCGCGTTCATCGCCTTGCCGCCGCCGACCAGCGCCTTGGCATCGAGCAGCACCGCGCTGGTGACGATCGGCGGGATCTTCTCCATGCCGAGCTTCAAGAGCGGCGACTCGGGCGTGGGCTTCACTTCCTTCTGCGTGAAGCCGCCGTAATAGAGCGCGTTTTCGGCAGGAAATGGCGGCTTGCCATCCCAGGGTTGCTTGAAGTACGCGAAGTGGCCGATCGCGTCCATCTGCGTGCCCTGCTGGCCGGGTTCGGCGCCTTCGTTGAGCGTCTCGCTGTTGAAGCCATGCGCGGTGCCCGGAATGCCCGAAATGGGTTTCGGTTTCACCACGTATGGCCCGGTGAAGGGCGACAGCGGCATGCTGTTCGAGCGCGGGTGCGACACCTCGTAGGCCCTGGCCTTGGTCTGCGACAGGTGCCAGGCGCAGCGCATCCAGGTGCCGTGGCCGAGCGCATTCGCCATGCCGCGCTCATCGCCGGCCGCCCACGGCGGCGCCGGGGTGTGCTTCTGCGATTGCCCAAGGATTCTTCCGGGTTCGTGCGCCTGCGACGTCATTGCAGTGAAGCAGGCAGCGATTGCGAGGGTGAACGGGGTGAAGCGGAAAGTGCGGTTCATGGCGCCTCCTTTCGTCATCGAGCAGGTTCTAGCGGCCGGTAAAGCGCGGCGATCGTTTTTCCACGAACGCGGTGACGCCTTCGTTCAGGTCTTCCGAGGTCATGCAGTCGGCGACCGCGACGCCTTCCATCTGCAGCTGCGACTCGAGCGTGTTGCCGATCGACGCATTGAGCAGCCGCTTGGTGTGCGCGTAGGCGCGGCCCGGGCCCGAAGCGAGGCGCTTGGCGAGTTTCGCCGTCTCTTCGCCCAGTGCGGCGACCGAGACCACCTTGTTGATCAGTCCCAGGCGCAGCGCCTCCGCAGCCGGGAAGCGTTCGCCGAGCAGCGCCAGCTCCATGGCCTTGCGTGTGCCGACGATGCGCGGCAGCGACCAGGTCGATGAGCCGTCGGGCGAGAGCCCGATGTGGCAATAGGCGAGGGTGAAGAACGCGTCCTCGGCGGCGATCGCGAGATCGCAGGCCATCATCAGGCTCATGCCGAAGCCGGCGACGCCGCCGCGGATCGACGCCACGACCGGCTGCGGCGCGCGCCGCATCTTGTAAACCAGCAAGTGCAGCTGGTGCACGCCGCGCTCGATCTCGGCGCGGCGCTGCTCGGGCGGCTTGGAGCGGTTGGCGTAGAACTTCTTCACGTCGCCGCCCGCCATGAAATGATCGCCCGCGCCCCGGATCACGTAGGCGCGCACCGCTGGATCGCGCTCGCCCGCGGTGAACGCCTCGTCGAGGGTGCGGACCATCTCGTCGGAGAGCGCGTTGCGCGCCTGCGGGCGGTTGAGGGTCGCGGTGACGATGCCGTCGGCGCGTTCGATGAGGACGTCGCTCATGATTTGGGCTCCAGGTCGATGCGCTTTGCGCGCGGGGAATTCTACGGCACCCTTCGGCGAATTTGGCCGGTAAGATCGCATGCATGAAGCGGACGCGCATCCGGTTGCGGGCGCCCCGGCCCGGCGACATGGGCTGGGTGGTGCAAAGCCACGGCGCGCTCTACGGCGCCGAATTCGGCTACGACGCGCGCTTCGAGGCGCTGGTCGCCGGGATCATCGCGAAATTCATGCGCGGGTTCGACCCCCGGTTCGAGCGCTGCTGGATCGCGCGGCGAGGCACGCGGAACGTCGGCTCGGTGTTCCTGGTGCGCCAGTCGCGCAGCGTCGCCAAGTTGCGCCTGCTCCTGGTCACGCCCGATGTGCGCGGGCTGGGCCTAGGCAGGCGGCTGGTCAATGCCTGCCTGCGCTTTGCGCGCGCCAAGGGCTACCGCAAGGTGGTGCTATGGACGCAGAGCGAGCTGGATGCCGCGCGCCGCATCTACCAGCGCGTCGGTTTTCGTCGCGTGCGCATGTCGCGGCACGCGAGTTTCGGCAAGCCGCTCGTGGGCGAGTACTGGGAGCTAGCCCTGGACTGAGTAGCCGCCGTCCACGGGAATCGCGGTGCCGGTGAGGAAGTCGGAGGCGGCGCTGGCGAGGAATACCGCGATGCCGCCGAAGTCGTCCGGCACGCCCCAGCGCCCGGCGGGCGTGCGCGTGAGCACGCGCTCGTGCAAGCCGGCCACGTCCTGGCGTGCGCGCTTGGTCAGGTCGGTGTCGATCCAGCCCGGCAGCACCGAGTTCACCTGGATGTTGTCCTTCGCCCAGGCGCAGGCCATGGCGCGTGCCATCTGCACGATGCCGCCCTTGGAGGCGGCGTAGGGCGCGGTGAAGGAAGCGCCGAAGATCGACATCATGGAGCCGATGTTGATGATCTTGCCGCCGCCGGCTCGCACCATGTGCGGGTAGGCGGCCTGCGAGCAGACGAAAGCGCTGGTCAGGTTGGTCTCGATCACCAGCTGCCATTCGTCCATGGTGTAGTCCTGCGGCTGCTTGCGGATGTTGGTGCCGGCGTTGTTCACCAGGATGTCGAGCCGCCCGTAGCGGTCCACCGCATCGCGCATCAGCGAGCGGCACGAGGTGTCGCTGCGCACGTCGGTGCGGATGGCGACCGTTTTCGCGCCCAGCGCCGTGAGCTCCTTCACCGCGGCCTCGTTCTTCGCCTCCTGCCGGCCGGCGATGACCACGCTCGCGCCGGCGCGCGCGAGACCCCTCGCCATGCCCAGGCCGATGCCGCCGTTGCCGCCGGTGACCACTGCCACTTTTCCGCTCAGATCGAATGGCTTCATCGCTTGCTCCCTCGTATTCAGGCCGGTCGGTATGATAGCGGCGAAACGTCGATGCGAATCCTCTCTAATCGAAATCGCCCGGTGCATCTCGGGCCGCTGCCGCTTGAGCGCGTGGCGCGCGCGACCGCGTTGCCCGATCTCGCTGCCGTGCATGATGCATTTCCTGGCAGAAGCGATACTGGCCTTGGCCGCATCGTCAACGAATATGTCGGGATATTCGAGCAGTTCCGCTTCGAGCCGCCAGCGCCGGAGCGCGCGCCGTACCCCTCGGACCCGCAGCGCCTGGCAAATGAATTGAAGGCAAATTGCTATTTCCTCAATGCGACGCTCGCCGCCTGCTGTGAGGTGCCGTCGCAAGCGTGGCTTGGCGCGCCGCTCGAGGGCGAGCGCTACGCGCTCGCAATATTGGTCGAGTTCGGGCGCGACCCGGAACCCGGCAATCTCGCCGCCGAGTGGGTGCGCGGCAGCGAGTACGACTGCGCGCTGCTGCGCGCCGCGGAGATCGCGATGATCTCGGCTTCGTTCCTGCGCCGGCTCGGGTTTGGCGCCACCGCGCACACGCGCGATTGCACCGATGTCTCGCACGCGAAAATCCTGCTTGCCGCAGGGCTGGCGCGCTGGCAGGACGGCGCCGCGGTGGCGCCGTTCATCGGCAGGCGCTTCGCCTCGTGCATCGTCACCACCTCCGCGCCGCTGGCGGCGGATGCGCCGCTCGCATCGGGCGGCGCGTTCGATGGCGGGCTCGGATGGTGGCTCGGGGCGGGCGGCACCGACACCTGGTGGGAGCGCTGGCTGGCATCGAGGCGTCCCTCGGACGGCAGTCGCTTCCCGATGGAGAAAATCCGCCGCGTCGCGGAAACCACCACGCTGATCCTGGAGGACGAGGTGCCGCGCGTGCCCAAGCGCGCGAATTTCTTCACCCGCGCGCTGAACGGCGACCTGGGCGAGAAGGCGCAGCGCGAGCGCTGGAGGTTTGCCTACAAGACGCCGATCGCGGATGCCTACGTGAAGCTGATCCGCGCCATGGTGCCGAAGCAGGGTGGCGAGCCCGCCGCCGAGCGCGATGCGCGCACCGGCGATCCGGTGGCCAACGCGCGCGCCATCAAATCGCTCATGTACTACCTCGGCACCGACATGACCGGCGCCTGCGAAGCCAAGCGCTACGTCTGGTACTCGCACCACGACGACGGCCGTCCGATCGATCCGTATCACAAGAGCGCCGTGGTGATGCTGGTGGACCAGGGCTTCGAGACCATGGAGGGTGCCTCCGGGGACGACTGGATCTCGGGTGCGCAATCGATGCGCGCCTACATGCGCGGCGGCGAAATCTGCGGCGTGGTGGCGGCGTTCATCCGCAGCCTCGGCTGGGGCGCGCGCTCGCAGACCAACGCCGACTCCGACGTGCTGCAACTGCCGCTGGTGCTGCTCGCGGGGCTCGGGGAACTCTCGCGCATCGGCGAGCTGGTGCTGAACCCGTTCGTAGGGCCGCGCTTCAAGAGCGCGGTGATCACCACCGACCTGCCGCTCGCCTGGGACCAGCCGATCGACTTCGGTTTGCAGGACACGTGCTCGAAGTGCATGAAATGCGCGCGCGAGTGCCCGTGCAGCGCGATCAGCTTCGGCGCCAAGGTGATGTTCAACGGCTACGAGATGTGGAAGCCCGACGTCGAGCGCTGCACGCGCTACCGCGTCACCAATCCGCATGGCTCGGCCTGCGGGCGCTGCATGAAGACCTGCCCGTACAACCACGAGGGGCTGCTCGCGCACCGCGCGTTCCTGTGGGCGGCGATCCACTTGCCGTTCGCGCGCCGCTGGATCGTGCGGCTGGACGACGCCATTGGAAACGGCTCGATCAACCAGGCGAAAACCTGGTGGACCGATCTGGAGATCGTGGACGGAAAAATCGTGCCGCCGCGCGGCACCAACCGCCGCGGCCTTTCGCTGGACAAGGCAGCGAAGCCGCCGGCCGAGCACACGATCGCGTACTACCCGGCGGCGGTGATGCCGCCGCCCGATGCGAAAGATCCGTTTCCGGTCGATCGCAAGGCGGCGCTGGCGGTGAAGCCCGAGTCGCCGGCTGCGGCGCGGGCGCGGCGCTCGCCGAAGTGAGATGGTAACCTTCGGCAGGTTTTTTTTAGCTTTACGGAGGAGGGAAATCATGCGTTTTTCCAATGCATTGCGCACGCATGCCAGCGTAGCGCTCGCGCTGCTCTGTGCGCTCGCCGCGTTCCCCGCGGCGGCGCAGGACTGGCCCTCGAAGCCGGTCAAGTTCATCGTGCCGTTCCCGCCCGGCGGCACCGTGGATCCGCTCGCGCGCCTGGCCGGCGCCAAGCTCGGCGACGCGCTCAAGCAGCAGTTCATCGTCGAGAACAGGGCCGGCGCCGGCGGCACGATCGGCACGGCTGCGGCGGCGAAATCGCCTGCCGACGGCTACACCTTCGTGTTCGTGTTCGATTCGCACGCGATCAATCCGGCGCTGGTCGCGAACTTGCCGTTCGACACCGTGCGCGACTTTGCGCCAGTCAGGCTGGTCGGCACCGCGCCCTATGCGATCGCGACGCAGGCGGGCAAGCCGTGGAAGAGCTTCGCCGAAGTGGTGAGCGCTTCGAAAGCCAAGCCGAACTCGGTGAGCATCGGCTCGATCGGCAACGGCACGCTCGGCCACCTGGTGCTGGTGCTGGCGCAGCAGAGCGGCGGCTTCCAGGTGACGCACGTGCCCTACAAGGGCGGCGGGCCGATGTCGACGGACATCCTCGGCGGCCAGATTGAGCTGGGCATCGGGTCGGCGGCGCTGCTCGCGCCGCAGGTCCGCGGCGGCAAGATGCGCGCCGTGGCCGTGGCTGGCGAGCAGCGCACGCCCCAGCTACCCGACGTGCCGACGCTCATCGAGCAGGGATTCCCGGGCCTGACCGCGTACGCCTGGTGGGGCATTTTCGCTCCCGCCGGCACGCCCAAGCCGATCCTCGACAGGTTCCACGCCGAGCTGGTGAAAGTTTTCAGCCTGCCCGACGTCAGGAAAACGCTCGGCGATACGCTCGGCATGGATCTCGTCGTCAGCTCCCCCGATGGGCTGCAGAAATGGCTGCTGACGGAGATGGAGCGCTGGGGCAAGGTGGTCAGGGACAACAACGTCAAAGTGGACTGAATTGAAGCTGGCGATCCTCGACGATTACCAGCGTCTCGCGCTCGCTTCGGCCGACTGGGAGCGGCTGCGGCGGCGCGGTGTCGAGGTGACCGTGTTTCACGAAGCGTTCGCCTCGGTGGAGGACGCCGCGGCCAAGCTCTCGGCGTTCGAGATCCTGGTGCTGATGCGCGAGCGCACGGCTTTCCCGCGCGCGCTCATCGAGCGGCTGCCGAAGCTGAAGCTGATGGCGCTCACCGGCCTGCGCGCCGGCAGCCTTGACCATCGCGCCTGCAGCGAACGGCGCATCCCAGTGTGCAACACGCGCGGCGGCTCGACCAGCGCGGTCACTGCCGAGTTCTGTTTCCTGATGATGCTCGCCGCGGCGCGCGATTTCGCCAAGGCGGAGCGCAACATGCGCTCCGGGCGCTGGCACGAGGGGCTGCGCGGCGGCACGGTGCTCGAAGGCAAGCGCTTGGGCGTGCTCGGCCTGGGCAAGCTCGGCGCGCGGGTCGCGGGCTATGCCAAGGCGTTCGGCATGGAGGTCGTCGCGTGGAGCCAGAACCTGACACCTGAGCGCGCCGCCGAGGCGGGCGCGAAGTACCTGAGCAAGGACGAGCTCCTCGCAAGCTCAGATTTCGTCTCCATTCACCTGGTGCTCTCGGAGCGTACCAAGGGCCTGGTCGGCGCGGCGGAGCTCGCGCGCATGAAGCCCGGCGCGGTGCTCGTCAACACTTCGCGCGGCCCGATCGTGGACGAGGCAGCGCTCATCGCTGCGCTGAAGAGCGGGCGCCTGGCGCACGCAGCGCTCGATGTCTACGAGCGCGAGCCGCTGCCCGCCGACCACCCGCTGCGTTCGATGGACAATGTGACGCTGTCGCCGCACCTCGGCTACGTGAGCGAGGACGTCTACCGGGTGTTCTGGGGCGACGCGCTCGAGAACGTAGAGGCCTGGCTGGACGGCAAGCCGATCCGCGTGCTCAATTCGGAAGCGCTCCAATAGCGATGCCCGAGAAGCGCATTCCCCGCTGGGTCGGGATCGCCCTGCTGCTCGTCATCGCGACCACCTTCGGCTCCAACCACATCGCCGCGCGCGTCGCCTTCGAGCACGGCGCCAACGTCACCACCGCGGTGGCGATGCGTTCGGCCGGGACGGCGCTGTTCGTGCTGGTGCTGCTGCTCGCCGCGCGGGTGCCGCTGCGCCTGGAGCGCGCCACGCGCGGCCGCGCGGTGGTGATCGGGGTGCTGCTTGCGGTGCAGAGCTATTGCATCTACTCCGCGGTGGCACTGATTCCGGTGGCGCTCGCGCTGCTCGCCTTCAACACCTTCCCGATGCTGCTCGCGCTCATGTCGTGGGCCGCGGGCGGCGAGCGTCCGGCGCCGCGCGCCATCGTGGCGATGCCGGTTGCGCTCGTCGGCCTGTCGCTCGCGCTCGATGTGTGGGGAAAGGGCGGCGACATCGCGGGCCGCTGGGCGGAGATCGGCGCCGGCGTCGGCTGGGCGACCGGCGCCGCGGTGTCGTTTGCCGCGTCGCTGTTTTACATTGGCCATTGGATGAAGAACATGGACGGGCGCTTGCGCACCTTCTGGACCCTGAGCGTCACCGCGGTGGTGACCCTCGCGCTCGGCGGCCTGGCGCGCGACTTTGTGCTGCCCGCCTCTGGCACCGGTTGGGCGGCGCTCGCGCTGCTCACCGTGTTCTACGGTGCCGCGATCACGTCGCTGTTCGTGCTGCTGCCGCGGCTGGGCGCGGTGAACAACGCCATGGTGCTTAACTTCGAGCCGATTGCGGTGCTCGCGCTCGCTTGGGTGGTGCTGGGCCAGAGTGTCGCGCCGCTGCAGATCCTCGGCGCCTTCGTCGTGGTCGGCGCCATCATGGCGCTCGGCGCCGGGAAGCGCTGATGGTTGCGACCAATCTGTGCATCGTGCGGCATGGCGAGACCGCCTGGAACGCCGAACGGCGCGTGCAGGGCCAGCTCGACATCCCGTTGAACCTGATCGGCCTTGCCCAGGCGCAGGCGGTCGGCGCGGCGCTCGCAAGCGAACGTTTCAGCGCCATCTATTCGAGCGACTTGTCACGCGCTCATCGGACCGCGGCACCCGCGGCGCAGGCGCTGCGGCTCGAGGTGGCGCTGGACGAGCGCTTGCGGGAGCGTCATTACGGCGTCTTCGAGACGCTGACCTACGCCGAGTGCGAGACGCGCTACCCGGAGGAATTCGCCAGGTTCCTCGCGCGCGAGCCGGAGTTCGACTTTCGCACCGGCGAGAGCCTGCGCGCCTTCGCCGAGCGTTCGCTGCACTGCATCGCGGAGCTTGCCGAGCGTCATGCGGGAGAGAACGTTCTTGTTTTCACCCATGGCGGCGTGCTCGACAAGCTGTTCCGCCGCGCCACCGGCCGGCTGCTCGGCTCGCAGCGCGACTTCCGCATTCCCAACGCGGGCATTAATCGCATCGTGATCGAGGGCGGCGAGTGGCGCGTGCTGGCGTGGGCCGACTGCGCGCACCTCAAGGGCGCGCTCGACGACCTGCTGGAGTAAACCGGGGACAGACCCCGATTTTCTCGCTTAACTATCTGTTACTTAGGCAGAATAATCGGGGTCTGTCCCCGATTTAGGCGAGGTGCTGTTTGAAGAACGCGATGCTGCGCTCCCACGAGAGCTTGGCCGCCGCCTCGTTGTAGCGCGGTGTGGAGTTGTTGTGGAAGCCGTGCTGGGTGCCGGGGTACATGTGCATCTGGTGCGGGACGCCGTTCGCTTTCAATGCCGCCTCGAACGCCGGCCACATCGAGTTGATGCGCTCGTCGTTCTCGGCATATTGGATGAGCAGCGCCGCCTTGATTTTCGGCACGCCGTCGGTCCCGGCGGCCGGGCCGTAGAACGGCACGCCCGCCTGCATGTCGGCGCCCAGCGCAACCGCCAAATAATTGGTCGTGCCGCCGCCCGAGCAGAAGCCGGTCGCGCCGAGCTTGCCGCTCGACATCGGGTGCGACTTGAGGAAGCGCGCGCTGTTCAGCATGTCGGTGCGCAACTTGCCCTGGTCGAGGCCGGCCTGCAGTGCGCGGCCGTCGTCGTCGTTGCCCGGGTAGCCGCCGACCGGCGACAAGCCGTCGGGCGCAAGGGCGAGGAACCCATCCACGGCGGCGCGCCGCGCCACGTCCTCGATGTAAGGATTGAGCCCGCGGTTCTCATGGATCACCAGCACCGCCGGGAACGGCCCCTGGCCCGAAGGCTGCACCAGGTAGCCGCGCATGTTGCCCGAGTTGCCGCCGGGCGACGCATAGCTCACGTAGCGCGCCTTGATCCGCTGGTCGGTGAAGGAAATCGTCTGCGCCTGGGCGTAACGCGGCAGCAACGCCTGCGCCATGGCGAGCGCCGACACGCCGCCGATGGTGAGCGCGGCGGCGCGGCCCAGGAACTTGCGCCGGTCGATGCGGCCGTGGCAATACTCGTCGTACAGGTCGAGCACGCGCTGGTCTATCTTCGTCTGGGTCATGGGGTCATTCATGGCTGGGAATTCTCCCTGTGAAGTTGTCTAGTCGACACGCGCGCCGGCCGCGCGGATTACCGGCGCCCAGCGCTCGGTGTCTTCGCGGATGAAGGCGGCGAACTGCTGCGGCGACATCGAGGTCGCCTTGGAACCGCCGGTGGCGAAGCGCTCCTGCAATTCGGTGCTCGCCAGGGCGCGCTGGATCGCGGTCGCGAGCTTGTCCACGATTGCGCCCGGCGTGCCGGCTGGAAACGCTACGCCGTGCCAGGACATGGCGAGAAATCCCGGCACCGTTTCCGCGATCGCCGGGATCTCGGGCGCGAGAAACCAGCGCTCCGCCGAAGTCACGGCGACGGCGCGCACCCGCCCCGCTTTCGCGTGCGGCATGACCGTGGGCATGTTGCCGAAAGTCATGTGCACGTGGCCCGAGATCACGTCCTGGATCGAGGGGCCGCCGCCCTTGTAGGGCACGTGCAGCATGTCGGTCCCCGTCATCACCTTGAACATCTCGCCGGAAAGGTGCAGCGAAGTGCCCTGTCCCGAGGAGGCGAAGGCGTACTTGCCGGGTTCGTTCTTCAACAATGCGATCAGCTCCGGCACCGTGCGCACCGGCAGGCTGTTGGTGACCACCAGCAGGTTGGGGAAAGTGCCGACCATCGATACCGGGGAAAAATCCCGCATGTGGTCGAAGGGCAGCTTGGCGTAGAGCGTCGGGTTGATCGCGTGCGAGGCGACGGTGATCCAGCCCAGGGTGTAGCCGTCTGGCGCGCTGCGCGCCAACTCGGCGACGCCGATGTTGCTGCCGGCGCCGGGCTTGTGGTCGATGACGAACTGCTGGCCGAGCGCGCGGCTCAGCCACTCGCACAGCAGCCGGCCTTGGAAATCGGTGCTGCCGCCGGGCGTGAACGGGATGATCAGCCGCACCGGCCGCCTGGGCCAGTTCGCCGCCGCGTCCTGCGCCCGCAGCCCCGGCCCGGCGGCAAGCCAGAGCGGCAGCGCCGCGGCGAGCTTCAGGACCCGGCGGCGTTTCATGTTTACCCGGAGAACTGGCCTCAGGGGGCGATGTAGGCGTAGCCCCGCGTCTGGTAGGACACCAGCGCGATCCAGCCGTTTTCCACCACCTTGATCTCCGGGGCGACCTTCGATTCGGCGATCTCGCGCTGGCGCAGGGGAATCGAGCACTGCTCGAGCGATTCCACGCCCGGCGCCTGCTTGAGCGCCTTCACCTTGGCGAGTACCTTGGCGGCGAGCTCGCGATCCTCGGGCTTGATCTTGTCGATGTCGGTCTGCACGAAGCGCGAGGCCTCGCCGCGGAACGCGAGCACGAACTTGGGCGTCACGCCCTGCTTGAGCAGCGATTGGCGCGTCTCGTCGATCACCTCGAGCTTGTTGAGCAGCACCTTGGGGTTGGCATCGGTGATGTCGAAGGCGATCTTCATCTCCTTCATGCCGGCGAGCGGCACCGCCGCCGATTCCGCGGCGATCGCAGGCAATGCCGCCGCCAGGCCGATGGCTGCACCGAGCAATAGTCTGCGCATCAGGGTCGCGTTCATGCGTTCCTCCTTTGTGGGAGGGCCAAGCTATCGCCCCGTCTACGCGCCGTCAATAGGGAGGTTCTCCGAAAATCCCGGCACCGGCCCGAGCGCGCCCCGTTACAATCGTCGCGCCCGCGGCTCACCGAACGGGCTGTGCAGTAGCGAATGGAGGGTGCGATGAGACGGTTGCTTCTGGGTTCGGATGACGACCTGTTCGGCAAGGAACTGCTGGAGTTCGTGCGAACCGGCCGCTAGCGGGAGGAGACATGGGGCAACTCGAACGCCGTTGTTTTCTGCTCTCTGCAGGCGCTCTTCTGGCCGCACCGTTCGCCGCCGAGGCGCAGCAGGCGGGGAAGGTGTGGCGCGTTGGGGTACTCCGGCCCGCACCGGACGATGCGGTGTTCCGGCAGAACTTTGATCCGTTCCGGCAGGCGCTGCGCGAGCTCCGATTCACGGAGGGGACAAACCTGACGTTCGAATATCGGGTGCGAGCCGGGAAGACGGAGGAAATACTTGCCCTGGCGAACGATTTGGTGCGCGCCAAGGTGGACGCGATTTTTGCCATGGCTCCAGCGGGAGTGAGGGCGGCCGCGAATGCGACCACTGTCATACCCATCGTAGCGGTAGATCTGGAATCGGATCCAATTGGGGATGGGTTCGCCGTAGCCCTGGCTCGCCCCGGGAGAAACATCACCGGGCTGTTTCTCGATTTTCCCGAGCTGGGCGGCAAGTGGATCCAGTTGCTGAAGGAAGCTGCGCCGAAACTGAACCGCATCGGCGTGCTATGGGACCCGGCCACAGGACCCAACCTCTTGAAGGGAGCCGAGGCAGCGGGTTCGTCGATGCGGGTGCAACTGCTCCGACTGGAGGCGCGCAGTCCCGCGGATTTCGCGCGCGCTTTTGAATCGGCGGCAGCGCAAAAAGCGGAGGCGCTGCTGGCGCTGTCCTCGCCCGTGTTCAACTCGGCCCGGAAGGAAATCGCGGAGCTTGCGCTAAAGCACAGAATGCCGGCCATGATGCCGTTTCCCGATTTTGCCGACGCCGGAGGGTTGATGGCATACGGGCCGCACCTCTCGAGCATGTTCCGGCAGGCAGGGGGCATCATGGGGAAAGTTCTGCAAGGTGCGCGGCCGGGCGAGGTCCCTATCGAGCGGCCTACGCGTTTCGAGCTGGCCGTCAACCTGAAGACTGCCAGAGCGCTCGGCATCACCATCCCGCAGTCGCTGCTGCTGCGAGCTGACCGGGTAATCGAATGAGTATCGGGCGGACGCGGTAATCGAGTGATGCGCCGGGATTGGCCGGCGTTTCGGGAACAATCAAATGACCGTACCCGGCCGCGAGCGGCCGAAGTGTAAAGCGTGACTTTACAGTCGGCGGCGCTGCGGCCCCGGCGCCCACCGCCGGCGGCGGTCTCAACGGGCGAGCATGGCAGCGAAGCTGCGCGGCGCGACGATCCGTGCGTGCCCGGCCCGCTTCACGGCAAGCAGAAGCTTGTCGCCGGTGACGAGGAAATCGGCGCCCGCCGCGATCGCCATCGCCAGCAGGTAGTCGTCGCCCGGATCCGGCGACTCGCCTGCGCGCCGCAAACGCTCGAGCAGTACCTCCGCCGAACGCAACTCGTTGACCACGCGGCCGATGGCGCCGCGCGGCAGAAATGGGCGCAGCTTCGGATAGCGCGCCGCCCGCTTGAACTCCGCGATCTGATCGAGACTCGTCACCAGCCGGAAGCGGCCCTTGCGCCATGCCTCCACGATCTGCGCCGGAGGGCTGAGCCCCGAGTGCAGCGCGCTCAGCAGAACGTTGCTGTCGAGGACGACCAGCACGCCTCAGCGTCGCTTGCGCGCGTAGGCCACGGCCTCCGTCACCAGTTTCTCGAAGCGGGACTTCGACAGTGTCCGCGTGCGCGCGCGGATCTCCTGCAGCGCCTCGGCCAGCCCTTCCCGGGTGCGGCTCTGCCGCCCCGGTTTTGCGGCCGCGCGCATCTCCGCCCTGAGCCGAGCCTGGACCGCTTCCTGGACGAATCTCGAAAGGTCGCCTTTGCGCCCGCCCGCCTGGCCGAGGTGGGCGCGCAGCGCTTCGTCGGTTTCCTTCGACACCTTCAGCGACCAGCGGACCGGGTTCTCCATGGCAGGCTCCTTACAGACACATAGACACCTATGCGCCCATTATGCCATAGGAGCGCATGCAATCCCGGCGCCCGCTTCGGCTGGGGCGACCGCGCGATGCGCAGCCGCTTACTCGATCACCTCGTCGGCCCGCAGCAACAGTTCTTGCGGCATCCTGACGCCGAGCGCCCTGGCGCATTTCATATTGACCACCAGCTCGAACCTGGTTGGCTGCTCTACTGGCAGATCAGCAGGCTTGGTTCCCTTGAGGATCCTGTCTACAAAGTAGGCCACGCGCCGGAACAGCTCGAGAATGTTCACCCCGTAGCCGAGCAGGCCTCCTGCCCTGGCGAAATCCGCGAACCCGACCGAGGGGAGTCGATGCCTGGCGGCAAGTTCCGCGGTCCCTTTCACGTTCGCGTTGAGCATGGCGTCCTCGATCACTTGGACCGCGTCAACGCCTTCTTGCGCCATTGCCGCAAACGCGCTCTCGAACTCGTCGGGTCCGCGCGCCTCGAATCGGTGCAAATCCACTTTCATTGACTTGGCCGCAATCTCCATCGTCTTGATGTTCGTCAAGTTTGCGGGGTTGCTCGGATTCAGGAGGATAGCGACCTGGTTGACGCGCGGCAGGGCCTGCTTGAGCAGCTCGAGTCGCTTTGCGAAGAGGTCCTGGATGAAGTAGGTCGATCCGGTGACGTTCCCGCCGGGCCGCGCGAGGCTCGCTACCAGGCCCATGGCAACGGCATCTCCGGTCGCCGCACTGACGATCGGAATCGTCGTGGTGGCTCCTTTGGCAGCGCGGGTTCCGGGTGCCCCGTAGGTCACGAGGACGTCAACCTTGCTACGAACCAGCTCGGCCGCAAGTTCGGGGAGCCGATCATATTTATTCTCGGCCCAGCGGTACTCGATGACGATGTTCTTGCCATCTACGTAGCCGAGGTCCCGCAGGCCCGTGCGCATCGCCTCCACGCGGCTCGCGGTAGCGGAAGCGGAACTGAGGCCCAGGAACCCGATGCGAGCGATCTTCGCCGGCTGGCGCTGCGCCTTCGCGGCGAGCGGAGCGGCGAGCACAGCAAGGCCCGCGAGGAACGTGCGGCGCAGGATCACTTGATCATCTCATTGGCCCGCTGCATCGGCCGCTACTTCACCACCTTGAACAGGTTGTTGAAACTATCGGTCCAGGGCGCGAGGCCCGGGATCGGCTCGATCGGCTCGGCGTCGGCGAAGCGCTTGTCGGCGGCGAGGATCGGGTTCTCGGTCACCAGCACATAGTCGGTGCCGGAGTACTTGTCCTCGCTCGGGTCGTCGCTGATCAGCAGTGCCTGCATGCCCTCGGCCTCGGCCACCATCTTCAGCACCGGCGCCAGCTTCACGAAGCGGTTGGTGACGTTGTAGACGATGACGCCGCCGGGCGCCAGGTGCCTGCGGTACACCTGCAGCGCCTCGCGCGTCATCAGGTGCATCGGGATCGAGCCGCTGGAGAAGGCGTCCACCGACAGCAGGTCGAAGCGCTGCGGCGGGTCGCGCTCGAGGTTCAGGCGCCCGTCGCCGGTGACGATGTCGATTTTTGCGCGCGCATCGGCCAGGTACCAGAACTGCTCGCGCGCAATTTTCACCACGTCCGGGTCGAGCTCGTAGATACGGAAATAGTCCTCGGGCTTGCCCCAGGCGACGAACACGCCCACGCCCAGCCCTACGATCCCCACGCGCCGCGGCTTGCCCGAGTAGAAGTCGAGCGCGCGCGCGATGCCGGAACTCGGGCCGAAGTAGCTGATCGGCTCCCGGCGCAGCTCCGGGTCCACGTACTGCCAGCCGTGGTTGATGACGCCATGCACCAGGCTGCGGGTGGCGTTCTGGTCGTCGCCACGGTCGATCTGCTTGACGCGCAGCGTGCCGTAGAAATTGCGCGTCAGCAGCAGCGCGTTGTCGTGCAGCGTGCGCAGGTATTCCGCCGAGAGCCACAGCACGCTGGCGGTGACCGCAAGCGCCACCACCGGGACCGCGAGTGCTCTCTTTCGCGTCGGGCCCGAAGGCAGCGAGCGCGCGGTGAGCAGCACCGCGAGCGCGCCGCACAGCACCAGAGCGAGCGGCAGCTCGAGGAAGGTGTTGAAAATGCGTGGCGCGATCAAGCCCACAAACAAGCCGCCTGCGGCGCCACCGAGCGACACCATGAGATAGAAGCGCGTCAGGTACTTCGGCGCCGGGCGCATCGCCGCGAGCTCGCCGTGGCAGAACATGCAGGCCGCGAACAGGCCGGCGCAGTAAAGCGCGATCGCGCCCTTGATGTTCATGACGCCGAGGTTTTCGTACAGCGCGTAGCCCATGCCGACCAGCAGCACGAACAAAAGCGGCAGGCACCAGATGCGCGCATACCAGCCGCTGCGGCCGCGACCGGCGCCGACATCGAACACCAGGATGAACGACAGCAGGTACAGCACCAGCGGCAGGATCCACAGGAACGGCACCGAGGCGACGTTCTGCGTCACGTGGTTGGTGACCGCGAGCAGCAGCAGCGAGCCTAGCCCCGACAGCGCAAGCCAAAGCGCGTAATCGGACCTGCGAGGGGCGGCAGCGTGGACCCCCGCTTCCGCGGGGGAGACGCTAGGTTTGGTCGGCGCCCCTTCCGCGAGGGAGACGCCCCCCGCCTGTGCGGGGGCGGAGCGGCTCGCAGTGGGCGCGAGCGTGGCGTTGTGCCGCAGCGCGGTCCACGCCGAGCCGATGCACAGTGCGGCGAACAGCGCGTAGAGCGCGCTCCAGGCGAGCGCCTGGCCATGCAGCGTCACCGCGGGCTCGAGCAGCGGCGGATAAGCGATCAGCGCGATGAGCGAGGCGAGGTTGGAGAGCGCGAACAGCCGGTACACGGTGCCGCTCGGAAAGCTGCGCGCGAACCACGCCTGCACCAGCGGCCCGGTGGTCGAGAGCAGGAAGTAGGGCAGCCCGATGGTCGCCGCGAGCAGCAGCAGGATGCGCGGACCGGGCTCGGTGTCGGGTGCCGGCTTCCACGCTTCGCCGGCGACGATCGGCAGGAAAGCGAGGCTCGCCAAGAGGAGCGCCGTGTGCAGCGCCGCCTGCGCACGCTGCCCGAGCCTGCGGCTGATGAAGTCCGAGTACGCGTAGCCTGCGAGCAGCACCAGCTGGAAGAACACCATGCAGGTGGTCCACACCGCGGCGGTGCCGCCGAACCAGGGCAGGATCTGCTTGGCGATGATGGGCTGTACCAGGAACAGCAGGAACGCGCTGGTGAAGACGGTGGCGGCGAAAAGGAGCATCGGCGAGGAGTGGAAAGGTGCAACGGCACGAAAAGGCGCAATTATGCGCGAGGATTTCATTCCGCCGCCAGCGATGGTTCATCCATGATCGCGATCTGCTCGCGCAGCTCGAGGATCCGGTCCTGCCAGTAGCGCTGGGTGCCGAACCAGGGGAAGGCGGCGGGAAATGCGGGGTCGTCCCAGCGCCGCGCCAGCCACGCCGAGTAGTGCAGCAGGCGCAGGGTTCTCAGGGCCTCGATGAGCAGCAGCTCGCGCAGGTCGAACTCGCGAAACTGGCGGTAACCGCGCAGCAGCGCGGCGAGGCCTTTTTCGGCGGACTCGCGATCGCCGCCGAGCAGCATCCACAGGTCCTGCGCCGCCGGCCCCATGCGCGCGTCGTCCAGGTCGACGAAGTGCGGCCCGCCGGATACGCCCGAACGATTGCCTTCCTCGGTCCAGAGGATGTTGCCGGCGTGGCAGTCGCCATGCAGGCGGATCGAACGCAACGCGCTGGCGCGTTCGTCACCCATGCCGGCGCGCTGGTAGCAGCGCGCCACGCCTTCCAGCGCCTGGTCGGCGGTGCTGCGCCACGCCTCCAGCAGATCCGCCGGGATGAGGCCCGAAGCCACGAGCCAGTCGCGCGGCTCGGTGCCGAAGGTTTCGATGCCGAGCGCAGGCCGGTGCGCGAACGGCCGCGCCGCGCCCACCGCGTGGATGCGGCCGAGGAAGCGCCCGATCCACTCCAGCACCTTGTCGTCCTCGAGCTCGGGCGGCCGGCCGCCGCGGCGCGGGAACACGGCGAAGCGAGAGCCGGCGTGGCGGTGCAGCGTTATTCCCGATCGGGAATAAGGCGCCACCACCGGGATTTCCAGCTCTGCCAGCTCGATAGCAAAGGCGTGCTCTTCGAGGATCTGATCGTCCGACCAGCGTTCCGGGCGGTAGAACTTCGCCACCACGTACGAGTCGTCCTCCAGGGTCACCTGATAGACGCGGTTCTCGTAGCTGTTCAATGCGAGCAGCCGGCCGTCGCCGCGCCAGCCGGCGCTCTGCAGCGCATCCAGCACCGCGTCGGGCGTCAGACCGTCGTACGGCCTGGAGCGATCGCTGGCCACGGCGGCATTCTATTGCAGGCAGTTGCGTGCACGCGGCTGGGTTAAACTGCGCGCCCACATGAGCGCAAGCGCCGGCGACCTGATCGAAATCTCCGAGCTGCACTTCGCCTACGGCGAGCTGCAGATCCTGCGCGGCCTGTCGCTCAGGATCCCGCGCGGCAAGGTGGTGGCGATCCTCGGCGGCTCGGGCAGCGGCAAGACCACGCTGCTCAGGCTGATCGGCGGCCAGCTGGCGCCGGCGCGCGGCTGGATCCGCGTCGACGGCCAGGTGGTGCACAAGCTCACCACCGACGACCTGTACGCGCTCAGGCGCAAGATGGGCATGATGTTCCAGTCGAGCGGGCTGTTCACCGACCTGTCGGTGTACGAGAACCTCGCGTTTGCGCTGCGTGAGCACTACGCGCTGCCCGAGGAGCTGATCCGGCCGCTGGTGCTGATGAAGCTGCACGCGGTGGGCCTGCGCGGCGCGGCCGACATGATGCCAGCGGACCTTTCCGGCGGCATGACGCGGCGCGTGGCGCTGGCGCGCGCCATCGCCACCGACCCGATGCTGGTGATGTACGACGAGCCGTTCGCCGGCCTGGATCCGATTTCGCTCAACGTCATTGCCGGCCTGATCCGGCGGCTGAACGATGCCCTCGGGCTCACTTCGGTGATCGTCACTTACGACGTTTCCGAGTCGCTCAAGCTGGTGGACTACATCTACGTCATCGCCGACGGCGTGCTCATGGGCGAGGGCACGCCGCACGAGCTGCTCGCTGCCGAGAACCCGTTCCTGAAGCAGTTCCTCAACGCGCTGCCCGACGGCCCGGTGCGCTTCCATTTCCCGGGCCAGCCGATCGCCGAGGAACTCCGGCTTAAGTCTTTGCCGCCTTCGGGATGAACTTCAGCGCCGCGCCGTTGTTGCAGTAGCGCAGCTTGGTCGGCGGCGGGCCGTCGTCGAACACGTGGCCGTGGTGGCCGCCGCAGCGCGCGCAGTGGTACTCGGTGCGCGGGAAGATGATCTTGTAGTCCGTCTTGGTCACGAATGCGTCGGGAATGGTGGTGAAAAACGACGGCCAGCCGGTGCCGCTGTCGAACTTCATCGCCGAGGTGAACACCGGCAGGTCGCAGCCGGCGCAGGCGAACACGCCCTCGCGCTTCTCGCGGTCGAGCGGGCTCGAGCCGGCGCGCTCGGTGCCTTCCTCGCGCAGCACGTTGAACGCGGCGGGCGACAGGCGCTTGCGCCAATCCGCCGCAGGGAGGTTGACCTTTTCGGTCGCGCTCGGCGCCTGGGCACCGGCGGCGAGCAGGGTCTTCCAGTTCTTTTGCAACTCCTCCACGTCCTTCATCGTCTTGGGCGGGGCGGCGAGCGCCTGCCTCGCCAGCGCCGCGAAGGGCAGTGCCGACAGGGCTTTCAACAGGGTGCGCCGCTCCATCCTTTCCTCCTTTCGCTATGGGGACAGACCCCGGTTCTTCTTGGTTCTCGATTTTCGGGGTCTGTCCCCGGTTTCCGAAAATCGACCTTGTTTCGTCGAAATCGAACTCTGACCTCGATTTCCCGACAATACAATGAACCGCATGCCGAAGCGACCTTTCGCCATGGTGCCGCTGCCCGCCGAGCGCAGCAAGTCCAAGCCGCGCCGCGCCGGCCTGACCATGATCGTAGACCATGGAATGCCGCTGGGGTTCCAGGCGGACCTGCTGGCGCTCGGCGCGGACTACGCCGACCTCGCCAAGATCAAGACCGGCACCGCGAGGCTCTATCGTCGACGCGGGTAGGATTGGGGGTTGCAGGTCCGCCCAAAAAGAGGAGAGGCAAATCATGAGACTGATCGTTGCCATTGCGGCCGCGCTGGCCGCGCTGGCCGCGTTGACCGCGTGTTCCGCGCTCGCGCAAACCTATCCGAATAAGCCGATCCGGCTGGTGCTCGCCTACGCGGCCGGCGGCGCCATGGACATGAGCGGACGCGTCATCGCACCGCTGCTGCAGGAGTCCATGGGCCAGCCGGTGATCGTGGAGAACCGCACCGGCGGCGCCGGCAACATCGGCGCCGAGGCGGTCGCGAAATCCGCGCCCGACGGCTACACGGTGCTGTTCTATGCCGACGCCTACACCATCGCGCCGTCGCTGTTCGCCAAGCTGCCCTTCGATCCGGTGAACGATTTCATCCCGATCACGCAGATGATCAGCGGCGCGCACATCCTGGTCGGGCACCCGTCGGTGCCGGCCGCGAACCTGGCCGAGCTGATCGACTACGCGAAGAAGAACCCGGGCAAGCTTGCCTACGGCTCGCCCGGCAACGGCACGCCGCAGCACCTCGCGGCGGAGCTTTTCAAGACGCTCGCCGGCAACCTCGACATCACGCACGTGCCCTACAAGGGCGGCGGCCAGGCGATCGGCGATGTCGTCGGCGGCCAGATCCCGCTTGCTTCCCTGGGTCTGCCGCCGACGGTGCAGCACATCAAGGCGGGGAAGCTCAGGGCTTTCGCCGTAACCAGCAAGGCGCGCCAACGCCTGCTGCCCGACACGCCTACCTATCAGGAAGCAGGCATTCCGGGTTTCGAGACCGTGCAATGGTGGGGACCTGCGGTTCCGGCCGGCACGCCTGCGCCGGTGGTGAAACGTCTGTACGACGAATTCGTCAAGGCGCTGCGCAATGCGGCGCTCGTCGAGCGCTTCAACGCGGCGGGGCTGGAAGTCACGCCCAGCGCCTCGCCGGATGCGTTCAGCGCGTTCATCAAGCAGGAGATCGAGCGCTGGGCGCCGATCGTGAAGAAATCCGGAGCCAGGGTGGACAGTTGAGCCAGCGCAAGCCGAACATTCTTTTCATCACCTCCGACCAGCAGCGCGGCGACTGCTACGGTTTCGAAGGGCGCAGGGTCAGGACGCCGCACCTCGATCGCATGGCGCGCGAAGGCACGCGATTTTCCGCGTGCATCACGCCGAACCTCGTCTGCCAGCCCTCGCGCGCCTCGATTCTCACTGGGCTGCTGCCGTACACGCACGGCGTCTCCGACAACGGCATAGATCTCGATCCCAAGGTGGGCGAGGCGGGCTACGCGGGCGCGTTCGCCAGGGCGGGCTATCGCACCGGTTACTTCGGCAAGGCGCATTTCGCCACTTCGCACACCTTCAAGCCCACCGGCACGCCCGAGTGCCGCAACAGCGATCAGCCGCAGGACTGGAACGGCCCCTACATGGGCTTCGAGCACGTCGAGCTGATGGTCGAGGGGCACAACCATTGGCCGCCGATGAAGCCGCCGCGCGGCCAGCACTACGAGCGCTGGTTCCACCAGAACGGCCGCGGCGAGGCGCTGCAGCGCCTGTACGAGACGCAACTGCCGCCGCTGAGCACGGCGATGCAGACTTTTCATTCTGCGCTGCCGCCTGCGTTCCACAACTCCACCTGGATCGGCGACCGCACCATCGAGTACCTGAGCACCTACCGCGGCGAGCAGTTCTGCGTCTGGGCGTCGTTTCCCGACCCGCACCATCCGTTCGACGCGCCCGATCCGTGGAGCCGCATGCACCACCCGGACGAGGTGGACCTGCCGCCGCACCGCACTCTCGACCTGGAGCGCCGGCCGTGGTGGCATAAGCAGAGCCTCACCGGCAAGCCGCAGATCGAAGAAAAGCTGCGCAAGATCCGCGAGCAATACTCGCGCATCCCGGTGCAGAGCGACCAGCAGTTGCGCGAGCTGATCGCGAACTACTACGGCATGATTTCGCTCATCGACCACAACGTCGGCCGCATTCTGCTGCACCTCGAGGCGCTCGGGCTGGAGCGGGACACGCTGGTGGTTTTTTCCACCGATCACGGCGACTGGCTGGGCGATCACGGCCTGATCCTCAAGGGGCCGATGGCCTACGAGGGGCTACTGCGCGTGGGACTTCTGTTTCGCGGCCCCGGCGTGCCGCAGGGCAAGGTGGTCGTCGATCCTGTATCGACGATCGACCTGGCGGCGACCTTTGCCGATTACGCCGGCGTGCCGCTGCCGCAGGCGAAACACAGCCGCAGCCTGAGGAAACTGATCGAAACGGACGGCGCGAGCCGCGATTTCGCTTACAGCGAGTGGGACCTGCGCGCCTCGCGCTCGGGCGTGGATCTCGATCTGCGCACGGTGCGCACGCGCACGCACAAGCTCACCAAGGATTTGCGCTCGGGCGCGGGCGAGCTCTACGACCTCGCCGGCGATCCGCACGAGATGGACAACCGCTTCGACGATCCGGGTTGCGCCAAGGTGCGCAAGGAGCTCGAGGACATGATCCGCAGCCGGCCCGAGGACATCGTGCCGCGGCTGCCGCAGGTGGGCATGGCTTGAAGATCACCGATATCCGCGCGCACGTGCTGCGCTCGCCGCTGGCGCAGCCGTTCGCTTTCTCTCAGGGCTGGGTCGCAAGCCGCGGCGCGACGCTGGTGGAGGTCAGCACCGACGAGGGCGTGACCGGTTGGGGCGAGGCGCTGTGCCAGGGCTTGCAGCCGCCCGAAATAGCGGCCGCCGCGGTGCTCTCCGCGCTCAAGCCGCTCGCGTTGGGCACCGATCCGCTGCAGCCGGAGGTGCTGTGGCACCGGATGTATCACCAGACGCGCGACTACGGCCTGAAAGGCGCGCTCATCGGCGCCATCAGCGGCGTAGACATCGCACTTTGGGACATTTGCGGCAAGGTGCGCGGCGCACCGGTGGCGACGCTGCTCGGCGGCATGTTCCGCCAGCGCGTGCAGGCCTATGCCACGGGCTTTTATCGAATCAAGGGCCAGGGCGAAGCGGCGCGGCTGGCGAAAGAGGCCGCGGCGCACTATGCCAACGGCTTTCGAGCCATGAAGGTGAAGCTCGGCTTCGGCGTCGAGGACGATCTCGCGGTGATGCGCGCGGTGCGCGAGGGGACGCGCGAGCTCGCGTACGAGGCCATGATCGACACCAACCACGCCTACGGCGTCGCAGAAGCGGTGCGCCTCGGGCGCGGCATCGAGGACATGGGCTGGAAGCTGCGCTGGTACGAGGAGCCGGTGACGCAGGAAGACCTCGACGGCTACGGCGAGGTGCGGCGCGCGCTCGCGACGCCGATCGCCGGCGGCGAGAACGAATTCACGCTATTCGGCTTTAGGGAACTCTTCGCGCGCCGCGCCGTAGACATCGCGCAGCCCGACATCTGCGCCGCGGGCGGCTTCACCGGCTGCCGCCACATCGCGGTGCTCGCCCACGCGCACGGCGTGCAGTTGAATCCCCACGTCTGGGGCTCGGCGGTCGGGCAGGCGGCGTCGCTGCAACTGATCGCCGCGCTACCGGTTGCGCACCATTCGCTCTACGCGCAGCAGCCGCTGCTTGAATTCGACACCTCGTCGCACCCGTTCCGCGAGCACCTGACCGACACGCCGCTCAGGCACAAGGACGGCTGGGTCGAGGTGCCGCAGCGGCCCGGCCTCGGCATCGAGGTGTCGCGCGAAGTGCTGAAGAAATACGCTGCCTAGGAAGACGCATTGAAACCCGCCAACCTGCTGATCATCATGTCCGACGAGCACGACCCGCGCTGGCTGAGCTGCGCAGGCAGTTTCGTGCAGACCCCGAACCTCGACCGGCTGGCGGCGCGCGGCACGCGCTTCACCGATGCCTACACCACGTGCCCGATCTGCGTGCCGGCGCGCGCTGCGTTCGCCGTGGGCAAGTACATTCACCAGATCGGCTTCTGGGACAACGCCGATCCCTACGAGGGCTCGATTCCGAGCTGGCACCACCGGCTGCGCGGCAGGGGCCATCGCGTGGTGTCGGTCGGCAAGCTGCATTTCCGCTCGACGCGCGACGACAACGGCTTCTCGGAAGAGATCATTCCGATGAACGTGTACGAGGAGAAGGGCGACCTCTACGGGCTGCTGCGCGGCGACGACATGCCGCCGCGCCAGGACGGCAAGAAGCTCGCCGGGCTCGCCGGCCCGGGCGAATCCGAATACACCTGGTATGACCGCGAGATCGCCTCGCGCGCGCAGATCTGGCTGCGCGAGGAGGCGCCCAAGTACCGCGAGCGGCCGTGGGTGCTGTTCGTGTCGCTGGTGGCGCCGCACTTCCCGCTCACCGCGCCGCCGCACTGGTACTACAAGTACTACGCCCACGCGCCGATGCCCAAGCTCTATGCGAAGCACGAGCGCCCGGCGCACCCGGTGGTGCGCGACCAGGCGGAAAACACCGGTTACGACCTGCACTTCAATGACGAAGCCACGGTGCGGCGCGCACGTGCGGGCTATTTCGGCCTGGTGTCTTCACTCGACGAGAACATCGGCAATGTGCTCGACGCGCTCGAAGATTGCGGCCTCGCCGATTCGACGCGCGTGCTCTACACCTCGGACCACGGCGACAACCTCGGCGCGCGCGGCCTGTGGGGCAAGCAGGTGCTCTACGAGGAGGCGGCGAAGGTGCCGATGATCCTCGCTGGTCCCGGTGTGCCCGCCGGCGCGGTCCAAAAAATGCCGGTCAGCCACGTGGACGTGTACCCCACGGTGATGCAGTGCGTGGGGTCGGATGCGCCCGAGATGTACGACGGGCAACGGGGCGTGTCGCTGCTGCGCCTCGCGGCGGGCGAGAACCCGGAGCGCACGGTGCTTTCCGAATACCACGCATCCTCGTCGCGAGCGGGCGAGTACATGGTGCGGTACGGCAAGTGGAAGTACGTGTACTTCGTTCACTACCCGAAACAGCCGCAGCTTTTCGATCTCGAAGCGGACCCCGAGGAGCTGCGCGACCTGGGCACCGACCCGGCGCACGCCGCGGTGCGCAAGGAGTGCGAACAGAAGCTGCGCGCGCTGCTCGACCCGGAAGAGGTGGACCGGCGCGCGAAGCGACGCCAGGCCGAGCTGGTGGCCGCGAACGGCGGCCGGGAGGCCGTGATCCGGCGCGGCAGCTTCGCCTACTCGCCGCCGCCCGGATTCAAGGCCGAGTTCAACGCCTAGAACATTCCGCCGAATCGGAAGCCGACGTTGACGTCCCAGCCCGGATGGGATGGTATCGGCTGCGGGTAGGGCGCGTACACCGGACCCGGATACAGAACCACAACCCTGGGCGGCAGGTAGATATACGGCCGCGGTTGCACCACGATCACCTGGTGGCGCTGCGGGTGATAATGGCCGCGATGATGGCGATTGTCCCAGTGTCCGGCGCGGTAACCGTGCGACGGCCCCCAGTGTGGCGAATCGGCATAGGCGGGGAGCGCGGCTGCAAGCGCCGCGCCGGCGGCGGCGGTAACTGCAATTTTCTTCCACAACATGGCAGGCTCCTTTCTTGTGAGTGCCCGTGAACATTGACGCACGAGCGGGCCCGCCGTGTGATGTAGCAAATGCAACGTCTGTAACCGCATGTAACCGGAAAATCGGGGACAGACCCCGATTTTTCTGCTTAAGTTACTGAGGGATATGCTCGAAAATCGGGGTCTGTCCCCGGTATCATTCGCGCTTGCCAAGGAGATTCCCATGAGACGAACGCTCGCGGTCGTGCTGTTGCTTGCGCTGGCGCCGCTGGCGCAGGCGCAGGAGGCGTATCCCACCAAGCCGGTCACCCTGATCGCGCCGTTCCCGCCGGGCGGCGTCGCCGACATCGTGGGGCGCCCGCTTGCCGCGTCCATGGAGAAAACCCTCAAGCATCCGGTGATCGTGGTGAACCGCACCGGCGCCGGCGGCGCGGTCGGCATGACGGCGGTGGCGAAAGCGGCGCCTGACGGCTACACCATCCTGATGGCGCTGTCCTCGATCTCGATCTTCCCGGTGTCCGATCCGCTCAACGGCAAGCCCGCGCCCTACCAACTCGCCGATTTCGCGCCGATCGCGCTGGTCACGGCCGATCCCACGGTGCTGGTGGTCGCGGCCGACGGCCCGTACAAGACGATCCAGGATTTCATCGCTTCGGCCAAGGCCTACCCTAACCAGATGAACTACTCCTCGTCGGGGGTGTACGGCACGCTGCACGTGGCGATGGAGATGTTCGCCAACGCCGCCGGCATCAAGCTGTTTCATGTTCCCTACCAGGGCGGCGGGCCGGCGGTCACCGCGCTGCTCGGCGGCCAGGTGCACGCGCTCGCCTCGGGCCCCGCGGCCGCGGTGGGGCAGATCAAGGGGGGCAAGATGCGCGCGCTTGCCGGCTGGGGCGACAAGCGCCTCGCACTGATGCCCGAGCTGCCGACCTTCAAGGAGCTGGGCTACCCGGAGGTCGAGTTCTACATCTGGTCGGGCGTGTTCGCGCCGGCGGCGACCCCAGCGCCGGTGCTCGCGCGGCTGCGCGAAGCGGTGCGCGCCGCGGTCGCAGATCCGCAGTTCAAGGGCGCGATGGACAAGGTGGCGACGCCGATCAGCTACCTCGATGCGCCCCAGTTCCGCGAGTTCCTCGCCAAGGACGCCGCGCGCTTGAAGATCGCGGTGGAAAAGATCGGCCGGGTCGACGACAAAAAGTAGCCGCTACTTTTTGCGGCGCGCAGCCTTGGCGCGCGCGCCAGCCTTACGCGGGCGGCGGTACTGCAGCAGGTTGCCCACCACGCGCTCGAACGGGTCGCGGCGCGTCAAGTGCCGCTCCGCCCCGCGGCCGAGCAGCTTGTAGTGGCGCAGCGCCTCCAGCGTGTCGATCATGTCCCAGGCGCTTTCCTCGGGCGTGACCCATTTTTCGGTCTTCATGCGCCGCAGGTCGAAGGGCCGCGAGTAGGTGCGCAGCGTCTTGCGGTCCCAGCGGTTGTAGTACTCGTGGAAGTACGACATCGCGAGCTCGCGCACGGAGCGGTAGATCGGGTCGCGCCACCTGAGGCCGATGCCGTTGGTCTTGGAGATCGCGCCCCAGCAGCCGCCCCGGCGGAATAGGGCCACCACGTGGTCGTAGTCTTTCACCGCCTGCATGTCCAGCAGCAGCGGCGGCTCGCCGTGGATCCAGAGCGCGCAGGCGGCGAGCATCGCGCCCTCGATGCAGTGCGCGCGCCGCGAGCGCAGCACCACGCGCACCGAATGGCAGCTGTCGCCGTCGGGCTCGAAGTTCTGCCGCAGCTTGAGCAGGAACGCCTGGATTCTCTCGGGTGTGTCGAGGCGCCTGAGGACGGCGAACTCCGCCTTGGTGAGGCCCAGCATCTCGCGGGTGGCGCGGCGGTTTCGCATTATTTTCCGGCAGTGTAGCGCGCGGCCGCTAGAATCACCTGATGAAGCGCGTTCGTGCGATGGACCATTGGGGGCGCATCGGGGCTGCTATTTCGGGCGCGGCACCGGATCGCGTGCCGGTTGCGCTGTGGAAGCATTTTCCTGGAGACGACCAGGATGCGGGCAAGCTCGCGGCCCGCACCCTGGAGTGGCAGCGCACTTGGGATTTCGACCTGGTGAAGTTCATGCCCTCTGGCACCTACGGCGTCGAGGACTGGGGCGCGAAAACCGCCTACGAGGGCGCGCCGAACGGCGCCCGCGTGGTGACCGATCCGGGCGTGAAGCGCGCCGCCGACTGGGCGCGGCTGCCGCGGCTCGACGTGCGCAAGGGCGTGCTCGGGGCGCAGAACGAGGCGCTCGCGCGCGTGGCGAAGAAGCTGCGCGGCAAGGTGCCGATCCTGCAGACGGTGTTCAGTCCGCTCACCACCGCGCGCAAGCTCGCGGGCGGCGACTTCTTCGACCAGCTGCGCGATCATCCCGGCGAGCTCGAGGCCGGCCTGCGCACCATCACCGATACCACCATGGATTTCGCGCTTGCTGCGGTGGCGGCCGGCGCGCACGGTTTTTTCTTCGCCACCCAGCTCGCCACCACCGACGCCTTGAGCGCCGCGGAGTACGAAAAGTTCGGCGCCCGCTACGACCTCGAAGTGTTCGCTGCGTTAAAGGGCAGGACGAGCTTCAACCTGCTGCACCTGCACGGCGAGAACGTGATGTTCGAGCGGCTGGCCGCTTACCCGGTCGAGATGCTCAACTGGCACGACCGCCTGACGCCGCCGGCGCTGGCGGCCGGCGCGGGCAAGTTCCGCGGCGCGCTGGTAGGCGGCGTCGAGGAGCGCTCGCTGCTCGTTTCCGGGCCGCGCGAAGCGATCCGCGCGCAGGTGCGCGACGCCATCGCGCAGACCGGCGGCCGGCGCCTGATCGTGGGGCCGGGCTGCGTAGCCGCCATCGCCGCGCCGTCCGATAACATTCGCGCAGTCATCGAAGAAGCAAGGAGACCCTCATGAAACGCTTACTCGCATCGCTGCTCATCGCGCTCGCCGCCGCAGTTCTACCCGTTGCCGCGCAGGCGCAGACCTGGCCCGCGAAGCCGGTCCGCTTCGTGATTCCGGCGGGCCCCGGAGGCACCATCGATCCGCTGACGCGCTTTCTTGCCGACACCTACGGCAAGGTGCTCGGCCAGAACTTCATCGTCGAGAACCGCCCCGGCGCGCAGGGCAACACCGGCCTCGCGGCGATCGCCAAGGCCGACCCCGACGGCTACACCATCGGCATGGCCGCCTCGAGCATGATCGCGATCAACCCGCACGTGTACAAGGCGATGCCCTACGACCCGAAGAAGGAGCTCACGGGAATCGTGCTGGTGGGCGACGTGCCCAACATCCTGGTGGTGCATCCCGATGTGCCGGTGAAGACGCTGGCGGAATTCACCGACTACGTGAAGGCGAATCCCGACAAGCTCAATTTCGGCTCCACGGGGAATGGCAGCTCGATGCACCTCGCGGGCGAGCTCTACAAGACGCTCACCGCGACCAAAATGACGCACATCCCCTACAGCGTACCGGCGGACGCCACCAAGGACCTGATCTCGGGCCGCACCCAGCTCATGTTCCAGTTGATGACCGGCATCCAGGCACAGGTGAAGGCGGGGCGGGTGCGCGCCATCGCGGTGCTGGCGGAGCAGCGCTGGCCGGGGCTGCCCGAGGTGCCGACCACGGGGGAGCAGGGCATAGCGAACCTCAAATCCTCGGTCTGGTTCGCGGTGGTGGCGCCGAACGGATTTCCGGCGGCGATCGCCGAGCGCATCAATGCCGAGACCAACAAGCTGCTCGCCGACCCGGAATTCAGGAACCGCGTGCAGACGCTCGGCGCTGCGCCCATGGGCGGCTCGGCGGCCGACTACCGCAAGCTGTTCGAGGACGACTACGCGCGCTGGGCCGAGGTGGTGCGGGTGTCCGGGGCGAAGATCGACTGAAAAGCATGGGGGTCAGGTCTTTAGTTTGCAGGCAATGCCTGCAAACTAAAGACCTGACCCCACGAGCGGCACGGAGAAGGTGAAGGTCGAGCCGCGCCCGAGGGTGCTCTCGAGGCGCATCGAGCCGCCGTGCAGCTCGACGAATTTCTTGGTCAGCGCGAGACCGAGGCCCGTGCCCTCGGCCTTGCGCGCGCTGTCGCTGCCGACCTGCCGGAACTCCTCGAACACGAGCGCCTGGTCCTGCGGCGCGATGCCCACCCCGGTGTCCGTCACCGACACTTCGGCCGCCTGGCCGCTCAATCTCGCGGCTACCCGCACGCTGCCCCCTTCGGGCGTGAACTTCACCGCGTTGGAAAGCAGGTTCAGCATCACCTGCTTCAGCTTGCGCTCGTCGGCGCGGAGGGTGCCGACATCCGGCGCCACCTCGAGGCTGAGCGCGATGCCGTGGCGCGTGGCGCGCTCGCGCACCAGCGTGATCGCGGTCTCGAGCACATCCTGCAGGCGGAACTCCGACAACTCCAGTTCCATCCGCCCGGCCTCGATCTTGGAGAGGTCGAGGATGTCGTTGATGAGCGAGAGCAGGTGCTTGCCGGAAGAGTGGATGTCGCCGACGTACTCGGCCTGCTTCGCGTTCAGCTCGCCGAACATGCGCTCGTGCAGCACCTCGGAAAAACCGATCACGGCGTTAAGCGGTGTCCTCAGCTCGTGCGACATGTTGGCGAGGAATTCGGACTTGTGCCGGTTGGCGGTCTCCAGTTGCCGGTACAGGCGCCCCAGCTCGTCGCTCATGCGGTTGAGGTTCGCCGCCAGCGCACCCAGCTCGTCGCGGTTGGCAACCTCCACCCGCCGCGAAAAGTTGCCGGCGCCGATCTCGTCGAAGCGCAAGGCCATTTTCTTCACCGGGTCGATCAGCGACAGGGAAATCGCATAGCCCAGGCCGAGCGCGAGCAGCAAGCCGCCGATGACGAAGCCGATCACGACGCGCCGCGACCGCAGGTAATCGTCCTGGCTGTCGTCGATGCGCGCCAGCATGTCGGCCTCGGCCTTGTTGACCAGCTCGTTGGTGAGGCGCTCCAGGCGATCGGCGAGCGGCCCGGCGCGCCCGATCTGCGCCTCGCGCCCCTCGGCCACCTTGCCGGCGCGGATCAGCTCGACCACTTCGGTCACGACGGCGATGAAGGACTCGTAGTCCTTGCGCACGCGCGCCATGATCTCGACCTCGTCCTGCGCCACGAACTGCAGCCGGTCGAGGTCGTAGCCGAACTGGTTTAGCTGGCGCAGCGTCGCATCGAGCGCGCGCGCATCGGCGACCACCAGCGCGGAGGCGACGCTGTAGAGCTGTGCGGTGGTGCCGTGCTGCAGCTGGCGGTAGGCGGCGATCTTGCGCTGGATCTTCACCAGGTCCTCGGCGCGGCGGTTCACCGCGTCGAGCTCGGCAATCCCCACCGCGCCGATGATGACCAGCAGCCCCGCGATCACGAGGAACGCGGCCAGCAGCTTGGCGTAGATGGAAAGCGGTGCCCGCGCGATCGCGTCGGGCGGCCAGCGCAGCAGCCGCCTGATCACTCGCGCAGCAGGGCGCGCAGGTCCCTGAGCATTTCGTCCGGGTCGAAGCGGTAGCCGAGGTACTGCACGCGCATCATCCCCTTGCGGTCGATGAGCGAGGTGAGGAACAGGTGGTCCACGTCGCCGGGCTTGACGCGCTTGGCGAAGGCGCCGTAGCGCTTGACCGTGTCCTGGATCTCGGCGCTCGGCCCGGTGAGGAAGCTCCAGCCCGCGACGTCGGCGCTGTGAGCCACTGCGTAGGCCTTGAGCACCGCGGGCGTATCGATTTCGGGCTCCACGGTGATCGAGGCGAAGTGCACCCGCTGCCCGAAATCGGTGCCGAGCTTGCGCTGGATGACGGCCATTTTCGCCGTCAGGATCGGGCAGGTGTCCTTGCAGGTGGCGTAGATGAAGGTGACCGCGAGCACCTTGCCGCGCAGGTCGGTGAGCGCGACCCGATCGCCGCTCTGACTGGTGAGCGTAAAGTCGGGCGCGGCGCCCACGGTGGGGAGGCGCCCCTTTGCCGCAGAGCCGTGGCCCCAGGCGTTCAGGGCGCACGCGGCGAGCAACGCGAGCAGGACGGTCCGCATGCAATATGCCGGCAGCATCAAGCCTTCAGCTCCTTTTTCAGCTCGTTGAGGAACCGCCAGTCGGTGCCCTGGGCGATGATTTTTTTCGGGCTCGACTTGATCAATCCGGCTTCCTGCAGGCGCAGGGCGACGAAGCGCACCGAGTCCTCGGAGCTGTAATCGCGCCAGCGCGAATAGG
The DNA here is from genome assembly GCA_964393745.1 of uncultured Enterobacteriaceae bacterium. Classification (GTDB taxonomy): domain Bacteria; phylum Pseudomonadota; class Gammaproteobacteria; order Burkholderiales; family SG8-39; genus 2-02-FULL-66-14. The sequence goes on along the minus strand of CAYMVA010000054.1, from coordinate 22,624 downwards.
GCAGCTCCTTAATTGCCTGCAGCGCGTAGTCGTAGTTTTCGGTGAAGCCGCGCTTGACCAGAAAGCGCGCCGTCTCCTCCGGCTTCGTGGCGCAGACATCGCTTCCCTTGAGCAGCGCGCGGATCGCCCGCTTGGTGGCAACCGGGTGCTTCTTCACGAACTCGCTGTTGCCGGCGACAACACAACAGAAGTAATTCGACCAGGGGCGGTCGAGCAGGCTGTTGAAGATCACCTGGCCGATCTTCTTCGCGCGCAGCTCCTGCGGCACCGGCGCGAAGCCGATCAGCGCGTCGATCTTGCCTTCGGCCAGTTGGCGGATGGATTCCGCCGGCGGCTGCACCACCCAGTTGATATCCCGTTTCGGATCCACGCCCACGTGCGAGGCGACGATGGAGAAGAAGGAGTGGTGCGCGCCATTCAACTCCGGAATCGATACCGTTTTCCCCTTGAGCTCCTTGACTGCGCGGATGCCGTTGGTGGCGAAGACCTCATAGCACCCCGGGTGAATCCCGGCCAGCATGACGATTGGGGCACCCGCTTCCACCTGGACAATGAAAGGTGCGATGAACGCCATCGAGATGTCCACCTCCCCTGACGCAAGCTTGGGATAGATATGCCCGGGCCCCGGCACTTTTAGGTACTGGACTTCGGTGAATCCCTCTCCCGGAAGGATCTCCTCGGCGACGTATTGCGGCGCCACACAGACCCCCCCAGCGTGTAACAGCCGTATGCGCTTGGTCTCCGGCGGCGGCTCGGCGGCCATGAGTTCGCGCCCGAAGCCTAGCGCGCCCGCGGCGCCGGCGAGCGCCAGGTCCTTCACGAATTCGCGGCGGCTGATCATGTCTTCAGCTCCTTCTTCAGCTGGTTCAGGATCCGGAAATCGGTCATTTCAGTGAGGATCTTCTTGGGGCTGGACTTGATCATCCCGGCCTCGTGCAGGCGCAGCGCGTAGTAGCGCACCGTGTCCTCGGTGTCGAAGTCGCGCCAGCGGGCGTAGGGAAGGTCGCGCAGCATCTGCAGCGTGATGCCGGGATCCTTGTAGAAGCCACGGCTCACCAGGTGCTTGGCGGTCGACTCGGGGTTGCTGCACATGTCCGCGCCCTTGAGGATCGCCCGCATGGCGCGCTTCGTCGCGACCGGGTTCTTGCGGATGAATTCGCGGTTCCCGGCGAGCACGCAACAGAAGTACTGCGACCACGGCCGGTCGGTGGTCATGTTGACGAGGACGTGCCCGATTTTCTTCGGCCGCAACTCATAGCTAACGGGTGGATTGACGATGGTCGCATCCACCTTGCCCTCGGCGAACTGGCGTATCAATTCCGCCTGCTGCTCGATCACGACCCAATTGATGTCGCGGCGCGGGTCCAGGCCGACATGGCCTACGATGCTGGCGAGAAACCCGTGGTTTGCGGAATTCAGGGCGGGCACCGCGACCGATCTGCCCTTGAGGTCGCGAATCGAGCGAATTTCGCGGGACGCGATGAGCTCCAGGCAGCCAGGGTGGATCCCGGCGAGCATCGTGATCGGCGCGCCCGCGTCGGCCTGCAACACGAACCCCGAACTGAACGACATGGTCAGGTCAACGTCACCCTTTGCAATCGCGGTATAGGTCGCCTGCGACCCGGCTACTGGAACGTACTCAAGACTCGAAAATCCCTCGCCGCGCAGCAGGTCCTCGGCCATGTACTGCGGCGCAAAGCAGTTGTTCGGGATCTTGGGGATACGAATCCGGTTCGTCTCCGGCGGCGGCTCTGCGGCCATCAGCTCCCGCCCGAATCCGAGCGCGCCCGCCGCGCCCACGCCGGTCAGGGTTTTCAAGAAATTCCGGCGACCCGAAATCGCCGTGCTGCCCGCTTCCTTGCCCATCGCGTACATCCTCAAAAGTGCGCGTGGCGAGGACTCTACTCCGCGGGGCTGGGATTGCAAGGACAAGGGATCCGGGCGGTTCGACAGGCGTCGATTTGCGCTCGTCCTTTCATGCCACCGGGCGCAGATCGGCTCAAGTGTAAAGTCACACTTTACACTCGAGCGCTCAGGCGGCGTCGAAGCGGTACGCGTCCATCGCCAGCACGCCCTCGATGCCGTCGTGCACGCGCTCGGCGCGGGCGTCCCGGCCCGCGGCGCCGAGCGCCACGAACAGCGGCAGGAAATGTTCATCGCTCGGGTGCGCGCGCACGGCGTGCGGCGCGCGCGTGCGGTATTCAATCAGCGCCTCGTGGTCGCGCTCGCGAATGCGCGCATCAGTCCAGGCCTGGAATTCGAGCGCGTAGGCGTTGTCGTCGGGGCGCACGCGGTCGCGCAAGTTGTGGGTCATGTGGCCCGAGCCGAAGATCAGGATGCCCTCGCCGGCGAGCGGCGCGAGCGCGCGCCCGACTTCGTAGTGGTGGCGCGGCCCGAGCTCGGTCTGGAGCGAAACCTGCACTACCGAGATGTCGGCTTGCGGGTACATATGCAGCAGCGGCGACCAGGCGCCATGGTCGAGTCCGCGCTCGCTGTCGATCCGCGCATCGAACCCGGCTTCACCCAGCAGCGCACGCGCTCTCTCGGCGAGCGCCGGCGCGCCCGGCGCTGGATACTCGATCTGGTAAAGCGGGCGCGGGAAGCCGTAGAAATCGTGGATCGTTTCCGGCTGCGCGGCGCCGGTGAGCATCGGCACCTCCGTTTCCCAATGAGCCGAGGCCATGACGATCGCTTTGGGCCGCGGCAGCTTGCGCGCCAGCTCGCGCCACGCGTCGCCCGCCGCGCCCGGCTCGAGCGCATGCATCGGCGAGCCATGGGATAGGAACAGCACCGGAAACGCGCTCACGGTCAGAACTGGTATTTGCGCAGCCCGCCATCCACCGGAATCACCGCCCCAGTGATGTAGCGCGCCAGCGGCGAGGCGAGGAAGCACACCAGGTTCGCGATGTCCTCGGGCTGGCCGTACTCGCCCACCGGGATCTCGTGCTCGGACTGCCAGGCGCGATACTCGGGAGTGTAGTTGCGCAGGATCTGCTCCGAGAGGATGCGCCCCGGCGGGATGCAGTTGACCGTGATGCCGTGCTTGCCGACTTCACGCGACAGGCCTTTTGACCACGAATGCATCGCCGCCTTGGCTGCGAAGGCGCCGTTGATGCCCTCGGGCTCGCTTTTGCCCGTGATGCTGACAATGCGGCCCCATTTGCGTGCCATCATTTGCGCGAGCAGCTTGTGGGTGAGCTGGCGCTGGCGGGTGAAGTTGAGCGTCAGCGCCTCGTCCCACTGCTCGTCGGAGGCGTCGAGCTTGAAGGAGCGCGAGCCGCCGGCGTTATTCACCAGGATCTCGACCGAGCCGAGCGCGGCGAGCGCGCCATCAGCGATGCGCGCGGGCGCATCCTCGCGCATGAAATCGTACTCGATGAGCGCCGGGCGCGAGCCGCCGGCGCGCTCGATTTCGGCAGCGAGCTCTTCCAGCCGCTCGCGCCTGCGGGCGGTGATCGCGAGCCGCACTCCCTCGGTGCCGAGCGCGCGCGCGATGGCGCGGCCGATGCCAGCGCTCGCGCCGGTGACCAGCCCGGTCCGGCCTGCGATCGCGAGATCCAAACTACTTTTGCCCGAGCGCGGGCGGGCGCCAAGCCAGAGGCAGCGGCCCGGGGGAGCGCAGGATTCGAATCATGCGCATCGCCGCCTCGCGGCCGCCATAGTAGCGCGGCATCAGCACGGTCTCGGCAAAGGCGAGCGCACGGTAGAAGCGCCGTGCCGCCTCATTGTTGGCGCGCAGCTCGAGGTGCACGCTCTCGATGCCTGCGGTGCACGCGGATTCCAGCAGCCATTCCACCAGCTGGCGGCCGATGCCGTTGCGCCGGTGCCGCGGCTGCACCGCGAGCAGCACAAGATGCGCGCGGTCGTCGCCGAACTCCATGATCGCGAACCCGACCGGCGTGCGCGCATCGCAGGCCACGATGACGGAGGTGTCGCGGTGGCGGATGGCGCGCATGACGCGCGCCGCGTCGTACTTCCAGTCCAGCCCGGTTTCGATGTGGTCGCGCGACATCACGGCGATCGCCTGCGCGTCGCGCAGCTCGGCCAGGCGAATGACGACGTTCGCGCCCGAGGGGCCCATGACGGAACCCATTGTGCCCGTCCTGCTACGCGCGAGTAAAGCCTTTCGTGATTTGGTCGGTCAGCCGGTCAATGTTTGACGGTTTCGCGACGGGGGATGAATCGCCAGGGCAGCAGCGCGAGCGCCATCGCCGCCGCGACCAGCAGCACGATCAGGATCAGGCGCTCGGGCCAGGGGCCGAGCGCATCGACGATAGTGGGGAAATCGGGCTTGGACGGTCCCACGAAACCGTAGTTCCAGCCGAAAGCGAGGTCGAGCGGCAGGATAATGGCAACGTATGCCGCCGCACCGGCGCAGGCGATGCCGTAATCGCGCAGCGTCGGGCGGTAGCCGCGCGCGAGCACGTCGTAGAGCGCGACGCCTACGATTAGCCCGTGCGTGCTCCAGAAGAACCAGAATGGGTACAGCGCCGGGCCTTCCCTGAGCGCGGGCGTGACGAGCGCCTGCGTGGAAAGCGCGAAGCCCCAGAAATACACCGGCGGCCGCAACCAGCGCCATCCGGTGGCGAGCAGCAGCGCCGCGGCGAGCGCGTTCAGGTGGCACAGCTGCAGCGGGTAGGTTTTGGCCGGGTCGTGCAGCGGCGGAAAAAGCAGGAACGTGTAGGTGGTGACCCACGCCGCCATGTAGGCCCAGCCGATCGCGCGCTCCGTGGCCGTGGGCGACGCCGGCGGCGGGCGGCGCCGCGCGATCGCGACTGCGATTGCCGTCAGCGCGAAGATCGCCGTCAGCGCCGCGGCGTGCAGCCAGGTGAAAGCGCGAAACGTTTCCATCAGTCCCGGCTAAAGCGCGCGCGAATGCGCACCGCGCGCTCCAGGCCATCCGCCGCCTCGAGCAGCTTCAGGCGCAGGTCGGGCTCCAGCCGCTGGCTGCGTAGCAGCGCCTCGATGGTGGCAAGCGCCTCGGAGCTTGTCTGCCCGCCTACGAACGCCGCGAGCCAACTATTGACGAAAAAGATCTTGCGGCTGCGCTTGAGCTCGGGCAGCAGATCGAGCGCCTCGCCGAGCAGCGGCCGCGTGAGCGCGGCGTGCTCGGGGGCGTTGAGCGGCGCGAGCGCTTCCTCGATCCAGCTCTCGGGCAGCGCCGCGTCATCGCGGAAAGCGCGCAGCAGCGCGCGCTTCACTTCGGCGTCCGCCGCCGCCGCGCCGGCGCCGTAGGCATAGCGCCTGCCGTCGTCGCTCCGATCCGCTGCAGCCTGCGCCGCAAGCCGTGCAGCGACCTCGGGATCGCCGCGCACCAGCAGGCGCTGCACCATGCGGAAGCGGTCGCGCGAGGCGAGCCGCACGCCCGGCACTTCGAGCGCGCCATCCAGCAGGCGCTTCAGATCGCCGAGCGCCTCGCGCGACCACGCAATCGAGGCGAAGGCGCGCAGAAAAATAATGCGTTTCGACTGGGTCGGCGCCGCGAGCGCGCCATCTGCAAGCAGCGCGTGCTCGATCGCCGCGGCGACGGTATCGCGTTGCGAATCAGATAGATACCTGCGAAACGCGGCCTCGATGCGCGCAAGCAGCGCCGAGAGCGCGATGTCGTCGCGCGTGCGCGGCAGCTCACGGAGCGCGTACTCGATGAAGCGCTGCGGCGCGAGCTCGGCCTCGCGCACCGTTTCCCACAGCGCTTCGGCGAGTTGCGCCTGGAGAAGCGCATCGGGCGCGCGAAACCCCGGATCGAGCGCGGTAGCGAGACTCTGCGGGTCGAGAAAGAATCTGCCGTAGCCAAAGTCGCCGGCATTCGGAAAAACGAGCACCGGCGTCTCGAGACCGTGCAGCTTCGGCGCCGGCGCGCTGCCGCGATCGAGCTGCACATCCGCGGTGCGCGCAGCGCCGCCTGCGCCTAACGCCGCGATGCGCAAGCGCATCGGCCAGAGGCCACCCTCGGCGAGCCCATCGCGCTGCTCGACGCGGAAATTCGCGAGCCGGCCGCGCGCATCGATCTCCCAGCGAGCGCGTACCGATGGCGCGCCGCGCCGCTGCACCCAGGCGTCGGCCCAGCGCCCGAGGCGCTTGCCCGAGGTGCGCTCGAACGCGCGCACCAGATCCTTCCAGTCGGCCGCACCGTAGGCATGCTGGCGCAGGAATTCGCGCACCGCTTTCTGGAACACGCGCTCGCCGAGATAGAACTCCGCCTGCCGCAACACCGCCGGGCCTTTTGCATAGACGATCGCGCCGTAGGCCGATTTGGCAGCGGAGAGATTCTCGAGCGGGTAGCGGATGGCACTCGTGCCGCGCGTGGCGTCGGTGCGCACGCCGCTAGTCTTGAGGGCGTGAAACGCAGTCCAGGCATCGAACTCTGGGGCGAGCGCCTCGGTTGCCTTGGCCGCCATAAAATTGGCGAAGCCCTCCTTCAGCCACAGGTCGTCGAACCAGCGCATAGTGACGAGGTCGCCGAACCACTGGTGCGAGGTCTCGTGGTAGATGAGCTGCGCGCGGCGCAGCAGATCGGCGGCGCTCGGCGGCGCCGGAAATATGACCCGCTCCTCGTTGAGGAAGGTGGCGCCAGCGTGCTCCATGCCGCCATAGGGAAATTCGGGCACCAGCACCAGGTCGTACTTGGCGAACGGGAAGCGGCGCGCGAAATAGCGCTCGAAATAGCCGAGCGCCTCGCGGTTGATGCGCAGCACTTCGCCCGCGTGCTCCTGGGCGCGCGCCAGGCGCGAGCGGCGCACGAACAGGCGCGCCGTGTCGCCCGGCGCGCTCAGGGTCTCGAACGGCCCGGCGGCGAACGCGAACAGGTAGGTCGGAATCGGCTCGCTCTCGGCGAAGCGCACGCGCCCCGGCGATTCCTCCGCGGCAGGCGCGTTCGACACCGCGCGCCAGCCCGCGGGCAGCTCCAGTTCGAGCGAGAAGCGCGCCTTGAGGTCGGGCTGATCGAAGCACGGGAACGCGCTCGACGCATCCGAGGGCACGAACAGCGTGTACAGGTACTCGGCGCCGTCCTCGCGGTCGAGGTAGCGCGTGACGGCAGCGCCGGATATTGCGACCGGCGACTCGAAATCCAGCTCGACGATATTTTTGCCGGTGCGCAAGGCGCGCTGCCCGATCACCAGGTGCTCGTTGTCAAGGCGCGGCTCGATTGCAACACCATTCGCGCGCACGTTGCTCACGCGCGCGGCCGCGCCTGCCGGGCGCCAGTCGAGCACCAGGTCGGTCGCCCGCGGCAGCGTTACGTCAATGCGTAGCGAGCCGGCAATGCGATCCGCGCCCGCAACCAGCCGCACCTTCAGCGCGTAACGCACATCGCGGTAGCGCTTGGCGCGCCACTTGGCGAGCTCTAGCGAGACCCCCGGTTCTAAGCTCGTGGAGGCGGCGACGGGCATAGGCAAGATCAGGCAGAGAGTTACGGCGAGCAGGGCGGCCGCGCGCATCCGGCGCAGTCTAGCCGAGCCGGGACATGGGTGGATGCCGAGCGCCTTGCGCACTTTCCATTACCCGGGTAATCTACCGTCATGGCGCTCGCTCATTCAAAGCTCACCGCACAGGGCCAGATTTCGGTCCCCGCCACGGTCCGGCGCAAGCTGGGGGTTGGTCCGGGCTCGGTGCTGGAATGGGAAGCCGAGGACGGGCGCATCGTGGTGCGCCGGGCGGGCCGCTTTACCTCCGAGGACGTGCACCGCACTTTGTTCGCGAGGGCACCCAAGCGGCGGACGCTCCGGGAGCTGAAAGAAGGTATGCGGCGGAACGTGCGGGCGCGCCATGCGCGCCGTTGACACCAACGTCCTGGTCAGGCTGATTGCACGTGACGATGCGGCTCAAGTTGCGGCCGCGGAGGCGTTTGTGGCGCCGGGAGCATGGGTTCCCCATTTGGCGCTCGCCGAGGCCATGTGGGTGCTCGAGTCGGTCTATGGTGTGAAGCCTGCGCAGATTGCGGCTGCGGTCGAGATGCTTCTCAACCACAAGGACCTGACGCTACAAGACTCGGACGCCGTCGGCGCGGCGCTCGAGCGCTTCCGCAAGCGTCCAGCGCTAGGTTTTTCGGATTGTCTGGTGCTCGAAGTGGCGCGCAAGGCGGGGCATCTGCCGCTAGGCACGTTCGATCGGCGGCTCGGCAAGATGGAAGGCGCGCAGGGGCTTTAGCAGGCGTGGCGGCTGGGAATCGTCCTGCCGCCCACCTTCATGCTGCAGGCGACGCAAACCATCGAGTAACTAATCGGGGTTTGAACCCGGTTCGCTCTACGCCACGCCTCGCCGCCACTGTTCACCCAGGCCGAGGCGGGCCACTTCGGATTCGACGAACGCCCGGTCGATCGGCGTTGCCGCGAGGATGAAGCGGATGTCGCGCAGGTGCTTGTCCGAGCCGCCCTCGCGCAGATATTCGAGCTTGCGAAGGATCACGTACTCCGGCGGCGCGATCCAGGCGCCGCTGCCCGCGAGGCTGATCCTGCGGCGATGCTGCAGCGCCCACGCATGCAGCGGATCGCGCGCCGAGAGATAGATGTCGGCCTTGAACTGGCTCGCGTGGTGGATCAGGTTGAACATGCCGCGCGAGCTGCGCGCAATTTCCAGGCGCAGCGTCTCGTCAGGCGGCACGTAATACGTGGCATCGGGAAATGCTGCGCGCAGCGCCGCAATGTCGCGGACATCGAGCAACAGAACGACGTCGATGTCCGCGGTCAGCCGCGGCTCGCCGTACACGCTTGCGGCGACCGAGCCGGTGATGCAGTAGGGCAGCGCCAAGCGCTCGAGCGGTTCGAGAAACGACGCCAGCGGCTCAGGTGCCGGCATAAAGCAGCGACCGGCGCGCCTCCCGCTCCAATTGCTGCTCGCTCCATTCCGGGTGCGCCATGCGCAGCCCTGCCACCTTCAGCCGAATCCCGGTGTGGTAGAGGTCGGCGACCATCTGCAGTTTCTGGGCAGGGGTCATGCGGCGAAACCCCTCGAGCTGGAGCGGATGGATCGGCTCGTCCATGGCGCCGCGAATCTTACACCCCGGGGCAGCGGCGCGGCCCTTGCGGTTAAACTCCTGCGCCATGAAAAGACCCAACTTCCTCGTCATCCTGGTGGACGACCTGCGCTACGACGAGTTCGGTGCCGGCGGCCATCCGTACATGAAGACGCCGCACATCGACCGCCTCGCCGCGGAAGGCGTGCTGTTCGAGCGCGCCTTCCACACCACGCCGATCTGCTCGCCCAACCGCGCCTCCATCATGACCGGGCAGTACGCCAGCCGCCACGGCGTCATCGACAACGTGGCGCGCGACGCCATGAGCCACCGGCTGCCGAACTACCACCTCGAGCTGCAGCGCCTGGGCTACGAGACCGCGCATGTCGGCAAGTGGCACATGGGCAACGACGGCATGCCGCGCCCCGGCTACCACTACTGGGTGAGCTACGACGGCCACGGCCGGATCGTCAACCCGAGGCTCAACCACGACGGCAAGTACGTGGATCACCAGGGCTACATCACCGATGTGATGAATTCGCTGGCGCTCGAGTTCCTCGCCCGGAAGCACGATCGCCCCTGGTCGCTGTTCTTCGCCCACAAGGCGGTGCACCCGGATGCCGAGCAGGCGGCAGATGGCACGGTGGTCTTCGGCAAGCTCGGCGGCTACATCCCGGCCGAGCGCCACAAGAACCTGTACGCCGACAGCGTGTTCCCGAAGAAGCCGAACATGCTCTCCTACGCCGAGGTGCTGAAGCAGAAGCCGGTGTGGCAGGAAGTGTTCGCGATGCGCGGCGAGGAAAAGTCGCGCGCGCTGCTCGATGCGATCCATGCCGGCAAGCAGGAGGAAATCCGCCTGCGCGCGCGCATGATGGCGTCGGTGGACGAGGGCGTGGGCGCGATCCTCGGGCAACTCGAGCGCAGCGGGCAGCTCGACGACACGGTGATCGTGTTCCTCGGCGACAACGGCTACTTCTTCGGCGAGCACGGCCTGGGGCCCGAGCGGCGCTTTGCCTACGAGGAGGGCATCCGCTCGCCGTTCGTGGTGCGCTATCCGCGCAAGGCGAAGCGCGGTACGCGCGATCGCAGCCTGGTCATCTGCCAGGACATCGCGCCGACGCTGCTGCAGCTCGCCGGCGGCAAGCCGGGGCCGCAGATCCAGGGACGCTCCCTGCTGCCGCTGCTCGCCGGCCGACGGAAGAAAAGCGGCGCCGGCTGGCGCAAGTCGTTTCTCATCGAGTACTGGGCGGAGCAGGCCTATCCATGGCTCGTGGGCATGAGCTACAAGGCGGTGCGCACCGACCGCCACAAGCTGATCCACTGGGTGAACCGCGGCCGCGCCGGGGAGCTGGACGAGCTCTACGATCTCGAGCGCGACCCGTTCGAGCTGACGAACCTGATTGCGAGCCGGGCGGCGGCGCCGGTGCGCGCGCGCCTCACGCGCGAGTTGAAGCGCCTCGCCGCCGCGGCGCTCGGCCTTTAATTTGCGCTAGGTCAAAGCTTGTTGCGGCGCGGCGCGTCTAAACTGCAAAGGGAGCGCGCCATGCTGACACTCGAAGACTGCATCGCCCTGTCTGGCCTCAGCGAAGAGGAGATCCTGGCGATCGTCGAGCACGAGCACATCCCGGAGATCGCCGCCGCCGAGCTCGGCAACTACCTGGTGCACGCGCCCGACGGCGAGCGCTTCATCAAGGCGATGATCCGCGACGACATTGCCGCCGCGGCCGCTTGCGGCAACCGCCACCACGCGCTCGCGCTAAAGCTGCTGCTGCGCAACTTCATCCTCCAGCACCCGCGCTGCGACGAGCGCTGCCGCGGCGAGTTGCACATCCCCGATCGCCGCGGCCTTTAGGGACCCCTAGCCTCGAGGGACCCTAGCCTCGGGCTTGCCCTTGGACTAGTATTGAGGCGACCCGTCGCCTCAAGGGGGTGCGCCATGCAAGTAAAGGAAATCCTGCGCGTCAAGGGTAGCCGGCTGCACAGCATCGAGCCTGCGGGACTCGCCGTGGACGCGGTCAAGCTCATGGCGCAGCAGAACCTCGGCTCGCTGGTGGTGCTCGACCAGGGCCGCATGGCCGGCGTGGTCACCTTCCACGAGCTGCTGCAGGCGCTCGCCAAGCGCAGCGGCGCGCTCGGCGACCTCAAGGTGAGCGACATCATGGTGAGCGACCCCGTGACCGCGGCGCCCGAAATGGAAGTCAACGACCTGCGGCGCACCATGCTGGAGAGCGGCGCGCGCTATCTTCCCGTGATGCAAGAGGGCAAGCTCCTCGGCGTGATCTCGTTCCGCGACGTCGCCAAGGCGGTGCTCGAGGAGCAGGACTTCGAGAACAAGATGCTGAAGGGCTACATCAAGAACTGGCCGGCGTAGTTGTTATTTGATTGAAGCGGCGACGCCTATTGTTCGGAGGTGTGGTGGTCGCCGCGGGCGCAGCGGCCGGCTTTGCCACCTGGGCCATGTACTGGCCCGAGCAGGGTTTCTGGAATCCCTGCCTGGCGCAGTTGCCCAAGCGCCTCGCCGAGCACGATTTGGTCAAGGCGGCGTGGCAAGGGCTCGATAGCGCGCAAGTCTGGGACTGCCACGCGCACCTGATCGGCACCGGCGATTCCGGCAGCGGCATCGTCGTGCACCCGCGCACCGAGAGTCTGCTCGATCCCGCGAACTACGCGCGGCGCCTGTTCTTCCTCAACGCCGGATGCGCGCACGAGGCGCCCGGAAACGTGGACCGCACCTACGTCGAGCGCATGCACAACCTGCTCGACGGCATGCGATCGGGCGTGAAACTGCTGCTGTTCGCGTTCGATCGCGCCTACGGCGAGGACGGCAAGCCGCTGCTTGAGCGCACCACCTTCTACGTGCCGGATGCCTACGCGCGCGACACGGCGAGGACGCACCCGCAGTATTTCGAATGGGCGGCGTCCATCCATCCCTACCGCGCCGACTGCGTAGCGGCGCTCGATGCGGCGCGGCGCGACGGTGCGCGCGCCGTGAAGTGGCTGCCCGCGGCGATGGGCATGGACCCGGCTTCGCCGCGCTGCGACCGCTTCTACGCGGCGCTCGCGCGCCTGAACCTGCCGCTCATCTCGCACGCGGGCCTCGAGCGCGCGGTCGTCGGCACCGACACCCAGGACTATGGCAACCCCTTGCGCTTGCGCCGCGCGCTCGATGCCGGGGTGCGCGTGGTGGTGGCGCACTGCGCCTCGATGGGCCAGGACCGCGACCTGGACCGCGGTGCGAACGGGCCGCTCGTCGACAGCTTCGAGCTGTTCGCGCGCATGCTGGGCGAGGCGCGCTACGAGGCGCGCCTGTTCGGCGACATCTCGGCGATGACCCAGCTGAACCGCGCGGGGCCCGCGCTCGTGCAGGTGGTGGAGCGCGGCGACTGGCACGCGCGGCTGCTCAACGGCTCCGACTATCCGTTGCCCGGGGTGATGCCGATCTTCTCGGTGGACTACTTGGTGTCGCTCGGCTTGCTGGATGCCGCCGCGGCGCCGGTACTGAAGGAGATCCGGGCGCACAACCCGCTGCTGTTCGATTTCGTCACCAAGAGGAGCTTGCGCTCCAACGGCAAGCGCCTGCCGGCGCGCGTCTTCGAGACGCGGCGCTTTTTCGAAAATCGGGGTCAGAGCCCGATTTCGTCTGGGTTTCTTGCGCCGAAATCGGGCTCTGACCCCGATTTTTCCTAGTAGCAAGGCCAGTACCAGCCGCGGTACGCCGGCCCGGGGAAATACGGGCGCATCGGCCCGAAGCAGGGATAGGCGCCGCGATACATCGGCGGGTAGAAATACATCATGGCGAAGCGCTCGTCCTGGCGCACCTGTTCGATCTGCACGCGCTGCAGGTAGTCGAGCACTTCGCGCGGCACGCCGGCATCGCTCAACTGCACGATGTCGGTGCCCGAGAGCAGGATCACGGTGCGGGTGCGCTCCAGCTCGCCGATGATCACCTGCGGCGAGGCGCCGGTCTTGGCGAGCATGATCACCTCGGCGCGCGTCAGCGGCGCCGGCCGCGGCTCCAGGGCGGCGCAGCCGCCCAATAAAAGCACTGCGGCTAGCGCAGCGAGCGCGGTCAGGAGGAGAGCCCGCATAGCCCTATGCTAAGCTTTTCCGCATGAGTGGAAACACGTTCGGCACTCTGTTTTGCGTCACCTCGTTCGGCGAGTCGCACGGGCCGGCGTACGGCGGCGTGGTGGACGGCTGCCCGCCGGGGCTGGAGCTTTCCGCGGCCGACCTGCAGCGCGAGCTCGACCGCAGGAAACCCGGCAGCTCCCGCCATGTGACGCAACGGCGCGAAACGGACACCGTAGAGATCCTATCCGGACTGTATGAAGGTAAGACCAGCGGCACGCCGATCGGGTTCCTGGTCAGGAACGAGGACCAGCGGCCCAAGGACTACAGCGCCATCGCGGAGAAATTCAGGCCCGGGCACGCCGATTACACCTACTGGCAGAAATTCGGCGTGCGCGACGCGCGCGGCGGCGGCCGCGCCTCGGCGCGCGAAACCGTGGTGCGCGTCGCCGCGGGCGCGATTGCGAAGAAATGGCTGGCGGCGCGCTACGGCGTCGCGGTGCGCGGTTACCTGGCGCAGCTCGGCCCCAAGCCGATCGCGTTCCGTTCCTGGGAGGCGGTGGGCGGCAACCCGTTCTTCGCGCCGGACGCCGCGATCGTCGCGGAACTCGAGCAGTACATGGACGGGCTGCGCGCAGCCGGCGACTCGTGCGGCGCGCGCGTCAACGTGGTCGCGAGCGGCGTGCCGGTGGGCTGGGGCGAGCCAGTGTACGGGCGCCTCGATGCCGATATCGCTGCGGCGATGATGTCGATCAACGCCGTGAAGGGCGTGGAGATCGGCGCGGGCTTCGGCGCGGTGCTGCAAAAGGGTAGCGAGCACGGCGACGAGATGGCGCCGCAGGGTTTCCTCTCCAACAACAACGGCGGCATCCTCGGCGGCATCTCCACGGGGCAGGAGGTCACCGTCTCGATCGCCCTCAAGCCGACTTCGAGCATCCGCCTGCCGCGGCGCACGATCACCACCCGGGGCGAGGCGACCACCATCGAGACCGCCGGACGGCACGACCCTTGCGTCGGCATCCGCGCCACGCCGATCGCCGAGGCGATGCTGGCGTGCGTGCTGATGGACCACGCGCTGCGCCACCGAGCGCAGTGCGGCGACGTCACGCCGCCGACGCCGATTGGCTAGAAAACCCCAACAAAATCAATTAGAGTGGTGTTTCGGCGACCTGCGCCGCAAGAGGCAACAACATGACCACCAAAGGGCAGCTGCTACAAGACCCGTTCCTGAACACCCTGCGCAAGGAACACATCCCGGTTTCGATCTATCTGGTGAACGGCATCAAGCTGCAGGGCCAGATCGAATCGTTCGACCAGTACGTGGTGTTGCTCAAGAACTCAGTCACGCAGATGGTCTACAAGCACGCGATTTCTACCGTGGTGCCGTCGCGCCCGGTGAGCCTGAACGTTGAGCCCGAACCCGCAAGTTAGCACCGAAAATCCCGCGGAGCGTTCCCGCCGCCCGGATCCGGCTGCGGCGGTGCTCGTGTGCCTGGATTTCGGCGACGACGCCTTCGAGGAAGCGATCGAGGAGTTCGTGCGCCTCGCCGAGAGCGTGGGGACGCGCCGCCACGCGCTGGTGCGCGGCCGGCGCGGACGCCCGAACCCGAAGTTCTACTGCGGCAGCGGCAAGGTGGCCGAGATCGGCAGCGCGGCGAAAGCCCTGAACGCCACGTTGGTGCTGTTCAACCACGCACTGTCGCCGGCGCAGCAGCGCAACCTGGAAAAGGAGCTCAAGGCGCGGGTGCTCGACCGCACCGAGCTGATCCTGGAGATCTTCGCGCGGCGCGCCGAGACCAATGAAGGCAAGCTGCAGGTCGAACTGGCGCAGCTGCAGCACCTCTCGACCCGGCTGGTGCGCGGATGGACGCACCTCGAGCGCCAGCGCGGCGCGTTGGGCAAGACTGGCGGCCCGGGCGAGGCCCAGCTCGAGCTCGACCGGCGCTACATCGCGCGGCGCGTGAAGATGCTGCGCGGCAAGCTCAAGCAATTCCAGCACCGCCGCCAGGTGCAGCGCCGCGCGCGCTCGCGCCGCGAGGTGTTCTCGGTGTCGCTGGTGGGCTACACCAACTCCGGCAAGTCGACGCTGTTCAACGCTCTCGCCAAGGCGCAGGCGTACACGGCCGACCGGCTGTTCGCCACGCTCGACGCCACCACGCGCCGCATCCACGTGCCGCAGGCGGGCACGGTGGTGCTCTCCGACACCGTCGGCTTCATCCGCGACCTGCCGCACGATCTGGTGGCGGCGTTCCGCGCCACGCTCGAGGAAACGGTGCGCGCCGACCTGCTGCTGCACGTCGTGGACAGCGCCTCGCCCGGCCGCGCGCAGCAGGCCGAAGAGGTGAACAAGGTGCTTGCCGAGATCGGCGCCCAGGCGATCCCGCAGATCGCGGTGTGGAACAAGATCGATCTGGTCGGCGGCGGCGCGACGCTCGCGCCGCGCTGCGAGCGCGACCAGTATGGTAGGATTTCACGCGTTTTCGTGAGCGCGCGCACTGGTGCGGGCCTCGCCGAGCTGCGCAGCGCGATCGCCGAGGCAGCCCGGTCGGGCTCGCCGGTCCGCCCGACTCCGGAAACCGAATCCATTTCACTCTGACAGCACCCCTATGTCTCTGAACGACCCCAATTGGGGCCGCGGCGGTTCCCGCGGTCCGGGCAGCGGCAATCAAGGCCCGCCTGACCTCGACGAGCTGTGGCGCAACTTCAACCGCCGCCTGAACGACCTGTTCGGGCGCCGGCGCGGCGGTGGCGGGCCGGAGCAGCCGCCGCGCATGCCCTCGGGGGCGCGCCTGGGCGGCGGCGCCGGCCTGATCGCCGGCATCATCCTGGCGGTGTGGCTGGCGAGCGGCTTCTACATCGTGGTCGAGGGCCAGCGCGGCATCGTGCTCACCTTCGGCAAGTTCGCCGAGGAAACCGGCTCGGGCCTGAGGTGGCGCCTGCCGTGGCCGATCCAGTCGAACGAGATCGTGAACCTGTCCCAGGTGCGCACGCTCGAGGTCGGCTACCGCAACACGGTCAAGACCAAGGTGCTCAAAGAGTCGCTCATGCTGACCGACGACGAGAATATCGTCGACCTGCAGTTCGCGGTGCAGTACCTGATCAAGGATGCGAGCGACTGGTTGTTCATGAACCGCAGGCCGGAAGAGACCGCGATGCAGGCGGCGGAAACGGCGATGCGCGAGATCATCGGCAAGGGCAAGATGGACGCGATCCTGTACGAATCGCGCGAAGAGATCGCCATCAAGGCGCGCGTGCTGATGCAGCAGATCCTCGACCGCTACAAGACCGGCATCCAGGTCAGCACCATCACCATCCAGAACGCGCAGCCGCCGGAGCAGGTGCAGGCGGCGTTCGACGACGCGGTCAAGGCGGGGCAGGACCGCGAGCGGCAGAAGAACGAGGGCCAGGCCTACGCCAACGACGTCATTCCGCGGGCGCGCGGCGCCGCCTCGCGCCTGGAGCAGGAGGCCGACGGCTACAGGCAGCGCGTGATCGCCAGCGCCGATGGCGACGCCTCGCGCTTCAAGCAGGTGTTGACGGAATACTCGAAAGCGCCGGCGGTGACCCGCGAGCGCATCTACATCGAGACCATGCAGCAGATCCTGTCGACGACCTCCAAGATCATGCTGGACTACAAGGGCGGCGGCAACCTGCTTTACCTGCCGCTCGACAAGCTGATGCAGCAGGGCGGGGCGGCGATGCTGCCCGATGGGGCGGCGCAGCGCGCGCCCAGCCCCGAGCCCGCGGCGGCGCCCGAGGCGGCGCAGCGCTCGCGCGAGGCGCTGCGCGGCCGCGAGCGGGGAGAGCGCTGATGAGAACGCTCGCACCCATCGCCGCAGTCGTCGTTGCGCTCTTGCTGCTCGTCAGCTCGACGCTGTTCACCGTGGACCAGCGCCAGAACGCGATCGTGTTCCAGTTGGGCGAGGTGAAGGACGTGGTCACCAAGCCCGGGCTGCACTTCAAGTGGCCACTGGTGCAGAACGTGCGCAACTTCGACATGCGCATCCTCGCCTACGACGATCCCGAGCCGCTGCGCTTCATCACCTCGGAGAAAAAGCCGGTGCTGGTGGACTCGTTCGTCAAGTGGCGCATCGTGGACGTCAAGCAGTACTACATCTCGGTGCAGGGCGACGAGTTCCGCGCCGCGATCCGGCTCAAGCAAACCATCTCCGACGGCCTGCAGTCGGAGTTCGGCCGCCGCACCGTGCACGACGTGGTTTCGGGCGAGCGCGACAAGATCATGGAGGAGGTGCGCGAGAAGGCCGACCAGGACCTGCGCCGCATCGGCGTCCAGATCGTGGACGTGCGCCTGAAGCGCGTCGACCTGCCGCAGGAAGTGAGCGAGTCGGTCTACGGCCGCATGCAGGCCGAAAGGAAGCGCATCGCCAACGAGCAGCGCTCGACCGGGGCGGCGGACGCGGAAAGGATCCGCGCCGATGCCGACCGTCAGCGCGAGGTGATCCTCGCGGAAGCCTACCGCGACGCGCAGCGCGTGCGCGGCGAGGGCGACGCCAAGGCCGCCGCCACCTACGCCGCGGCGTTCCAGCAGAACCCGGAGTTCTACTCGTTCTACCGCTCGATGGAGGCCTACCGCGCGAGCTTCCGCGGCCGCTCGGACCTGCTGCTGCTCGAGCCGAACTCGGAGTTCTTCCGCTACCTCAAGGATGCCGCCGGCAGGCCGGGCGGCAAGAAATGATGGCCCATGGGCACGACATTGCTGATGGCGTTCGCCCTGATGCTCGTCATCGAGGGTGCGCTGCCGTTCCTTGCGCCTAGCCTCTGGCGCGAAACCTTCCGCCGCATCCTGCAGCTCAGTGACGGCCAGATCCGCTTCTTCGGACTGACCGCGATGCTCGCCGGGCTGGTGCTGCTGTGGTTAGCGCGCTGGTAGCGCGTCCCGCCATGCGCTGGCTGCTGCCCGAGCACATCGAGGACATCCTGCCGGCGGAGGCGGCGCGCATCGAGGCGCTGCGGCGCGCGATGCTCGACCTGTTCGCCGGCTGGGGCTACCAGCTGGTGATGCCGCCGTTGCTCGAGTACCTGGAGTCGCTGCTCACCGGCACCGGGCACGACCTCGACCTGCGCACCTTCAAGCTGGTGGACCAGTTGAGCGGCAAGATGATGGGCGTGCGCGCCGACATCACGCCGCAGGTGGCGCGCATCGACGCGCACCTGCTCAACCGCGAAGGCGTGGCGCGCCTGTGCTATTGCGGCAGCGTATTGCACGCGCGCCCGGCGGGGCCCGAGGCGACGCGCGAGCCGATCCAGATCGGCGCCGAGATCTACGGCCACGCCGGCACCGAGTCCGACCTCGAAATCCAGCGGCTGCTGTGCCGCGCGCTCGAGATCGCGGGCGTGAAGGGCAAGCGCATCGACATCGGCCACGTCGCGGTGTTCCGGGCGCTGGTGCGCTCGGGCGGCATCGGCCACGAGCTGGAAGCGGATTTGTTCGAGGCGCTGCAGAAAAAGGACCTGCCGGCGCTGCGCGCGCTCACCAAGGGGCTGGCGGCGAAGACGCGCGACGCGCTGCTGCTGCTGCCTGAGCTCTACGGCGGGCGCGAGGTGCTGGCGCTCGCCGCCAAGCGCCTGCCGCGCATCCCGGCGCTCAGGCGCGCGCTCGCGACGCTCGGCGCGCTCGCCGATGCCTGCGCCATCCCGGCGAGCTTCGATTTGGCCGAGTTGCGCGGCTACCACTATCACTCGGGCGTGGTGTTCGACGCCTACTGCAAGGGCATCGCCGGCCCAGTGGCGCGCGGCGGGCGCTACGACGAAGTCGGCAAGGCCTTCGGCCGGCCGCGCCCGGCGACCGGCTTCTCGATCGATTTGCGCACGCTCGCCGGCGTGGCCTCGATTCGTCCCTGGCGGGTGAAACGGCAAGCGCGAACATGAGCCGTGCCCGCAATGTAGTCGTCGTCGGCACTCAGTGGGGCGACGAGGGCAAGGGCAAGATCGTCGACTGGCTCACCGACCACGCTCAAGGAGTGGTGCGCTTCCAGGGCGGGCACAACGCCGGCCACACGCTGGTGATCGGCGGCAAGAAGACTGTGCTGCACCTGATCCCCTCCGGAATCCTTCGCCCGAGCGTGGACTGCTTCATCGGCAACGGCGTGGTGGTCTCGCCGCAAGCGCTGCTCGAGGAAATGGACGAGCTGCAGGCCGCGGGCGTGCACGGCGTGGTGGCGCGACTGTGCATCTCGGAAGCCTGCCCGCTGATCCTGCCGTATCACGCCGCGCTCGACCTCGCGCGCGAGGCTGCCCGGGGCACGCAGAAAATCGGCACCACCGGCCGCGGCATCGGGCCGGCGTACGAGGACAAGGCGGCGCGCCGCGCGATCCGGCTGCAGGACCTGTTCGACGCGACGCGCTTTTCCGAGAAGCTGCGCGAGCTGCTCGAGTTCCACAACTTCGTGCTGGAGCGCTACTACCGGCAGCCGCCGGTGGACTACCAGCGCACGCGCGACGAGACACTCAAGCTCGCGCCGCGCCTTGCGCCGCTGGTGGCGGATGTGCCGCGCGCGCTCTACCACGCCAACCGCGCGGGCAAGAACCTCCTGTTCGAGGGCGCGCAGGGCTCGCTGCTCGACATCGACCACGGCACCTACCCGTACGTCACCTCGTCCAACTGCGTCGCCGGTGCGGCGGCTGCGGGCGCGGGCGTCGGCCCGCAGCAGCTGCATTACGTGCTCGGCATCACCAAGGCCTATACGACGCGCGTCGGCGGCGGGCCGTTCCCGACCGAGCTCTCTGACGAAGTCGGCGAGCGCCTGCGCCAGCGCGGCCAGGAGTTCGGCGCCACCACCGGGCGGCCGCGCCGCACCGGCTGGTTCGACGCCGCGGCGCTCAAGCGCTCGATTCAACTCAATGGCGTCTCGGGCCTGTGCATCACCAAGCTCGACGTGCTGGACGGCGCCGAGTCGCTCAAGAACTGCGTCGGCTACGACATCGAGGGCACGCTGAGCGAGATCCTGCCGGTGGGCGCCGAGGAGCTGGCGCGCTGCGTGCCGGTGTACGAGGAAATGCCGGCGTGGCAGGAAAGCACCGTCGGCATCAAGGCGCACGGCGGGCTGCCGAAGGCGGCGCGCGACTACCTGGCGCGAATCGAGTCCCTGTGCGGAGTGCCGATCGACCTCATCTCCACCGGCCCGGAGCGCGACGAGACCATCGTCCTCAGGCACCCGTTCAAGCAGTAAGGAATTGGCATCCCCTAAAGCGGTTCCTTGCCTTCGCTTCCTGCCCGTTGACGCTAGCAAGGAAATTCCTTACCATGGACGTTAGTTCCTCTTGGTGGCGTGATTCCCATGATTGTCAGCAAGCTGACGAGCAAGGCCCAGACGACGATTCCGCAACCCGTGCGGGCTGCGCTGCGGCTCGAGCCGGGCGACGAATTGCTGTACCAGATCGATGAGGGGCGCGTGATCCTCAGCAAGGCCGGGCGCGGCGGGCAGACGGACGATCCATTCCGCACCTTCCTCGAGTGGAGCTCGGAGGCCGACACCAAGGCGTATGCCAAGCTTTAGGCGGGGCGACGTCGTCAAGGTGCCGTTCCCGTACACCGACCGCGCCACGCGCCAGTCGCGGCCCGCATTGGTGGTGGCCGCGGGCGATCTCGAAGATGCGCACGGGCTGTTGTGGGTCGTGATGATCACCAGCGCGGAGAATCGGCGCTGGCCAGGGGATTTGGCAATCAGTGATCTGGCAGCGGCCGGACTTCCGGCGCCGTCGGTGGTTCGTACGGCAAAGATCGCCACGATTGAAGCCACTGATGCAGCAAGGCTGGGGAGAATTCCGCCGGCGTTGTACCGGCAGGTTGCAAGCTGGTTGTCGAGAAATCTCGGTAACTAAGACAGGCTTCGCGGAGACGACCCGATCCTGGAGGGTGAAAGTGTAAAGCGAGGCTTTACACTTTCACTTCACGGCGCTCACTTCACGGCGCGGGGCAGGCGGGCGGCGTCAGGAGCGCCTTCAAGGGGGCAGGCAACGCGGGGTTGTCCCAGAACCGCGCCGACGCCTTGTCGGTGAAGGTGCAGCCGAAGTCCGGATCCGCGACCGCGGCCGGATCGAGCACGTCGTCGCCCGCCGGTTTGACGCCGCCTTCGACCCAAGTGACCAGATCGACGAAAGTCTGGACCAATTCCGGCCCGGTGAAGCTGCAATGCCCGAAATCCCGGGTCGCGCGCTGCACGAGAAGATTCGAGGCATTGTGCGCCGCGACCCGCTGCGCATACACCTGCTCCATCAGGAAAGGTACGAACAGGTCTCCCAGCGTGTGCAGGCTGAGCATCGGAATCCTGAGATCCCCGGTGGTGGGCGGCACGTTGGAAATGCCGTTGATATGCCGGCCCTGCGGGTCCGCGGTGACGCGTTGTATGTTGTCGTTCAATGCGTCCTCGGCCGGAGTCTGAGCGACATCGGTATCGAACTGATACAAGACGTCGGAATTCTGCACCGCCACCCCTGGATGGCGCGGCAGCGTGCCGTCGCCCACCCCGAGACCGAACAGGAAATCCCCGGCAACGCCGTTCCAGAACAGGAAACCCTGGTCGAACAGCGGACGATCGCCGCCGGAGCGCAGCTCGACCAGAGACTTGAAGTTCTGGCCGGACGCGTTCAGCACGAATGGAAAAAACGCACCGAGTCCCGCCTTCGTAGCCGGCACGACGGTACCCAGGAAGTTGGCACCGAACGGCCACTGCGCGTTCACTCCCGACAGCGTCTGCGCCGCGAGGTTGAAATCGAGGAAGTAATCGAACAGCTCGTAGTCGCCCAGCACCCCGCAGATCGGCATCGCGCCGTCGTACGATCGCGGCCACTGCTCGGCCACGATGCCGGTGACGTGACCGCCCATCGAGGCGCCGGTGATGTAAGTGCGCGCCGGCCGGCCGACCTTGCCGTTGAAAAAGGTGGTCAGCGCGTGCGTATCCTTTGCCCCCTGCGCCGGGTCGTAGCTGTTTCTGCTGTAGCTCGAAGCCGCCCAGGCGTAGCCGTTGGCGATCAGGAACGCGCGCAGCGGATGATTGTCGACCGTGAGTTCCAGGCCGGTGCCGCGAAACCCGTGCGCCCACATGACGAGCGACCCGTTCCAGTTGTACGGCACCTCGATCCTGTAGCCGGCGCCGTTGTGGACACCCCATTGCCTCTGGGTCGGTATGCCAGCGGTTTCGCCGAAGGGCAGCTTGGTCTGGTCGACGAAGTATTTCGGCGGCGGGCCCGCCATCGCGCCAAGCGCCGCGAACGCCAGGACAGCAAATACCAGCACAAGCTTCTTCATGGCTCCTCCTCCAGGTAGCTTGGTGTCGGCGAAAAGTATACGACCGACCGGGGCCGCAAGCTAGGCGGGGCCGGGCCCAGGCACCCCGTAGTCGGCCTCGCCCACCGCCAGGTTCTCGATCTGCGCGCCGCAGCTCGCGCACTGCACCTCGCCGTTCGGGTAGAGCAGGAAGCGGTCCGCCTCGCAGCGCTTGCAGTAAAAAGCACTCTCGCCCAGGGGCTGGAGCGAAGGGTCTGGCGCGCCGCAGCGCCGGGCGTGGTCGGCAAAGCGGAAGATCTGTCCCATCAGCTTGTTATCTCCATGTTCTGGCGAGACATTCTGGAAAACCGGCGGGC
>CAYMVA010000053.1:0-14549 GCA_964393745.1 uncultured Enterobacteriaceae bacterium | reverse complement strand
GCTGTTCAACAACGCCGGCGTCAATGCACCCGGCATCCCGCTCGAAGACCTCAGCTTCGAGCAGTGGAAGAACGTGGTCGACATCAACCTCACCGGCATGTTCCTGTGCACGCAGGAAGCGTTCCGCCTCATGAAGGCGCAGGAGCCGCGCGGCGGCCGCATCATCAACAACGGCTCCATCTCGGCGCACGCGCCGCGGCCGAATTCCGCGCCCTACACCGTCACCAAGCACGGCGTCACCGGGCTCACCAAGGTCACGGCGCTAGACGGCCGCAAGTACGACATCGCCTGCGGCCAGATCGACATCGGCAATGCGCGCACCGAGATGGCCGAGCGCATGGCCAAGGGCGTGCCACAGGCCGACGGCTCGATCAAGCCCGAGCCGCTCATGGACGTGGCGCACGTCGGCCAGGCGGTGCTGCACATGGCGAGCTTCCCGATCGAGACCAACGTGTTGTTCCTAACCATCAAAGCCAGCAAAATGCCGTTCGAGGGCCGCGGATGAACGCTCCCCATTCTCCCCAAGCAACGCAGGCGTCGCTGCTCGCCGACGGCGCGAAATACCTCGCCGGAGGTGGGCTGGGTCTGTTCCAGCTGCCAGCCGATCTCAATCTTGTGGTGGAGCGCGGCCAGGGCAGCCACCTTTGGGACATGGCCGGGCGCGAGTACATCGACTATCACCTGAGCTCCGGGCCGGCGCTGCTCGGCCACGCGCATCCCGCGGTAACCGCCGCTGTGGCGGCGCAATTGCCCAAAGGCACCACGTTCTACTTCCTCAACCAGCCGCAGATCGCGCTCGCCAAGCGCCTGGTGGAGGCGATCCCCTGCGCCGACGAGGTGCACTTCACCAGCTCGGGCACCGAGGCGACCTTTTACGCGTTGCGCATCGCGCGCGCCTTCACCAGCCGCAACAAGGTGCTGAAGTTCGAGGGCGCCTGGCACGGCATGCACGATTACGGCCTGTGGGGCACCGTGCCGTCGGCGCCGTCGGACTATCCGCATGCCAAGCCCGATTCCGTGGGCGTACCGCGCGAGACCGGCGACACCGTGTTGGTGACGCCGTTCAATGAAACCGCGCGCGCGGTTGAAATGATCGAGCGCCATGCCAAGGAACTTGCCGCGGTGATTGTCGAGCCGCTGCAGCGCGTGCTCCTGCCAGAGCCGGGATTCCTGCAGGCGCTGCGCGAAGTGACGAAGAAACACGGCATCGTGCTGGTGTTCGACGAAATCGTGACCGGCTTTCGCATCGCCTGGGGCGGCGCGCAGGAGAAATACGGCGTCGTTCCCGACCTCGCCTGCTACGGCAAGGCGATCAGCGGCGGTTTTACGCTCGCCGCGGTCGCGGGCAATTCCGAAGTGATGTCGGTGCTGGACGCAAGGAAGCGCCCACGCAGCGAAGTGGTGTGGGCGACCAATACCCTGATGGGCAACCCGATCTGCGCCGCCGCCGGCTGCGCGGCGCTCGAAGTGCTCGCGCTGCCCGGCGTTTACGAGCGCCTGCGCAGCATCGGTTCGCGCCTGCGCGCCGGGATCGTCGCCGCGGGCACGCGCCATGGCTTTGCGGTGCAAGCGCCGGGCGAGGACGCAGTGTGGGGGGTGCGCTTCACGGACCGCAAGCCGCTGCGCACCTGGATGGACCTCACCACCGCGGACAAGGACCTCGGCCGCGACTGGGCCCTGGAGATGATCCGGCGCGGCATCCTCGTCAACCCGAACGAGAAGATGTACATCTCGATCCAGCACAGCGACGCCGACGTCGAGCGCACGCTCGTGGTGGCGGACGAGGTGTTCGCCGCGCTCAAGCGCCGCTAAGGTCTTAAGAAGGCGTTCCTCACTGCGGCTTGAGGCCGATGTCGCGAATCACCTTGCCCCAACGCTCGTAGGAATCCTTGGTCATCGCCCCCAGCTCGGCAGGCGTGGAGGAAATCGCCTCGTAGCCGCCCCTCTCGAATCCCGCCTTCACATCCGGGTGCGCCAGCGCCTTAACGATGGCAGCGTTCAGCTTCTGCAACACCTCGGCAGGCATGCCAGCCGGTCCGTAATAGCCGAGGAAGCCGAGCATGTCGATGCCCTGGACGCCCTGCTCCTTGAGCGTCGGCGTATTGGGCAGCAGCGCTGAACGCGCCTCGCCCACCTGCCCGAGCGCCTTCAGCTTGCCGGTGTTGACGTTCTGGATCGCGGTGGTCGCGGCATCGAACATCAGCTGCACGCGCCCGGAAAGCAGGTCCTTGGCGGCGTCGCCCGCGCCCTTGTAGGGGACATGCAGCATCTCGACCCCCATCTGGCGCATCAGCATCTCGGCGAAGATGTGCGACGAGGTGCCGGTGCCGAAGGAAGCGATGTTGAGCTTGGCCGGGTTTGCTTTGCCGTATGCGACCAGCTCCTGGATGTTGCTCGCCGGCACCGAGACGTGCAGCACCAGCAGCTGCGGGCCGCGCGCCGCGAGCGATATCGGCGTCACGTCCTTGAACGGGTCGTACTGGATGCTGGCTTGCGTATGCGGGTTCTGCGCGAAGGCGCCGTTGAAGGAGTACAGGATGGTGTGACCGTCGGGCGCGGCTTTCACCACCTCCATCACTGCGAGCATGGTGCTCGCGCCGGGCTTGTTCTCCACGATCACCGGGGCGCCGAGCGCTTCCGAGAACTTGGGCTGCAGGATGCGTGCCTGGATGTCGGTGCCGCCACCGGGGGCGAAGCCCACCATGACTCGCACCGGCTTGCCGGGCTGGGGGAAGGTCTGCGCGCCGGCGAGCACGGCGCAAAACGCGAGCGCAGCGGCGCTCGCCATGGCAAGAATCGTTTTCATCGAGCCTCCGTGGCGGTGCTGGAAGTTTACGCTTTCAGCGGCTTGTAACGGATGCGGTGCGGGGTGTCGGCGTCCTCGCCGAGGCGCTTCCTGCGATCCTCGAGGTACTCGGCATAGTTGCCCTCGAACCACACCACCTGCGAATCGCCCTCGAAGGCGAGCATGTGGGTGGCAATGCGGTCGAGGAACCAGCGGTCGTGCGAGATAGTCACGGCGCAGCCCGGAAACTCGAGCAGCGCCTCCTCGAGCGCGCGCAAGGTCTCGACGTCGAGGTCGTTGGTCGGCTCATCGAGCAGCAGCACGTTGCCGCCGCTCCTGAGCAGCTTCGCCAGGTGCACGCGGTTGCGCTCGCCGCCCGAGAGCTCGCCCACGGTCTTCTGCTGGTCGGCGCCGCGGAAATTGAAGCGCGCGAGATACGATCGGCTCGGAATCGTGTAATCGCCCACCTTGATCTGGTCCTGGCCGTCGGAGATCTCCTCCCACACGGACTTTTTCGCGTCGAGCGTGTCGCGGCTCTGGTCCACGTAGGACAGCTTCACCGTATCCCCTGCGCGGATCTTTCCGGCATCGGGCTTTTCCTGACCGGTGAGGATGCGGAACAGCGTCGTCTTGCCGGCGCCGTTGGCGCCGATCACGCCGACGATTCCGCCCGGCGGCAGCCGGAACGACAGGTTGTCGAACAGCAGCTTGTCGCGGTAAGCCTTGCGCAGGCCCTCGGCCTCGATCACCAGGTCGCCGAGATGCGGCCCCGGCGGAATGTAGATCTCGTTGGTTTCGTTGCGTTTCTGGAATTCGGCGGACTCCAGCTCCTTGAAGCGCGCCAGGCGAGCCTTGGACTTGGCGCGCCGGCCCTTTGGGTTGGCGCGCACCCATTCGAGCTCGGCCTGCATGCTCTTGATGCGCGCCTGGTCCTGCTTCGCCTCGACCTCGAGCCGCTTTTCCTTCTGCTCCAGCCACGAGGAGTAATTGCCTTCCCAGGGAATGCCGAAGCCGCGGTCGAGCTCCAGGATCCAGCCGGCGACGTTGTCGAGAAAATAGCGGTCGTGCGTGACCGCGATCACCGTGCCGGGAAAGCGCTCCAGGTACTGCTCGAGCCACTGCACCGAGAGCGCATCCAAGTGGTTGGTCGGCTCGTCGAGCAGCAGCATGTCGGGCTCGGACAGCAGCAACCGGCACAGCGCCACGCGCCGGCGCTCGCCGCCCGAGATCTTGGACACCTGCATGTCCCACGGCGGCAGGCGCAGCGCATCGGCCGCCACTTCGAGCTTGCGCTCGAGGTCGCCGCCGGCGACTACCGCCTCGAGCTTCGCCTGCTCCTCGGCGAGCTTGTCGAAGTCGGCGTTCTCCTCGGTGTAGGCGGCGTAGATTTCCTCGAGGCGCCGCTTCGCCGCCACCAGGTCGCCCAACCCCTCCTCGACGTTGCCGCGCACGTCCTTGGCCGCGTCGAGCTGCGGCTCCTGCGCCAGGAAACCGATGCGGAGGTTCGGCATCCGGATCACCTCGCCCTCGTAGTGGTCGTCCGCACCCGCCATGATGCGCAGCAGCGTCGATTTGCCGGAGCCATTCAGTCCGAGCACGCCGATCTTGGCGCCGGGGAGGAAATTGAGCGAGATGTTCTTGAGGATGGTGCGCTTGGGCGGCACGACTTTCGCCACCCGGCGCATGGTGAAAACGTACTGGGCCAAAGCTAGATCTCCTTGACTGACTTTGTCATTCCACTTTCACGCCGGTGGACTTCACTACGCGGCCGTAGCGCTCGTAGGCGGCACGAATCTGCGCCGCGTAGGCCTCCGCGGACGAGCCTACCGGGTCGATGCCGAACTGGCTGAAGCGCTGCATGGTGTCGCCGTGAAATAGCGCGCGGTGCGCTTCGGCTGCAAGCCTGGCGACGATCGCCGACGAGGTGCCGGCCGGCGCGAGCAGGCCAATCTCCGGCGCGAAATCATACCCCGGGACACCTAGCTCGATCACGGTCGGCACTTCGGGCGCGAGCGGCGAGCGCTTGGGCGTGCTGATTGCAAGCAGCTTCAGCTTGCCCGCCTTCACCTGCGCTTCGATCGACGGCAGCGCCGAGTACAGCAGGTTGACTTGCCCGCCGAGCAATGCCGGCACCGATTGTCCCGTGCCCTTGTACGGCACGTGGATGATTTGCAGCCCGAACGCCACCAGCAGCGCTTCGGTGGCGAGATGATGGATGCTGCCGGTGCCCGAGGAGCCGTAGTTCAACTGGCCGGGACGCGCTTTTGCATACGTCACCAGCTCCGCGAAATTGCTCACCGGGACAGACGGGTGCGCGACCAGGAACAACGAGCTGGTGCCAAGCAGGCTCACCGGAGCGAAGTCCTTCAGCGGGTCATATGGCAGCTTCGAATACAGATGCGGATTGACGGCGAGCTGGCCGACGTCGGCAATCAGCAGGGTGTAGCCGTCGGGCGCCGACTTCGCCACGTACTCGGTGCCGCCGATGCCGCCGGCGCCGGGGCGGTTCTCGATCACGAACTGTTGTCCCAGCGACTCACCCATGCGCTGGCTCACCAGGCGCGCCATAGTGTCGGGCAGCCCGCCGGGCGCATACGGCACCACCAGCTTGACCGGCTTCACCGGATAGTCCTGCGCCGCGGCGGCGCACGCAACGAGCGCGGCAAGTGCCGCGAGCAACGACCGCAACCGCTTCATGGCTCCTCCGAGGCGGCAAGTATACTGACCGCGATGGCGCGACTGAAGCTCACGCTCGCCTGCTGGGACTACGATCGCACGCGGGCGCTCGCCGATGGATCTGTGCATGCGGATGGAATCGACCTCGTGTACCTGCCGCTGCCGGTGGAGGAAACCTTCTTCCGCATGCTGCGCAACCACGAATTCCATTGCGCGGAGATGTCGCTGTCGTCTTACGTGATGACGCTCGGCGCGGCGCAGCCGCCTTTCATCGCCATCCCGGCGTTCCCGTCGCGCGTATTCCGCCATTCGTGCATCTTCGTCTCGGCCCGCAGCGGCATCGAGCGCCCGGCCGATCTCGCCGGCAAACGCATCGGCGTGCCCGAGTACCAAATGACGGCGGCGGTGTGGATCCGCGGCATCCTCGCCGACGAATTCAAGGTGCCGGTGGACGGCGTCGAATACGTCACCGGCGGCCTGGAGCAGCCCGGGCGCGACGAGAAACTGAGGCTCGACTTGCCGCCGCGCATCAAACTATCGCCGATCGGCAAGAAACAGACGCTGTCGAAGCTGCTCGCCGAGGGCAAGATCGACGCGCTCTACTCCGCGCGCGCGCCTTCGACGCTGCGCACGCGCCCGGGCGAGGTGCGGCGGCTATTCCCGGAATACGTCGCCGCCGAGCGCGATTACTTCCGTCGCACGAAAATTTTCCCGATCATGCACACGGTCGTGATCCGGCGCGACCTCTACGCCAGGCACCCGTGGGTGGCGCAATCGCTCTACAAGGCATTTCTCGCCGCGCACAAGAAGGCCTACCAGGGGCTGGACCAGTCGGCGGCGCTGATGGCCATGCTGCCGTGGCTGGGATCGCACGTCGAGGAAACCAAGCGCGAGATGGGGGAGGACTGGTGGCCGTACGGCGTCGCGCGCAACCGCCACGCGCTCAAGACGTTCCTGCGCTACCACCACGAACAGGGGCTCTCCAGGCGCCGCTTCGCGCCCGAGGAGTTGTTCGCCAAGGAAACGCTCGCCGCGTTCCGCATCTGAAAATCACGCCTGCTTGTCGCTCCCGCGCAAGCGGGAGTCCACTCTGGGTCCCCGCTTGCGCGGGGAAGACGATTACGACGGAAGCTCAACCACAAACACGCTGCCGCCGCGCTCGTGCGCCACGCAGCGCGCCTCGCCGCCGTGTCGGCGCGCGATCTGGCGAACCAGCGAGAGCCCCAGGCCGGCGCCGGTCGCCTCGCGCGATCCCGGAATGCGGAAGAACGGCTCGAACACGCGCTCGCGCTGCGCTTCCGGCACGCCGCTTCCCTGGTCCGATACCCGGATCTCCGCGCCTTGCGCCGTGCGCATGACGCGCAGCTCCACCGGCGGCGCGCCGTGGCGGCGCGCGTTCTCTAGCAGGTTGCGGATCAGCCGCCGCAGCAATCTCGGGTCGCCGCGCACGCTCACCGGCTGGCCATCCAGCTCCGCCTCCTCGTAGCGCGCGCACTCTTCCGCAGCGAGGGCGAGCAGATCCACCGCCTCGCTCGCCTCCATGCCCTTCAGCCCGTCCAGGCGGCTTGCAAGCAGCAGTTCATCGATCAACGCGTCGAGCTCGGCGATGTCCTGTTCGAGCTCGAGCTTGCGCTTGGGGTCTGCGTCCTGCTTCATTAATTCGATCGCCATGCGGATGCGCGCGAGCGGCGTGCGCAGCTCGTGCGAGGCGTTCGCCAGCAACGCCTTGTGCGCGCCGACCAGCTGCTCGATGCGCCCGGCGGCGCTATTGAAGCTCTGCGCCAGGCGCGCCACCTCGTCCCTGCCCTCCACCTTGACGCGCGCCGTGAGGTCACCCGCACCGAGCGACTCGACCCCTGCTTGCAGGCGCTCGAGCCTGCGCGTCAATCGCCGCACCACCGGATAGGCGCCGACGCCCACAGCGACCAGGATCACCGCGAGCATCAGCGCACCGAAGCCCGGGCCGCGGCGTCCATGCGCCGGGCGCGCCACCAACCACCGGCCATCCGGAAGATGCGCCGCCCATCCCGCGCCCCGCGCCCAGCCCGCGCGCTCCGGCGCCGGCAACGGCGTTCCGACGGAGGCGAGCACGCTGCGGTCCGCGGAGAACAAAGTGGCGTCGCCGCGCAAGTTCACCACCAGCCGCTCGAGCGCCGCCTGCTGCTCGGCCTTGGGCGCCGACACCGGTGGCAGCGCGTTTTGCGCCAGCGTCGCAGCGAACTCGAACTGCGGCGGACCTTCGTTCAGGTTGCGCCATAAAAACCCCGCGGCGAGCGCGAACACCGCGAGGCTCGCAATCACCGCCAGGTAGATTCGAAGATAAAGCCGGGTCATCAGTCCTGCGCCCGGGCAAACACGTAGCCCGCACCGCGCACCGTAACGATGCGCCGCGGCCGCTTCGGATCGTCCTCGATCGCAGCGCGCAGGCGCGAGATGTGCACGTCGATCGAGCGGTCGAAAGCTTCTAGCGGCTCGCCTTTTGCCAAGTCCATCAATTGCTCGCGCGACAGCACGCGACCGGCGTTCTGCGCCAGCGCGACGAGCAGCGCGAACTGGTAGCTGGTGAGCGTTTTCTCGGCGCCGTCCAGGCGCACGCTGCGGGCTTCGCGGTCGATCTCGAGGCGCCCGAAGCGCAGCGCCTGCGCCGCGGGCGCGCCCCGGCGCCGCAGGATGGCACGCAGCCGCGCCAGCAGTTCTCGCGGCTGGAAGGGCTTGGGAAGGTAGTCGTCGGCACCGATCTCCAGCCCGACCACGCGGTCGGTCGAATCGCCGCGCGCCGTAAGCATCAGCACCGGGATGTCCGACTTCGTGCGAAGTCGCCGGCAGAGCTCGAGTCCGTCCATGTCTGGCAGCATCAGGTCGAGCACCAGTGCATCGAATGGCTCGCGCGCGAGTTGTTCCAGTCCCGCTGCGCCGCTTGCCGCTCTGGAGACGCGAAACCCCGCCTCGCCGAGGTACTCCGCCACCATCTCGGCAAGCCGGGGATCGTCTTCGATCAGCAGGATGCGCTGCGCCACCCGCGCAGTTTAGCCGTGCCTCTCAGCCGTGGCGCTTTAACCGTGCCTCGATCCGCGCCGCTTCTGCATGCGCTCGGCGAGCTGCTTGCGCTGCTCCGGGGTCAGCACCTCGGCGACATCGGCGAGCGCCTGGGTAAGGCGCTTCGAAGCGGCGTCGGCCGCCTGCATCTGCTCGCTGCGCAGGCGCTCGATTGCGTTGCGGTCGACGGCGGGTGCCGCCAGGAGCTCCATCGCCTGCTTGCGTGCCTCGCGCACCTTTTCGCGCAGCGGCTGCAGGTCCTTGGCGGCCGCGGTGGCGATTTCGGTGAGCTTCGCTTTCTGCTCTGCGGTCGCGTCTACTTCGACGCCGAAGTGCTTCACCATGCGCTCGATGCGCTCTTCCGAAAACCCCTCGCCGCCTTGCCAGCCGCGGTGGCCGCCGTGCGCCCAGGCGGTAACACCTGCTCCTGCCGCCAGCCCGCCGATCAGGGTGGCAATCGCCGCGCGCCTGAAAAAGCGCCTGCGTCCCGTACTTTTCTCGTCCATGACTGCTCCTTTGTTTGTGACGGGGAACGATTCCCCGGTGGAACGCAGTCTGGAGGCGCGATGTAAGGCGGTTATTGCGGCAACGTAAAGTAGTGTGAAGCGGGCCGTGCTGGATCCCCGCTTCCCGCTTTCGCGGGGACAGGTTTCGCGAGGACGACAGTTCAGCGCGCAGGCAGCCCCGGCTCGCCCAGGTCCCACATCACGCCGGCCATCAGGCGCAGCGCTTCGCGCGCGATCGGCGCGAGCATGTGCTCGTTGGGCGCGTGCTGGCTGCACGAAGCGTAGGAATGCGGGATCCACACCGTGGGCAGGCCAAGGACGTGCGCAAAGATGTCGTTCGGCAGCGAGCCGCCGAGGTTGGGCAGGATGGCCGGTTGCTTGCCACTGGTCCGTTGCAGCGACGCTGCCGCCCAGCGCACCCACGGGTGATCGGGATCGAGCCGCGTAGCGGCGAAAAAACCATCGCGCGCCGGGGTCACCTTGACCATCGGAAAGCCGTGCTTCGCGAGATGGCGCTGCAGCGCCGGAATGATGCCGGCGGCATCGATGCCGACTACGTAGCGCAGCTGCACGTGCGCGCTGGCGCGCGGCGGAATCGCGTTTACCGGCTTGTCCGGGTTGCCGCACACGAAAGCGAGCACTTCGAAGCTACACCAGCCGAAGACGCGCTCCGCCGGCGTCAATCCCGGCTCGCCCCAATCGCGATCGATCTTCGGCCCATCCGGCCCGCCGTCCACTTCCAGCCCGGCGAGCGCCTTGCGCACCGAGGGCGTGAGCGTATCCGGGCGCCACTCGAGCACCCTGATCTCGCCTTTCGGCCCGGTGATCGTGGCAAGCGCCTGGGCGAGGACAATTCCCGGGTTTGCGATCAGCCCGCCCCAGTTGCCCGAATGGTGCCCGCCGGCGCGCAGATCCACCACCAGGTCCATGTTCATAGCACCGCGCGTGCCGAGATAGATGGTCGGCCGCTCCGGCGTGAGGCGCGGGCCATCGGAAGCGATCAGCACATCTGCCTTCATCGCCGCGGCGTGCTGCGTGCACACTTCGCGCAGCCCAGGCGAGCCGATCTCCTCGCCGGTCTCGATCAGCATCTTCAGGTTGAAGCCGAGCTTGCCGCGCGTCTCGAGCGCAGCGGCAACCGCGGCCAGGTTGATGGTGTGCTGGCCTTTGTTGTCCGCCGTGCCGCGGCCGTAGAGCCGCTCGCCCTCGCGCGTAAGCTTCCACGGATCGAGCCCCTGGCGCCATTGCGCGTCCTGGCCGCGGATCACGTCGCCGTGGCCGTAGGAGAACACCGTAACGAGCTTCGGATCTTCGATGCGTTCGGCGAGCAGGAACGGCCCGCCCTGCGGTGAAGCGTTGTCGAGCACGCGGCAGCGGAATCCGAGACGCTCCAGGCTGGGCTGCATCTCCGCGCTGAGATAGCGGGCGAGTTCGCCCTTGCGGTCCGGGTTCTGGCTCTCGGTGGGAATCGCGACCCGGCGAGCGAGGTCGGCGAAGAACTCGCCGTCATCGAAGTAACGCTCTGCGCGCTGAATTGCCTGCTCTCTGCTCATTTCAATTCCTTCCTTCGGGTTCTGTCACGTCGCGTACGCCATCGCCGAGCAGGTTGATCGCGAGCACCAGCGAGAATAGTGCCGCGCCGGGAATGGTGATCAGCCAGGCGCTGAAGAACATGTAGCTCTTCGCCTCCGAGATCATCAGCCCCCACGAAGGCAGCGGCGGCTGCACCCCCAGGCCCAGGAACGAGAGCGCCGCCTCGAGCAGGATCGCGGCCGCCATCTCGAGGGTGGCGACCACCACCAGCGCGTTGGTCACGTTGGGCAGGATCTCTCCCAGCACGATGCGCGGTGTCGAGCAGCCGATCGCTTTCGCCGCCTGCACGTAATCGAGTCCGCGCACCTGCATGGTGGCGCTTCGCATCACCACCGCGAAGCGGTCCCACCTGAGCAGGCTGAGAACGAGAATCACCAGCCACAGCGAGCTGCCCACCAGCGCCACCACGGCGAGCGCCACCAGGATCGCCGGCAGCGCCAGGCGCACCGTGATGAAGTAGGTCACCACCAGGTCCACCTTGCCGCCGAAGTAGCCCGCGGTGATTCCCAGGGTAGTGCCGATCAGTCCGGAGAGCAGCATCACCGAAAAACCGATCAGGAGCGAAATGCGCGAGCCGTAGATCAGGCGCGACAGGTAGTCGCGCCCCAGCATGTCGGTGCCGAGTGGGTGCGCCCAGTTGCCAGCGTCGTGCCAGATCGGCGGAATCAGCCGCCTGCCCAGGTCCTGCGCATAGGGATCGTGCGGCGCAATCAGCGGCGCCGCGAACGCCATCAGGATGATCACCGCCAGCACGCCGGCTCCGATCAGCAGCCCAGCGTGGCCGAGCGCGCGCCGCCGCATCAGCGCTGCCGGCGTCGGCGCGATCAGCTCGTCGGGTGCGAGAACCGCCGCCATCGCCTCAGCCTATCCTTATGCGCGGATCGAGCCACCCGTTCGCCAAGTCGGCGAGGAAGGTGAGCACGATGTAGATGAGCGCGATCAGCAGAACGATCGCCTGCACCACCGGGAAGTCGTTGTGCAGAATTGCCTCCCAGGCGAGGTAGCCCAGGCCGTTGAGCGCGAACACGGTCTCGATCACCACCGAGCCGCCGAGCATGAAGCCGAGTTGCACCGCGGCCAGCGCCACCACCGGAATCACGGCATTGCGCAACGCATGCTTGAACAGGACCGCCGTTGGCCGCAGCCCCTTGGCGCGCGCGGTGCGGATGTAGTCCGAGCCCAGCACTTCCAGCATGCCGGAACGCGTCAGGCGCATGATCGCCGGCGCAGCGAAGTAGGCGAGCGCAACTGCCGGCAGCACGAAATGCGCCTGCGTGTCGCTGCCCGAGATCGGCAGCCAACCGAGCGTGACGCCGAACAGCAGCATCAGCAGCAGCGCGAACCAGAACGAAGGCATCGCCTGACCGACCACCGCGATGGTCAGCGCGAGCCGGTCGAGCCAGCTGTTGGGCCGCATCGCTGCCAGCACGCCGAGCGGGATCGAGAGCCCCAGCGCGATCAGGATCGCGTAAGCGCCGAGGGTGAGCGTGACCGGGAGGCGCTGCCAGACGATCGCCGCCACCGGGGTGCGGAAATAGAGCGAGTCGCCGAACTCGCCGCGCAGCGCGCGCCCGAGCCATTCCGCGTACTGCACCGCCAGCGGCCGGTCGAAGCCATACTGCTTGCGGATGAACTCGATGTCTTCGGCGCGCGCGCCCTCGCCCGCCATCGCCACCGCGATGTCGGTCGAAAGGTGGACCAGGAAAAAGCAGACCAGCGAGACCGTCAGCGCGACCAGCAGCGCCAGCACCCCTCGTTTGACTGCATAGGCGAGCACGCGTCGCTACCCTACTTCCAGCGCGCCTCCCAGAAGCGCGGGATCTCGTCGGCGTACGGCCGGAAATCGAGCTCCTTGGAGTGCGCGTAATACACTGGGAGCGAATACAACGGCGCGACAAATGCCTCCTCGGCCATGCGCGTCAGGGCATGCTTGTAGGCGCTGCGGCGCACGTTCGGGTTGATCGAGGTGTCGCCGGCATCGAGCAGGTCGCGCACCTTTTCGTCGCGCGTCACGTCGTCGGCCTGGAACTTGAAGAACACCGGCATCATCGCCGAAACATCGTTCACCGAGAACGAGCCCCAGGTCTGGTGCGCAAACGCCGCCTTGCCCTCGCGCAGCAAGTCGCGCATCGCGGCGTACTGCATGTAGCGCAAGTTGGTGCGGATGCCGACCGCGCGCAGGTAGCCGATCATGGCCTCGGTCTGCTGGCGCTCGCGGTAGGCGTAGAAGTCGATCTCGAAGCCGTTGGGGTAGCCGGCCTCCGCGAGTAGCGCCTTGGCCTTCGCCGGATCGTAGGCGTAGCGCGGCGCGCCTTCGTCGGTGCAGCCAAACTGCGGCGGGAAGCACAGCGTATGGATGACGCGCGCGCTCTCGCCTACCACGGTCTTGAGCATCGCCTCGCGGTTGATGGCGTGGTTGATCGCCTTCCTGACGCGGATATCCTTAAGCATCGGGGCCGACGTCCCCTCGCGAGTCGCCATCGTCAGCCACACCACGCGCATGGACTCGCCCGCCACTACGGTCAGCTCGCGCATCGCCTGCAGCTGCTTCGCCTGGTCCGGCGGCACGTTGAAGATCCAGTCCAGACCTTTCGCCATCAGCTCGGCCGCCTGCGTGTTCTGGTCCGGGATCAGGCGCAGTTCCAGCTTCTCGATCGCGGGCTGCGGCCGCGGGCTTTCCTTGAAATAGTCCTTGTTGCGCTCGAAGCGCACCAGGCGCCCCGGCTGGTGCTCCGTCACCCGGTAGGGCCCGGTGCCGACCGGCTTCTCGTTCATCCCCTTCGGCCCCGCCTTGGCGTAGTACTCGTTCGGATAGATCGGGATCGGGCCGGCCAGATACTCAAGTGCCGCCGGGAAGGGTTTTTTCAGCCGGATGCGCGCCCGGTACTGGTCGACCTTCTCCGCCTTCTCGATCCAGTTCACGTTCTGTTGCGTCGTGGCCTTGTTGGCCGGGTCGGAAACGTAGTTGAGCGTGAAAACCACGTCGTCCGCGTCGAACGCCTCGCCATTGTGGAAGCGGACGCCTTTGCGCAGCTCGAGCTCGAGGGTCTTCGGGTCGGCCCATTTCCACGACGTCGCCAGCAGCGGCTTGTAGGTGCCGGTCTTCGGGTCGCGGTAGATCAGCTGGTCCCAGACGTGGTGCGCGACGATCACGCCGATGCGCACGTTGTTGAAGTAGGCGTCGATGTTTTCCGGCACCTGGTTGGCGGCGATGCGCAGCGTGTTGTCCTTCTTCCCTGCTTTTACTTCTAGTGCATTTAAAGAAAGAGCCGCACTGGCAAGAAGGAGGAAAAGAGATTTCATGGCAAACCCCTTTGGACGCGAACCCAAATCATACATACAGGTGGCACTCCACCCGCCCCTTTTCGTCGCCGATGGCCGCAGGGGCGATGCTGCGGCAGCGCTCCATGGCCCCCGGGCAGCGCGGGTGGAAGGTGCAGCCGGACGGCGGTTCGATCGGGTTCGGGAAGGCAGCGCCCAAGTGGGTGTCGGGCACCCCGAGCCCGGGCTCGGGCGTGAGCACCGAATCGAGCAGCGCCCGGGTGTACGGGTGCCGCGGCGCGGCAAACAGCTCGCGCGTCGCCGCCTCCTCGACGATCCGCCCCAGGTACATCACCGCGACCCGGGTCGCGATGTGTTCGACCACCGCGAGGTTGTGGCTGATGAAAATATAGGTAAGGCCGAACTCGCGGCGCAGGTCCTGCAGCAGGTTGAGGATCTGCGACTGGACTGAGACGTCGAGCGCCGAGGTCGGCTCGTCGCACACCACCACCTCGGGCTGCGTGATCAGGGCGCGCGCGATCGCCACGCGCTGGCGCTGGCCGCCGGAGAGCTGGTTCGGGTAGTTGTGGTAGAGCCGGCGCGCGAGGCCGACCTGGTCCATCATCCGCTCCACGCGGGTCCGGCGAGCGCCAGACGCGGTTTCGCCCTGCACCGCGAGGGGCAGGCCGATG
>CAYMVA010000052.1:0-24071 GCA_964393745.1 uncultured Enterobacteriaceae bacterium | reverse complement strand
ATCCTCGGCGCCTTGCAGCTCGCCGCGCTGGCGTGGCTCGCGCCGATGCGCTCGAAGTGACCAGCCGCAAGCCCAGGCGCCGCGCCGGCGCGAAATCTTCCAGCACCGATTCGTGGATCGCGCGCAGGTTGGCCCACGGATCGGAATCCGAATAGAAGCGCCGCAGGAACAGCAGATCCGTCAACATGCTCTCCATCCAATCGACGTCGGTCGCATAGCCCGCGATGGCGCGACAGCCCGAAGCTTTCAGGAAATCCCGCGCGAAGCGTTCGCCGCGCGCGCCCTTCAACACGCTGCAGGCGCCGAAATAGACCAGGTTGTCGTAGCCCCGGCCCCAATCGCGGAACGCGCTGCACAGGCGCTCCGGCCCCACCCGGGCGAGCGAGGTGTGGATCCTGCCCGGCGAGCCGTGAAACGAGAGGTAGAACACCGGCGCATCGAACGCTTCCGGGTCGCGCCACAAAAGCCCCTTGTGGCGGCGGGTGTAGGCGGCGAGCTGCGCCAGCGACTCGACGAAGCGGTGCGCGACTCGCAGCCGCGGCTCGAATTGCAGCGCCAATCCCTCAAAGAAAGGCCTCACCGAGCGCTCGCCGAAAGCGCGCGCGTGCCCATCGGACCAGTAGGTCTCGAGGCAAACCAGCTTGCGCGGTGCGAACCTTGTTTTTTTGCGCGCCATGCGGCGGGTATCATAACGGCCCCGCCTGAGAGCCCATCGTGAGCACATCACAACGCAGCGCCCTCTGGGTTGCCATCGCCGCCGGCGCGGTGTTCGCACTCAGCCTCGGCATCCGCCAGGCGCAGCCGCTGTTCATCTCGGCGCTCAACTCGCACACCGCGGTCGGCTACGCCACCATCAGCCTCGCCTTCGGCATCGGCCAGCTGATGTGGGGCGTGGCGCAGCCGATAACTGGCGCGATCGCCGACCGCCACGGCCCGCGCCGGGTGATGATCGGTGGCGCGCTGCTCCTCGTATTGGGCACCGCCGCATTGCCGCTCGCGACCGATGCGCTGACGCTCATCCTGCTCATCGGCCTGGTGAGCGCGCTCGGCGCCGGCGCCCTCGGGCCGGCGCTGCTCGTTTCGGCCACCAACCGCTGGATCCCGGAAGCGAAGCGCTCAATGGCCGCCGGCATCATCAACGCCGGCGGCTCGTTCGGACAATTCACGCTCATTCCGTTGGCGCAGCTCGCGATCGGGCTCGCCGGCTGGCAGCCGGCGCTGGTGATCGTCGGCGCCACAGGCCTTGCCGCAGTGCCGGTGCTGCTGTGGCTGACGCGCGGCGCCGCCACGCACGCGGCTGCGGCTGCGGCGATGCCCGGCGCGACTTCGCTGCGCCAGGCGCTGCGCGAGGCTGCGGGCGACCGCAGCTTCCTCCTGCTCGGCGCGGGGTTTTTCACCTGCGGCTTTCACGTCGCGTTCATCGCCACGCATCTCCCTGGGGTGGTGGCGCTGTGCGAGCTGCCCGCCACCGTGAGCGCCTGGTCGCTTTCGATCATCGGCCTGTTCAACATCGCCGGCAGCCTGTGGGTGGGCAAGGTGATCCAGGGCTGGCGCATGAAGCTGACCCTCGCCTGGATCTACTTCGCGCGCGCGGCGCTGATCCTGGTGTTCTTCTTTTCGCCCAAGACTGAGCTCGCGTTTTTCCTGTTCGCCGCCGGCATCGGCTTCACCTATCTCTCGACCGTGCCGCCGACGATCGGCCTGGTGGCGAAGCTGCACGGCCCGCGCTACATGGCGACGCTGTTCGGCATCGTGATGCTGTCGCACCAGGTGGGCGGCTTCCTCGGCGCCTCGCTCGGCGGCAAGGCGTTCGAAGCCACCGGCAGCTACGACTGGATGTGGTGGGCCGACATCGCGTTGTGCCTGTTCGCCGCGGCGGTGCATCTGCCGATCCGCGAAGCGCGCCGCGTGGCGCCCGCCGCTGCATAGGAGAAAACTGCATGTTCGAGACCACCATCGCGGGCAGCCTGCCCAAGCCGGCGTGGCTCGCCGAGACCGACAAGCTCTGGCCAGAGTGGCGCGCCGAGGGCGATGAGCTGGCGCGCGCCAAGCGCGACGCGACGCTCCTTTGGCTGAAGGAGCAGGAGGACGCGGGCCTGGACATCGTCACCGACGGCGAGCAGTCGCGCCAGCATTTCGTGCACGGCTTCCTCGAGTTCGTGGAAGGCATCGATTTCGAGCACAAGGTGAAGATGGGCATCCGCAACAATCGCTACGACGCCATGGTGCCGGTGGTGGTGGGGCCGCTGCGGCTCAAAGGTCGCGTGCATCAGGTCGAGGCGCGGCTCGCGCGCGCGCACACGAAAAAGAAGCTCAAGATCACCATGCCCGGGCCGATGACCATCGTGGACACCATCGCCGACCGGCACTACGGCGACAAGGTGAAGCTGGCGATGGCGTTCGCGCAACTCCTCAACCAGGAGGCGCGCGCGCTCGAGCGCGACGGCGTCGACGTGATCCAGTTCGACGAGCCGGCGTTCAACGTCTACATGGACGACGTGAAAAAGTGGGGCATTGCGGCGCTCGAGCGCGCGATCGCGGGCCTTAAGTGCAAGACCGCGGTGCACATATGCTACGGCTACGGCATCAAGGCGAACCTCGATTGGAAGCAGACCCTTGGCGGCGAGTGGCGCCAGTACGAGCAGATCTTCCCTGCCCTGGCGAAGAGCAAGGTGAAGCAGGTGTCGCTCGAGTGCATCCACTCCAGGGTGCCGGTCGAGCTGATGAAGCTGCTCAAGGGCAAGGACGTGCTGGTCGGGGTGATCGACGTCGCCTCCGACACGGTTGAGACGCCCGAGGAAGTGGCCGACACCATCGGCCGCGCGCTGCGATTCGTGCCGAAGAAAAAGCTTTTTCCGTGCACCAATTGCGGCATGGCTCCGATGGCGCGCGACATCGCGCTGGCGAAACTGCGCGCACTCGCCGCCGGCGCGGCGCTGGCGCGCAAGCGCTACGCGCGCGCTACCAGCAGTAGGCGAAAGAAGGGAACACCTCGGACTTAGCCCCGCGCGGATCGCAGCCCGCCTCCAAGCGCCCATCGGGGTGGATCTCGGCGGCGGAGAGGAAACCTTCGCTCCAGTCGGGCGCGAGGTCCACTTCGTGGCCACGGCGCGCGAGCTCAGCGATCACCTGGTCGCCGAAGCGCGCCTCGATGCGCACGTGGCCGGGGCGGTGGTCGTGCGGTGCGAAGAATCCGGGGAAATGATCCGAGGAGAGCTTGGGCGCTTCGATCGCCTGCTGAATCGTCATGCCGAAGGCGAGCCGGTAGAGGATGAACTGCAGCGACCACTGCTCCTGCTGGTCGCCGCCCATGGTGCCGAAGGTCATCCACGGCCGGCCGTCGCGGAACGCGAGCGACGGTGTGAGCGTGGTGCGCGGTCGCTTGCCCGGCGCCACCACATTGGGGTGGTTCTGCGGCCCGAGATAGAACGTCATCATGCGCGAGGACAGCGGGAAGCCGAGCGCCTCGATCACTTCGGCCGACGACAGCCAGGCGCCGCTCGGCGTGACCGAGGCCATGTTGCCCTTGGCATCGATCACGTCTACGTGCACCGTGCCGCGGCCCCAGGGCTGCGGCGTGAAGCGCTGCGCCGGCGCGAGCAGCGCCGCGTCGTTCCAGGCGTCGCCCGGCTGCAACTCCAGGCTCGCGCGCCGCATGTCGACGAGCGCCGCGCGGCGCTTGCCGTAAGCGTCTGAGAGCAGCGTCCGCGCCGGCACCTGTATGCGCTCGGGGTCGCCGTAGTACTGCTCGCGGTCGGCGAACGCGAGCTTGATCGCCTCGACGAGCAGGTGCGCGTAGTCGGCGCTCGCCGGGCCCATCGCGGCGAGGTCGTAATGCTTCATGATCGCGAGCGCCTGCAGCATCGCCGGGCCCTGCGACCAGAAGCCGCACTTGTACAGCGTGGCGCCGCCAAACTCGGCGCGTACCGGCTCCTCCAGCCGGGTCTCGAAGCGCGCCAGGTCCTCGCGCTCGAGCAGCCCGTCGCGTTCCTTCACGAAGCGCACGATCTCGGCCGCGACCTCGCCGCGGTAGAACGCCTCGAGCGGATCCTTGGCGTGGGCGAGGTAATCGTAGGTTCGCGCGAGCGGCTCGTTCTTCAGCAGCGCGCCGACTTCGGGCACCGGCATATAGAGCTTCTTGCTCCCCGGCCAGCGCGCGAACTTCTGCGCCATGTACTTCAAGCCGTACTTTTCCTGCTGCACCAGCCCCTGCGACACCGGAAACCCGTTCTTCGCCAGCTCTAGCGCCGGCGCCACCACTTCGCGGAATGCCATGCTGCCGAAGCGCGCCAGCACCGTGAGGAGCGCGCTGAAGGCCGCCGGCACGCCCGCGGCGAGCACGTCTTCGTCGGGCACGTGATCCAGCCCGCGGCGGCGGAATTCCTCCGGCGTGGCGCGCGCCGGCGCCACCGTGTTGCCGTTCACCGAGATGACGCGATCGCTGCCCGCCACGCGCAGCAGCATCGGGCACTCGCCGCCGATGGTGTGCATCTGCGGGTTGACCAGGCCTTCCACGAAAGTCGCGGCGCAGGCGGCGTCGATGGCATTGCCGCCCGCCTTGAGCACGTCCACCGCGGCATTCGCCGAGAGGTAGGAATTGGTTGCCACCGCGCCATGCGTGCCGATGAGGCGCGGATAGAACGTGGTCGCGTCGGTGGGCGCGACGCGGTAGGCGCGTTTGCTCATGACTCGAATCAGGCGGCGGGTTTCTGTTCCTCGAGCCGGTCGGTGGCCGGCGGCGGGGTGGGCGAAAGCGCCGCGATCTCGGCGTACAGCGCGGGAGTCATCGCCACTTTGACCGAGTCGAGCGAGGCGCGCAGCTGCTCGAGGCTCCTGCCGCCGATGATCGGCGCGGTCACTGCGGGATGCGCCGCGACCCAGGCCACGGCGACGCTCATCGGATGCAGGCCGCGCTGCGCGCACAACGCCGCGAAGCGCGCCGCAGTCTGGTGCATCCAGGGTTCGCCGTAGCGGCTGGCGTACATCTTGTTCTGCACGATTCGCCCTGCCGCTTTTTCCGGCTGCGCGTATTTTCCCGACAACAGGCCGCCGCCCGCCGGGCTGTAGGGCATGACCGACATGCCGTTGGCCGCCGCCATCGGCAGCAGCTCCACCTCGGCCTGGCGCTTCACCAGGCTGTACATCGGCTGCATCGCCTGCAGCCGCATCCAGCCGCAGCGCTCCTGGATGCCGATCGCCTGCTGCGTTTGCCAGGCCGCGTAGTTGCTCACTGCCGGATAAAGTGCCTTGCCCGCGCGCACCAGGTCCTCCAGCGCGCGCATCGATTCCTCGATCGGCGTCAGCGGATCGTACTTGTGCAGGTAGAGCACCTCGACGCGGTCGGTTTTCAGCCGCTTCAGGCTCGCCTCGAGCGCGCGCGTGATGTGGCGGCGCGAGCCGCCCTGCGCGTTGCGGTCCGCGCCGGTCGGGTTGAAGCACTTGGTGGCGATCACAACCTCGTCGCGGTGGCCGCTCACCAGGCTACCGAGGATCTCCTCGGAGCGATTCTTGCTGTACTGGTCGGCGGTGTCGAAGAAATTGATGCCTGCATCGCGGCTGGCCGCGTACATCTGCGCCGAAGCCTGCTCGTCGGCATCGCTGCCGAAGGACATCGTGCCCAGGCACAGCCGCGACACCTGCACCCCGGTGCGACCGAGAATCCGATACTCCATGAACGCCTCCCGATTTCGATGCGGCTCAGCCGGAGGGCTGCGCCAGGTCTGCTTTGGTGGTCGGCACTGAAAAAGTGGCGTCGGGAAACTCGGGCAGCGAGCTTTCCCATTGCGCATAGTGCGCGCGCATCGCCGCCAGGCGCTGCGGCTCGCGCTTGGCGTAGTTGGCACGCTCACGCGGGTCCTTCCGCAGGTCGTAGAGAAACTCGTCGCCCTCGATGGCGAGGTACTTCCAGTCGCCCGCGCGCATCGCCTTTTGGCGGCGGAACTTCATGCGCCAGAAAAGCTCGCGCCCGAACACCGCCTGCGGCTGCTCGAGCACCTTGAGAAGGCTCGCGCCGTCGAGCGGATAATCCCGATGCGGTGCGGCGCCGGCGGCATCGAAAAAAGTCGCCACCCAATCCATGGTGACAACGTGTTGCGCGGTGACGCCGCCGGCCCGGACACGCGCCGGCCAGCGCACGATATACGGCACGCGGATGCCGCCCTCCAGCAGGTCCATCTTGCCGCCCTTGAGCGGCCAGGTATCCGAGAAGCGCTCGCCGCCGTTGTCGCTGGTGAAGACGACGATCGTGTTCTGGTCCACCCCGGCCTGCTTGAGCGCCGCGAGAATCCGGCCGATGCCCTCGTCCATGTGGCGGATCATGGTGGTGTAGCTCGCCACCGAGCCGCCGTCGAAGTGATATAGCTTCTCGATGCGCCGCGCCTCGGCCTCGTCGGCGCGCGTCTCCCACGGCCAGTGCGGCGCGGTGTAGTGCACCGAGAGCAGGAACGGGGACTTGCGCCCGCGCTGCCGGCCGACGAACGCCACCGCCTCGTCGCTGATGAGGTCGGTGAGATAGCCGGCGCGCTCGATCGCTTGCTCGCCCGAGAACAGGTCGTCGGCGCCGGAGCTGTCCTTGTGGGTGAAGTAATCGAGCCCGCCGCTCATGGCGCCGAAGAATTCCTGGTAGCCGCTCTTCAGCGGCCCGAAGTGCGGCAGGAAACCGAGGTGCCACTTGCCTGCGAGCGCGGTGGCATAGCCGGCGTCGCGCAGGATCGAGGCGAGCGTCGGGTGAGCGGGCGGAAGCCCCAGCACCGCGTTGCCGCGGTGGCGGCTCGCGATCGGCTCGTCGTTGCCGCCGCGCAGCCGGTACTGCCAGCGCCCGGTCATCAGCGCAAAACGGGTCGGCGAGCACACCGGCGAATTGGCGTAGCCGTCGGTGAACCTGAGGCCTTCTGCGGCCATGCGATCGAGCTCGGGCGAGCAGCCCGACCTGCCGCCGTAGCAGCCAAGATCCGCGTAGCCGAGGTCGTCGGCGAGGATGAAGACGAAATTCGGCCTCACCGGCCGGATGATACAGACCGCCGCGCCGGGCTACTTCTTCTGTTTCGCCTCATAGCCGGCGATCGCCTTCCTCAGCTTGCTGAACTCGTCGCAGCCGAAA
Organism: uncultured Enterobacteriaceae bacterium; assembly: GCA_964393745.1. Classification (GTDB taxonomy): domain Bacteria; phylum Pseudomonadota; class Gammaproteobacteria; order Burkholderiales; family SG8-39; genus 2-02-FULL-66-14. The sequence goes on along the minus strand of CAYMVA010000052.1, from coordinate 16,972 downwards.
AAGCACAGGCCGTCCAGCGCTTTCAGATGCTCCCTGGCCTTGCCGGGGTTGCCGATCATGAGATAGGCCTCGCCGATGTATTCGTGTGCGCCGCGGTGCTTGGGGTTGATGCGCAGCGCTTCGTTGTAGTGCTTGAACACCACGTCCATCGCCGGGCTCGCGCCCATGCGCACCGTGTAGGCGTACAGATTGTGATAGTCGGCGTTGGCGGCGTCCTTCGCCAGCGCATCGCGCAGCACCGACGAAGCGCGCGGCCAGTTCTTGCCAGCGATCGCGGCGCGCGCCTCCACCAGGTAGGGGTCAGCCGCTTCCTGCCCAGCGGCGCCCGGCGCGCCGGGGTCGTCCGCCGCCCGCGCCACTGCGCCGATGGCCAGAAACGCTATGATCGCTGCGTGGGTTATCGTGGTCTTCATGCGCTGCTCCGTAGTCTCGCTATGGTGCTTACGTTAGCACTGCTGGCGCCGGATGCAGCCCCGGCGCCTGAGTCGCGCGAGCAGGCGCTGGCGGCGCTCGAGAACCCCCTCACCGAGCGCCGCGCCGAGGCGGTGGTCTGGATCGCCAATCACGGCCGGCCCGAGGACCAGTCGCTGCTGCTCAAGCGGCTGCGCGACGAGAGCCCGTTCGTGCGTGGCTACGCCGAGCAGGGGCTGTGGCTGCTGTGGAGCCGCTCGGGCGACGCCGAAATCGACCGCCTCATGGCCTCGGGGATCGAGCAGATGCAGGCGGGGCGCTATCGGGAATCGGTCGCCACGTTCAGCGAGGTGATCCGCCGGCGCCCGGAGTTCGCCGAGGGCTGGAACAAGCGCGCCACGGTGCATTACCTAGCAGGCGACTACCCGCGCTCGCTCGCCGACTGCGACCAGGTGATGACACGCAATCCGGCTCATTTCGGGGCGCTCTCGGGCTACGGCCAGATCTACTTCCAGCTCGAGCAGTACGACAAGGCGATCGAGTACTGGCGCCGCGCGCTCGAGGTGAACCCGAACATGCTCGGCGTCGAGCTTAACATCAAGGGCGCCGAGGAACTGCTGCGGCAGAAGCGCGGCCGCACCACTTGATGCAGCGGCTACGCGACCGAGTGCTCGCGCTCAAGCGCGAGACGCTCGCCCTGTACTACGCCGCGCGCGACCCGCGCACCCCCTGGCTAGCGAAGCTGGTGGTCGGCCTGGTGGTCGCCTACGCGCTGTCGCCGATCGACCTGATCCCGGATTTCATTCCGGTGCTCGGCTACCTCGACGATTTGCTGCTGCTGCCGCTCGGCATCTGGCTCGCGATCCGGCTGCTGCCCGCCGAGGTGCTCGCCGAGTGCCGCGCGCGCGCCGCGCAGGCGCTCGAGCGGCCGCAAAGCCGCGCCGCGGCGGTGGCGATCGTCGCCATCTGGATCGCGCTCTCGGTGCTCGCCGGCTGGTGGCTAGCGAAGCTCCTGTAGCAAATCTTCGATCGCCGCCGCCGCCTCGCGCGGGTACTCGAACGGAAACAGGTGCCCGCCCGGCACCTTGCGTTTCGTGAAGCGCCGCATGTGCGCCAGGCCCACGCGCCGCAGCACGTCCGAGCGCAGACCGCCCGCGAACCCCGCCGGCACCGCGAGGTGACGCAGGTGCCGGTGCATGTCGTGCGGGATGGTGCGGTAGATCTGGTACTCGATGCGCGGGTCGATGCGCAGCCGCAAGTGACCATGCGCGCCCGCAAGCCCATGGCGCACATAATCGTCCAGGCACTGCGGCGCGAAATCGCGGAACAGCTTGCGCGTGCGGAAGTGCTCGCGCGCCTCCTCGCGGCTCGCCCACTCGCTCCTGCGGTCGCGCGTCGCGCCGGCGGGCGAGACGCGGTCGATGATGCCGTAGCGCTTGGCGGCGGCGATCAGCCGTCCTTTCACCGGGCCGATGATCGGCGCATCGAGCAGCACGATGGCGCGGAACAATTCGGGCCGCTCGACCGCGGCGAGGAACGTGAGGTATGCGCCGAGCGAGTGGCCGACACTGAACACCGGTGCACCGCGGTAGTCGCGCTCCAGCGTGGCGATGAGCTGCTCGACCAGGTGCGTCCAGCCTTCGCTCACCGGGTAGCGCGGGTCGGTGCCGATGGCCTCGATGGCGCCGATGCGGTAGCGCGGCGCGAGCTCGCCGAGCATGCTGGCGTAGCTCGAGGCGGGAAAGCCGTTGGCGTGGGAGAAGTGCAGGAGAGGTTTGCTCATCGCCCTATGATGCCCCGGCATGCAATAAAATATAAGCGATGCTGAGCACTGCGCGGCCAGGATGACTTCGCCACGCGTTGCGCCCGCCCGCATCGCCGCCGACATCGGCGGCACCTTCACCGACGTGGTGCTGGAGCACGCCGGCCGCCGCCACTCGGTCAAGGTGCTGACCACGCCGCGCGCACCCGAGGCGGGCATGCTGCAAGGGATGGGCAAGGTGCTTGCGGCGGCAGCGCTTACATCCCGCGAGGTCGGCGTTCTCATCCACGGCACCACACTCGCGACCAACGCGCTGATCGAGCGCAAGGGCGCGCGCACCGCGCTGCTCACCACCGCGGGCTTTCGCGACGTGCTCGAGATGGGTTACGAGAAGCGCTACGAGCACTACGACCTCGACCTGGAATTGCCGCCGCCGCTGGTGCCGCGCGAGCTGCGTTTTACGGTGCAAGAGCGCATCACGGCGACGGGTGAAGTCCGCACGCCGTTGCTCGAGAGCTCGTTCGAGAAAGCGCTCGAACAGATGCGCCAGCAAAAGATCGAAGCCGTCGCGGTCGGTTTCCTACACTCCTACGCCAACGATGCCCACGAGCGCCGCGCGGGGGAGCTGATCGCCGCGAAGCTGCCCGGCGTCTCGGTCACCCTGTCCTCCGCCGTCTGCCCGGAGATCCGCGAGTACGAGCGCTTTTCCACGGCCTGCGCCAACGCCTACGTGCAGCCGCTGATGGCGAGCTACCTGGAGCGGCTCGACGGCGAACTCAAGCGGCGCGGCTTTCGTTGCCCGCTCTACCTCATGACCTCGGGCGGCGGCCTGACCACGCTCGAGACCGCGCGCCGCTTCCCGGTGCGGCTGGTGGAATCCGGCCCCGCGGGCGGCGCCATCCTGTCGGCGGGGCTCGCGAGAGAGAACGGGCTCGCCGAGGTGCTGTCCTTCGACATGGGCGGCACCACCGCCAAGATCTGCTTCATCGGCGAGGGCCGCCCCGAGCAGTCGCGCAAGTTCGAGGTGGCGCGGGTATGGCGCAACCTCAAGGGCAGCGGCCTGCCGGTGCGCATCCCGGTGACCGAGATGGTCGAGATCGGCGCCGGCGGCGGCTCGATCGCGCGACTCGACGAGCTGAAGCGCATCCAGGTCGGGCCCGCAAGCGCCGGTGCCGAGCCCGGCCCGGCGTGCTACCGGCGCGGCGGCGCCGAGCCGACCGTGACCGACGCCAACGTCGTCCTCGGCCGCATCGACCCCGATGCTTTCGCCGCGGGCACGCTCAAGCTAGACCGCGCGGCAGCCGAGCGCGCAGTCATCGCGCGGGTCGGCGCGCCGCTGGGCATGGACGCAAGATGGGCGGCGGCGGGAATCGGCGAGATCGTCGAGGAGAACATGGCGAGCGCGGCGCGGGTGCACGCCATCGAGCGCGGCAAGGTCGCCGAACGCTGCACCATGGTCGCCTTCGGCGGCGGCGCGCCGCTGCACGCCGCGCGCCTGGCGGAAAAGCTCGGCATGAGCAAGGTGCTGGTCCCGGTGGACGCGAGCGTGGGTTCGGCGGTCGGCTTCCTGCGCGCGCCGGTGGCCTTCGAGCTGGTGCGCAGCCTGCAGCTGCGCGATGACGGCTTCGACGCCGCGGGCGTCAATGCGTTGCTGGTGAAAATGCAGCGCGAAGCCACGGCGATCGTCGCGGCGGGCGCGCTCGGCGCCAGGCTGGTGACGCGCCGCGGCGTGGAGATGCGCTACCTCGGCCAGGGCCACGAGATCTCCGTGGCGCTGCCCGAGCGCGCGCTCACCGCAAAGGATGCAGCGAAATTGAGAGCGCAATACGAGTCGCGCTACGAACAGCAGTTCGGCCTGAGAATCGCGGATGTGCCGGTGGAATTCCTGACCTGGTCGGTGAATGTTTCCACCGTTTCGAAGGATGCTAAAGCAAGGACCGCATCGAGGAAGAAGATCAAGGCAAGCGCCGACGGCAAGCGCAACGTGTTCGACCCAATTTCCGGAAAAAACAAATCCATCCCCGCCTACCGGCGCCAGGACCTCGCGCCCGGGATGCAGCTTGCCGGGCCAGCCCTGGTAATCGAGCCGCAGACGACGACGCTGCTGCCGCCGGGCTGGCGCTGCAGCGTAACCGCAGCGGGCCACCTCCTGTTGGAGAAGCAACCATGAGCGCGATGAAACAGCAGCTAGTGCGGCAGATCCTGTGGAACCGCCTCATCGCGGTGGTCGAGGAGCAGGCTAACGTGCTCCTCAAGACCGCGTTCGGGCCGATCACGCGCGAGGCGGGCGACCTCTCGGCGGGCGTCTACGACACCCGGGGTCGCATGCTGGCGCAAGCAGTGACCGGCACGCCGGGGCACGTCAACACCATGGCGACCGCGGTGGCGCACTTCCTGAAACGCTTTCCGGTGCGTTCGCTCAAACCGGGCGACGTGCTGGTCACCAACGACCCGTGGATGGGCACCGGGCACCTGTTCGACTTCGTCACCGTCACGCCGGCATTCCTCAAAGGCAGGCTGATCGGCTTTTGCGCCTCCACCTGCCATGTGATCGACATCGGCGGCCGCGGCTTCGTCGCCGAGGCGACCTCGGTGTTCGAGGAAGGCCTGTACGTGCCGCACATGAAGCTGATGGACGCAGGACGGCGCAACGAAACGCTGTTTGCCATCCTGATGGGCAACGTGCGCGAGCCCACGCAGGTGCGCGGCGACCTGCTGGGCCTGGTTTCGTGCAACCAGGTGGCGACGCGGCGCCTGGCGGCAATGCTGCAGGAATTCGGACTGACGGAACTCGACACGCTGGGCGAATACATCGTCTCGACTTCGCGAGATTCGATGCGCTCGGCGATCCGCAAGCTGCCGCGCGGCACCTGGAGCGCCTCGATGCACCTGGACGGCTACGAGGCGCCGATCGAGCTGCGCGCCGCGCTCACGGTTTCGAAGGACGGCATCCACGTCGACTACGCCGGCAGTTCGCCCGCCTCGCGTTTCGGCATCAACTCGCCCAAGTGCTACACCGACGCCTACACCTCGTTCGGCGTCAAGTGCATCGTCGCGCCCGGCATTCCGAACAACGCCGGCTCGCTGGAACTGGTGACCGTCTCCTGCCCGGAGGACTCGATCGTGCACCCGCTGCGGCCCCGCGCGGTGACGGCGCGCCACGTCATCGGCCAGATGCTGCCCGAGCTGGTGTTCGACTGCTTCGACGAGCCGCTCGGCGGCAAGGTCCCCGCCGAGGGCGCCGGCAGCATGTGGGTGCTCGGCCTCTCGGGCGGGCCGCAGGTGGAAGGGGCGAAACCGCAAGCCACCCGGTTCAACGTCATCTCGATCGGCATCGGCGGCATGGGCGCGCGCCCGGCCAAGGATGGGCTTTCCACGACCGCCTTTCCGAGCGGCGTGGGCGCGATTCCAGTGGAGATCACCGAGTCGCAGTCGCCGCTGCTTTTCCGGCGGCGCGAGTTCGCCGAAGGCTCGGGTGGCGCCGGACGCCAGCAAGGCGGCCTGGGCGCTGTGATCGAGATCGAAAGCACCGAGCCGGAACCTTTCAACATCGCCTGCGCCACCTTCGACCGCAGGCACAACCCGGCTCGCGGCCGTGCCGGCGGCGCCGACGGCCGCGTCGGCCGCGTCACGCTGGCGAGCGGCAAGGTGCTGCCGGGAAAGGAAACCTACGTCGTGCCCGCGGGCGACTGCCTGATCGCCGAGATGCCCGGCGGCGGCGGCTACGGCAAGAAGCGCTAAACGTATTCCTTGGCGGCGGTGTCGGAGTCCACCGGCCGGCCGCAGAGGAAGCCCTGGACGAAATTGCAGCCGCAGCTTTGCAGGAATTCGAGCTGCGCCTCGGTCTCGACGCCTTCGGCGCACACCCGCAGGCCGAGCGTGTGCGCCAGGCCGATGATCGCGGCCACGATCGCCTTCTGGTCCTTGCCCTGCGCCAGCTCGGCGATGAAGGATTTGTCGATCTTGAGCTTGTCCACCGGGAAGCGCTTCAGGTACGCCAGGCTCGAGTAGCCGGTGCCGAAGTCGTCGATCGCAATCGAGACGCCGAGCTCCTTCAACTTCTTGAACGTGGACAGCGTGACGTCGGTGTGCTGCATGGCGGTGGACTCTGTGATCTCCAGCTCCAGCAGCCGCGGCGGCAGGCCCGAATCCTTGAGCACGCTCGCCACCAGTTCCACCAGCTTGGGATCCATGAACTGGCGCGCCGACAGGTTGACGCTCACCAGCAGGCCATGGTCGGTGCCGATGAAGTTGGCCCAGCGGCAGGCCTCGCGCAGCACCCACTCGCCGATCTTGAGGATCAGCCCGGTGTCCTCGGCGAGCTGGATGAACTCTGCCGGTGCGATCACGCCTCGCGTTGGGTGCTGCCAGCGCAACAGCGCCTCGTGCGCCACCGCGCAGCCGGTCTGCAGCTCGATCATCGGCTGGTAGTAGACGCGCATCTCGCCCTTCTGCACCGCGCGCCGCAGGTCGTTCTCCAGCGTCAGGCGCTTGGTGGCGGCGAGGTTCATCTGGTCGGTGAAGAACTGGTAGTTGGCGCGCCCGGTCTCCTTGGCGTGGTACATCGCGGCATCGGCGTTGCGGATCAGGGTCTCGGCGTCGCGGCCGTCGTCGGGGAACACGCTGATGCCGATCGAGGCGGTGACCTGCAGGTCGCGCTCCTCCACCGGAACCGGCTGCGACACCGTCTCGATGATCTTCTGCGCCACGTGCGCCGCGTCCGAGGAGCGCTTGATCTCGGGCAGCACGATCACGAACTCGTCGCCGCCGATGCGGCAGATGGTGTCGCCGACGCGCAGCTGCTTCACCAGGCGGTCGGCGACCTCCTTCAGCAGCACGTCGCCGGAGGCGTGTCCCAGCGAGTCGTTGATGTTCTTGAAGCGGTCCAGGTCTACAAACATCACTGCGGTCTGCTTGCGGTTCCGATAGCTGAGCGCAAGCGCCTGCGTCAGCCGGTCCTCGAGCAGCCGGCGGTTGGGCAGGCTGGTGAGCACATCGTGGTCCGCGAGGTGCTGGGCGCGCGACTCGGCCTGCTTGCGGTCGCCGATTTCGCCCTCGAGCTTCTGGTTGGCCGCCTGCAGCTCGGCGGTGCGCTCGGCAACCGCGCGCTCGAGCGCGTCGCGCGAGGCCTCCAGCGATGCGCGCACCCCGCGCTCGGCGGTGACGTCGTCGTAGATCCAGATGGCGCCGCGCTCGGGATGCGCTGCATCGATCGCCTTGCCGACCACCTTGCACCAGAACAGCGTGCCGTCCTTGCGCCGGTACTGATGCTCGGCGGTATAGGCCTGGCCGGTGCCGAGTTGCGCGTAAATGACGTCGCGCGCGGCCTCGAACTCCTCGCTCGACGGGTACACCACCGCAGTGCTCTCGCCTAGCAGCTCGCCGGGTGAGTAGCCGAACATCTCTTCCAGGCGCGGATTGCAGCGCTGGAAATTGCGCTCGCGCACGAACGAGATGCCGACGGTGGCGTTGTCCAGCGTCAGGCGCTGCTCCTCCGCAAGCCGGCGCACTTCCTCGTCGGCGCGCTTCCTCTCGGTGATGTCCTCGAACAGCCAGACGTAGCCCTTGGCGGCGCTGCCGGCCTCGACTGCGCGCCCCGAAAGGCGACACCAGAAACCCGAGCCGTCCTTGCGCCGCAGCCAGTGCTCGCGCGTGTGGGTGCGGCCGGCGTCGAGCTCCTCGTAGGTGCGCCGGCGCTCGTAATCCTCGTCGGTGAAGTAGAACTGCCGCGTCGAGGCGCCAAGCGCCTCGCCCGGGGCGTAGCCGAACAGCTCCTCGAACCTGCGGTTGCAGCGCACCACCTTGCGCTCGCGCACGAAGCAGATGCCCACCACGACGTTGTTGGCGAGCGCCTGCTGCTCGGCCACCACGCGCTGCAGTTCCTCCTCGGCGCGTTTCTGCTCGGTGATGTCCTCGAGCAGCCACACCGAGCCTTTTTGCGGATCCACCGGGTCCACCGCGCGGCCGGTGGAGCGCTCCCAGAACACGCTGCCGTCCTTGCGCCGCTTGGCGACCGACTGGGTGTAGCTCTGGCCGTGGCTCATGTGGGCGTAGGAATCCGCCGCCCTGGCGAAATCGGCTTCCTCGGCGTAGGTGATCGAGGTCGGGCGGCCGTTCAGCTCGCCGGGGGCGTAGCCGTACATCTCCTCCATACGCCGGTTGCAGCGCACGATGTGGCGCTCGCGCAGGAAGCAGATGCCGATCGAGGCGGTGTCGAGGATCGCCTCCTGCTCGCGGAACAGGCGCCCGATCTCGTCGGCCTGGCGCTTCTTGTCGGTGATGTCCTCGAGGATCCAGACCGTGCCCTGGCTTGCGTTGCTGGCGCTGATCGCCTTCGCCACCATGCGCGCGAGAAAGGTCGAGCCGTCCTTGCGCCGCATCTCCCACTCGATGTCGAGCTGCTGCCCGGAGCCGAGCAGCGGGATCGCGATCGCGCCCAGCGCCTCGTAACTCTCGCGCGAGGGGTACACCACCTGCCCGGGCTGGCCAATCAGCTCCTCGGCGTCCCAGCCGAACATCTCGGCGAACTTCGGGTTGCAGAGGAAGAACTTGCGGTCGCGCGTGAAGGCAATGCCGATCGAGGCGTTGGCGAGGATCGCCTTGTATTCGAGCTGTGCGTCGCGCGGCCGGCCCGCATAGTCGGGCGACTGCGCGGTGGACTGCGGCGCCTCTGCACGCGGCACGCTTTGCGGCGCCTCGGCGCGTGGCACGCTTTGCGCCGCCTCGGCTCGCGGCGCTTCCTGTGCCACCGGCAGGCCGGTGCGATCGTTCATTTGCTCGCCAGCGTCCGGAAATCGGCCGCGTATTCGCGGAAGCGGCCGGCCGCCTCGGAGCGCTGCACCGCGCTCAGCGTCTTGTCCAGCTCGAGCAGCAGGTCAAAGTATTCCTCGCGCTGCGCCTTAAGGATGGCGGTGTAGGCGGGCTCGCGGTCGCGGTCCCAGTTGGCGGCGAAATCGGGCAGCCGCGTCTTCGCCTGGCGGGCGCGCACGATCTGCAGGAAGCCGGCCTGGAGCCGCTGGCGCTCGCGGTCGCGCATATCCTCGATCAACGGCGCGCGCTCGCTATAGCGGCGCACGCGCTCGGCCTGGGCGTCGCTCAGCGACCCGAACCAGTCCTCGAGCCGCTCCAGGTTGCGCTTGAGCCGGCGTTTGCGGCGTTCTTCCACGGTGCCCGAAAGATAATCCTTGGCGTATTTGCGGTTCTCCTCGGCGATGCGACGCTCGAGGCGGGCGAGCTGCTCCGGGCCGAGGCGGTCGAGCAGACCGGCGATTTCCGCCGCGGCCGCGCGCAGACTCACCCGAACCTGCGCCTGAAACGAATCGTACCCCCAAACGAGGTCCTCGCGCGAGATGCCGCGTTCCAGGCGCCGGGCCGCGTCTTCGGTGATGCGCACGTAGTCCGGCAGGGCATATTTCCTGTGCCAAGCGGTGAAAGCGGCGACGCGCGCGTGCAGCTCGTCGTCCTGCTCGTCCTCGAAGCCGAAGTAGCTGTTCGCCTGCCAGCGCAGGTACAGGTCGGCGTTGTTGTAGGCCAAGCGCACGCCGCTGCAGGACGACAGGACAAGCATTGCTGCGACGGCAGCAATGCGCAGTCCTGTCGCTCCCGCGAATGCGGGGGCCCAGATGGATCCCCTCCTCCGAGGGGATGACGCGCATTCGCACGTCACCAGAAATTCTCCACCGTGATCTGCCCCGGGGTGCGGCGGCGGTTCTTGCGCAGCCCGCGCTCGATGAGCGCGGCGCCCACGTCCTTCACCATCGCCGGGTTGCCGCACAGCATGAACTGCGAGCGTTCCGGGGCGATGGGCGCGCCTGCGGCTTCGAGCCGCCCGTCATGGATCGCTGCGGGGATCCGCCCCTCGAGAGTTCCGGGCGCGCGCTCGCGGCTGACGAACGGAATGTAGCCGAACTGCGCGCCGCGCTCGCGCTGCAGGCCCTCGACCATATCGCGATACACCAGCTCCTCGGCATGCCGCGCCGCGTGCACCAGCAGCACGCGGCCGAAGCGGCGCCACGGCGTCTCGGTGCGCAGGATCGAGAGGAAGGGCGCGAGCCCGGTGCCGCTCGCCACCAGCCACAGCTCGGCGGCGTCCGGCACCTCGGAGAGCACCAGGAACCCGGAAGGATTGGGCGACAGCCAGAGCGCATCGCCCTTGCCGAGGCGCGCGAGGTGCGGCGACAGCGGCCCCTCGGGCACGATCACGCCGTAGAACTCGAGCGGCGCCGCACCCGGCGGATTGACGAACGAGAACGGCCGCGCCACGCGCTCGCCCTCGACATCGAGCGCGAGCTTCACGAACTGCCCGGCCTCGAACCGGAACGCCGGCCCCTCCACCGCGAGCGAGAACAGCGTCGCGGTCCATTGCCGGGTGTCGATCACCCTGCCTTCGAGCCACTTCGCCTTCGCCGCGCCGCCTATTGAACCGCTCATTGCACCGGCTCATTTATCGGATACGGCTCGAGCTGCAGGTCGGCGAGCTCGGCTCCCATGAGCACGATGGCGCCGTGGCGCCGGTTATTGCCGGTGTCGGAGAACTCGAAGGTGTAGCTGCGGCGCAGGCGCACGCGGCCCTCTGCATCGCGCGCCAAGCCTAGGCGCGCGAACGCCACCGTGTCGTCGAGGAACTGCACGCCGTAGCGCTCGCACGCGGCGCGCCCGGCAGCAAGCGCCCGTTCGCGTGCGCGCAGGCTGTCGACCCAGAACAGCGCGCCCACAATGATCGCAACCAGGACCGCGCCCTCCCACATCTACTGCGCGGCAGGACTGGAATAGGCGGCGTTCACCGCTTCCAGGTCGGCCAGTACCGGGGCGTCGAGCGCGCGGTCGAAATGGCGCGCCAGATCCTCGAGCTGCGCCACGCTGGTGGCGCCGATGATAGTCGAGGCGACGAAAAAACGGCTTTTCACGAACGCGAGCGCGAGCGCCGTGAGCGGCAGGCGGTGCTTGTCGGCCACCTTGCAGTATTCCTCGGCGGCAGCGAGCACGCGCGGGCGCTTGTAGCGCTCGCCGAAATCCTTGAACTTCGCCAGCCGCGCGGCCGGCGGCCAGCCCGCGCCGTAGGGCGCGCCACGCAACTTGCCCGTGAGCAGGCCCATGGCGAGCGGCGAGTAGGCGAGCAGCGGAACATTCAAGCGCCGGCTCGCCTCCGCGAGGTCGCCGTCGAACAGGCGCGACACCAGGTTGTAGCCGTTCTGCACCGAGGCGGGCGGCGGCAGGTGGTTCTCGCTCGCCAGGCGCGCAAATTCGCACACGCCCCAGGTGGTTTCGTTGGAAAGCCCGTAGGCGCGGATCTTTCCGGCTTTGATCGCAGCGGCCATGGCTTCGATTTGCTCGAGGATAGGCGTCTCCGCGCGCTCCTTCGAGGGGTCGTATTGCCAGGCGCCGAACGACGGCACGTAGCGCTCGGGCCAGTGGATCTGGTAGAGGTCGATGTAGTCGGTTTGCAGGCGCTTCAGGCTGTCGTCGATCGCCCAAGGCACGGTCTTCTTCGTGATCTGCGACTCGCCGTTGCGGATCCACTCGCGCCGGCCAGGTCCGGCGATTTTGGAGGCGAGCACGATGTTGCCGCGCTTGGCGCGGTTCTTTGCGAGCCACGGACCCAGGATGCGCTCGGTCGAGCCCTGGGTCTCGCGCCGCGGCGGCACCGGGTACATCTCGGCGGTGTCGATGAAATTGATGCCGCGATCGAGCGCCCAGTCGAGCTGCGCGTGCGCCTCGGCCTCGCTGTTCTGCTCGCCCCAGGTCATGGTGCCGAGGCAGATGTCGGTGACTTCGAGCGCGCTCGCGCCGAGGCGATTCGTCTTCACGAGACGAATTATGTCATCACGTCTCCGGCAGCAGCTTGCGGATCAGCTTGAGCAGGTCGAAGGGGCTGTAGGGTTTTGCGAGGTAGGCGGTGGCGCCGGCGTCCTTCGCCTTCTGCTCGTCGCCCGAGAGCGCGAACGAAGTGATGGCGACGATGGGCGTCGCCGCGGTGGCGGCGTCCGCGCGCAGCCTGCGGATCGCCTCCATGCCGGAAATCTTGGGCAATTGGATGTCCATCAGGATCAGGTCGGGACGCGCCTCCAGCGCTTTCGCCACGCCCGCCTCGCCGTCGTAGGCTTCGATCAGCTGGTAGGTGGTGCGCTTGAGCAGGTCGCGCACGATCATGCGGTTGGGCTCGTTGTCTTCGACGTAGAGAATCGTCTTGCCGCTCATGCCGCCGCCTCCTCGCTATTTTCCTTGACGCGCAGCGGCAGCTCGAAGATGAAGCTCGAGCCCTTGCCAAGCTCGCTCTCCACCCAGATCCTGCCGCCGTGCATCTCGATGAACTTCTTGCTGATGGAAAGGCCCAGCCCCGTGCCGCCGTACTCGCTCGCAATGGTGGCGTCGGTCTGTTTGAACTCGGTGAAGAGGCTCCCGATCTTGTCCGGCGGGATGCCGATGCCGGTATCGGCGACCCGGTAGGTGAGCAGGCCGTCCTTCTCCGCGACGCTGATCTCGACCTTGCCCGCCTTGGTGAACTTGAGCGAGTTCCCCGCCAGATTCATCAGGCACTGCGTGATCCGGCCCGAGTCGCCGTAGGCAAGCGGGAGGTCGGCCGGCATCGTGGCGAGGAATTCCAGCCCCTTTTCGGCGGCCAGCGGCCGCAAGGTGGAGCGCACGCTTTCCACCGTGTCGTGCACCGAGTAGTCCGAGAGCGAAAGCTCCATGCGCCCGGCCTCGATCTTGGCGAGATCCAGCACGTTGTTGATCAGACGCAGCAAATGCTTGCCGCTGGTCTGCATCTGGGCGAGCGGCGCTTGCATGTCGGCCGGCACCTCGCCGTAGACATCGCCCAGGATCATCTCGTTGAAGCCGAGGATGGCATTCAAGGGCGTCCTCAGCTCGTGGCTCATGCTGGAGAGGAAGTTCGACTTGTGGCGGCTCGCCACCTCGAGCTGCTTGCCCTTGTCGGCGATCTCGCGGAACAGGCGCGCGTTCTGGATTGCAAGCGCAGACTGCGTGGCGAACGTCTTGAGCAGCTCGATCACCTCAGGCGCGAACGCCCCCGCGGCCTTGCGCAGCACCATCAGCGCACCGACCATCTGGTCCTCGCGCAGCAATGGCACGGCGAGGATCGCCCGGAACGCGCCGCGGTCGAGCAGTTCACGCAGCCGGGCGGGGTACTCCGGGACATGCGTGTCGGGCACCTGCGCCGGCTCGCGCGTGACCGCGGTGCCGCCGACTGCGCCATCGCCTTTGCGGACCGGGTTGCTCCGCAGTATCGCCACCATCTCGTCGCTCAGGTTTTCGGCGGCGCGCAGCTCGAATTCCTCGGCCCGCTCGTCGTACTCGTAGATCGCGCCGCCGTCGAGCGACGTGAGTTGCACCGCCCGCGAGACGATGGTTTTCAGCACGGTCTCCACGTCGAGCGTCGAGCTGATCGCCTGGCCGACTTCGCCTAGCGCCGTGAGCTGCCCGACCGACCGCGTTAGCGCCTCGGTCCGCGATTGCAGCTCGCTGAACAGGCGCACGTTCTCGATCGCGATCACCGCTTGGTCGGCGAAGGTTTGCAGCAGCGAAATCTGCTGCTCGCTGAAGGTGCGCGGCTCGCTGCCGTAGATCACGATCGCCCCGACCATCGCGCCGTCCTTCAGCATCGGCACCCCGAGCCAGCTGCGCATGCCCCCCTTCAACGATTCCAGGCGATGCGGATCGCTTTCGATGAACGCGGCGTCCTTGAGCATGTCCGGAATGTGCACCGTGTTGCGCTCGCGCATCATGCGGCCTAGCCCGGTCTTGGCCCCGGGCGCCGGGCGCCGCAGTTTCCTGAATAGCTCCGCGAAGGCGGGGTCGGGGATGCGCGTCGCAAGCGCGTGAAACGCACCATCCTCGTAGCGAAACAGAATCCCCGTCTCCCCCTCGCACAGCTTGGTCGCGCGCTCCAGGATCGCGTCGAACACCGGCTGGGTGTCGGTCGGCGAGCTGCTGATCACCTTCAGGATCTCGGCGGTCGCCGTCTGCCGCTCGAGCGCCTCCCGCGTCTCGTTGAACAGCCGCACGTTCTCGATCGCGATCACCGCCTGGTCGGCGAAGGTCCTGAGCAGCTCAACTTGCGCGTCGGCGAAGTAGCCCGGGGTCGACCGGGCGACGAAGATTACGCCGATCACCTGCCCCTCGCGGACCATCGGCACCCCGAGGGCGCCTCGCCAGCCGGCCGCGCGTGCCGCGTACTTCTGCGCATATTCAGGGTCAGCGAGCACGTCCGCGACATGTACGATGGCGGACTTCCGGAATGTTCGCGCCGTCACTGTCTCGGCGTCTAGCGGCATTGGGAACGCACTCCGCGTGGCCTCCAGACCCTCCTTGGCCAGGCCGTGGAGGGCCGCCAGCTGGATCAGCTTGCCGTCAAACCTCGATACGATGCTGATATCGCCGGCGCATAGTTTTTCCGCCAGCCGCCCGATGATGTCGAAGACGGGCTGCACGTCGGTCGGCGAGCTGCTGATCACCTTCAGGATCTCGGCGGTCGCGGTCTGCCGCTCGAGCGCCTCCCGGGTCTCGTTGAACAGGCGCACGTTCTCGATCGCGATCACTGCCTGGTCGGCGAAGGTTTTGAGCAGCTCCTCGTGATGCTTCGAGATCGGTCCTGGCTCGGCCCACGCGACGACCACGACCCCGAGCGGCGTGCCCTCGCGCAGCATCGGCACGGCGAGCATGCGTCGTGCCCCACCGCTCACGACCACCAGGCGCGGATCGTAGTCGGGATCGCTAGACAAGTCCTCGATGCGAACGTCCGCCTTGGTGAGAATCACCCGTCCCGACGCCTGCGAGGCGTCGGGTCGCATCGGATACTTGGCCTTCATCAATTCCACACCGCGCGGAGCAAGGCTCTCGGTGGCCATGAAATGCAGCAGCTCACCGTCGTAGCGGAATACGTTTGCGTACATGCCCTTGCAAAGCGCGAGCGCGTTCTTCACGATGGTGTCGAACACCGGCTGCACATCGGTCGGCGAGCTGCTGATCACCTTCAGGATCTCGGCCGTCGCCGTCTGCCGCTCGAGCGATTCAGACAGGTCGGAATTGCGCGCCTGCAGCTCCTTGAACAGGCGCACATTCTCGATCGCGATCACCGCCTGGTCCGCAAAAGTGCTGAGCAGCCCTATTTGCTTCTCCGTGAACGGACGCACCTCCGGGCGGTAAATGCCGAGATTGCCGATCACCTCGCCTTCCTTGAGCAATGGCACGGCGAGAAAGGTTCGCGCCCCGCCCAGCTCGACGATCTTCACACTGATTGGCGCCCCCTTCCTATAAGCCGGCGATTCCCTCAGGTCCGGAATCTGAACCGGCTGTCGCTCGGCGAGCATGCGCGCAATAGCCGAGCTCGGATCAGGCTCAACGGGTCCTCTTTCGCTGAGCCATTTTGCGTAATTGGGATTGGCTCCGCGCTGAGCGACGTGGCGAAATTTTTTTCCATCGACGAGATTGAGGAGTCCGAGATGCGCGTCGCACAGCCGCAGCGCGTTTTCGAGAATCGCTTCGAACACCGGCTGCACGTCCGTCGGCGAGCTGCTGATGACCTTCAGGATTTCCGCCGTCGCCGTCTGCCGCTCGAGCGCCTCCTTGGTCTCGTTGAACAGGCGCACGTTCTCGATCGCGATCACCGCCTGGTCGGCGAAGGTCTTTACCAGTTCAATCTGATTCTCGGAAAACGGCGTGGGCCGACCCACGGTGATCACCCCGATTGGGGTTCCTTCGCGGAGCATCGGGACCGAGAGCGTGCTCCGATAGCCATCCACCCGGGCCAAATCTTGCATTTGGTACTCGGCATCCGCAGTCACGTCTGGAATGTGAACGACCCCTTTATTCAAGATCGCGCGGCCACTCCCAGATCCGCGCGTCGGCGGGCTCGGGAATCTCTGTCGAACAATGGCAAGCCCCTCTGGGCTCACATTGTGAAAGGCATCGAAGCTCAGCATCGTTCCATCAAAGAGCCCTAAGTATGTGTAGAGTCCCTCGCAGAGCCGCACCACGCTCCGCGCGATCGCCTCAAATACAGGTTGCGTATCGGTCGGCGAACTGCTGATGACCTTCAGGATTTCGGCCGTCGCCGTCTGCCGCTCGAGCGCCTCCTTGGTCTCGTTGAACAGGCGCACGTTCTCGATCGCGATCACCGCCTGGTCGGCGAAGGTCTGCAGCATCGCCACTTCGGACTCCAAGAATGCGCCCGCCTCTCGGCGCGACACGCCGAGCACGCCGATCGGCTGGCGGTTGTGCAGCATGGGCACGCACAGCGCTGCCCGGTAGCCACGCGCGCGCGCCAGCTCGCGCACGCCCGGGCTTGGGTCTGTCTCGCAGTCGGCGACGTTGACGGCCGCGCACTTCAGCAGGCTGCGCCCCGGAATCGTGCTGTCATCCGGCCGCTGGGGAAACCTCTGCCGCGAGTACTGCACCGAATCCGGCAGCGCGCCGCGTGCGGCACCGAAGTGAAGCTGCTCGCCGTCAAACGTGTTCACGAGCACGGACCACCCATTCAGCAAACGCATGGCGCTCTCGGCGATGGCCTCGAACACCGGCTGCACATCCGAGGGCGAGCTTGCGATGACCTTGAGAACTTCTCCCGCCGCCGCCTTCTGCTCGAGCGCTTCGGCGGTCTCGTCGCGCGCGCGGCGCAGCTCGCTTTCGTGGAGCTTGCGCTGCGTGACGTCGGTCGCCGCCCGCGTGGCAAGCGCGTAGCGCTGCTCGCTGTCCTTGAGGGCCTGCTCGACGCGCTTCAGCTCGGTGATGTCGCCGATCGAGCCGGTCATGCGGATCGCGCGCCCGCGCGCGTCGCGCTGC
>CAYMVA010000051.1:0-46733 GCA_964393745.1 uncultured Enterobacteriaceae bacterium | reverse complement strand
CACCTCGCGCTCGTAGGCGACAACCGCCCGCGCATCTACGCCGCAGTCTGCGCCGCGCAGTGCCTCGGCGGCATTCCGGTGCCGCTCTACCAGGACGCGATCGCCGCTGAAATGGCGTTTCCGATCCAGAACGCCGAGATCGCCTTTGCGGTGGCCGAGGACCAGGAGCAGGTGGACAAGTTGCTCGAGATCCTGCCCGAGTGCCCGATGCTGAAGCGCATCTACTACGACGAAGCGCGCGGCATGCGGCATTACACGCAGCCCGAGCTGATGAGCTACGAGAAACTGCGCGCGCTGGGGGGCGAATCGTTGCGCCGCGACCCGGCGTTCCTCGAGACCGAGATCGCCAGGGGCGCGGGCAGCGACACCGCCGCCATGTTCTTCACCTCGGGCACCACTGGCAACGCCAAGGGCGTGGTGCTGACGCACCATGCGCTCATCGACCGCGCGCAAGCGGCCGCCGAAATGGAAGGCATGAGCGACGCCGACGTGGTGCTCGCCTATCTGCCGCCGGCCTGGATCGGGCAGAACATCTTCTCCTACGCACAGCCGTTCGTCACCGGCTACTGCATCTGCTGCCCCGAGGCGGCCGAGACCGTGATGAGCGACATGCGCGAGATCGGTCCGACCTACTACTTCGCGCCGCCGCGGGTGCTGGAGGCGCTGCTGACGCAGGTCTCGATCCGCATGGAGGACGCGGACCGCGTGAGCCGCTTCTTCTACCGCTACTTCATGGGCGTCGCGAGCCGGGTCGGGGGCGCGATCCTTGACCGCAAGCCGGTGGGCATGATCGACCGGCTGGTGTACTGGCTTGGGGACCTTTTCACCTACGGGCCACTAAGGAACGTGCTCGGCATGAGCCGGGTGCGCGTCGCCTACACCGCGGGCGAGGCGATCGGGCCGGACCTGTTCCGCTTCTACCGCTCGATCGGCATCAATCTGAAGCAGCTCTACGGCTCGACCGAGACCAGCGTGTTCGTCTGCATCCAGCCCGACGGCCAGGTCAAGGCCGACACCGTGGGCCCGGCGGTGAAGGGCGTGGAGCTCAAGTTCACTCCCGCCCGCGAGCTCGTGATCCGTTCCCCGGGCCTGTTCAAGGAGTACTACAAGAATCCGCAGGCGACTATCGAAGCCAAGGACGCCGAGGGCTGGTTCCACACCGGGGACGCGGGCTACTTCGACGCCGACGGCCACGTCAAGATCATCGACCGCGTCAAGGACGTCGGCAAACTCTCGGACGGCACCCTGTTCGCGCCCAAGTACCTCGAGAACAAGCTCAAGTTCTTCCCCTACATCAAGGAAGCGGTCGCCTTCGGCCAAGGGCGCGAGCGCGTCTGCGCCTTCATCAACATGGACATGGACGCGGTGGCGAACTGGGCCGAGAAGCGCCACATGCCCTACTCGGGCTACACCGACCTCGCCTCGCGCGACGAGGTCTACGACCTGATCCGCGACTGCGTCGAGAAGGTGAACGCCGACCTCGCCGCCGAGCCCGAGATCGCAAACTCGCAGATCCACCGTTTCCTGCTGCTGCACAAGGAGTTGGAAGCCGACGACGGCGAGCTGACGCGTACGCGCAAAGTGCGCCGCGGTGCCATCGCGGAGAAATACCAGGCGCTGGTGGATGCGCTTTTCGGCGGCCAGCAGTCGGTGCACATCGAGGCGCAGGTGAAGTACGAGGACGGGCGCAGCGGCATGCTGCAGGCCGATCTCAAGCTGCGCGACGCCAAGACCTTTCCTGCAGCGGCAACGCGCAAAGCGGCATGAACCGGGCGCAGTCGATCGGCGAAGCGGTGCTGTCGGTCGAGGGCGTGTCGCTCGCCTTCGGCGGTGTCAGGGCGCTGAGGGAGGTGTCGTTCGACGTGCGCGAGCACGAGGTGCGCGCCATCATCGGCCCTAACGGCGCCGGCAAGAGCTCGATGCTGAACGTCATCAACGGCGTCTACCACCCGCAGCAGGGCACCATCAAGCTGCGGCGCGACGGCGCCTGGCGCGAGTTCCACGACATGGATTCGCACGAGGCCGCCTCGATGGGCATCGCGCGCACCTTCCAGAACATTGCGCTGTTCAAGGGCATGACGGTGCTCGACAACGTCATGACCGGGCGCAACCTCAAGATGCGCTGCAATTTCCTCGAGCAGGCGCTGTGGTTCGGGCGGGCGAAGAAAGAGGAGCTGACGCACCGCCGCGCGGCCGAGGAGGTGATCGATTTTCTCGAGATCCAGCACATCCGCAAGACGCCGGTAGGCAGGCTGCCCTACGGATTGCAGAAGCGCGTCGAGCTCGCGCGCGCGCTCGCCGCCGAGCCGACGCTGCTGCTGCTGGATGAGCCGATGTCGGGGATGAACCTGGAGGAAAAGCAGGACATGTGCCGCTTCGTGCTCGAGGTCAACGACCACTACGGCACCACCATCGTGCTGATCGAGCACGACATGGGCGTGGTGATGGACATCTCCGACCGCGTCGTGGTGCTCGACTACGGGCGCAAGATCGCCGACGGCACGCCCGATGCAGTGCGCGCCAACCAGGCGGTGATCGACGCCTACCTCGGGGTGGCGCACTGACATGAATGTTTCGTTCTTCTTCGAGGTCTTGATCGGCGGGCTGCTCGCGGGGGTGATGTATTCGCTGGTGGCGATCGGCTTCGTGCTGATCTACAAGGCCTCGGGGGTGTTCAACTTTGCCCAGGGCGCAATGGTGTTCTTCGCCGCGCTCACCTTCGTGTCGCTGCTCGAGCGCGGCGTGAATTTCTGGCTCGCGCTGGTGATCACGCTCGCGGTGATGGTGCTGCTCGGTATCGCCACCGAGAAAGTGGTGCTGCGGCCGCTGATCAATCAGCCGCCGATCACGCTTTTCATGGCGACCATCGGCCTCACCTTCGTGCTCGAGGGCCTGTCGCAGCTCATCTGGGATTCGCAGCCGCACGGCCTCGAGCTCGGCATTCCCGACGTGCCGATGGATTGGTTGTCGAAGGCGACTGGGATGCACGTCAGCCAGTTCGAGCTGTTCGCCGCGGCCGTGGCCGGGATCCTGGTGGCATCGCTCGCGCTGTTCTTCCAGTACACCCGGATCGGCCGCGCCTTGCGTGCGGTGGCGGACGATCACCAGGCGGCGCTCTCGGTCGGCATCCCGCTCAAGCACATCTGGGCGATCGTCTGGGCGGTGGCGGGATTCGTCGCGCTGATCGCGGGCCTGATGTGGGGCGCGCGCAACGGCGTGCAGTTCGCGCTTACCTTCATTGCGCTGAAAGCGCTGCCGGTGCTGATTCTGGGCGGTTTCGAGTCCGTTCTGGGAGCCATCGTCGGCGGGTTGATCATCGGCGCCACGGAGAAACTGGCCGAAGTGTATCTGGGGCCGTACGTCGGTGGCGGTATCGAGAGCTGGTTCCCCTACGTGCTGGCGCTCGTGTTCCTGCTGTTCAGGCCGGAAGGCCTGTTCGGCGAGAAGCACATCGACCGGGTATAGCGATGCTTTACCGCGAAGCCGGCCAGTTCAAGTCCACTTACGGCGAAGACCAGCAGATCTTCCCGATCCTGCAGGACCGGGTCGCGGTCGCCACCCTTCTGCTGGTCGCATTCATAGTCGTGCCGCTGGTCGCCGACCAGTACTGGCTCTCGGCGATCCTGACGCCGTTCCTGATTTTCGCGCTGGCGGCGCTGGGACTCAATATCCTTACAGGCTATGCGGGCCAGCTTTCGCTCGGCACGGCGGCGTTCATGGCGGTCGGCGCGTTCATGACCTACAACTTCGTGCTGCGCCTGCCGTGGCTCGGCTTCATCCCGAGCGTCATCCTGGCAGGGCTGTGCGCGGCGGCGGTGGGCGTGGTGTTCGGCCTGCCTTCGCTGCGCATCAAGGGCTTTTACCTGGCGGTGGCGACGCTCGCATGCCAGTTCTTCGTTCTTTGGGCGCTGCAACGCGTGGGCTGGTTCTCGAATTACAGCCCCTCGGGGGTGATTGCTGCGCAGAAGATCGTGATTTTCGGCTACGCGTTTGACTCGCCAGCGAGCAAGTACCTGCTCACGCTCAGCATCGTCGCCTTGCTGGCGCTGGCCGCCAAGAACCTGGTTCGCAGCGAGACCGGCCGCGCCTTCATGGCGGTGCGCGACATGGACGTCGCGGCGAGCGTGATCGGCATCCGCATGATGCACACCAAACTGCTGTCCTTTGCCATCAGTTCGTTTTACTGCGGCGTGGCGGGGGCGCTATTCGCCTTCTGCTACCTGGGCACGGTAGAGCCCGAAGCGTTCACCCTGGACCTCTCGTTCCGCGTGCTGTTCATGATCATCATCGGGGGGGTCGGCTCTATTCTTGGTTCGTTTCTCGGCGCCGCGTTCATCACCCTGTTCCCGACCTTCCTCAACGTCGCCACAGGGTGGGTTTCGCACGCCATGAACGTGGAGATCCCGCACGCCATGGTGTCCAATCTGGAACTGATGGTTTTCGGCGGGCTGATCATCTTCTTCCTGATCGTAGAGCCGCACGGGCTGGCCCGGCTGTGGCAGATCGGGAAGGAAAAACTGCGCCTGTGGCCCTTCCCTCACTGATCCCCGGGGAAACGCCTTGTCAGGTGCATCCAAAAGGCTATACTCGACGTTCCAGTTCAGGAGGAGGTAAACCCATGAAACGCACCACCATTGCGCTTGCCCTGTGGGCACTGGCTGCGGCCGCTTTTACCGGCCAGGCAGCGGCCCAGGCGAAAGAGCAGTACGTCCCGCACAGCTATTACTGGGTGGGGCCGTTTGCGCCGGGCGGTACCGGCATCGCAGGGGGCGCCATCGACTACCTGGAAATGCTTAATGCGCGCGATGGCGGCATCAACGGCGTCAAGTTCATCGGCGACAAGTGCGAGACGGAGTACCGCAACGACCGCGGCGTCGAGTGTTACGAGCGCAACAAGAAGAAGGGCCCGACGGGCGCAACGCTGATCCACCCGCTCTCGACCGGCATCACCTATTCGCTGATCGAGAAGGGCACCACGGACAAGATTCCCATCGTCTCGGTCGGCTATGGCCGCACCGACGCCGCAGACGGGCGGGTATTCCCGTACGTGTTCCCGCTGATCACCACCTACTGGTCGCAGAATACCGCCAAGATCAAGTTCATGGGCATGAAGTCCGGCGGCATGGACAAGCTCAAGGGCCAGAAGATCGTGAACCTGTACCACGACTCGGCTTACGGCAAGGAAACCATCCCGGTGCTCGACGTGCAGGCCAAGATGTACGGCTTCCAGGTCACGCACATCCCGGTGCCTAGCCCGGGCAACGAGCAGCAAGCGCAATGGCTGCAGATCCGCCAGATCAAGCCCGACTGGGTGATCCTGCGCGGCTGGGGGGTGATGAACCCGACCGCGCTCAAGGCGGCGCAGCGTGCCGGATACCCGCGCGAGAAGGTGATCGGCGTGTGGTGGTCGGGCGCGGAGGAGGACGTGATTCCGGCGGGCGAGGCGGCCAAAGGCTACATCGCCGCCGGCTTCAACGTCTCGGGCGCGAACTACCCGGTGATCCAGGATATCCAGAAGCATGTCTATGCCAAGGGCAAGGGCGAGATGGAAGACAAGTCCCGGATCGGCTCGATCTATTACAACCGCGGTGTGGTGTTCTCCATAATCACCGCGGAGGCCGTGCGTACGGCGCAGGCGCGATTCGGCAAAGGCCAGCCGATGACCGGCGAGCAGGTGCGCTGGGGCCTGGAGAACCTGAACATCGACGAGAAGCGCCTGAAGGAGCTAGGCGCGGTCGGCTTCATGCAGTCGCTCAAGGTGAGTTGTGCGGACCACGAAGGCGGCGGCCAGGTCAAGTTCCAGCAGTGGGACGGCAAGCAGTGGAAGGTGATCACCGACTGGATCTCGTCCGACCAGTCCATCGTGCGGCCGATGATCGAGGCCTCCGCGGCGCAGTACGCCAAGGAGAACAAGATCACTCCGCGCGACTGCTCGAAAGAGAAATAATCGTTCGCAACGAAACCGAGGGGTGAGGCGCAAGCCTCGCCCCTTTTCTTTATGTCCGCCAGCGCAGCCTATCTTTCCGTCAGCAACGTAGAGGTCATCTACGACCACGTCATCCTGGTGTTGAGGGGCGTGTCGCTGCAGGTGCAGGAAGGGCAAATCGTGGCGCTGCTCGGCGCCAACGGCGCCGGCAAGTCCACCACCCTGAAGGCGATTTCCAACCTGCTGGGCGCCGAGCGCGGCGACGTCACCAAGGGCCACATCGAGTTCAAGGGCGAGCGCATCGACCGGCTCAATCCCGCGGAACTGGTGAAGCGCGGCGTGGTGCAGGTGATGGAGGGGCGGCACTGCTTCCAGCACCTGACGGTCGAAGAAAACCTCCTCACCGGCGCCTACACGCGCGGCGGCGCCGATTTAAGCCCCGATCTGGAGAAGGTGTACCAGTATTTCCCGCGCTTGAAGGAGCGCCGCGGGTCGCAGTCCGGGTACACCTCCGGCGGCGAGCAGCAGATGACCGCGATCGGCCGGGCGCTGATGGCACGGCCGAAGATGATCCTGCTCGACGAACCCTCGATGGGCCTGGCGCCGCAGCTGGTGGAGGAGATCTTCGGCATCGTCAAGGCGCTGAACCAGAAAGAGGGCGTCAGCTTTCTGCTCGCTGAGCAGAACACCAACATGGCGCTCAAGTTCGCCGATTACGGCTACATCCTGGAGAACGGCCGCGTGGTGATGGACGGCGAGGCCAGGTCGCTGGCCGAGAACGAGGACGTGAAGGAGTTCTACCTGGGCTTTTCCTCCGGCGGCCGCAGGAGCTTCCGCGACGTCAAGAGCTACCGCCGGCGCAAGCGTTGGCTCTGAAAATCGGGGTCAGAGCCCGAATTCGATACGAACGATACGGTGAAATCGGGCTCTGACCCCGTTTTTTACGATGCGCTCGAGACGCGCTCGCCCGGGGAGCGCGAGGCGGCGCTGCTGGCGGCGCTGCCGCAGCAGATCGCGCACGCCAAAGCGAATGCACCCGGTTTCGCGCGCATCCTCACCGGCGTAGATCCCGCCGCGGTCAATTCGCGCGCCGCGCTGGCGAAACTGCCGGTGACGCGCAAGTCCGATCTCGGCGAGCTGCAGAAAGCGCTGCCCCCGCTCGGCGGGCTGAACGCGACGCCGCTCGAGAAGCTCGCCAAGCTGTATGTCTCGCCCGGCCCGATCTACGAGCCCGAAGGCCACGCCAGGGACTGGTGGCGCACCGGGCGCGGACTGTACGCCGGCGGCTTTCGCGCCGGCGACCTGATCGTCAACACTTTCGCCTACCACTTCACGCCAGCAGGCGCGATGCTCGAATCCGGCGCGCGCGCGGTCGGCTGCACCGTGGTGCCGACTGGCGTCGGCCAGACCGAGATGCAGGTCGCCACTATCGCCGACCTGCGCGCGGTGGGGTTCGTGGGCACGCCTTCGTTCCTCAAGCTGATCGTGGAAAAAGCCGCCGAGCTGAAGGCCGACATATCCTCGCTCAGGAAGGCTCACGTCGGCGCCGAATACCTGCCGCCGGCACTCAGGAATGCGATGCTCGAGCGCGGCATCCGTGTGTCGCAGACCTACGCCACCGCCGACCTTGGATTGCTCGCCTACGAATCGTTGGCGGCGGACGGCTCGGTCAACGAGGGCATGATCCTGGACGAGGCGCTGCTGCTCGAGATCGTGCGCCCGGGCACCGGCGACCCGGTGGCGCCGGGCGAGGTGGGCGAGGTGGTGATCACCACTTTGAACGCGGACTATCCCCTGATCAGGTTCGGCACCGGCGACCTTTCCGCCGTGCTCACCGGGGCGAGCCCCTGCGGCCGCACCAACGTCCGGATCCGCGGCTGGATGGGCCGCGCCGACCAGACCACCAAAGTGCGGGCGATGTTCGTCACGCCCAAGCAGGTGAACGAGGTGGTGCGCCGGCATTCGGAAGTGCTCAAAGCGCGCCTGGTGGTCGAGGGCGAGACCGGCAACGATCGCATGACCCTGAAGTGCGAAGTCAGGGACCGCCCCGGCGCGCTCGCCGAGGCGATCGTGGCCTCGATCCGCGAAATCACCAAGCTGCGCGGCGAAGTAGAGCTGGTCGCGGCGGGCAGTTTGCCCAACGACGGCAAGGTGATCGAGGACGCGCGTAAATACGGCTAGTTGCGCCTGGCGGCGCTGACCGGCAGGGCGTCCAGTCGCCGCACCTCATCGCTGCGCAGGACGCTAGGGTCCCTCAGGTAGGCAGCGACGAAGGGCACCGCGTCGGCACCCCAGAACAATTCTCCATCCACCTCGAAGCTCGGCACGCCGAACACGCCGCGCGCCGCCGCTTCCTCGGTGTTCCGGCGTAGCGCGTCCTTGACTTCCTGCGCGGCGAGTTTTTCCTCACTCACACCGAGTGCATTCCTGAGGGCGGCGAATGCAACCGCATCCGCGGCGTCGGCCCCGGTCGTCCACACAGCGTCGAAAATCTGCCGCACCGCCTTGTCCGAGCAGCCTGCTGCGATCGCCAGCCGCAGGTGGTGCAGCGGGTTGAACGGATGGCCGGCGGGAAAGCGCAGCGGCACGCCCAGCTGCTGCGCCCACCAGTGGCACCAGCGGTAAGTGTAGCGGCGCTTGGAAGGGATCTCGGCCGGGCCTTTCTGGCCATGATGCGCAAGCAGCCCGGCGAGCAGCACCGGCCGGTATTCGATGCGCACCTCGGGCGGCAATTCCTTCAGCCGATGCAGGCACAGATAGGCGAACGGCGAAATGAAATCGAAATACCAGAGCGCGCTACGCATGCCTTATTCTAGGGCGAAGGAGGGCCCCATGCGATACAGCACTTTGAAATACGCCGTCGACGGGCGCATCGCGCGCCTCACGCTCAACCGGCCGCAGCGTCTCAATGCGATCAACGACAAGATGCCGGGCGAGATCCGGCGCGCAGTCGAGGCCGCCAATGCCGACGACCGCGTGCACGTGATCGTGCTCGCCGGGGCGGGGCGCGCTTTCTGCGCCGGCTACGACCTCAAGGCGTTCGCCGAGACGAAGGGCCGCGCCGGCTCGGTCAACCAGGCCATGCCCTGGGACCCGATGCGCGACTACAAGCTGATGCGCGGCTGGACCGAGGATTTCTTCTCGCTCTGGCGCAGCTACAAGCCGGTGATCTGCAAGGTGCAGGGCTACGCCGTCGCCGGCGGTTCCGACATCGCGCTTTGCGCAGACCTCGTGGTGATGGCCGAGGACGCGAGGATCGGCTACATGCCGGCGCGCGTCTGGGGCTGCCCGACCACGGCGATGTGGGTGTATCGACTGGGTGCCGAGAAGGCGAAACGCATGCTGCTCACCGGCGATACCATCGACGGCAGGACAGCGAAGGCCTGGGGCCTGGTGTACGACGCAGTGCCGGCGAAAAAGCTCGACGCCGCGGTGAACGCGCTGGCGAAGCGCATGGCGGGCGTGCCGCGCAACCAGCTCATGATGCAGAAGCTCATGATCAACCAGGCCTACGACAACATGGGCCTCGCCAATACGCAGATGATCGCGACGCTGTTCGACGGCATCACGCGCCACTCACCCGAGGGACTGTGGTTCAAGCGCTACGCCGAGGCGCACGGCTTTCACGAGGCGGTGAAGTGGCGCGACAGCGGCAGGCCGATTCCGCAACCGGGAGACAAGCGATGAGCGTGCGAATCGAAAAGAGCGGCCAGGTGTGGACCGTGATTCACTCGCGCCCGGAGGCGCGCAATGCCATGGACCCGGCAAGCGCCGAGGCGCTCGCAGAGGCTTTCACCGCGTTCGACCGCGATCCGTCGGCCTCGGTCGCGGTGCTCTGGGGAGAAGGCGGCGCATTCTGCGCCGGGTTCGACCTCAAGTACGCCGCCTCGCCGGCAGGCGGCAACGTCGCGGCGCTCGACTATTCCGAAGGCGAGACGACGCTGCCGCGCGGCCCGATGGGGCCGACCCGGCTCGAGCTCGACAAGCCTGTGATCGCCGCCATCGCCGGCCCGGCGGTCGCTGGCGGTTTCGAGGTCGCGCTGTGGTGCGACCTGCGCGTGATGGAAGCCTCGGCCTACTTCGGCGTCTACTGCCGCCGCTGGGGCGTGCCGCTGATCGACGGCGGCACGGTGCGGCTGCCGCGCCTGGTCGGCATGGGGCGCGCGATGGAGATCATCCTCACCGGACGCAAGGTGCCGGCCGAGGAGGCGCTGCGCATCGGCGCCTGCGAGCACGTGGTGCCCGAGGGCAAGGCGCGCGAGTTCGCGGAAGTCATGGCGCACGAGATCGCGCGTTTTCCGCAGGCTTGCATGCGCGCCGACCGGCGCTCGGTGCACCGGCAGCAGGGCTTGCCGCTGCGCGAGGCGATGCGCTATGAGTGGCGCAACGGCATGCCGGCGTTTTTTGCCGAGGGCGCAGCGGGCGCCAAGCGCTTCGCCGAGGGCAAGGGCCGCCACGGCGACTTCTCCGCGCTCTGAATTTCCCTAGTAGCGGTAGAGCGTAGGCAGCCGGTCGTGCACGTACAGCGCCCCGGCGTACCGGCCGCTGGCGCGCTCGAAGGCAAGCAGCGCGAGGTAGTAGCGCCCGTGAAGCGGGACGAAGGCATAGTCCTCGAAGCGCTTGCCGCGCTCGGCGAGAAATCGCTCCACATTGGCGTAGCCGATCGGCCACACCCCGGCGACGCGCTCGCGGCTGCGCCCGGCGGCAAGCAATTTCTCCAATTGCTCGCCCTCGAGCGGCTCGAACAGCTCGGTGCGGCGCAGCACCCCCGAGCGCCCCTGCAGCGACGCCTGCAGCAGCTCGCGCGCCTTGTCGCGATCCTCGGGCAGGCGCACCGCGACGAGCGGCGGGCGCTCCGCCGACAGCGCCAGCACCTCCTCGATGGGGCGCAGGCCGTAGGCGGCAAGCTCCCGCGTCACCGGATAGAAGCGCTCGGCGGGCGCGCCGATGTACACCGCAAGCAGCGGACGCTCGCGCTGGAGCACGATCACGCCCCAGGCGAGAAAAGCGGCCTGCACGAACGCGATCACGGCCAGGTTGGCTGCCATCCAGCGCCGCGCCGGGCGATAGATGATGAGCGTGAGCAGCGGCCCCGCTATGACGTCCACCACGGCAGCGATGCGCACCGCGAACCAACCACCGTCGATCCAGAAATACGGTGGCGGATACCACAGCTCCACGCAGACCCAGATGATTGCCGCGAAGATCGCCAGGCTGAGCGTGAAATGCGCGCCGAAGGCGCGCAGCTTCGCGACGGCGAGCGCGCGGTGCTCCGGGCTCACCGGCTCACTTGTGCGGCGGCCTTGCTCGCCAGCGCGCGGCCGGCGCGCGTCGCCGGCTCGCGGCCAAGTACGCTACTGATCCACTGCCCGATCTCGACCAGGCGCATGAGGTCCACACCGGTGTCGATGTCCAGCCCGTTCATCATGTACACCACGTCTTCGGTGGCAACGTTGCCGGTGGCGCCAGCGGCGTAAGGGCAGCCACCAAGCCCGGCGACCGAGGAATCGAAAGTCGCCACGCCGAGCTCGAGCGAGGCGTAGATGTTGGCGAGCGCCTGCCCGTAGGTGTCGTGGTAATGGCCGGCGAGCCGCGCGATCGGCACGCGCCGCGCGCAGGCCTCGATCATCGCCTGGGTCTTGCGCGGCGTGCCGACGCCGATGGTGTCGCCGAGCGACACCTCGTAGCAGCCCATGTCGTGCAGCGCGCCCGCGACCTCGGCCGCTTTCTGCGGCGCCACCTCGCCCTCGTAGGGGCAGCCGAGCACGCAGGAGACGTAGCCCCGCACCTTGATGCCCGCCTTGCGCGCCGCCTCGGTCACCGGGCGGAAGCGCTCCAGCGACTCGGCGATCGAGCAGTTGATGTTGCGCTTGGAGAACGCCTCGGAGGCGGCGGCAAATACTGCCACCTCGGTTGCGCCCGCAGCGCGCGCGGCCTCGAAGCCTTTCAGGTTCGGCGTCAGCACCGGGTACGACACGCCGGGCTTGCGCCGGATGCGCTCGAGCACCTCGGTGTGGTCGGCCATTTGCGGAATCCACTTCGGCGACACGAAAGCAGTCGCCTCGACCGCCGGCAGGCCCGCGTCGGCAAGGCGCTCGATCAGCTCCAGCTTCACCGCGGTGGCGACTTCCTGCTTCTCGTTCTGCAGGCCGTCGCGCGGGCCCATCTCCACGATGCGCACTCGACTGGGAAGATTCATGGCGTGGCCTCGAATTTGAGCAGCTCTACGCCTTCGCTGACCTGGTCGCCGGCATTGAAATACAGCTCCTTCACTTCGCCATCGCGCGGCGCAGTGATGGTGTGCTCCATTTTCATCGCCTCGAGGATCAGGAGCGGCGTGCCTTTTTCTACCTTGGCGCCGGCCTTCACCAGCACCGCGATCACCTTGCCGGGCATGGGCGCGGCGAGCGAGGCGACCGCATCCTCGAACTCGGCGCCGTGCAACTTGTCCTCGAGCGCGAGCCGGAACTGTCCGCCGTCGGTGTACAGGTGCCAATCGCGCCCGCTGCGCACCGCGCGCGCCTTGAACGTGCGCCCGTCCAGCCGCAGCAACAGCGCTCCGTCCGCCAGCCGCTCGCCGGCGAACGCGAATTCGCGTTCCGCGACCCTCAGCCGCAAGCCGCTGTCGTGAAAATCCACGCTCACCTCGTGGCGCGCTTCGCCGTCGCGGAACACAAAGCTGTGGTGCGAGCCCAGGTTCAGCCGCCAGCCGTCCACCCGGTTCCACGGCGACCAGGGATCGCTGGAGGCCCGTGCGCGCTCGCGCGAGAGTTCTTCTTCGAGCGCCAACTCGGCAAACGCCGCTGCTGCGAGCACTTCGTCCGCAATGGCGCCGCCGGCGACGAACAACTCATTGCGGCTGCGCTCGATCAATCCGGTGTCGAGGTCGGCCTCGCGGAACGCGCGGCAGGCCGCTACCCGGCGCAGAAAGGCGACGTTGGTCGCCGGGCCGGCGATCTCGATTCCGGCGAGCGCGGCTGCGAGCCGCGCCAACGCATCCTTGCGGTCGGCGCCGTGCACGATGAGCTTGGCGATCATCGGGTCGTACCACGGGGTGATCTCGGCGCCCGGCTCGACCCCGGTGTCGATGCGCAGCTGCGGCGAAGTCTGCGGAAAGCGCAGGTGCGCAAGCCGCCCGGTGGCGGGCAGAAAACCGCGCTCCGGGTCCTCAGCATAGAGCCGCGCTTCGATCGCGTGCCCGCTGATCGCCAGGTCGGACTGCTTCGCCGGCAGCGGCTCGCCGGCGGCGACGCGCAGCTGCCATTCGACCAGGTCTAGCCCCGTGATCATCTCGGTCACCGGATGCTCGACCTGCAGGCGCGTGTTCATTTCCATGAAGTAGAACTTGCCGTCCTGCTCGGCGATGAACTCGATGGTGCCGGCGCCGGTGTAACGGATCGCTTTTGCCGCCGCCACCGCCACCGCACCCATCTCGCGGCGGCGCTTTTCGGTCATGCCGGGCGCGGGCGCTTCTTCCAGCACCTTCTGGTGCCGTCGCTGCACCGAGCAGTCGCGCTCGAACAGGTGCAGCACATTGCCGTGGCTGTCGCCGAACACCTGCACCTCGATGTGGCGCGCGCGCTCGAGGTAGCGCTCGATGAGCACGCGCGGGTCGCCGAAGGCGGACTGCGCCTCGCGCTGCGCGCCTTCCAACGCTGCCTTGAACTCGGTCGCAGCGCGCACGATGCGCATGCCCTTGCCGCCGCCGCCCGCGGAGGCCTTGATGAGCACCGGATAGCCGACGCGCTGCGCTTCCTGCTGCAGGCGCGCCGCATCCTGCTCCGCGCCGTGGTAGCCGGGCACGAGCGGCACGCCGGCTTTTTCCATCAGCGCCTTGGCGGCCGACTTGTCGCCCATCGCCGCGATCGCTTCCGGCGCCGGCCCTACGAATACGATGCCCGCCTGCTTGCAGGCCTTGGCGAAAGCTTCGTTTTCGGACAGGAAGCCATAGCCCGGATGGATCGCCTCGGCGCCCGATGCTTTCGCCGCGGCGAGGATCGCCTCCCCATTCAGGTAACTCTCGCGCGCCGCCGCCGGGCCGATGCGACGAGCTTCGCAGGCGACCTTCACGTGGCGCGCATCGCTGTCGGCGTCCGAATACACCGCCACGGTGCGGATGCCGAGCCGCCTCGCGGTGGCGATCACCCTGCAGGCGATCTCGCCGCGGTTGGCGATGAGGAGCTTGGCGAACACGCTACTTTTTCTCGCGCCCGGCCGCGGCCTGCGGCGGCGCCCACGCAGGCTTGCGCTTTTCCAGAAACGAGGCGATGCCTTCCCGGCCCTCGGGCGAGACCCGGATCTCGGCGATCCGCTTCGCAGTATCGGCGATGAGCGCATCGCTCACCGGCCCGCCGCGGGCGACGGTGCGGATCAGGTCCTTGATCTTGACGTGCGCCTGAGGGCCTCCGGCGGTGATCTGCGCCAGCATCGCCTCGAGGGCGGCGTCGAGCCCTTCCGGGCTTGTGAGCGCAGACAGCAGCCCCAGCCGGTGCGCCTCGGCGGCGTCGAAGCGCTCGCCGGAAAGAAAGTAGCGCCGCGCCGCGCGCTCGCCCATCGCGCGCACTACGTATGGGCTGATGGTCGCGGGCGAGAGCCCGAGCTTGACTTCGGTGAGGCAGAACTCGGCCCCTGGAGCGGCGCCGATGGCGATGTCGCAGGCGGCGACTAGGCCGACGCCGCCGGCAAACGCCGGGCCGTGCACGCGCGCTATCGTCGGCTTGGAGAGCCGGTCGAGCGTCTTCAGCATTCCGGCGAGCGCGCTGGCATCGGCCAGATTCTGCTCGTAGCCATAGCCCGCCATGCGTTTCATCCAGTTGAGGTCCGCGCCGGCGCAGAACGCTGGGCCGTTGCCCGCCAGCACCACCGCGCGTACCTCCGGATCGGCATCCAGCTGCCGCAGGGCTTCGGCGAGCGCCACGATCAGCGCATCGTCGAAAGCGTTGCGCAGCTCCGGGCGGTTGAGGGTGAGGCGCGCGATGCGCCCTTCCTTCTGCACGATCAGGTTTCCAGCCATGCGCGCGCTCACCTTCCGCCCTACATCCGGAACACGCCGAACTTGGTGTCCTTGACCGGCGCATTGAGCGAAGCCGAGATCGCGAGGCCGAGCAGCCGCCGCGTGTCCGCCGGGTCCACCACGCCGTCGTCCCAGAGCCGCGCGCTGGCGTAGTACGGATGGCCTTGGCGCTCGTACTGCTCGAGGATCGGGCGCCTGAAGGCTTCCTCCTCGTCCTTGGTCCAGCGCCCGCCCTTGGCCTCGATGCCGTCGCGGCGCACCGTGGCGAGCACGCTCGCCGCCTGCTCGCCGCCCATCACGGAGATGCGCGCGTTCGGCCACATCCACAGGAAGCGCGGCGCGTAGGCGCGGCCGCACATGCCGTAATTGCCGGCGCCGAACGAGCCGCCGACGATCAGAGTGAACTTGGGCACCCGCGCAGTGGCCACCGCGGTAACCATCTTGGCGCCGTCCTTGGCGATGCCGCCGGCCTCGTATTTCTTGCCCACCATGTAGCCCGAAATGTTCTGCAGGAACAGCAACGGGATGCCGCGCTGGCAGGCAAGCTCGATGAAATGCGCCGCCTTGAGCGCCGACTCGGAAAACAGGATGCCGTTGTTGGCGAGGATCGCGAGCGGGTAGCCGTGCAGGTGCGCGAACCCGGTGACCAGCGTGGTGCCGTAGTTTTGCTTGAACTCGTCCAGCTCCGAGCCATCCACCAGGCGCGCGATCACCTCGCGCATGTCGTAGGGCTTGCGCACGTCGGCCGGGATGACGCCGTAGATCTCCTCTGCCGGGTAAAGCGGCTCGCTCGGGGGCCGCAGTTCCAGGCCGACATGCTTGCGCGTGTTCAACCCCGCGACGATGCGGCGCACGATTGCGAGCGCGTGCTCGTCGTTGAGGGCGTAGTGGTCGGCGACGCCCGAGACGCGCGTGTGCACCTCCGCGCCGCCCAGCTCCTCCGGCGTCACCACCTCGCCGATCGCCGCCTTCACCAGCGGCGGGCCGCCGAGGAAGATCGTGCCCTGGCCCTTGACGATGATGGACTCGTCCGACATCGCCGGCACGTAGGCGCCGCCGGCGGTGCACGAGCCCATCACGCAGGCGACCTGCGGGATGCGCGCCGCCGACATGTTGGCCTGGTTGTAGAAGATGCGGCCGAAGTGCTCGCGGTCGGGGAACACCTCGTCCTGGTTGGGCAGGTTGGCGCCGCCCGAGTCCACCAGGTAGATGCACGGCAGGCGGTTGTGCAGCGCCACTTCCTGCGCCCGCAGGTGCTTCTTAACGGTCATCGGGAAATAGGTGCCGCCCTTCACCGTGGCGTCGTTGCACACGATCACGCATTCACGCCCGGAGACGCGGCCCACGCCGGTGATGATCCCGGCGCCTGGCGCCTCGTCGCCGTACATGCCGTAGGCGGCGAGCTGGCCGAGTTCGAGGAAGGGCGAGCCCGGATCGAGCAGCCGGCGCACGCGCTCGCGCGGCAGCAGCTTGCCGCGCTCTGCATGCTTGCGCCGCGCGCCTTCCTCGCCGCCGAGCGCGATGCGCCCGACTTTGTCGCGCAGGTCGCCCACCAGGGCGCGCATGCGTTCGCTGTTGGCGCGGAATTCCGCCGAGCGCACATTGAGCTGGCTGCGGATCACCGGCATCTCAGGATTGCCCCTGCTCCAGGTTGCGTCCGATAAGCAGGCGCTGGATGTCGTTGGCGCCTTCGTAGATCTTGCACACGCGCACGTCGCGCCAGATGCGCTCGACGGGAAAATCCGAGACGTAGCCGTAGCCGCCGTGGATCTGGATCGCGTCCGAGCATACCTTCTCGGCCATCTCGGAGGCGAACAGTTTCGCCATCGACGCCTCGGTGAGGCACGGGGCGCCGGCGTCGCGCAGCTGCGCCGCGTGCAGGTACAGCTGGCGCGCCGCCTCGACGCTGGTCGCCATGTCCGCGAGCCGGAAATTGACCGCCTGGTGCGAGATCAACGGCTGGCCGAAGCTCTGGCGCTGCTTGGCGTAGGCGAGCGCCGCCTCGAGCGCCGCGCGCGCCATGCCGGTCGCCTGCGCGGCGACGTTGATGCGCCCGGTCTCGAGGTTCGCCAACGCGATGCGGTAGCCCATGCCCTCCTCGGCGAGCCGGTTCTCGGCGGCCACCTTGCAATTCTCCAACACGATCTGCGCGGTGTCGGAAGCGTGCTGGCCGGCCTTGTCTTCGATGCGCGCCACGGTGTAGCCCGGTGTGGAAGTAGGCACGATGAAAGCGCTGATTCCCTTCTTGCCCGCGGCTTTGTCGGTCACCGCGAACACGATGGCGAGCGCTGCAGTCTTTCCCGAGGTGATGAACTGCTTGACCCCGTTGAGCACGTAGCCGCCGCCGGATTTCTCGGCGCGCGTGGTGATCGCGGAAGCGTCCGAACCGGCGTGCGGCTCGGTGAGGCAGAACGCGCCGAGCGACTCGCCGCGCGCCAACGGCTTGAGGAATTTCTCCTTCTGCGCCGCGTTGCCGTAGCCGTGCAGGATATTCGCCACCAGGTTATTGACCATGACGATGGTGCAGGTGGCGCCGTCGCCCGCCGCGATCTCCTCGCAGGCTAGCGCAAGCGCGGTGCAATCCAGTCCCGCGCCGTGCCACTCTTCGGGGATGGCGACGCCACACAGTCCGAGCTGCGCGAGCGCGAGTATCTCGGCGCGCGGGAAATGGCTCTCCCGGTCCCACTTCGCGGCGTTCGGCGCCAGGCGCTCGCGCGCGAAGCGGCGCACGGCGTCGCGGATGCTCTGGTGGTGTTCGGCGAGCGGCATGTCAGTCCGGACGCACGTAGGTGACGGTGTGGTGGCTGAACAGCCGACCGCCGCCGCCGTGGCACTCCGCCACGCCGTAGATGCGGCGCCGGCCCAGCTTCAGGATGCGCGCGGTGCAATACACGTGCTCGCTGCGCGCCGGGGCGAGGAACGAGGTGTTGAGCTCGGAAGTGAGCGCGTCGTGCTTCATGCCGAGGCGAACCTTGATCGCCAGCCACATGGCGACATCGGCCGCGGCCATGAGCGCCGGCCCGTTGATGATGCCGCCCGGGCGCTCGAGCGCCTCCTGGTGCGGCAGCTCAACGGTGCAGCCGGCGACCCCGGCGCGCACCACGCGAAACCCCCATGGGCGCAGGAACTTTTCGCCGTCGAGCAGCGCCTGCAGCGCACGCTTGCTGGCCTTCACGCGCTTGCCTTTACAGCAGCTCGAGCGCCATCGCGGTCGCCTCGCCGCCGCCGATGCACAGCGAGGCCACGCCACGCCGGCCGCCGTATTTCTTCAGTGCGCCGATGAGCGTCACCAAAAGGCGCGCGCCCGAGGCACCGATCGGGTGGCCGAGGGCGCAGGCGCCACCATGCACGTTCACCTTGTCGTGCGGCAGGCCGTGCTCGCGCATCGCCGCCATGGCGACGACGGCAAACGCTTCGTTGATCTCGTACAGGTCCACGCTGCCGGCGCTCCAGCCGGTGCGCTCAAAGAGCTTCGCGATGGCGCCGACCGGGGCGGTGGTGAACCAGCCCGGCTCCTGAGCGTGGGTCGAGTGGCCGATCACCGCGGCGATCGGCGCCAGGCCGCGCTGCTCGGCACTCGAGCGGCGCATCATCACCAGCGCCGCGGCGCCGTCGGAGATCGAGCTCGAATTCGCGGCGGTCACGGTGCCGTCCTTGCGAAACGCCGGCCTCAGCGTCGGGATCTTCTCCAGGTTCGCCTTGAACGGCTGCTCATCCATCTCCACAAAGCGCTCTTCCTTGCCCGCCTTGATGGCGAGCGGCGTGATCTCCCACGCAAAGTGGCCCTCGGTATTGGCCTTCTGCGCGCGCTTCAGCGAGGCGATGGCGAACTCGTCCTGCGCTTCGCGGCTGAACGCGTACTTCTGCGCGCAGTCCTCGGCAAAAGTGCCCATCAGGCGGCCCCCGCCTTTTTCCCCTCTTGTATAGGCGTCCTCGAGCCCGTCGTAGAACATGTGATCCAGCACTTGGGCGTGGCCCATGCGCAGGCCGGCGCGCGCCTTGGGCAGCAGGTACGGCGCGTTGGTCATCGATTCCATGCCCCCGGCGACGATGACCTCGGCACTGCCCGCGGCGAGCAGGTCGTGCGCAAACATCGCCGCCTTCATGCCCGAGCCGCACATCTTGTTGACCGTGGTGCAGCCTGCGGCGAGCGGCAAACCAGCGCCGAGCGCCGCCTGGCGCGCCGGCGCTTGGCCCTGGCCCGCAGGCAGCACGCAACCCATGATGACCTCCTGCACCGCCTCGGGCTCGATCTTGGCGCGCTCTACCGCGGCGCGGATCGCGGCGGCGCCGAGCTCGGGCGCGGCAAAGCTCTTCAACTCCCCCTGGAAACCGCCCATGGGAGTGCGGGCACAGGAAACGATGACGATCGGGTCGGCTTGCATGGCTTACTCCCTGGTGAGTGCGGCGAGGCGTCGCAGCGTGGCGAGGGTTTCGGCTTCGAGCTGGGCGATGAGCTCTGCG
The DNA here is from genome assembly GCA_964393745.1 of uncultured Enterobacteriaceae bacterium. GTDB lineage: Bacteria > Pseudomonadota > Gammaproteobacteria > Burkholderiales > SG8-39 > 2-02-FULL-66-14. The sequence goes on along the minus strand of CAYMVA010000051.1, from coordinate 27,330 downwards.
GCGGGCAGCGCTCGCGCGAGCGGCGCCGCCTGCCCCGCCCAGAGCGCGTAGAAATCGGGCTTGCCTGCCTTGGCCGAGGCTTGGCGCAGGGCTGTGGTGAGCTTGTTCTGCGCCGGGAAGGCGATTTTCGGCAGGTGCTTGGCTTCGGCCTCGCGCAGGAAACGGTTGGCGATGCCGCGCGCGGCACGGCCCGAGAAGCGCTCGGTAATGCGGGTGTCGTCTTCGCGCGCATCGAGGATCGCCTGCTTGTGCACCTGCGGCGCGCCGCTCTCTGGGCAGGGGATGAAGGCAGTCCCGGGTTGCGCCGCCTGTGCGCCCAGGGCGAGCACCGCAGCGATGCCGGCGCCGTCCATGATGCCGCCCGCCGCGACCACGGGAATGCCGACCGCGCGCACGATCAGGCGCGTGAGGGCGAGCGTGCCGGTGAGCGCTTCCTGCGGATCGCGCAGCCAGGTGCCGCGGTGGCCACCCGCTTCGCCGCCCTGCGCGATCACGAAATCGAAACCCAGGGCCTCTGCGCGCTTGGCTTCCGCGACGCCGGTGGCACTCGCCCCCAGCTTGATGCCGAGCGCCTTGAATTCGGCGATCCATTTCGCTTCCAACTCGCCCAGGTGCGCGGTGAACACCGCTGGGCGGATCACAGCCACCGCGGCGAGCTGCGCCTGGAGATCGGGCGCGTAGGGCGGCACTGCGGCTTGCGGCGGAGGCAATTGCATCTCGGCGTACCACGGCGAAAGTGCCGCGATCGCCGCGCTCTGGTGCAGCGCGTCGATCGGCGCGGGCTGCGGCGCCACGAACAGGTTGATGCCGAAGGGCCGGTCAGTCTGCGCGCGCACCCACGCGGCCTGCTTTTTCATCTCCTCGGGCTGGGTGTAGGCGAAACCAAACGATCCGAGCACACCCGCATTGGAGCAGGCTGCGACCAGCTCCTGCGACGACGGTCCGCCCGCCATCGGCGCCTGGATGATCGGCAGGCGCAGGCCGAGCGCCAGCGAGAGCGGCGTGGCGAGGCGCGCCATCAGGCAGTTTCCGCGAACAGCTCGCGCCCGATCAGCCAGCGCCGGATCTCGGAGGTGCCGGCGCCGATCTCGTAGAGTTTGGCGTCGCGCCACAGGCGCCCGGTGGGCGTCTCGTTGATGTAGCCCATGCCGCCCAGCGCCTGGATCGCCTCGCCCGCCATCCAGGTGGCTTTCTCCGCGGCGTAGAGAATCGCGCCGGCTGCGTCCTTGCGCGTGGTCTCGCCGCGGTCGAGCGCCTGGCCGACGGCGTAGACGTAGGCGCGGCAGGCCGAGAAGGTGGTGTACATGTCGGCGAGCTTGCCCTGCATCAGCTGGAACTCGCCGATCGGCTGGCCGAACTGCTTGCGGTCGTGCACGTAGGGCATGACCACGTCGAGGCAGGCGGCCATGATGCCGAGCGGCCCGCCGGCGAGCACCGCGCGCTCGTAGTCGAGACCACTCATCAGCACATTCGCGCCGCGGCCTTCGCCGCCGAGAATGTTCGCCGCCGGCAGCTCGCAGTCGCGGAATACCAGCTCGCAGGTGTTGGAGCCGCGCATGCCGAGCTTGTCGAGCTTCTGCGCGGTGGAGAATCCCTTCATGCCTTTCTCGACCAGGAACGCGGTGATGCCGCGTGGACCGGCATTGGCGTCGGTCTTGGCATAGACCACCAGCACGTCGGCATCCGGGCCGTTGGTGATCCACATTTTGTTGCCGTTCAAGACGTAGTGATCGCCGCGCCCGCTTGTTACTCTCTCAGCGCGCAGCCGCATGCCGACCACGTCGGAGCCGGCGCCGGACTCGCTCATCGCGAGCGCCCCCACGGACTCGCCGCTGATCAGCCCGGGCAGGTAGCGGCGCTTCTGCGCCTCGCTGCCGTTGCGGCAGATCTGGTTGACGCACAGGTTGGAGTGCGCGCCGTACGACAGCCCGATTGCGCCCGAGGCGCGCGAGATCTCCTCCACCGCGACGATGTGCGCGAGGTAACCCATGTTGGTGCCGCCATAATCCTCCTCAACCGTCACGCCGAGCAGGCCGAGGGCGCCGAGCTTGCGCCACAGGTCCATCGGGAACTCGTTCGAGCGGTCGATGGCGTCGGCGCGTGGCGCGATCTCTCGCGCGGCGAAATCGCGCACCGTGGCGCGCAGCAGCGCGATGCTCTCGCCGTGCTCGAAACTCAGTGCAGGGATTTCCATGGCGGTGGCTCCGAATCGCGGCGGCCGCTCGGGGCTGCGGGCAGCGCCCCGGAGCCTACTTTACGTTTACGTAAACGTCAATTTGGCGCCCGCAGGCCCATGGCGACGCACGCTCAGGTCCGCCGCCGCCCGCCGAGTTGCTTGCGCACGCGCTTCTCGAAGGCGGCGATTTCGGCGAGCTGCGCCGCGATGTCCTCTCGCTGGCGCTCGAGCGCCGCCTTGTGCGTCTCGAGCACGGCAAGGAAGCGCTCCAGTTGCGGGCGCTCGTCCCGGCCGGGCTCGTACATGTCGATCAGGTCCCGGATCTCCGACAGCGTCAGCCCGAGCCGCTTGCCGCGCAGAGTTAGTTTCAGGCGCGTTCGGTCGCGCAAGGTGTAAATGCGCCGCTGACCGTCGCGCCGCGGCGCCAGCAGACCCTGATCCTCGTAGAAGCGGATGGCGCGCGGCGTTACATCGAACTCACGCGCCAACTCGCTGATCGAGTACTGGTCGCGTTCGGTGGAGAGTGGGTCCTGGTTCATGCGGCGGGTTGCCCCGGATGCTGCGCTGCGGCGATAATCTCTGCCGGTGCGTGGATTCTAGCTCGGATGGACCGGATGACCCGGGCCTTTCGCTCCGGTCGCCTCCGCCCTGCAGCCATCCAGCCGCTATGTCCAACCCGCTCGAGTTTCCATTCCCGCAGCTGCCCGAAGCAGGCACGACCCTCGAGGTCGCGCCGGGGGTGCATTGGTTGCGCATGCCGCTGCCATTCGAGCTCGACCACATCAACCTCTGGCTGCTCGAGGACCAAAACGAAAGCGGCTCGGGCTGGACCATCGTCGACACGGGCATCGGCAACGCGGCCACGCGCGGGCACTGGGAGCAGGTGTTCGCGGCGCGGCTGGGGGGCAAGCCGGTGCGGCGCGTGATCGTGACCCACTACCACCCCGACCACGCCGGCAACGCGCAATGGCTGTGCCAGCGCTTCGGCGTCGAGATGTGGATGACGCGCGCCGAGTACCTCACGGTGCACGCGGTGCGCGACGGCTTCGCCAACTACACGCCGCGCGCCACGGTCGAGCTGTTCCGCGCCCATGGCCTGGACGAGGCGAGCTGCACGGCGCTGCTCGAGCGCGGTGACCTGTACCGCTCGCTGGTGCCCGAATTCCCGCTTGCGCACCGGCGCATGCTGGAGGGCGACCGCATCGAGATCGGCGGCAGGGACTGGCGATTGATGGTCGGCTATGGCCACGCCCCCGAGCACGCGTCGCTCTACTGCGAAGCGCTCGGCGTGCTGATTTCGGGCGACATGCTGCTGCCCAGGATCTCGACCAACGTCGCGGTGCGGCCCATCGACCCCGGTGCCAACCCGCTGCAGCTGTTCCTGGACTCGGTCGCGCGCTACCGCGCGCTGCCGGCGAACGTGCTGGTGCTGCCTTCGCACGGCGCGCCGTTTCGCGGCGCCCACGCGCGCGTGGCAGCGCTCGAGGCGCACCACGAGGTGCGCCTCGCCGAGCTCGAGCAGGCGTGCGCCCGGGCGCCGCAGACCGCCGCCGCCGCGCTCGAGGTGCTGTTTCGCCGCAAGCTCGGCAAGAGCCAGGTGTTCTTCGCCATGGGCGAGTCGATCGCTCACCTGCACTGCCTTTACTATGCGAAGCGCGCGCGCCGCGAGGTCGGCCCGGATGGCGTGGTGCGCTTCGCCGCCTGAGGAAGGAACCGCAATGCAAGACAAGGTCGCAGGCATCAAGCCCAACGAGGTCGCGGCGGTCTATCGCGACGTCGCCGAGCGCGCGGCGCGCATCCTGGGCGAGTTCGCGCAGAAGCACGTCGCCAACGGCGTCGGCGCTGCGGTGAGCGACGAACTGGGCATCGCCAAGGCTTACATGGACCTGTATTCGCGCATGCTTTCCAATCCGATGGCGCTGGCGGCGTTCTCCACCAGCATGGCGCTCGACTACATGCAGCTGTGGCATTCGAGCTGGATGAAGCTGCTCGGCTTGGGCTCGCGGCCGGTGGCAGAGCCCGCCAAGGGCGACGCGCGCTTTCGGGACGAGGACTGGAACTCGAACTTCCTGTTCGATTACGTCAAGCAGTCCTACCTGATCGCGTCGCGCCACATCCAGCACGCGGTGTCGAGCGTGGAGGGCCTGCCTGAGGAATCGCGCAAGAAGGTCGCCTTCTTCACGCGCCAGTACGTGGACGCGCTCGCGCCCTCGAACTTCGTGCTCACCAATCCGCAGGTGCTGCGCGAGACGCTCGCCAGCGGCGGCCAGAACCTGCTCAAGGGCCTCTCCAACCTGCTCGACGACATCGAGAAGGGCGACGGCCAGCTGCGCATCAGCATGACCGACGAAGACGCCTTCAAGCTCGGCAGCAACGTCGCCGCCTCGCCCGGCAAGGTGGTCTTCCAGACCGACCTCATGCAGCTGATCCAGTTCGCGCCGGCGACCAAGGAGGCGTACCGCCGGCCGCTGATCATCGTCCCGCCCTGGATCAACAAGTACTACATCCTCGACCTGCGGCCGGAGAACTCCTTCATCAAGTGGGCCACCGCGCAGGGCCATACGGTGTTCGTGGTCTCGTGGGTCAATCCGGACGCCAAGCTGGCGCAGAAAGGCTTCGAGGACTACATGCTCGAGGGGCCGCTCGCCGCGCTCGATGCGGTGGAGCGCGCCACCGGCGAGCGCAAGGTGAATTTCATCGGCTATTGCCTTGGAGGCACGCTGCTCGGCTGCATGCTGTCGCACCTTGCGGCCAAGGGCGACGACCGGGTTGCGAGCGCGACCTTCTTTGTCAGCCTGCTGGATTTCTCGGCGCCGGGCGAGCTGGGGGTGTTCATCGACGAGCAGCAGGTCCAGAACCTGGAGCGCAGGATGAACGAGCGCGGCTACCTGGAAGGATCGGAGATGGCCTCGACCTTCAACCTGCTGCGCTCCAACGACCTGGTGTGGTCGTTCGTCATCAACAACTACCTGCTCGGCAAGGACCCGTTCCCGTTCGACCTGCTGTACTGGAACTCGGATTCGACGCGCATGCCGGCGCGGATGCACAGTTTCTACCTGCGCAACATGTACATGAAGAACCTGCTCGGAGTGCCGGGCGGCATCACGCTCGCCGGCGTGCCGGTGGACATCTCCAAGGTCAAGCTGCCCGCCTACTTCATCTCCACGGCCGAGGATCACATTGCGCCGTGGAAGACCACCTACAAGGGCGCGCGCTACCTCGGCGGCAAGGTGCGCTTCGTGCTCGGTGGCTCCGGGCACATCGCCGGCATCGTCAACCCGCCGGCGGCGAAGAAGTACTGCTATTGGAGCAACGAGGCGCTCCCCGATAGCGCGGACGATTGGTTCAGCACTGCGACCCAGCACCCGGGATCGTGGTGGAGCGACTGGCAGGCTTGGATCGATGCAAGGAATCAAGAGACGGGCAGCGGCTCTTCGAAGGTCGCCGCGCGCGTGCCGGGCGACCGCGGCCTGAAGGCGCTCGAGGACGCGCCCGGCAGCTACGCCATGCTGCGGCTGGGCGCCAGGGCGAAATAGCCGAAGTGTAAAGTCACGCTTTACACTTTGCCGCCGTGCGATCGGCTCAGATCGCGATGTCGCGCGGCTTGCGCGGCGCGCGGCGCACCAGCCGGTCGTAGAGCCAGCGCGGCAGCGCCCGCAGCACGACCGCCACCAGCGCCATCTGCCAGGGGATCACCGCCAGGCGCCGCTTGTGCCCGATGGCGCGCGCGATGCGGCGTGCCGCCTCGTCGGCGCCGAGCAGGAACGGCATGCGGTATTTGTTGACGCGCGTCATCGGAGTGTCGACGTAGCCGGGGCAGATCGTGACCACGGCGACGCCGCTGCCGGCGAGCTCGGTGCGCAGGCTCTCCAGCCACGCAATCGCGCCCGCCTTGGAGGCGCTGTAAGCGCCGGCACCGGGCAAGCCGCGGAACCCGGCGACACTGGCGATCCCGGCGAGCGTGCCGTGGCCTGCGGCGTGCATGCCCGGGGCGAATGCGGCGAGCGTGGCGGCGAGCCCGGCGAGATTCACGTCGAGCACGCGGCGCAGCTTGGCGACGTCGCGCAACTCGTCGCCGTGCGTGCCGACCGAGACGCCGGCGTTGGCGATCACCAAGTCCGGGACGCCGAACCGGTCCATGAAATCCTTTGCCGCGGCCTCGAGCGCCGCGATGTCACTGACGTCCAGGGGATACACCGCGCATTCCCCGGGCACGGTGGAGGCGAGCGCCTGCAGCTCGTCCTTGCGTCGCGCGGCGAGCCCCAGCACGGTGTCGGCAGAGGCATAGTGGCGCGCCAGAGCCGCGCCGATCCCCGCAGAAGCGCCCGTGATGAAGATACGGCGCGCCATCCGGCGTCGCCCGCTACTTCTTGCGCCGCTCGTCGCGCGCCAGGTCCACCAGGTGCTCGACCACGCTCATCATCTGCCGCACGCTGCCCGCCATGCGCGCCGAGGTCAGGTACCTGCCGTCCACCGCGAACGCGGGCACGCCGCGCACGTTGTAAGCATCGAAGGTCTTGTCCGCCGCCGCCGCCCTTGCCTTGATCTCTGCCGAGTTGCGCACCTCGCGGAAGCGCTCGGCGTCGACGCCGTTGCCGCGCAGCCATTCGAGCAGGCGCGCTTCCTGGTTGAGGCGCTTGTCGTCGAAGTGGTGGTTGTCGTACACCGGCCAGTGCAGCCGCGCCAGGTCTCCGGTCGCCTCGAGGGCGTAGAAAGTGAGCGCGAAGCTCTCGCCGCCCTCGAAACTGGTGGCGGGCACGCGGCGCAATACGACGTCGCCGCCGGTCCTCAGCAGCCAGCGTGCGATGTGCGGCTGGGCCTCGTAGCACACCGGGCAACCGTAGTAGAAGAATTCGATCACCTCGACCTGCTGGCCGCCGATGGCCGGCCGCGGCGGCTCGAGCACCTGATAGTCGCGTCCCGCGACCGGCACTTGCGCGCGCGCCGCGCAGGCAGCGGCGAACAGGAGCAGCAGGGCGATGCGGGCGATTGAATTCGTCATGCGCGATCTGCGGGCAGCCGAGGGCGCGCAAAGTCTACCTCGATTGCCCGCGCCCGGCTGCAGGGCCCGCGCCCCCGCCGAAGGCATAATGCGCTCCCTATGCATCGCATCCTTTGGTTCACGGTTGCTGCGCTGATCGCCGCGGGCGCCAGCGCGCAGACGGACGAGGCGATCGATTACGGTGTTGCGCCGACGGGCGAATTGCGCCTCATCAACTACGCGGCGCCGACGCCGCGCGAAGTGCCGGGCGCGAAGGCCGTCATGACGCCGCAGCTGCGCGCCTGGATGGAGCGCGACCCGCCGCAGCGGCCCCTGTTGCTGGACGTGATCGGGGACCAGGGCCACGATTCGTTGCCCGGGGCGATCTGGCTTCCCGGCGCGGGGCGCGGCTCTTCGTTCGACGACGCGCTGCAGGGGCATTTGGCCAAGTCGCTCGAGCAGCTCACCGAGGGCGACCGCGGGCGCGCGCTGGTGTTTTTCTGCGCCGGCACCCGCTGCTGGCTGTCGTACAACGCGGCGCTGCGCGCGGCGAAGCTTGGCTATAGCGAGGTGTACTGGTACCGCGGCGGCATCGACGCCTGGATCTCGGCCGGCGGCAAGCTAGCGCCGATTCGCACCGTCTGGCGCAAACCTCCGGCGGAGTGATCGCGCGATGAGCGGCGCTTGCGTCCGCTCCATCGCGCGAAGTTGGTGCGGCGGCGCGGCACGCCGTCCGCATCAACTATTTCTTTGCCTGCAGTGCCTTGCGGGTAACGCCGATCAGGTGCTCGGCGACCTGCAGCATGCCCTCGAAGCCGCGCCCCTGCTCGATCTGGATGGTGTAGCGGCCGTGCACCGCAAGCGTCGGCACGCCGTCCAGCTTGTAGGCGCCCGACATCTGCGCCGCGCGCTTGACCTTGCTCTGCACGCCGAAGGACTTGATGGCGTCGTCGAAGCGCTTGCGGTCGACCTTGTTGCGCTCGAGCCATTCGCCCAGCGCTTCGGGCTTTTCCGGCTGCAGCTTGTCGCGATGGATGGCGTCGAAAAACGGCCGGTGCAGACGCTCCACCAGGCCGAGCGCCTCGAACGCGTAGTAGACCGCCGCATCGCGCGCCCAGCGCTCGCTGAACACTGCCGGCACGCGGCGGAACTGCGCGTCGGCCGGGAGCTTCGGGATCCAGGACTCGAGCAGCGGCTCGAACTTGTAGCAGGTCGGGCAGCCGTACCAGAAGAACTCGGTGACCTCGATCTTGCCCGCGGCCTCCACCGGCTGTTCCACGGCGAGCGTGGTGTACTCGGAGCCGGGGCGCGGCTGCTGGGCGCGCGCCAGCAGCGGCGCAAGCGCCAGCGCGGCGAGCAGGGTTCGACGTTGATTGCGCATGCTGTTCCTCAGTTGGTCCTTGTAGCGCTGTCCTTGAGTCTGACCAGGCTGGCATCGAATCCGTTCTGCGCCAGCAGCTGGCGCACGCGGTTCAGATCCTCCAGCCGGGTGTAGGGCCCGAGCCGCACCCGGTACCAGGTGCCCTTGTCGGGCAACGTGGTCGGCTCGACGCTCGATTCCAGCCCCAGGATCGCGAGTTTTGCCTTCTGGTTGTCGGCGTCGGCCGGGTTCTGGAACGAGCCCGCCTGGATGTAATAAACGTCCTTGGCCGCTTCCGGTTGAATCTTGGCCGCCTTGGCGGCGTCTTTAAGCTGCCGGTCCGTGACGGTTTCCTCGCCGCCGGGCAAGATGCGGTAGAAATCGAACTTCGGTTTCTCGCCCGCAGGCTTGGGTAGCCCGCCGGCCTGAGGCATCCCGGCGATGGCCGGCGGCTTGGCGGGGTCCGAGCCGGCCTCCTTGCCCGCGGCCGGTTTTGCCTTGCCGAGGAACGGAATCGGGGTCTTGTTGAGGTAAAACGCCACGCCCAGCGCGATCGCGAGCCCGATGATGAGCCCGATGAAGGCGCCGAGCAAAAAGCCGCCGCCGGCGCGGCGGCGCGAAGCGGTGTGCTTTCGGGCTGGCTTGGGCATCACATTTTTTCCGGCGCGCTGACGCCGAGGAGCGCGAGGCCGTTGGCGAGCGCCTGGCGCACCGCCGCGCACAGCGCCAGGCGCGCCGCGCGCAGCGCCTCGTCCTCGACCAGAACGCGCTCGGCATTATAGTAGCTGTGGAATTCGCCTGCGAGGCTGCGCAGGTAGAACGCGAGCGAATGCGGTGCCAGCTCGCGCGCCGCTGCCTCGACCGCCTGCGGGAATTCCGCCAGGCGCTGCATCAGCGCCAGCTCGCGCTCGCCGCCGAGCAGCTCAAGCGCCGCGCCGCGCAGCCCGGCCGGAGCGCCGCCCCATTGCGCGAACACGCTGCACACCCGGGCGTGCGCGTACTGCACGTAGTACACCGGGTTGTCGGTGGATTCGCTCTTCGCCAGGTCGAGGTCGAAATCGAGGTGCTGGTCGGACTTGCGCAGCACGTAGAAAAAGCGCGCCGCGTCGTCGCCGACCTCGCGGCGCAGCTCGCGCAGCGTGACGAACTCGCCCGAGCGCTTGCCCATGGCGACCTTCTCGCCGCCGCGGTACAGCACCGCGAACTGGTATAGCGCCACCGTCAGCCGCTCGGGGTCGAGGCCGAGCGCCGTGAGCGCACCCTTGACGCGCGCGATGTAGCCGTGATGGTCCGCGCCCCAGACGTCCACCACGCGGTCGTAGCCGCGCGCGAACTTGTCGGCGTGGTAAGCGATGTCGGAGGCGAAGTAGGTGTATTGCCCGTTCTCGCGGCGCACCACGCGGTCCTTTTCGTCACCGAAGGCGCTGGAGCGGAACCACAGCGCGCCGTCCTTCTCGTACAGGTGGCCGCGTTCGCTGAGCCGCGCGACCGCCTGCGCCACCGCGCCCGAATCGTGCAGCGACTGCTCGGAGAACCAGCGATCGAACGCGACCCGGAAGCCCGCCAGGTCGTCCTTCTGGTCGGCGAGCATGCGCTCGAGCGCGAAGCCGTGCAGCGTGCGCCAGCCCTCTCCGAGCAGCGTCTTGGCGCGCGCAATGAGTGCATCGAGCGCGGCGTCCGGATCGGCGCCGGAGGCCGCAGCAGGCAGCGCCGCAGCGTCGCGCGCAAGCTTCGCGCCATGCGCCGCGGCGAGCGCGGCGGCGATCTCGCGCACATAGTCGCCGCGGTAGCCATCCTCGGGGAACGCGACCGCGGCGCCTTGCCCCCCTTGCCCCTCCAAGTAGCGCAGCCAGACCGAGAGCGTGAGGATGTCCATCTGCCTGCCAGCGTCGTTGATGTAGAACTCGCGCTGCACCTGGTGGCCGGCGAAGGCGAGCACGCTGGCGAGGCTCGCGCCGTAGGCAGCGCAACGCCCGTGGCCGACGTGCAGCGGCCCGGTTGGGTTGGCGGACACGAACTCGACCTGGATGCGCTCGGCGCGCTGCGGCCGGCCGCGCCCAAAATCAGCGCCCTCGGCGAGCGCGCGCGCCACCACCGAGTGCTTGGCGCGCGGCGCGAGACGCACGTTGATGAAGCCGGCGCCCGCGACCTCCACGCTCGCTACGGTGCCGTCGGCGAAGGCAGGCAGCGCGCGCATCGCGGCAGCCAGCGCCTCGGCCAGCTGCCGCGGGTTTCGCTTCAGCCGCTTGGCAAGCTGCAGCGCGACGCTGCAGGCGAAATCGCCGTGCGCCGCCTCGCGCGGCCGCTCGAGCACAATCTCGGCGTCGGCGGCTTCGGCAGCAACCTTTGCCAGCGCGTCCCGGAGCAGCGCGGCGACATGGGCCTTGGCGTCCATTGGAAGGGCGCGAATTATAACGGCGAGCGCCTAGTCGAACTCGATCGGGTCCACATCCAGGTGCCATCGCACGCCTTTCGGCGCCGCTGCCTGCAGCGCTTCGCTCCAGGCGCGCAGGAACTCTTGCAACGCCGGGCGCGAGCCCGACTGCACCACCAGTTGCGCGCGCTCGAAGCCGGCGCGGCGTGTGATCACGTGCGGCACCGGGTCGTAGATGCGCACTTCGTCCGGCGGCGTAACCAGGGCAGCCGCATGGCGCAGGAACGCCATCGTGGTGTCGAGCTGGCGCGCCTCGGCGCGCAGTGCCGCCTCGTGCACCCAGGGCGGAAAGCCGGCGCTCTTGCGCTCGGCGAGCTGCGATTCGGCAAAGCCGGCGTAATCGTGGCGCTCGAGGGCGCGGAACAACGGGTGGCCCGGGTAACGCGTCTGCACCAGCACTTCGCCCGCCTCCTCACGCCGGCCCGCCCGGCCCGAAACCTGCGCCAATGTGGCGAACAGGCGCTCGGCTGCGCGGTAATCGGTGGAGAGCAGAGCGCTGTCGGCGTTCAACACGCACACCAGCGTTAGCCCCGGGAAATCGTGCCCTTTGGCGAGCAGCTGCGTCCCGACCAGGATGTCGGCTTCGCCGCTGTGGATGCCTTCGAGCGCGCGCGAGAGCTCGCCCCGGCGCCGCGCGCTGTCGCGGTCGATGCGCACGATGCGTGCTTGCGGAAACAGCGCCGCGAGCGACTCCTCGACCCGCTGCGTGCCGCGCCCGTGGGCGCGCAGGTCCACGTTGCCGCACACCGGGCAAGTGCGCGGGATTGGCGCCCCGGCGCCGCAGTGGTGGCAGCGCAAGGCGCGGTCGGCGGTGTGCAGCACGAGCTTCGCGCTGCAGCGCTCGCATCCGGCGGCCCAATCGCAGGCCTCGCACGCGAGCACCGGCGCATAACCGCGGCGGTTGATGAACACCAGGCTCTGCTCGCCTCGCGCGAGGCGCACCCGGATCGCCTCGAGCAGCGGCTTGGCGAAACCGTGCTCCACCGTCGCCGCGCGCAGGTCGACCGTTGCCACCGAAGGCAGCCTGGAGCCCGGAACCGCCCGCTCGGGCAGCGCGAGCAGCTCATAGCGCCCGGCGCGGCAGTTGTGCCAGGTTTCGAGCGATGGCGTCGCCGTGCCGAGCACCGCCGGGCAGCGCGCAATTTTGGCGCGCAGCACCGCCGTATCGCGCGCCGAGTAGCGCAAGCCCTCCTGCTGCTTGAACGAGGGGTCATGCTCCTCGTCCACGATCACGAGCGCCAGGCGGGCGAGCGGCGCCAGCACCGCCAAGCGGGTGCCGAGGACGATCCCGGCGTCGCCGCGAGCAGCATCGATCCATGAGTGGGTGCGCGCGCTGTCCTTCAGGCCGCTGTGCAGCACCGCGATGCGGGTCTCTGGAAAAGCGGCCCGAAAGCGCGCCTCGAGCTGGGGCGTCAGGCTGATCTCTGGGACTAGCACCAGAGCCTGGCTGCCGCGCGCGAGCACCGCGGCGATGAGGTGCAGATAGACCTCGGTCTTGCCGCTTCCTGTAATCCCGTGGAGCAGAAACGCCGCAAAGCTGCCGCTCGCGGCGCTGATCCGTGCGATGGCGTCCCGCTGCGCCGCGTTCGGCTCGTGGTTCGGCACGAAGCGATGGCCCGCAGCCAGCGCTTCGTCGGCGCGCTTGCGCGGCAGCGGTTTGAGCGAGCGCAGGCGCGGCGGCAGCGCGCCGGCGACGGTCTCGCCGAGCGGCCGCTGGTAGTAAGCGGCCAGGAACCGCATCAGCTCGATCCAGTCCGGGGCGAGTCGGGGCGCGTCGTCGAGCACGCGGGCGATGTCTTTCAAGCGCGCGGCAGTAACATCGCTGCGGGCCGCGGTCTCGATCACGACGCCGACGCGCTGGCGCGCGCCGAACGGCACCACCACGCGGTCACCGACGTGCGCCGGCGACGCCTCATGGAACGAATAGTCGAACAGCGTTGCAACCGGAACGTCGAGCGCGACGCGTGCGATTTTCATCGGCAGAGGGATGCGGATTTTTTCAGGCGCGTTTTCCCGCAAGCCCGCCGAAGCTTAGTCGCCGAAGTTGATTTGCAGCGTTGCTTTGCGCGCCGTTCCCCTTGCTTCGCAAAGGAAAATTCCGGAAGTGCAGCGGGTTGTTGATAAGTTTGTGGACAAAAATGTCACCCTTGGGCAACTTGTCCACAGGTTTATTCCCAGCGCCTCGAGGGGCTCGGAAAGTACTGGAAATTCCCTAGCATCATCAGAGACTTGCAAAACGCTAGCTAGAGGGGCGCGATTGGGGCCTGCATTTCCCGGGGCGTAGCCGCTTTTGTGCATAACTGGGCCGTACGGTGCCGGCGCGCCGGCGGCTCACGCCAGGCGGGCCCTGAGCTTGCTGCTGTAAGTGCGCACTTCGTCTACCAGCGCGGCGACTGCCTCGACCTTGGTCACCGGCGAAATGCCGTGGCCGAGGTTGAAAACGTGGCCGGGCGCGGCGCCGTAAGCATCCAGCACGCGGCGCGCCTCGGCGCGCACGCTCGCCGGCGGCGCCAGCAGCGCGCTTGGATCGAGATTGCCTTGCAGCGCGACCCGTTCGCCGACCTGCTGGCGCGCGCGCCCGAGGTCCACCGTCCAATCGAGGCCGACAGCGTCGCAACCGCTGGCAGCGATCGAATCGAGCCACACGCCGCCGCCGCGCGTGAACAGGATCGCCGGCACGGGCCGGCCTTCGGCTTCACGCCTGAGCGCGCCGAGCACCTTGCGAGTGTAGGCGAGCGAGAATTCCTGGTAACCGGCCGCGCTCAGGTTTCCGCCCCAGGTGTCGAAGATCATCACCACTTGCGCGCCTGCCTCGATCTGCGCGTTCAGATAATCGGTGACCGCGCGGCTGTTGACTTCGAGGATGCGGTGCAGCAGGTCGGGGCGCGAGTACAGCATTTGCTTCAAGGTGCGGAAATCGTCGCTGCCCGAGCCTTCGACCATGTAGCAGGCGAGGGTGTAGGGGCTGCCCGAGAAACCGATCAGCGGCACCCTGCCGGCGAGCGCCCGCCGGATCTCGCGCACCGCGTCGAGCACGTAGGCAAGCTCGCTCGCCGGGTCGGGCGCCGCGAGCCGCCGGATCGCCGCCTCGTCGCGCAGCGGCCGCTCGAAGCGCGGGCCCTCGCCGTCGGAGAAATAAAGCCCCAGCCCCATGGCATCGGGCACCGTCAGGATGTCGGAGAACAGAATCGCCGCATCGAGCGGAAAGCGATCGAGCGGCTGCAGCGTCACTTCGGTGGCGAGCGCGGGGTTCTTGGCCAAGGCGAGGAAACTTCCGGCGCGCGCGCGGGTGGCGTTGTATTCCGGCAGGTAGCGCCCCGCCTGGCGCATCAGCCAGATCGGCGTGTGGCCGGTAGGCTGCCGGGCGAGCGCCCTGAGCAGAGTGTCGTTGCGTAACGGCGCCAGGCTTGGCTGTGGGGCGGGTTTCACGCGGCGAGCAGCGTCCAGGTCACGTAGTTCCATTGCGCCGCGCTGACCGGCGTGATCGAAAGACGGCTGCCCCGCCGCAGCACCCACATTTTCGCCAGCGACCGGTGCCGGCGCAGCTCGGCGAGCGGCAGCAGGCGCGTCTTGCGCAACGCGCGCACCTCGACGTTGAACCAGCGTGGCGCGGCGCGCGTCGCCTTGGGGTCGAAATAGGCGCTCGAGCGGTCGAACTGCGTGGCGTCGGGGTAGGCCGCGCGGGCGACCTCCGCAATGCCGGCGATGCCGGGCTCGGCGCAGCTGGAATGAAAAAACAGCACGCCGTCTCCGGGGCTCATTGCATCGCGCATGAAATTGCGCGCCTGGTAATTGCGCACTCCGCTCCATGGCGTGGTGCGCCCGGGCGCCGCGAGCAAGTCATCGATCGAGCACTCGGCGGGCTCGCTTTTCATGAGCCAGTATTTAATCGGAGTCCCCCGCTTGTGCCGGTGGGCTCTGCCTCCGAACCCTGCTAATCAGGGCGGTCGCCTACCGGTCACATCAGGTTCGTCCGGCACGCCGTAGGCGAGGGACGATCACAACAGTGACGCTTGGTGCAGCAACCTTGGGAAGCTATCGGTCCGGAAAATATGAGCCCGGTCGAGCACAGCAGGGAACATGGCCTGCGATTCCCGCGCCGCCCGCGCGGCGCCGGAATCAGAATAATTTTTCCTGCTGGGCGAGCGCTGCGTCGAGCTTCGCCTCGATCGAAGCGATTCTACGCTTGGCCTGCCCGATGTCAAAGCCGCCGCCGAGCCTGGTGCTGAGCAACTCGTGCGCGATGTTGAGCGCCGCCATAACCGCGATGCGATCGGCGCCGTTAACCTTGCCGCCTTTCTTGATCTCGCCCATCTTGGAGTCCAGGTAGGCGACCGCCTGCAGCAGCGCCTCGCGTTCGCCCTCCTCGCAAGCAACGCGATAGCTGCGCCCCAGAATGCTGACCTCGATCGTCTTGGCCTGGTCTGCCATTGCGCGCGCCGGACGGCTCAATCGGGCAGGCGCTGCAGCAGCTGCTCGAGCTTCGCCTTCGCGCTCTCGATGCGCTCGTTCAGGCGCTTGGCATCGCTGCGCGCGGTGGTGAGCTGCTGCCTCAGGTCGTGGTT
The DNA here is from genome assembly GCA_964393745.1 of uncultured Enterobacteriaceae bacterium. GTDB lineage: Bacteria > Pseudomonadota > Gammaproteobacteria > Burkholderiales > SG8-39 > 2-02-FULL-66-14. The sequence continues at coordinate 11,814 of CAYMVA010000051.1, read as the reverse complement.
CTCGGCCCGCAGGCGCTCGCACAGGCCGACAAACTGCGCGACCTTGCCTTCGAGCGCATTGAACTCCATATCCACGCTTGAACTATGTTGCAAATCTTACGCAGCGTCAAGAAATAACAGCCGCTTCTGCATGTGTTTCCTGATCATGCCGCAGCGCGCCAAGGCGGCGTCGCGCAAGGAGTTTTCCGGCTTCTGGAGCGCCGCAAGCCGGCTCGCCGGCGGGCGCCATCTTCTATAATCTTTGTCAGTTGCAAGGTGTTCCCGGGAACGATCTTTCCCGGGGATGAAACGGGAAGCAGGTGCGCGACCGCCGACACGGGCGGCGCAAAGCCTGCACTGCCCCCGCAACGGTAAGCGAGGGGGCGCACACACCGGCCACTGCCAGGCGACAAGCCCGGCGGGAAGGCTGTGCGCCCGGCGGATCGTTCCGCTACTCGCGAGTCCGGAGACCGGCCTTGGCAGCGTGTTTCGCGACTTCTTTGCGCGTCGGGGACGACGCCGGAAAGGACAGCAATGCATGCAGCCGCATGGACTACGATCGTCGCTGCGCTGGTAGTGCCGCACCCGGCAGGGTTTGCCCAAGCAGAGGACGCGGTGCTGGTCAACGCCACGCGCTTTCCCGAGGAAGTACGCAAGCTGCCGGCGAGCGTGAGCGTCATCACCGCCGAGGAAATCGCGCAGAGCGCCGCGCGCACCCTGCCCGAGCTGCTGTCCTCGCAGGCCGGCATCACGATGAAGGATTTTTTCGGCAACAACGCCGCCGTCACCGGCATCGACCTGCGCGGCTTCGGCGTCACCGGGCCGCAGAACACGCTCATCTTGGTGGATGGACGGCGGCTTTCGGACATCGACCTGTCGAGCGCGCAGTGGGCCACGATTCCGCTTGCGTCGGTCGAGCGCATCGAGATCCTGCGCGGCAGCGGCGCCGTGCTCTACGGCGAGGGCGCTTCCTCCGGCGTGATCAACATCGTGACGCGCTCGCCGCTCGGGAGAGGCCTCGGCCTGGAGGCCTTCGGCCGTGTCGCGAGCTACGACACTGCCGAGGGGCAGCTGCTCGCGAGCTACGCCAACGACGGTTTCGGCATCAATGCCTCGGCCTACGGCTACGGCTCCGACGGTTATCGCGCCAACAACCGCAACGAGCAGAAAAACGGCACCTTCAACCTGCGCTGGGCGCTCGCCGCCACCACTCTGGATGTTCGCGCCGGCAGCGACAACCAAGATCTGCGGCTGCCGGGGGCGCGGCGCGTGCAGCCTTCCATCGGGCTGAACGAGTACGCCTCAGACCCGCGCGGCGCGCAGACGCCGCTCGACTATTCGAGCCGCGACGGCAAGCGCGCCGGCCTGACGCTGGCGCATCGCATGGGCGAGGCCGAGCTCGCGATCGGCTACGACTGGCGCGACAAGGACCAGAACGCCTACTTCGACCAGAACGGCTTTCCGCGCTACCAAGCCGACACGCTCGAATTGCGCTCGCTCACGCCGCGGCTGCGCATCCCCTTCGCGACCGGCGGCGTCAAGCACCGGCTCACGCTCGGCGCCGACTGGAACGACTGGAGCTACGACTCGCGGCGCAGCAACCTGCCCCAGAACGTCGGCCAGCCGATCAACCGCGTGCGCACTTCGCAGGACACGCAGGGCTACTACTTCCAGGACCTGGTAGAGGTGACGCCGGCGTTGCAGCTGCTGGCAGGCTATCGCTACGAGCGCGTGAAATACGCCGCCAGCGACACGCTCGATCCGACGGCGCCGGGATATTTTTTCCAGACCGCGGCGCCGCAGGCGCAGGCGACGCAGAAGCAGGATGCCTGGGAGCTGGGGCTGCGCTACGCATTCAGCCCGGCGGTGTCGCTGTTCGCGCGCGCGGGCAGGAGCTTCCGCTTCGTCAACGTGGACGAGATCTACGAGAACGACGCCTTCTTTGCGGCGCAGTTCCAGATCCTCAACCCGCAGCACGCCATCAGCCATGAAGTGGGCGCGGAGTTCCGCGGTCACTCTGGCAGCGTGCGCGTGGCGCTGTTCCGCATTGACGTGCAGGACGAGATCCACCTCGATCCCTTCTCCACCGGCGTCGGCAACACCAACCTGCCGCCCTCGCGCCGGCAGGGTGTCGAGCTGGAGGGCAGCTGGCAGGCTGCCAAGGACCTCCGCGTCACTGCAGGCTACGCATATACCGACGCCAGGTTCCTCGAAGGCGTGCTCCCGGGCGGCCCGTTCGCGATCGGCACCGACATTCCAATCGCCGGCAAGACCGTGCCGCTGGTGCCGCGCCACAAGTTCAATGCGGCATTCGTCTGGGAGCTCGGGGCGGCGACGCGTTTCTCGGGTGCGCTCACGTCGCTGTCCAGCCAGTTCATGGACAACGACGAGCCGAACACCCTGGGGGTGAAGATTCCCGGCTATACGCTGCTCGACCTGAAGCTCGCCCGCGATTTCGGCTGGGGGCGGCTGGCGCTCACGCTGAACAACCTGCTGGATGCCGATTACTACACCTACGCGGTGCGCAGCGCGTTCATCGCCGACCGCTACGCGGTATATCCGCTTCCCGGGCGGACTTTCGGCGTCAGCGCCGCGGTTAAATTGCCGTAGCGTCAGTTCCCGCACGGGCCGGCGTGCGCCGCCGGGCTGGTGTATCTTCCCCGCATGCCAGAGGGGCCCAGGGACGCCGTTCCGCTTGGAGAAATTGCGCGCGCGCTGGTGGTGAAACTGCGGCATCACGGCGACGTGCTGCTCGCCTCGCCGGTTCTTGGGGCATTGAAAGCGCACGCGCCCAACACCGAGATCGACGCCCTGGTGTACGCCGATACCGCGCCGATGCTCGCCGGGCATCCGGCGCTCGACCAGCTCTACGTCGTGGGGCGCGCCTGGCGCCGGCTGCCGCTCCTCAGGCGCCTGCTCGCCGAATGGCGGCTGTTCTCGGCGTTGCGCGCGCGGCGCTACGACCTGATCGTGCATCTTTCCGAGCAGCCGCGCGGGGCGACGCTCGCGCGCCTGCTCGGCGCGCGCTACAGCGTCGCGCCCGCAATGGCCGGACGCGGGCGCTTCTGGGCGCGCAGCTTCACGCACCTGTACCCGCGGCTCGCCAACGGGCGCCGGCACCAGGTGGAGTTGAATCTCGACGCCCTGCGCCGCATCGGCTTGCAGCCCTCGCCCGAGGAACGCCGCGTGCAATTCGTGGCCGGCGCCGCCGCCGAGGCGCGCGTCGCAGCGCTGCTCGCCGAGCGCGGCTTGCGCGAGCGCGAATTCGTGCACATGCATCCGGCTTCGCGCTGGAGCTTCAAGTGCTGGCCGGCGGAGAAGAACGCAGAATTGATCGGCCGGCTGTCGGACGCTGGGCAGCGGGTGGTGCTCACAGCCGCGCCCGAGGAGCCGGAAAGCAGCTTCATCCGCGAGATCGTGCGCCAGGCGCGCGGAAAGCCGGTGAACCTTGCCGGCAAGCTCTCGATCAAGGAACTGGGCGCGCTGACGGCGCGCGCGCGCCTCTTCATCGGCGTGGACTCGATGCCGATGCATCTTGCCGCCGCGCTAGGGACGCCTGCGGTGGCGCTGTTCGGCCCCAGCGGCGAGCTCGAGTGGGGACCGTGGCGGGTGGCGCACCGCGTGGTCGCGAGCGGCCACACCTGCCGCCCGTGCGGCAACGACGGCTGCGGCGGCGGCAAGGTGAGCGAGTGCCTGACCACGCTCGCCGTGGACGAGGTGCACGCGGCGGTGCGCCAGTTGCTCGCGCAGAGGTCCTAAACGGGTGCGCATCGCGCTCGTGCGGCAGCGCTACGACTCGTTCGGCGGCGCGGAGCGCTTCATCGAGCGCGCGCTGCCTGCGCTCGAGCGCGCCGGCGCCGAGGTGACGCTGATCGCGCGAAGATGGGATAGCAACGGCAGGGATGGAAACGGCAGGGATGGCGTCGGCAGCGACGGCAACCGCCTTCAAGGTGCGGCCGGCGCCGGCAAGGGCGGGCTCAGGATGCTGCGCGTCGATCCGTTCCATGCCGGCAACCTGTGGCGCGACTGCTCGTTCGCGCGCGCCGCGCGCGCCGCCTGGCGCGGCGGAGGCTTCGACCTGGTGCAGTCGCACGAGCGCATCCCCGGCTGCGACATCTACCGCGCCGGCGACGGCGTGCACCAGCGCTGGCTGGAGCTGCGGCGCGCCGCCGCCGGGCCGCTCGAGCGCCTCGGCATGGCGCTGAACCCTTATCACCGCTATGTCTGCGCGGCCGAGCGCCGCATGTTCGAGCATCCGCGGCTGCGCGCGGTGATCTGCAATTCCGCCATGGTGCGAGATGAGATCGCGAGCCGGTTTCGCGTCGCGCCCGAGAAGCTGCACGTAATTCATAACGGCGTCGACCTGCAGCACTTCCATCCGCAGCGGCGCACCGCCTTGCGGGGTTCAGCACGCGCCGAGTGGGGCATCGCCGAGGGCGAAACCGTATTCGTTTTCGTCGGCTCGGGCTACGCGCGCAAGGGGCTGGATGCCGCCATCGCTGCGCTCGCGCAATGCGCGGGCGTGCAGTTGCACCCGCAGTTCCACTTGCTTGTTGTGGGGCGCGACCGGTATGCGGCGCGTTACGCCGCGCAGGCACAGAGCGCCGGAGTCGGCGAGCACGTGCATTTCGCCGGCGCGCGCGAGGACGTGCGGCCGCTCTATGCCGCGGCCGATTGCTTTATCCTTCCGACGCGTTATGACCCGTTCCCGAACAGCGCGCTCGAAGCGCTCGCCATGGGCCTGCCGGTGATCGTCGGCAGGCGCAGCGGTGCCGCCGAACTGGTGCGCGCGGGCGAGAACGGCTGGGTGTGCGATCCGGAGGACGTCGCGGGACTGGCGCGGCTGATGCAGCAGGCAGCGGTGGCCAGCGGCCGCATGGACGCGGCGGCGCGCTTGACTGCGGAACGCTATGGATTAGACGAGATGGCGGGCAAGTTGACCCGGCTCTACGGCGCGCTAGGCGCGACGGCGGTGGCGTGATGCGGGGGCGCATGATCCGCTGGTGTCTCGCCGCCGCATGGTTCGCGTGCGCGGCGGCGTTCGGCGCAAGCGACGCGGAGATCGTAGATCTGGCCAAGCGTGCGGCGAGCAATGAGGCTGCCGCCAAGGCCGCGCTGGAGAAGCTCGCTGGCGAGGGCGAGACGCTCGCCGAGCACTTCATGGGCGTGCTCTACGTCGGCGGCAAGGGCGTGTCGCAGAGCGACTCGCAAGCGGCCGACTGGTTCCTGCGCGCGGCGCGCAAGGGGCACCTCGAGTCGATGCACAATCTGGGCGTCATCTACGGGCGCACCACGGGAACGCTCAAGGACACCGACGCCGCGCGTGCCTGGTACCGGCAGGCGGCGGAGAAGGGTTTCGCGCGCTCGCAGGCGGGTCTGGGCGAGATGCTGCTCGCAGGGGTGGGCGGGCCGCCGGATTCTGAGCTGGCGCGACAGTGGATCGAAAAATCGGCGGCGCAGAACGAACCGCGCGGCCAGTACCTTCTGGGCATGCTCAAGCTGGAGGGCCGTGCGGGCGTGGAGAGGAACGAGGCGGACGCGGCGCGCCTGCTGCGATTAGCCGCGGAGGGCCGCGACCGCGACGCGCAGTATCGCCTCGCGCTGCTGCACGGCACCGGCCAGGGGGTGGAAAAAAGCGACGCCCTGGCGCTCGAGTGGCTGCGCAAGTCGGCCGCGCAGCAACAGGCCGACGCCGAATTCCTGCTGGGGGCGGTTTACTCCCGCGGCCTTTACGGCGTGAAGCGTAACGACAAGACCGCTGTGGGCTGGCTGCATCGCGCGGCGCTGCAGGCGCACACCGAAGCGGAATACCAGCTCGGCGTGATGTACCTCGAAGGGCGCGGAGTGGCGCAGGACTCCAACGAAGCGCTCGGCTGGTTCGTGCGGGCCGCGCGCAAGGGCCACCCCCAGGCGACGCAGGTGGTGCGGCGCGTGCGGGAGGGGGTGCAGAAGTGACTGACCAGCGCGACAGCGCGCTCTATCTGCGGCTGCTGCGGTACGTCCGGCCGCACGCCAAATTGTTCGCGGTCGCGGTGCTCGGCATGATCGCCGCGGCCGCCACCGAGCCGCTGTTCCCGGCGCTCATGAAGCCGCTGCTCGACGGCGGCTTCGGCGCCGACCGGCAGGCGTCGCTGCCGCCGCTTCTTTTCGCGCTCGTGCTGGTGGCCATTTTCGTGGTGCGCGGCGTGCTGTCGTTCGTCTCTTCGTACCTCATGGCGTGGGTCGGAAACCGCGTCGTGCTGGAGTTGCGCGCCGAGATGTTCGCGCGGCTGGTGCGCATGCCGACGAAGTTCTTCGACGACCACAGCTCGGGCGTGCTGCTGTCGCGCGTCGCCTACGATGTCGGCGGCGTGACCGCCGCCGCCACCACGGTGCTCACCGTCGCAATCAAGGACTCGATCGCGGTGCTCGGGTTGCTGGGGTGGCTTTTCTGGCTCAACTGGAAGCTCACCCTGATCGCGCTCGCGGTCGGGCCGCTGATCGCGCTTTTCGTGCGCGTGCTGTCGCGGCGCCTGCGCAACATGGCGCGCGAGATGCAGCAGTCGGTGGGCGACTTGGTGCACGTGCTGGAAGAGACCATCGATTGCCACAAGGTGGTGAAGGTGTTCGGCGGCCAGGACTACGAGTCGCAGCGCTTTGCGCACGCCAACCAGCGATTGCGCGGCTTCAGCATGCGCCAGACCATCCCCGCGGCGCTCACCACGCCGGTGACGCATACGCTTGCGGCGATCGCGATCGCGATCATCGTCTACATCGCGCTCGAGCAGTCGCTGCAGGGCCGCACCACGGTGGGCGAGTTCGCCTCGTTCATCACCGCGACGCTGATGCTGCTCGCGCCGCTCAAGCGCCTGACCGAGATCAACGCCCCGCTGCAGCGCGGGCTGGCCGCGGCCGAGAGCGTGTTCGGAATGATCGATGAGCCGGCAGAGGAGGACCGCGGCACGGTGGCGCTGGGCCGGGCGCGCGGCGAGATCGCCTACCAGGGCGTGAGCTTCACCTACCCGACGCGCGTGGAGCCTGCGCTTGCGGGCGTCGATCTCGCGGTGCGTACCGGGGAAACCGTGGCGCTGGTCGGCGGCTCGGGCGGCGGCAAGACGACGCTCGTCAACCTGCTGCCGCGCTTCTACGCCCCGGACGGTGGCCGCATCCTGCTCGACGGCCACGACATCCAGACGCTCTCGCTCGAGAGCCTGCGCGCCAACGTGGCTTTGGTGTCGCAGGACGTGGTGCTGTTCAACGACACGGTGCGCGCCAACATCGCCTACGGCCGCATGGGCAAGGCGAGCGACGCGGAGGTGATCGCCGCAGCCGAGGCGGCGCACGCGATGCAGTTCATCCGCGAAACCCCGGATGGCCTGCAAACGCTCATCGGCGAGAACGGCCTGCGGCTCTCGGGCGGGCAGCGCCAGCGCCTGGCAATCGCGCGCGCGCTGCTCAAGGATGCGCCGGTGCTGATCCTGGACGAGGCGACCTCGGCGCTCGACACCGAATCCGAGCGCCTGGTGCAGGCGGCGCTCGAGACGCTGATGCGTGGGCGCACCACCATCGTGATCGCGCACCGGCTCTCGACCATCGAGCGCGCCGACCGCATCGTGGTGCTGGAGCGCGGCCGCATCGTCGAGGCCGGCAACCACTCCGCGCTGCTCGCGCACGACGGCGTGTACGCGAAGCTCTATCGCCTGCAATTCGCGAACCAAGCTGCCGCCGCGGCATGAGGATCGCACATACCGAGTCCTCGCTCGGCTGGGGCGGGCAGGAGATCCGCATCGTGTCCGAATCGCAGGGGCTGATACGGCGCGGCCACGAGGTGACGGTGCTCTGCACGAGCGAATCGCGCCTGCACGCTGAAGCCGTGAAATGGAGCGTGCCCGCGGTAGCGCTGCCGATTGCGAAGAAACGCCTCGCTAACTTGCGGGCGCTGACCGACTGGTTCCGTGCGCATCGCTACGACGTCGTGAACACCCACAGCTCGACCGACAGCTGGCTGGCGGCGATCGCGCTGCTCAGGCTGGGGCGGCCGTTCCCGCTGCTGCGCACGCGCCACATCTCGGCGCCGGTGTCGCGCGATCCGCTCACCCGCTGGCTGTACACGCGCGCCGCCGCGCGCGTGGTCACCACCGGCGAGGCGCTCAGGCGCGAGCTCGTCGAGCGCAACCGCTTTCCCGCATCCAAAATTGAATCGGTGCCGACCGGCATGGACGCAGGGCGGTTCCGCCCCGGTGAGCGTGCCGCGTCGCGGGTCAGGGCAGGGCAGCCCCCGGATCGCGCGCTGGTCGGCATCGTTGCCACGCTGCGCAGCTGGAAGGGCCATCGCCACCTGGTCGAGGCGATGAAGCTCCTGCCAGAGACCGTGGACTTGGTGATCGTGGGCGATGGCCCGCAGCGCGCCGCGCTCGAAAAGCAGATCGCGCGGCTCGGCCTGGGCATGCGCGTGCGCATGGTGGGACACCACGACGACGTGCTGCCGTGGCTGCGGGCGCTCGACGTGTTCGTGCTGCCCTCCTACGCCAATGAAGGCGTGCCGCAGGCATTGGTGCAGGCGATGCTGGTCGGACTTCCGTGCGTGACCACCGCCGCGGGCAGCATTCCGGAACTCGCCGAGCACGAGCGCACCGCGCTGGTGGTACCGGCGGAAGACCCGCCAGCGCTGGCCGCAGCGATCGAGCGCCTGGCGCGCGACGCGGGGCTGCGCCGCGAGCTCGGGGAGGCGGCACGCAAGCACTGCGTGGAGAACTACTCCTACGAGCGCATGCTCGACCGCATGGAGGCGATCTACCGCGATGCCGCGCAGCGCTAGCCGCACCGGCGGCCGGCTGCGCATGCTGCCGCGCGCGCTCGCGCGGCGCTTTGTCCGCATGCAGCGGCGTGTGCCTCCGGCGGCGCCGCGCCGCATCCTCGTCGCGCACCATCTGCTCGCGGGCGACGTGCTCATGCTCACGCCGCTGCTCGCCAAGCTGCGCGAGCGGCATCCGGATGCCGACATCGCGTTCACCGTGCGCCGCGGCGTCGCGCCGCTTTACTCGGGCCGGCCCTACGGCGTAAGAACGCTCGTCTACGAGCCGCGCGAGCGCGCCACGCTCGGCGCGATCTTCGACGAGCCGGGGTTCGATCTCGCCTGCGTACCGGGCGACAACCGCTACAGCTGGCTCGCGGCCGCCGCGGGCGCGCGCTGGATCGTCGCCTTCGGCGGGGACCGGCCGCGCTACAAGAGCTGGCCGGTGGACGAGGAGCGCGCCTACCCCGATTCGCCCGCCGCCTGGGGAGACATGACGGCGGCGCTCGCCGACGGGCCGCCGCCGCGCGCCTACCGCGCTGCAGACTGGCCGGCTCCGGCGTGCGCGGGGTTCGACGCGCCGGCGCGCCGCTACGCGGTGCTGCATGTGGAGGCGAGCGCGCCGCTCAAGCACTGGGAGGAGGCGAAATGGCTGGAGCTCGCGCGCGCGCTGGCGGCGCGCGGGCTGACGCCGGTCTGGAGCGCGGGACCGCACGGTGAGGCACTCATCCAGCGCATCGACCCGAAGGGAAGCTATCTCGCGCTCGGTCACCGGTTGGATCTCGCGCAGCTCTGGCACCTGGTCGCGGGCGCAGCGCTGCTGGTGACGCTCGACACGAGCGTGATGCACCTGGGGCGGTTAACGGGCACGCCTACCGTGGCCCTCTTCGGTCCGAGCTCGGCGGCGTTGTTCGGCCCGGGCGAATTTTTCCGCAACATGCCCTGCCGCGCCGTGACCATCGAAGACTTTCCCTGCCGCGACCAGAATCGCCTTTTCAAGCGCGAGATGGCGTGGGTGCGCCGCTGCCAGCGCACCACTGCCGAGTGCCCGGCGCCGCGCTGCATGCACGCGATCGAAGTCGAGGCGGTGGTGCGCGCGGCGGGCGAGCTGGTTGCCTGAGCACGTGCGCGTCCTGCTCGATTTCCGCAAGGGATTCGCGGGCCTGCGCGAAGGCTTCGAGGCGCTCGGCCACGAAGTGAGCGAGGACGCCGAGGGTGCGCTCACGGGCGTCGGCCTTTGCGTCGCCGACCTGACCGATTGCGCGCGGCGCCTGCGGCGCACGCTCGCGCTCAAGCGCCGGCTCGCGGCGCAGGGTGCGGTCTTCATCGCGCTCGATCGCGATGCGCCCTGGCACCGCGGCGTGCACGGCGCGCGGCTCGCAGCGCTGGCATGGCTGAAGCCGTTCCACGGCTACGCCACGCATTCGATGCAGAGGGCGGGGCGCTTCGCTGCGCAGTCGCTCTATTGCCCGAATGCGGCGCGCGAATCGGTGTACCACGTCACAGCGGCAGAGCTCGAGCAGATGCGCGACCCGGCTTGGTTTCGCTGGGACATCTCGTTCATTGGCAACCTGGATGCAGCGCGCTATCCGGAGCATGCGCTGCGCGCCGCTTTCGTGCGGGCGCTGGGTGCGCGCCTTGCGCCGCTCGGATTGCGGGTTCTATTCAGCGACAGCGCAGGCCTCACGCAAGCCGAGCAAGTGGAGATCATCAAGCGCAGCCACATCAACCTCTCCACGGTGGCTGCGTGCGACGCGGGCGACGAGCCAAGCTGGGGCCTGCCCGAACGCTGCTACGGCGTGCCGGCGTGCGGCGGCTTTCTAATCTCGGACCGCCGGCGCCACGCCGCGGACGATTTTGCGGCCGACGAGTGGACGGACTACGGCGACCTGGAAGAATGCGCAGCGCGCATCAAGGAGTTCCTGGCGCAGCCCGAGCGCGCGCGCGCCATCGCCGAGCGCGTGCACGAGCGGGTGCAGCGCGAGCACCTCTACCGGCATCGCGCGTCGCGGCTGCTAGACTTCGCCGCGCATGCTCGCTGAGCTGAAGCAAGTGCGCTTCCCGGTCGAGACCGGGCTGCTGCTCGCGCTGTGCGTCTTCCTGCCGCTGTTCGAAGCGCCGAAGAATCTTCTTTGGGCGGCGTACGCGGCGACTTGGATCGCGAACCGCATCCGGGCGCGCGATTTCGGCGGCCGCTGGGACCGCTGGGACACGTTGATCGCGCTCTGGATCGCCTCCGGCTTCGTGGTGGCGGCGTTCGCCGGCCTGCACAAGAGCGAATGGCGTGGCGCCGGCGACTTGCTGCGCTACGCGAGCTTGCTGTGGCTGGTGAAACGCGGCGGTTACTCCGCGCGCGAACTTGTGTGGCTGCTGGGCGCGCTCGTCGCCTCGGCAGTCATCGGGCTCGGCTATGGCTACTACCGGCTCTGGTCCGGAGTAGGCAAGAGCGGCACGCTGCAGCTGCATTCGGTGGGCCACGTCAACCATACCGCGATCTATCTCGCGATCATGCTCGGCGTGTGTGCGGCGTGGATCTTCGCGCGCTGGCGCGGCTGGCGCGCCGGCGCGCGCGCGGTGGCGTCGGCGATCGGCGTTCTGATGATGGTGTCGCTCATCGTGACCGCGAGCCGCGGCGCAGTGGGCGTGGGCCTGTTGGCGGTGCCTTTGCTTGCAGCCGCTTGGTGGCGGCGCTGGCGTGTACCGTTCGTGGCGAGCGCATCCGCGATGGTCGTCGTCGGCGCGTTGCTGGTCGGATTCGGCGCCGAAATCGTGCGCAAGCAAGAAGACCGCGCGGGCGAGCGCAACGTGCTCTCGTTCCGCGACGGGGTCTGGCGCATGGGACTGGCCGCCTGGGAGCGCTACCCGGTGTTCGGCGTCGGCATGGACAACTACAGCCTGATCTCCAATGAGCTGGTGCGTGCTTGGCGCACCGAGGCCGGCAAGGATTACGACGAGTCGCGCTACGTGCGCTTTCCGCACGCCCACAGTTTGTATGTGAACACGCTTGCCGAGCGTGGCGTTGTGGGTGCCGCGGCGCTCGCTGTGGTGCTGGTGGCGTGGCT
>CAYMVA010000050.1:0-13003 GCA_964393745.1 uncultured Enterobacteriaceae bacterium | reverse complement strand
GCCGTGGTGCAGGTGGTGCGCGACGGCATGATAGAGATGCCAGCCGCCGCCGGGCGCGGGGAGGGATTCGAGCGGTTCACCGAGCGCTACCCGCGCCCCCTGGACGACACCACGATCGGCGGCAGGACGATGCTCTCGATGCAGGTGCAGCAGCTGACGCCGGTGATCGGCAACCCGCTGACGCCGGCCCCGGTCGAGCAGTTCGCGCGCGACTTCGGCTTCGATTCGGTGCTGTTCGCGCCCATGATGCGCGAGGGCAGGGTGATCGGAGCCATTGGCGCCGCGCACCGCGAGGCGGTGCCGTTCGACGACAAGCAGATCGCGCTCATCAAGACCTTCGCCGACCAGGCGGTGATCGCGATCGAGAACGTGCGCCTGTTCAACGAGACCCGCGAGGCGCTCGAGCGGCAGACAGCGATCAGCGAGATCCTGCGCGTGATCTCGGATTCCCCGAGCGACGTCAAGCCGGTGCTGGACGCGGTCGCCGAGCGCGCCGCCCGCATCTGCGAGGCGACGGTCGTCGACATCATCCTCGCGGAGGGCGGCACTATGCAGGTCGGGGCCCAGGTCGGCGAGTTGGGGCGGCCTAGCGGCGAGGTCATGGTTCTCGATCGCACCACGGTGATGGGGCGGGCCATCGTCGACAAAGCGCCGGTGCACGTCGCCGACCTGCAAAGCGCCGGCGAGGAGTTCCCGCGCGGCCAGCAGCTGGCGCTCAAGTACGGGCATCGCACCATCCTCGCGGTGCCGCTGCTGCGCGAGGAGCGCGCGCTGGGCGCCATCCTTGTGCGCCGGCCGGAGGTGCGCCCGTTCGCGGACAAGCACGTCGAGCTCCTCAAGACCTTCGCCGACCAGGCGGCGATCGCGATCGAGAACGTGCGCCTGTTCAACGAGACCCGGGAGGCGCTGGAGCGGCAGACGGCGACGGCGGAGATCCTGAAGGTGATTGCGGGCTCGCCGACCGACGTGCAGCCGGTGTTCGAGGCGATCGCGCAAAGTGCGCATCGCCTGTTCAGCCGCAGCGCCGCGTTTCAGATTGTGCGGGATGGCGCGCTTCACATCGGCGCCTTAGCGGGATTCTCGGCCGCCGGGCTGGGAAAAGCGGCTTCCCTGTACCCGATGGCACTCGAAGAGTCGCGCCGGGGCCTGCGCGCGATTCGGGAAGGCAAGGTTCTGGAGACCACCGATGTCCAGGCCGCGGGAACGCCCTCGGCGATCGTGGCGATCGCGAGCGCGGCGGGTTTCCGCTCCATTGTCACGGTACCGCTGATGCGGGGCGAAAGGCTGCTGGGGCAGCTCAGCCTGACCGCAGAAGAAGTGCGACCCCGGCTTGACGACAAGCAGCTCGGCTTGCTCAAGACCTTCGCCGACCAGGCGGTGATCGCGATCGAGAACGTGCGCCTGTTCAACGAGACCAAGGAGGCGCTCGAGCGGCAAACGGCGACCGCGGAGATCCTCAAGGTGATCAGCAGCTCGCCGACAGATGTGCAGCCGGTGCTGAATGCCGTTGCAGAGAGCGCGGCCAGGTTGTGCGAGGCGTCCGACGCCCTCATCCATATTCGGCAGGGCGACCAGCTGCGCTTCGCGGCGCACCACGGGGATATCACCGCAAGCCCGGTTGGGGCGACCAAGGCGATCACGCGTGACTGGGTGTCCGGCCGTGCCGCGATGGAGGGGCGACAGATCCACATCCAGGACGCTCAGGCCATGGAAAGCGAATATCCGGTCGGGGCAGCGCTGGCGCGCAAGCACGACTTCCGCACCCTGCTCGCGACCCCGCTGTTGCGCGAGGGAATGGCGATCGGAACCATCGTCGTGCGGCGCACCGAGCCCAGGCCGTTCAACGACACGCAACTCGCCCTGGTGCGAACCTTCGCCGACCAGGCGGTGATCGCGATCCAGAACGTGCGCCTGTTCAACGAGACCCGGGAGGCGCTGGAGCGGCAAACGGCGACCGCGGAGATCCTCAAAGTGATCAGCAGCTCGCCGGACGACATCCAGCCGGTCTGCGACTGCATCGCCGAGCGGGCGATGGTGCTCTGCGGCGCGCTTTTCGGCCTGGTGACAAGGTTCGACGGCGAGCTCGTCCACCTGATGTCGATCCGCTCGGTTTCGACCGAAGCGATCGACATCGTTCGTCCCCTGTACCCTCTCAAGCCTGGAAGCGAAACGGCCACCGCCCGCGCGATCCGAGACCGCGCCCCGGCGCAGATCCACGACGTGCTCGCCGACCGCGATTACCTGCATAAGGACGCGTCGCGTACGGCGCAGTACCGCAGCATTCTCGCCGTACCGCTGGTGCGCGAGGGGCAGGTGATCGGCGCGATTGCGGTCGGGCGCGCGTTGCCAGGCGCTTTTGACAGCCACCTGGTCGACCTTCTGAAGACCTTCGCCGACCAGGCAGTGATTGCGATCCAGAACGTGCGGCTGTTCAACGAGACCAAGGAGGCGCTCGAGCGGCAGACGGCGACGGCGGACATCCTCAGGGTGATCAGCAGTTCGACCACCGATGTGCAGCCGGTCTTTGACGCCATTGTTCAAAGCGCGGCCAGGCTTTTCGGATGCAACACCGGAATCGTCATGCGCGAGGACATGAATATCCATCTGCGGGCAGCGGCCGGGCGGCAGGTAGCGGAGGGCGCTCTTGAAGAAATGCTGAAGCTGTACCCGATCCCGTTTGATACCAGCAAGTCCATCGCCGCGCGCGCGATCGCGGAGTGCAAGATCGCCGAAATACTCGATACCGAAGCCGCAGACATTCCCCCCATGGTGGCCGCGGTGGCACGCGCAGGGCGCTTTCGGTCGGCAACGATTGCGCCGCTGCAACGCGAGGGGGTCGGGATCGGAGCCATTACCCTCACGCGGCCGGAACCGGGATTCAAGCTTGATGAAAAACAGCTTTCGTTGCTCAAGACCTTCGCCGACCAGGCGGTGATCGCGATCGAGAACGTGCGCCTGTTCAAGGAGCTGCAATCGCGCACCGAGGCCCTCACACGCTCGGTCGGCCAGCTCACGGCGCTAGGCGAAGTCGGCCAGGCGATCAGCTCGACGCTCGATCTCGCCACCGTGCTCCAGACCATCGTCTCGCGCGCGGTCCAGCTCACCGGGCTGAACGGCGGCACGATCTACGAATTCGACGAGCTCGGCGGCGAATTTCATCTGCGCGCTGCCGAGAACATGCCCGACGAAGTTGCCGAGGTGTACCGCAGGATGCCGATCCGGCTCGGCGAGGGCATCGTCGGCGGCGCGGGGTTGAAGCGTGAACCGCTGCAGGTCCCGGACATCCAGGACCCGGGCTACCAGACCCGCTACCGCGAACTGCTGATCCGCCAGGGCTATCGGGCGGTTCTCGCGGTGCCGCTGCTGCGCGACGAGCAAATCATCGGCGCGCTCACCGTGAGCCGGAGCGAACCCGGCGCGTTCGCCCCGGAGGTGGTCGAGCTGCTCAAGACTTTCGCTACCCAATCGGCGATGGCGATCCAGAACGCGCGCCTGTTCCGCGAGATCGCCGACAAGGGCAAGCAGCTCGAGGTGGCGAGCCGCCACAAGTCGGACTTCCTCGCCAGCATGAGCCACGAGCTGAGGACGCCGCTGAATGCCATCCTCGGCTTCAACGAGATGATCCTCGCCGGGATCTACGGCGATCCGCCGCAGGACATGCAGGAGCCGCTCGCCGACATCCAGTCGAGCGGCAAGCACCTGCTGCGCCTGATCAACAACGTGCTGGATCTGGCCAAAATCGAGGCGGGCCGGATGGAGCTGTCGCTCTCCGACTACTCGGTGCACGACACCGTGGAGAGCGTGCGGTCCACCTTGCGGCCGCTCGCGGCGGAAAAGGGGCTGGAGTTCATCGCCACGATGCCGGCGGACCTCCCGCTCGCCTACGGCGACTCGGGGCGCGTCACGCAGTGCCTGATGAACCTCGCCGGCAACTCGCTCAAGTTCACCAAGGCGGGGAAGGTCGAGATCAGCGTCGCGGAGAAGGATGGCCTGCTCACCTACCGGGTCTCGGACACCGGCATCGGCATCCCGCCGGACAAGATCGCGAGCCTCTTCACCGAGTTCAAGCAGACCGACGCCACGATCGCGAGCGAGTACGGCGGCACGGGGCTGGGGCTTTCTATCAGCAAGAAGTTCATCGAGATGCACGGCGGCAGGATCTGGGTGGAGAGCGAGCTCGGCAAGGGCTCGAGCTTCATCTTCGAGCTGCCGCTGCGCGTCAAGGGAGAGGTTGCACAATGACTGGGAAAACGATCCTCTACATCGAGGACAACGAGATGAACCGCAAGATCGTGCGCGATCTGCTCAAGCGCACCACCTACCAGCTGATCGAGGCCTACGACGGCGAGGCGGGGGTGGCGAAGGCCCTCGAAGCTCGCCCGGACCTGATCCTGATGGACATCCAGTTGCCCAAGATCTCCGGCATGGAGGCGACGCGCCGGCTGCGCGCTGAAGCCGCCACCGCCAAGACGCCGATCGTCGCCATCACCTCCTTCGCCATGAGCGGCGACGACCAGAAGGCGAAGGACGCCGGCGCCACCGCCTACCTGGCGAAGCCCTACAGCCCCATGGACCTGCTCAAGCTCATCCGCCAGCTGCTGCCCGAGGCATGAGGCGAAACGCGGTCGCAACGCAGTGAATTGACCTGATACACTCGATTCAAGGAGGAGGGACATCATGACGCATCGCAATATCGTCGCCGCACTGCTGCTCGCGGCATTCGCAACGCTCGCGCAGGCGCAGCAGAAGGAAATCAAGATCGGCGTCATCTTCGACTACACCGGCCCGTTCGCGGGCGGCGGCTCGGAGGCGGCCGGCATCGGCACCAAGATCGCGGTCGACATGATCAACGAGCGCGGCGGGGTCGAGGGTTACAAGATCAACGCCATCTATTCCGACGCCCAGTCCAAGACCGAGGTGGCGATCAACGAGGCCACGCGCCTGCTCGAGCAGGAGAAAGTGAACCTCATCATGGGCGTGTACTCCTCGGCGCACTGCGTGCCGATGGCGCAGCGCGTGGACGCGGCCAAGAAGTTCATGTGGGCAAACGTCTGCATCGCCTCGAGCGTGTTCAAGGACCGCAAGCTGTCGTACGTGTTCCGCCCGCAGGTGCACTCGGACCAGTTCGGCGAGGCCTCGTGCTCCTACATCGCAGAGAACGCGAAGGAGAAGCTTGGCACCGATGTCAAGAACGTCAAGGTCGCCATCATCTACGAGGATGGCCCCTATGGCGCCGGCGTCGCGCAGGGCAACGAGGCGAAGTGCAAGCAGCTCGGCATGCAGGTGGTGCTCAAGGAAGGCTACGCCGCCACCGCGCCCGACCTCTCGAGCCTCGTCACCAAGCTCAAGCGCGCGCGCGCCGACATCCTGCTGCACACAGGCTACAACCCGGACATCACGCTGTTCCTGCGCCAGTCGCGCGAGCAGGGGCTGAAGTTCAAGGCGATCATCGGCCACGGCGCCGGCTACGGCCAGATCGGCAAGCTGATGGAGACCTTCGGCACCGACGTCAACTATTTCTACAACGTCGATCCGGTGGCGGCGCAGCTGCTCGATGCGAAGACGCTCAAGCCCGGGCTCGGCGACCTGACCGCGGAGATGGTGAAGCGCTACCAGGCGCAAAAAGGGCCGAACGAAGTGCCGCCGCACACTTCGATGGGCTTCAACCAGACCTGGATCTTCCTCACCGACGTGCTGCCGCGCGCCATCAAGAAGCACGGCGGCATCGACCCCGAGGCGCTGCGCAAGGCGTCACTCGAGACCGACATTCCGGTGGGCGGCACGATCCAGGGCTACGGCGTCAAGTTCTTCCCGCCGGGGCATGCCATGGCGGGGCAGAACGAGCGTTCTTCGCCGGTGGTGATGCAGTACGTGAACGGCCGCAGCTACATCGCCTGGCCGAAGGCGATCCGCACCACCGACCCGCTGCTGCCCTTCCCGAAGGGGCATCCCTACGGGCAATAGGGTCCTCGGGCGGTGCTTGAGGTCAGCGGTCTCACCAAGCGCTTCGGCGGCTTCGCGGCGATCTCGAACGTCGGCTTCCGGCTCGAGCAGGGCGAGCTGCTCGGCCTGATCGGACCGAACGGCTCCGGCAAGAGCACCACCTTCAACGTCGTCGCGGGCCTGTACGCGCCGAACGCCGGCTCGGTGCGGTTTCTCGGCGAGGAAATCGGCGGCCTGACGCCCGCCGCGGTGTGCCACCGCGGCATCGCGCGCACCTTCCAGATCCCGCGGCCGTTCCGCAAACTTTCTCTGCTTGAGAACGTAGCGCTGGCGGCGTTCTACGGCCATGGCGAGCATCCGCCGCGCGAGCGCGCTTGGCAGATGGCGCGCGAGGCGCTCGACCTGGTCAAGTTGCCGAGCGGGCCCGATGCGCGCGTGGACGGCCTCGGCGCCGCTGGCCTGAAGAAACTGGAGCTCGCGCGCGCCCTCGCCACGCAACCCAAGCTGCTGCTCGCCGACGAGTCGCTCGGCGGGCTGGACGAGCACGAGATGGAGCAGGCCGCGGAGATGCTCGCCATGATCCGCAAGGAGCGCGGCATCACCATCATCTGGGTCGAGCACATCATGGGGATGCTGATGCGCGTGGTGGACCGCTGCATCGTGCTCGACCACGGCGAGGTGATCGCCGCCGGCAAGCCGCAGGAAGTGGCGCGCGACCCCAGGGTGATCGAGGTCTATCTCGGCACCGACGCCGGCGACGTGCAGGCGGTCACCGATGCGAGAGTGAACTGATGCTCAAGCTCTCCGGCGTCTCGGCGGGTTACGGATCGTTCCAGGCGCTGTTCGATGTCAGCCTGGAGGTGAACGAAGGCGAGGCGGTGGCGGTGATCGGCCCCAACGGCGCCGGCAAGACCACGCTGCTGCGCGCGATCAGCAAACTCATCGGCTTGACCGCCGGCGACATCTCGATGCAGGGCCGCTCGTTGAAGCAGGAACCCGCGCACCGCGTGATCGCGCACGGCATCTCGCACGTGCCGGAGAACCGGCGCCTGTTCCCGCGCCTCACGGTGGAGGAGAACCTGCGCATGGGTGCCTTCCTGCCCGCGGCGCGCGCCAAGTTCGCAGAACGGCTCGAGTTTGCGTATTCGCTCTTTCCGCGCATGCGCGAGCGGCGCGCGCAGCTCGCCGGCACGCTCTCGGGCGGCGAGCAGCAGATGTGCGCCATTGGCCGCGCGCTCATGAGCGGGCCGAAGCTGCTGCTGCTCGACGAGCCCTCGGCGGGCCTGGCGCCGGTGATCGTGCAGTCCATCTTCGCGCTGGTGAAGCGCATCTGCAGCGAGGGCTACACGGTGCTGATCGTGGAGCAGAACGTGCAGCAGGTGCTGAAGGTGGTGGACCGCGCCTACCTGCTCGAGACCGGGCGCATCAAGTCGAGCGGCGTGGCGAGCGTGTTGCTGGCGAGCGGCGAAATCCGAAAAGCCTACCTGGGGTTGTGATGGAAGTCTTCGACATCTTTCTGCTGGAAGCGGTGCTGAACGGCATCCTGTTGGGTGGGTTGCTGGCGCTGCTCTCGCTCGGCCTCAATCTCATCTTCGGGGTCATCGACGTGGTCTGGATCTGCTACGCCGAGATGATCATGATCGGCATGTACGCGGTGTACGTGCTGCACGTGCAGTACCACTGGCCGCTGCTCTGGGCGATGGCGGCAGGCGTGGCGGCGGTGGCGCTGTTGGGAGCGCTGATGCACCAGTTCGTGATCCGCCCGGTGCTCGGCGCCGAGCCGATCAACCAGCTGCTGGTGACCGGCGGCATGCTGTTTTTCCTGCAGGCGGCGGCGACGCTCGCCTTCGGCATCGAGTTCAAGACCCTCGGCGTCAGGATGGCGCCGATTGCGTTTGGCGAGATGTCCTTTTCGGCGCCGCGCATCATCGCCTTCGCGGTCGCGGTGGCCGGGGTCGCCGCGACGTGGCTTTTCTTGAGCCGCACCTACGTCGGCACCGCGATCCGCGCCATCAGCCAGGACCGGGCCATCATGCCGCTCATGGGAGTCAGCCCCGATCGAATTTTCGTGGTCACCTCGGCGCTCGGCGGCGCACTCGCCGGGCTGGGCGGCTGCCTGCTGGTGCTGCAGTACGACATCCACCCGGCGATCGGGCTTTCCTTCGGCCCCATCACCTTCCTAATCTGCGTGCTGGGAGGGCTGGGCAACATGCTCGGCGGCTTGATCGCGGCATTCATCTTCGCGCAGTTCATCTCGGTGGGCGGGTTCTTCTTCCACATCGAGTGGGGCTACGTGATCGCGTTCGTGTTCTTCATCGCGGTGATGTTCTGGCGCCCGCAGGGCATCCTGGGCGGCAAGTAGCGATGAAGCTGCTCGCCTGGATCGGTCTGGCGCTGCTCGCCGCGCTGCCACTCTCTGGCATCGGCAACTACCCGCTGCACCTGGTGATCATGTGCCTGCTGTGGGGCTACGTGTACACCAGCTGGTCCATCATGGGGCGGCTCGGCCTGGTGAGCTTCGGCCACGGCGCTTTTCTCGGCATCGGCGCCTATACGGTGGTGATGTTCTGGAACCACTTCGGCGTCTCGCCTTGGATCGGCGCGCTCGCCGGCATGGCGCTGAGCGCAGCGGTAGCGGTGGTGATCGGGCTGCCGTGCTTCCGCTTCAAGATCGTGGGTCACTACTTTGCCCTCGTGACGCTGGCGCTGTCGGAAGTGACGCGCCTCGTCATCGTCGCGCTGCGCGACCAGACCGGCGGCTCGCTCGGCGTCACGCCCAATACCGCGCTCGCGCAGGGCAACACCTGGTCGCTCGGGGCGCTGCAGTTCTCCGACAAGGTCGTCTGGTTCTACATCATCCTCGCCGTCTGGCTCGCCGGACTGTGGGTGTGGGCGCGGGTGGACCGCGGTATGACGCGCCTCGCGCTCGAGGCGATCAGCCAGGAGGAGGATGCCGCCGCTTCCATCGGCATCAACGTGACGAAATCGAAGCTCTTCGTGACGCTGATCTCGGCGGTGATGACCAGTCT
This sequence comes from uncultured Enterobacteriaceae bacterium, assembly GCA_964393745.1. Classification (GTDB taxonomy): domain Bacteria; phylum Pseudomonadota; class Gammaproteobacteria; order Burkholderiales; family SG8-39; genus 2-02-FULL-66-14. Next base: position 4,031 of record CAYMVA010000050.1, on the reverse strand, counting down.
GGGCGGCGTGCTCTACGCGCAGTACCAGGTCTACATCAACCCGGAGACGGTGTCGGGCATCGGCATCTCGCTGCAGATGGTGTTCGGCGTCATCGCCGGCGGCATGTTCGTGATGCTCGGGCCGACGGTGGGCGCGGTGTTCACGCTGCTCCTTGCGGAAGGGCTGCGGCTTGCGCTCGGCGACGCCTTCAAGCAGTTCCCGGCGCTCGATCTAGCGATCTACGGCCTGATGCTGGTGCTGTTCATCATCTACATGCCCAAGGGCATCCTCGGCGCGGCGCTGGCGGCGTGGGCGAAGCCGCTTCCCCGCAAGAAATACTCAATGAGTGAGTAAAGTTGCTCACTGACTGAGTAAACTATAGACTGGGTGCCATGGCATTCGAGCGCCCGGTGGTCGGCGAGCTGGCGGCAGCCTTGGAACGGCGGCCGCCGCTGCTGCAAGTCCTGGTCGGTCCGCGCCAGGTCGGCAAGACCACGGCCGCGGCGCAGGTGGAGGCGCGGCTGGGCTGGCCGTGCCATAGCGCATCGGCGGATGCAGCGCTGCCTCATCCTCCGGAATGGATCGAAACCCAGTGGCGCCTGGCGCGCGTCAGCGCCGCCACTACGAAACGGCGCGTGCTGCTGGTGCTGGACGAGATCCAGAAGGTGCGCGGCTGGAGCGAGGTAGTCATGCGGCTCTGGGACGAAGAGCGGCGCAGTGGCGGCAAGGTGCGCGCGCTGCTGCTCGGTTCGTCTGCGCTGCTGGTGCAAAAAGGCCTCACCGAAAGCCTTGCCGGCAGGTTTTTTCTGCACCGCTGCGCGCACTGGTCGTGGCCCGAATGCCGCCAGGCGTTCGGCTGGCCGCTCGAACGCTGGCTCTACTTCGGCGGCTATCCCGGTGCTGCGCCCTTCGCCGCCGACGAAGCGGCGTGGAAGCGCTACGTCGCCGATTCGCTCATCGAAACCGTGATCTCGCGCGACGTGCTGCAAATGCAGACCGTGGCGAAGCCCGCGCTGCTGCGGCACCTGTTCGCGCTCGCCGCAGCCTACCCGGCGCAGATCCTGTCCTACAACAAGATGCTCGGCCAGCTGCAGGACGCAGGCAACACCGTCACCCTCGCCGGCTATCTACGCCTGCTCGAGACCGCATTCCTCGCCAGCGGGCTCGAGCTCCACAGCAAAGGCGAGGTGCGCAAGCGCGGCAGCAGCCCCAAGCTCATCCTCTGGAACAATGCCCTCGTGAACGCGCCTTCGACGAGGACGTTCGCCCAGGCCCAGGCGGACGGCGCCTGGTGGGGGCGCCTGGTCGAGAACGCAGTCGGCGCACACTTGCTGAACGGTCTCGAAGGCCCGCAGTGGAGCGTCACCTACTGGCGCGCGAACGGCGACGAAGTGGACTTCGTGGTCAGCCGGGGCACGCACACCTGGGCCCTGGAAGTGAAGAGCGGGCGCGCGGGCAAGGCGGGCGGCTTGGCTGCTTTCCGCAAACGCTATCCCAAGGCGAAATCGTGGCTGGTCGGTGAAACCGGGGTGCCGCTGCGGGAATTCTTTGCACAGCCGGCGGACCGCTGGTTCAGCGAACCGTAATGGCGCAGGCAGGCAGGGCGCCGCAGCGCCCAAGTGTAAAGTCACACTTTACACTTCGGCCCGCATCTCTTCCGGCATCACCCGCTCCACGCCGACACCGCGCGCGTCCATCTCGTAGTCGAGCCCCGCGATAGGCGGGCGGCAGTACTGCCACACGATGGTGCTGCCTGCGCGGCGCGCCACGGCATCCACCGGAAAGCGGTGCGCGCTGTACACCTGCACCGCGCTCGCATCCTGCCAGCCGAAGCCGCCCAGCCCGCGCATGCGGCCCTCCATCATGTCGAGCACCCATTCGGCCTTCGCGCGCATGCCCACGTCCGAGACGTCGCCGTGCGCCACGATGTCCTCGGGAAAGCGCCCGCCTTCGGGCCACTCGCCGCTGCCGGCGACAACGAAGCTGCGACCCGCGCCCGGCGCAGGCACCGTGTAGCTGAAGCCGTAGAACGAGGGCTCGGCGGGCGGGGCCACCTCGGGGGCGACGTTCGAGCGCGCCACCGCATTGCGGCCGTCGCGGTAAAGGCCCCATTCCTTGAGCACTGCGACGTAGCCTTGGTTGAACTCACCGAACCCGGCGACGGAAAACGGCTTCGGCGAGCGCAGCTCGCAGGCGCAGAACGCGGTCTTCGGGCGGCCGAGCCGCTCGAGATGCGCGGCGATGCGGCGGAATCCCTCGGCCATGGGGACCGGGCGGGCGAAGCGCGCGCGCTCGATCGCAAATCCGGGCAGTGCGACTACGCCCTGCGAATAGGGGAACACGCCCTCGAGGAAGGCGAAACCGCCGTCGGCAAACGGAACCAGCGCGCTCATCGCCATCGAACTCTACTATGATGCCGGTGCAGTCGGTTCAGCGGAGGATGGCCGATGGCGGTGAAGCAGAAATCCGGGCCGGGAAGACGCCAGCCAGCGCGCAGCGCGGCGCCACGCCCGCGCGAGGGCGTGGCGCGCTACGAGCTGGCGATGCGCGCGATCAACGAAGGCGTCTATGACTGGGACGTCGCGCGCGGGACGATCCACTTCTCCGAGGGCGTCTACTCGGTAATGAAGATGCCCCGCAGCATGAAGACCGTGGCCGACTGGCGGCGCCGGATCCACCCCGACGACCGGCCCGCGTTCACGGCTGCGGTCGTCGCGCACCTGAAGGGCCAGACCAGGCGGTTCGAATGCGAGTACCGCTTCCGCGCGAGCGACGGCAGCTGGCGCTGGGCGCGGCAGCACGGCATCGCGCAGCGCGACCGCAGCGGGCGCGCCGTGCGCATGATCGGCTCGGCCGGCGACATCACGGAGCTCAAGCGCGTCGAGCAGGCGCTCAAGGAAAGCGAGCAGCGCTACGCGCTCGCCACGCGCGCAGCGACCGAGGGCATCTACGACTGGAACGTGGCGAGCGGCGAGCTCTATCTTTCGGAGCGGGCGAAGGAATTCTTCGGCGTCGGCGCCGGGCGCCTGACGCCCAAGGCCTGGAACGCGCGCGTGCACCCCGAGGACTATGCGGGCTACCGGCAGGCGGTGATCGCCTGCTTCAAGGGCCGCACGCCGCAGATCGAGCACGAATACCGCATCCGCAACGCCGCCGGCAGCTATGCCTGGGTGGTGGATCGCGGGGTCGTGGTGCGCGACGGGGCGGGACGTGCGACGCGCCTGGTGGGTGCGCTGAGCGACGTCACGCAGCGCAAGCTGCACGAAATCGAGCTGCGCCGCGCGCACGACGAGACCGCCGAGGCGCTCGAGCAGAAAGCGGCAGCGGCCGAAGTTCTCAAGGTCATCGCAAGCTCGCCCTCGGATGTGCAGCCGGTGTTCGAGGCCATCGCCGAGAGCGCCCTGCACCTGCTGCGTGCCTGGTCCGTGAGCGTGATCACCTTCGACGGCACGCTGCTTCACTTCGGCGCGGTGCGCGGCGCTCTGCCGGACTCGGAGCAGTTCGCGCGGCAGCGATATCCCATGCAAGTGAGCCAGGACACGATGCCGGGACGCAGCATACTTACGCGCGCCGCGATCAACGTCGCAGACGGTCTGGCCGACCCAAGCCCGGAGCAGCGTGAATACGCGCGTCGGCGCGGCATTCGGGCGACGATGAGCGTACCCATGCTTCACGACGGGCAACCCATCGGCGCGATCTCCGTCTCACGCCAGACGGTCGGCAAGTTCGCGGACTCTGAAGTGGCGATGCTGCAGACCTTCGCCGACCAAGCGGTGATCGCGATCGAGAACGTGCGGCTGTTCAACGAGACCAAGGAGGCGCTCGAGCGGCAGACGGCGACGGCCGAAATCCTGCAGGTCATCAGCAGGTCGCCCACCGATACGCAGCCGGTGTTCGAGGCGATCGCCCGGAGCGTCGTGCGGCTCTGCGACGGGCTGTATACCGACCTCGGGTTGTTCGATGGAACGATGCTGAGGTTCGTCGCTTATCACAATGTGAGTCCGGCAGCGCTTGCAATCATTCAAGAGAGATTCCCGAGTGCGCCGACGCG
>CAYMVA010000049.1:0-10499 GCA_964393745.1 uncultured Enterobacteriaceae bacterium | reverse complement strand
GTCCTGCTGCTGTTCGCCGCCGGCGTGATCTGGATCGTAGTCGCAGTGCGCCGGTACTCGGCGCGCAAGCAGGTCGAGGCGCAGCGCGAATCCGCGTTCCTTGCCGAGTTGACGAGCGCCGCGGCCAAGCGCGGCAAGCGAGCGACTGCGCCCGCAGCGCCGGCGCCCACCGCCCCGGCCACCGCCCCCGCGGCACGGTCAACCGCGCCCGCCGCCCCGGCCACGGCTCCCGCAGCACGGGCAACTGCGCCTGCCGCACGGGCGACGGCGCCGCACGCCGCATCGGAGTCGATCAAGGGCGCGCTCGCGGAGGGCAATCCGGGCGCAGCGGCGCGCCTGTTCGTAACCCACGTCGAGCAGCGCACGCGCCTCACCCTGGTGGCCACGGAATGGGAACCGCTCGGGCGCGCGCTGCTCGCGCAGGAATCGTACATGGAGGCCGCCTGGGCGCTGCACGCGGGCGCGCTGGTTGCAGGCGACGCGCTCACCGCCCAGAAGCGCCTGATCGAAATCGCCGCGCGCGCCTCGGCCGCGGGGCATTCGCAGATCGCGCTCAGGCTGTACGACACGCTGCTTAAAAAATATCCCGCCTCCCAATACGCCGGTTTGGCGCGCGCCAGCGTCAAGCTCGAGGAAAAGAAACTTGGCAAGGGTTAGACCTCGGGGTACATCCGGCCGGGGTTGAGTATTGCCACCGGATCGAAGGCGCTCTTCAGCTCGCGGTGCAGCCGCGCCAGTTCCGGCGCCAGGGGCGCGAACACGCCGCCGCTACGATCGCCGCCGCGAAACAAGGTCGCATGCCCGCCGGCGCGCTCCGCCACTGCGCGCACCGCCGCCGCGTCCGCGCCCGACTTCAGCCAGCGCAGCGCCCCGCCCCATTCAATCAGCTGCGCGCTTCGCTGCGCGCCTGGATGCTCGATGCACGGCGCGTGCGAGGGCAGCGAAAGCCTCCACAACGGCTCTTCGCCGCCGAAGAACTCGTCGTCCTGCTCGCGGATGCCGCTCCAGAAGCGCTGCGCCTGCGCGTCCTCGATGCGCCTGCCGCCGAGCTCGGCAGCCGCTGCGCGCACCGCGCTCTCGGCACCCGACAGGCGCACGCTCAGTTCGCCGCCGCGCCATGCCGTCGCCGAGACCGGCAGCGGCATCGCGGCCCAGCTGTTCATGCGCTCGAGCGCCTGCTCCTCGCCTAGCTCCAGCCGCAGCGTCGTTTCGGCTGCCGGCCTGGGCAGCACTTTGAGCGACGCCTCGAGGATCAGCCCGAGGGTGCCGAGCGAGCCGGCGAGCAGCCGCGACACGTCGTAGCCGGCGACGTTCTTCATCACCTGGCCGCCGAACGCGAGCTCGCGCGCGCGGCCGTCGAGGATGCGCGCGCCGAGCAGGAAGTCGCGCAACGCGCCGGCGCTGGCGCGCCGCGGGCCGGACAGCCCCGCTGCGGCGCAGCCGCCAAGCGTCGCGCCGGCGCCGAAGTGCGGCGGCTCGAAAGCGAGCATCTGGCGGTTTGCCGCCAGCGCCGCTTCCAGCTCCGCCAGCGGCGTGCCGCAGCGCGCCGTGATCACGAGCTCGGTGGGTTCGTAGCTCACGATGCCGGCGTGGGCGCGCGCGTCAAGGATCTCACCCGCGAGCGCGCCGCCGTAGAAATCCTTGCTGCCGCCGCCGCGCAGGCGCAGCGGCCGCTTCGCCGCCACCGCGGCGCGGATGCGCTCGGCGAACTGCGCCACCGCGTCGGCCATGGTGAAGCTAGAACCTCGGCAATTCGGGATGCGCGAGCTGGCCGCCGTGCACGTGCATGCGGCCGAATTCGGCGCAGCGCGCGAGCGTCGGCACCGCCTTGCCCGGATTGAGCAACCCCTTGGCGTCGAAGGCGCGCTTGACGGCGTGGAACAGCTCGAGCTCGCCGGCGCGGAACTGCACGCACATCTGGTTGATCTTCTCCACCCCGACGCCGTGCTCGCCGGTGATGGTGCCGCCCATGGCGACGCATTTCTCCAGCACCTCGGCGGCGAACTCTTCGGTGCGGCGCAGCTGCTCGGCGTCGTTGGCGTCGAACAGGATCAGCGGGTGCAGATTGCCGTCGCCGGCATGAAACACGTTCGGACAGCGCAAGCCGTATTTCTTTTCCAGCGCGGCGATGAAGTTCAGCATCTCGCCCAGGCGCTTGCGCGGGATGGTGCCGTCCATGCAGTAGTAGTCGGGCGAGATGCGCCCGACCGCGGGAAACGCCGCCTTGCGCCCGGACCAGAACTTCAGGCGCTCGGCTTCGTCGCGCGACACCGTCATGCGCGTGGCGCCGGCCGCCGCGAGCACGCGTTTCATCTGCGCGATCTCCTCCTCCACCTCCTCGGGCGTGCCGTCGGACTCGCACAGCAGGATCGCGGCCGCTTCGAGGTCGTAGCCCGCGTGCACGAATTGCTCGACCGCGTGCGTCGCCTGCCGGTCCATCATTTCCAGGCCCGCGGGGATGATGCCGGCGGCGATCACCGCGGCGACCGCATCGCCCGCTTTATCGACATCGCCAAACGAAGCCATGATGACGCGCGCCGCCAGCGGCGAGGGCAACAGCCGCACCGTGACTTCGGTGGTCACGGCGAGCAGGCCCTCCGAGCCGATGATCAGCGCGAGCAGATCGTAGCCCGCTGCATCGAGCGCCTCGGAGCCGAAGCTCACCGGCTCGCCTTCGATGGTGAAGCCGCGCACCCGGAGCACGTTGTGCACCGTGAGGCCGTACTTGAGGCAGTGCACGCCACCCGAATTCTCGGCCACGTTGCCGCCGATCGAGCACGCGATCTGGCTCGACGGATCGGGCGCGTAGTAAAGGCCGAACGGCGCCGCGACGTCCGAGATCGCCTGGTTTCTCACGCCAGGCTGCACCACCGCGAGGCGCGCGCGCGGATCGAGCCGCACGACGCGCATGAACTTGGCCATCGACAGCAGTACGCCGTCACCCAGCGGCAGCGCGCCGCCCGAGAGCCCGGTGCCGGCGCCGCGCGGCACCACCGGAACGCCGAGCGCGTTGCAGGTCCTGAGAATGCGCTGCACCTCGGCCTCGGTTTCGGGCAGCGCCACCACCATCGGCAGGTGGCGATAGGCGGTGAGGCCGTCGCACTCGTAGGGCCGCGTGTCCTCCTCCTGCCACAGCACCGAGCGCTCGGGCAGGAAAGCGCGCAACGCGCGCACCGTCGCGCGCTGGCGCTCGAAATCTACCGTTTCGCGAGGTACGGCTTCGCCCATGCAAGACCTTCCGCAGTGCCGGCCTTCGGATTGTATTCGCAGCCGATCCAGCCGGAATAGCCGATGCGGTCGAGGTGGGCGAGCAGCCACGGGTAGTTGATCTCTCCCGTTCCGGGCTCGTGCCGGTCCGGGACGTCGGCGAGCTGCATGTGGCCGATGCGCCCGAGCAGGCGCTCGGCGGTCTTCGCCAGGTCGCCTTCCATGATCTGCATGTGGAACAGGTCGTATTGCAGGTATGCGTTGTCGCACGCGGCGGTGTCCAGCGCTTCGATCGCTTGGCGCGAAGTGGAGACGAAAAACCCCGGAATGGTGCGCGTGTTGCAGGCCTCGAGCATGAGCGCGATGCCGGCGGACTTGAGCTTGGCCGCCGCAAAGCGCAGGTTCTCGCACAGGGTGTCGAAGTGGCGCGCGCGCGGCGCCTGAGGCGGCACCACTCCCGCGAGGCAGTTGAGGCGCGGGCAGCTCGCCGCCTTGGCGTACTCGAGGGCGCGCTCGACGCCCTCGCGGAACTCGGCGGCGCGCTCGGGCAGGCAAGCGATGCCGCGGTCGCCCTTGGCAAAATCGCCCCCGGGGAGGTTGTGCAGGACCACCTCGACACCCGCGGCGCGCGCCGCAGCGGCGACCTCCGCGGCGCTGCCGAAGGCGTAGGGGAACTGGTACTCGACGCCGCCGAAGCCGGCTTTCGCGGCAGCGGCGAAGCGCTCGAGAAACGGCTGCTCGGTGAACAGCAGCGACAGGTTGGCGGCGAGTTGCGTCATTAAGCGTGCCGGTAACCGCGCACCATCGCGCCGACAATGATGAAAGCGCCCGCAGCGAGCGCGAACACCATGAAGCCGAAGCTCACGCGTTGCAGCAGCGTCGCGCTCGCTTGCGCGACCTCCATCATCCCAAGCTGCGTCAGATATACGGGCACCACCAGCGCCCGGCTCACTGCGACGATCAGCATCACGGTCGCCATCACGACCTTGATCATAAACGGCTTGACGAAGGTGGTGCCAATCGCGCCCAGCTGCACGCCGAACAGGGAACCCAGCAGGATCAGCATCGCCAGCCGGATGTCGACGAATCCGCCGAGGGCGAAATTGAACGTCCCGCCTACGCCCATCACGAAGGCGATCACCAGCTCGGTGGCGCTCGCCACCAGGCTCGATGCGCCCAGCACGTACATCATTCCGGGCACGCCGACGAAGCCGCCGACCGCGATAATCGAGGCGAGCAGGCCGGTGGCGAACCCGAGCGGCAGCACGAACAGCGCCGACACCCGCACCTGCGCCACCTTGAATGAGATCATGGTGCCGGGTATTTTCACCGACTGCACCCATTTCGCGAGCCGCGACGTCCCTTCGTGCGCGCCGCTGCGGTGGATTTTCACCGCGTCGCGCAGCACGAACAGGCCCACCACCGTCAGCACGATCACGAATGCGAGGCTGACGTAGAGGTTGGAGCCCGCCTCGCCATAGGCCCGGCGGATATCCTGCTGGATGCCGGCGCCCCACCACATGCCGAGCGACGCCGTGCTGGCCATCCACAAGCCGAGCTTGATGTCCACCTGGCCGTATTGGTGGCGCTTGTAAGCACCGACCAGCGCCTTGGGGAACTTGTGGCACAGATTGGACGCCACCGCCACCAGTCCCGGGACCCCAAGGCTCATCATTGCGGGCGTCAGCACGAACGCGCCTCCGGAACCGATGAAACCGCTCACCAGCCCGCCGATGAAGCCGACGATCAGCAGGAACGCGACGCTCTGGAATTCGAGCGCGATGAACAGCTCCGGGTTCACTCCTCGAGCTCCTGCGCCAGTACTGCCTTGGTCACCGGTCGCGCGGTGATCCCGAGCAGCTCCCAGAAGTAGCCTGTGAACGCGCCGTGCACGAACGAAAACACGAACGCGGTCGCCACCGGCAGCACCGGATACCACCCATCGGTGCGCGTGAAAGCCGCCATCACGTCCTTCTCGTAGGCGAACAGCAACCCGTAGCAAAGCACCGTGCCGGCTCCGGAAAGCGACGCAGCAAGCCAGGGTTTGGAGGTCGAGCTCATATCCCGCGACGACGTGGGGGCCATTCTATCGGCGCCACGGCCCGCGCGTCATCGGGACCGCTGATACCCGCATGCCGCGCCTTGGCGGCGCCGCGCCTATGCTAGACTTTTTTCGCCTGCCCCATGACAACCTGAGGAGGAACCGTATGGGCGCGATTTTCCAGTCTCTCGGCCGCACCGTCATCGCGGGTGTGGTCCTGGTCGTGATCCTGCTCGCCATCGCCGGCAGCTTCGGCAAGATGGGCGAGCACGCCTACTGGGCGTTCTTCATGCGCTGGCTACACGTGCTTGCGGGCGTGATGTGGATCGGGCTGCTGTGGTACTTCAACTTCGTGCAGATCCCCTCGATGCCCAAGATTCCCGACGAGCAGAAGCCGGCGGTGGGCAAGGTGATCGCGCCGACGGCGCTGTTCTGGTTCCGCTGGGCGGCGCTCGCCACCGTGATCACCGGGCTGCTGCTCATCAGCATGAGCCCGGGCGCGCTGGTCAAGGCGCTCAGCATCCAGGCGCCGTTCCAGGCGATCGGCGTCGGCATGTGGCTCGGCTTGATCATGGCCTTCAACGTCTGGTTCATCATTTGGCCGAACCAGAAGAAGGCGCTTGGCATGGTGGCGGTGGAGGCTGACGCCAAGGCCAAGGCGGCGCGCGTGGCGATGCTCACCTCGCGCTTCAACACCATGCTGTCGATCCCGATGCTCTACTGCATGGTGGCGCAACAGAACGCCGGGCTGTAGGGACTAGTTCGCTTTCGCGCCCGGGATGCCGCGCAGCCGGGTCCCGGGCTTGATGCCGCGCTCTGCAAACCAGCCGCGGTTCATCTCCAGCGCGTAGCGCGCCGGCTTGGCCGCGCAGTGGGAATCCTCGCTGTGCGGGGTCATGTCGGCGACGTTGATGATGGCGCCAGCGTCGTCCAGAAACGCGACCGATAGCGGCACGTAGGTGTTCTTCATCCACATGCAGTGCGGGCCGGCCTCCTCGAACACGAACAGCATGCCGGCGTTCTGCGCCAGCGACTTGCGGTGCATCAGGCCCTGCATGCGCGAGGCGAAGGAGTCGGCGACCTCGGCACGCACCAGGTGCATGCCGGCTGAGAGCTGAACCACCGGCAGCTGGGCGCCCGCGCCGGCGGCAAACGACAGCGTCAAGGCGAAAAGGGCGGCTCGCAGGGTCATGAAATGAAAAAGGCAGGGGCGCGCCCTGCCTTTTCCTGATGCTTGCGGGAGCTTACTTCTTGTCGTCCGACTTCTTCTTGTCGTCGGCCTTCGCCGGGGCGGCTTTCTTCGAATCGGCCTTCGCCGGAGCGGCTTTCTTGGTGTCGGCCTTCGCCGGAGCGGCTTTCTTGGTATCGGTCTTCGCCGGAGCGGCTTTCTTGGTATCGGTCTTCGCCGGAGCGGCTTTCTTGGTATCGGTCGTCGCCGGCGCGGCCTTCTTCGCGTCGGTCGTCGCCGGGGCGGCCTTCTTGGTGTCGTCGGCCTTCTTGTCTTGCGCAATCGCGTTGACGCTCACGGCGGCGAACGTCGCGGCGATGATCATGGACAGCAGCTTGTTCATCTGTTTCTCCTGGATTTTGTTGATCAACGGCGTGACGCAACAAGTTGCCGCCTCGCCCCCGTAGCGAACAACGCGTCACGCGCCCGGCGGTTGACCGGCGCTGGCCGGCGAAGCCTGCCCTGCCCCACCTCTGCAGCCTCCTACACGCAACTCATTGTAAATACATGATGTTTTTACTGGAAAGCCGGCCCAAGGCCCGGCATCGAACCGCCTGCCCGGCATCAAGGCCGGCGCCGGGGTCTCTCTTATAATGCGCGCCTTTCCGGCCTTCCCCCCTTCACACCCACCAGCAGCAGGAGCTTCCATGGCGTACAAGCACATCAAGGTGCCGTCGAGCGGCGACAAGATCACCGTCGGCAAGGACTACTCGCTCGCCGTTCCCGACCGCCCGGTCATCCCCTACATCGAGGGCGACGGCACCGGCGTCGACATCACGCCGGTGATGCTCAAGGTGGTGGACGCGGCGGTGGCGAAGGCCTACGGCGGCAAGAAGAAGATCGTCTGGATGGAGATGTTCGCCGGCGAGAAGTCCTGCAAGGTGTACGGCGAGAACGTCTGGCTGCCCGAGGAGACCCTGCAGGCTGCCAAGGAGTACGTGGTCTCGATCAAGGGGCCGCTCACCACCCCGGTCGGCGGCGGCATCCGCTCGATCAACGTCGCGCTGCGCCAGGAGCTCGACCTGTACGTTTGCCTGCGCCCGGTGCGCTGGTTCCAGGGGGTGCCCTCGCCGCTCAAGGAACCGCACAAGGTCGACATGGTGATCTTCCGCGAGAACTCCGAGGACATCTACGCCGGCATCGAGTGGGCCGCCAATTCGCCGGAAGTGAAGAAGGTCATCGATTTCCTCATCAACGAGATGAAGGTGAAGAAGATCCGCTTTCCCGCCACCTCGGCGATCGGCATCAAGCCGGTGTCGATCGAGGGCAGCGAGCGGCTGATCCGCAAGGCGTTCCAGTACGCGATCGACAACGACCGCAAGTCGGTGACCCTGGTGCACAAGGGCAACATCCAGAAGTTCACCGAAGGCGGCTTCCGCGACTGGGGCTACCGGCTGGCGCAGAAGGAATTCGGCGCCAAGCCGATCGACGGCGGCCCGTGGTGCAGCCTCAAGAACCCGAAGAGCGGCCGCGAGATCGTGGTCAAGGACGTGATCACGGACGCCTTTCTGCAGCAGATCCTGCTGCGCCCGGCCGAATACGACGTCATCGCCACGCTCAACCTGAACGGCGACTATATCTCCGACGCGCTGGCGGCCGAGGTCGGCGGCATCGGCATCGCGCCCGGCGCCAACCTGAGCGACACGGTGGCCATGTTCGAGGCTACGCACGGCACGGCGCCCAAGTACGCCGGCAAGGACTACGTCAACCCGGGCTCGGAGATCCTGTCGGCGGAAATGATGCTGCGCCACATGGGCTGGCTCGAGGCCGCCGACGTGGTCGTGCGCTCGATAGAGAAGGCGATCGGCGACAAGGTCGTGACTTACGACTTCGCGCGCCAGATGGAGGGCGCGAAGCAGGTGTCGTGCTCAGGCTTCGGCCAGGCGATGATCGAAAGGATGTAGCGCGCCCGCCCGAGGGTGAAAAAAAGCGGACAACAAAAAAGCCGCCCGCGGGCGGCTTTTTTTACGTGAAGCGGCGGGTCGTCAGGCTTTCTGGATGTTCGAGGCCTGCTTGCCCTTGGGGCCCTGCACGACGTCGAAGCTGACCTTCTGTGCTTCCTTCAGCGTCTTGAACCCCTGCATGTTGATCGCGGAGAAGTGCGCGAACAGGTCCTCGCTGCCGTCATCCGGCGTGATGAAGCCGTACCCTTTCGCGTCGTTGAACCACTTCACAGTGCCTGTAGCCATCGCTGCTTCCTTCTGCTGGTTGGGAATTCCGGGCATGCGCCCGGGCCATGCTTGAAACTCACGACCCCGCCGCCCAATCGAATGCGAATGGCGATACAGACAGCCTGAATCCAAACACACGGCGGCTTTTACCCGCCTTCCCGGGCGACGTCAAGTGGCCGCGCCCGGCGCCAGTGCCGTGAAAAGACGCACGTTTTGCCGCCGCCGCCGGTTTGCGCGGTGCCGCCGCATTGGCTAGGATAGGTGCAGCGCAACCTATTGATGGAGCAGGCAGCTGTCGCGACCTGAAGAGCGATGCCCATGCAGCAAAGGGACGACACGGTCATCGAGGCACGCAAGGCGAAGCTCAAGCCGCCGGCGATGTACAAGGTCATGCTGCTGAACGACGATTTCACGCCCATGGAGTTCGTGGTGCTGGTGCTGCAGAAGTTCTTCGCCATGAGCCGCGAGCGCGCCACCCAGGTGATGCTCAAGGTTCACCGCGAGGGAATTGGCGTGTGCGGGGTCTACCCGCGGGACATGGCGACCACCAAGGTGCAACAGGTCGCCAACTACTCGCGCAAGTACCAGCACCCGCTGCAGTGCGTGATGGAGGAAACCTAAGATGATCGCCCAGGAGCTCGAAGTCAGCCTGCACATGGCGTTCGTGGAGGCGCGGCAGAAGCGCCACGAGTTCATCACCGTGGAGCACCTGCTGCTCGCGCTGCTGGATAACCCGACCGCCGCCGAGGTGCTGCGCGCCTGCGGCGCCAACATGGACGAGTTGCGCAAGAGCCTGACGCAGCACATCGCCGAGCAGACCCCGCGCATCGCCGCCGACCGCGAGGTCGACACCCAGCCGACGCTCGGCTTCCAGCGCGTCATCCAGCGCGCCATCCTGCACGTGCAGTCCTCGGGCAAGAAGGAAGTCACCGGCGCCAACGTGCTGGTGGCGATCTTCGGCGAGAAGGACTCGCACGCGGTCTACTTCCTGCAGCAGCAGGGCATCACGCGGCTCGACGTCGTGAATTACATCTCGCACGGCATCACCAAGTCGCCGCAGCCGCACCACGGCAAGGAAGAGGAGCGCGCCGAGGACAGCCCCGCCGAACAGGCCAACAGCCCGCTCGACAACTTCACCCAGAACCTGAACGCGCTGGCGCTCGCCGGCAAGATCGATCCGCTGATCGGCCGCGACCGGGAACTCGAGCGCGTCATCCAGACGCTGTGCCGGCGGCGCAAGAACAACCCGCTGCTGGTGGGCGAGGCGGGGGTGGGCAAGACCGCCATCGCCGAGGGCCTGGCGCGGCGCATCGTCGAGGGCAGCGTGCCGGACTTGCTGGAGAAGTCCACGGTGTACGCGCTCGACATGGGCGCGCTGCTCGCCGGCACCAAGTACCGCGGCGACTTCGAGCAGCGCCTGAAGGCGGTGCTCAAGCAACTGGTGGACAACCCGCACGCCATCCTGTTCATAGACGAGATCCACACCGTGATCGGCGCCGGGGCCGCCTCCGGCGGCACGCTCGATGCCTCCAACCTGCTCAAACCGGCGCTCTCGACCGGGCAGCTGAAGTGCATCGGCGCCACCACCTACAACGAGTACCGCGGCGTGTTCGAGAAGGACCACGCGCTGTCGCGCCGCTTCCAGAAGATCGACGTGGTCGAGCCCTCGGTCGAGGAAACGATCGAGATTCTGAAGGGCCTGAAGACCAGGTTCGAGGCGCACCACAGCGTCAAGTACACCGCCAACGCGCTCTCGACCGCGGCCGAGCTCTCTGCCAAGTACATCAACGACCGCCACCTGCCCGACAAGGCGATCGACGTCATCGACGAGGCGGGTGCGGCGCAGCGCATC
>CAYMVA010000048.1:0-48726 GCA_964393745.1 uncultured Enterobacteriaceae bacterium | reverse complement strand
GTCGGTGAAGTAGGCCGCGGTGTCGGCTTCGGCGGTGAGGACATTCGCCTTCCCCACGATGCCGGCGAGCGCGGCGATCAGATCCTGGCTCATCGTTCTTGACGCGGATTTTCCCACAACGTACTTTCAGCCGATGATCTTGCGCTGCATGGTGCTGGTGGCTCTCGCGCTCGCGCTCGCCGGGGCGCGGGCACAGCCGCCGCCGGTCGTGGTGGGTGCGGTAGTACCGCAAAGCGGCTTGCTTGCCGACCTCGCGGTCGACCTGAAGAAGGGTCTGCTGCTGTGGCAGCAGCAGGTCAATACCGCGGGCGGCCTGCTCGGCAGGCGCGTGGAGCTGCGTATCGAGGACGACGCCTCGGAAGTGACCGCAATCGGCGGCTTGTACGAGAAGCTGATCAAGGAGGCCGGAGCGGAACTGCTGGTCGGGCCCTTCGGCTCGGCCGCAAGCGTCGCCGCGGCGGCGGTCGCCGAGCGCAGCCGCCGCGTGCTCGTCAATGCGACCGGCACTGGGCGATCGGTGCACCGGAAATCGCCGCGCTACGTGTTCCAGCTGCCGGCGCCGCTCGCCGCATACAGCAGCGGCGCGCTGGAGCTCGCGCGGCGCCTGGAGCTCAAGCGCGTCGTGCTGCTCGCGCGCAGCGATCCTTTGGCGCGGGAGATGGCTGAGCGCGCGCGGGAGGGCGCCGCCAAACTCGGTATCGAAAGTGGCGAGCTCGAGAGCTTCTCGCCGGGGGCGCGCGATTTCGCGCCGCAGGTGGTGCGCGCCAAGGCGGCGGGCGCGCAAGGCTGGATTGCCTTCGGCGGCGCGCAGGAAGCGGCCGAGATGGTGAAGAGTTTTCGCAAACTCGGCTACGCGCCGCAGCTGTTCGTAGCGCAGGGGGCGGCGGAGCCGAAATTCATCGCGCTGGTCGGGCAGGACGCCGAGCACGCGATCGGCATCTCGGCCTACGAGCGCCGGGCGGCGACGCGTGGCAACGCGCAGTTCGCCGAGGCCTATGCAAAGCAGTGGTCCGCCGAGCCGACTCACCTCGCCGCCGAGGGCTACGCCGCCGGCAAGCTGCTCGAGGAAGCGGTGCAGCGCGCCGGCTCGCTCGACCAGGAGAAGCTGCGCGCCGCGCTCGCCGCGCTCGAGACTGAGACGCCGCTCGGCCGCTACCAGGTGGACAAGTCGGGCGCCCAGCTCGCGGCGCAGCCGCTCCTTGTGCAGATCCAGAAAGGGCGGCGAGAAATCGTCTGGCCGGAAGCGTTCGCGACCGCAAAATGGCAGCTGCCCTATCCCGCCTGGTCTGAACGCAAGCTCATGCAATGAGGAATCTCCGATGCCGCTGAATCGAACTTTCCTGTTTGCCCCCGGCAACCATCCACGCCGCGTCGAGAAGGCGTTCACGCTCGGCGCCGACGTCGTGATCCTCGACCTGGAGGACGCGGTCGCGGTGTCGGAGAAAACGGCGGCGCGCAAGCCGGTCGCCGAGGCGCTCGCCAAGCCCAGAAAATGCCGCGGCTTTGCGCGCGTCAACGCGATGTCCACGCCGTTCTGCTTCCGTGATCTGGACGCGGTGGTGGTCAAGGGCGTGGACGGCGTCATGCTGCCCAAGGTGGAGAGCGCCGCCGATCTGCACTCGATCGACTGGGTGATCGCCAACCTGGAGCGCGAGCGCGGCCTGCCGGTGGGCGCCATCGAGCTGATGCCGATCGTAGAGACCGCAGTGGGCATTTCGCGCGTCGACCGCATCCTGCAGGCGCGCAGCCTCAAACCCTATTCCGGCCGCTGGCGCGTGAACCGCGTCGCATTCGGCGCCGGCGACTACAGCCACGACCTCGGGCTCACGCCCACGCACGACGAGCCCGAATTGCTGCAGGCGCGCTCGCGGCTGGTGCTCGCCTCGCGCGCGGCGGGAATGGAAAGCCCGGTGGACAGCCCCTGGTTTCACTTCAAGGACGCTGAAGGCTTCAAGCGCGCGATCGAGCGCAGCCGCCGCATGGGCTTCCAGGGGCGCCTTTGCATCCACCCGGACCAGGTGGCGGCGGCGAACGAGGGCTATTCGCCGACGCTCGAGGAGATCGCGCGCGCCGAGCGCATCGTGGCCGCTTTCAGGAAGGCCGAAGCGAGCGGCGCCGCCGCGATAGAGGTGGACGGCCAGATGGTCGACTACCCGATCGTGTTCCAGGCCGAGCGCCTGCTGCAGGCGGTGAAAGAGCAGGGTTGAGGATGAAGGATTGAGGATTCAGGATTCAGGATCCAGGGGCGGGGTTGCGCTGCCGCTCGCGGTAACGCTCGCGATCCAGACGCTGGTGGCGGTGGCGATGTACGCGCCGCCGGTGATGGCGCCGGTGGCCGCGCCGGAGCTGGGGGTCGCGCCCTCGGCGATCGGCTACTTCGTCGCCACCGCTTATCTCGGCTCCATGCTCGGCTCGGCCGCCGCCGGCGGCTGGGTGGCGCGCTTCGGGCCGATCCGCGTCAGCCAGGTCGGGCTCGCGCTTTGCCTCCTGGGACTCGCGCTCGGCGCCTCGGCGTGGCTGCCGCTCACGTTATTGGGGGCGTTCGTCGTCGGCCTGGGCTACGGGCCGACCACGCCGGCGAGCTCGGTGATGCTGGTGCGCGCCGCGCCGCCGTCGCAGTTCTCGCTCACCTTCTCGGTCAAGCAGACCGGAGTGCCGCTCGGCGGCGCCATCGCCGGGGCCGTGGTCCCGGCGCTCATCCTCGCTGTTGGCTGGCGCTGGGGCGCGGTTGCCATCGGCCTTGCGTGCCTCGCGCTCGCTTTCGTCATCGCCCCGACGCGCGGCCGCTACGACCGAGAACTCGATCCGCGCGCGCCGGTGTCGTTCCGCGCGGTGCTCGCTCCGGTGCGGATGGTGCTCGCCGACGCACGCCTGCGCGGCATGGCGGTGACCTCGTTCGTCTACGGAGGGGTGCAGATCACGCTGGTCACCTACCTGGTGATCTTCCTCGTGGAGAGTTTCGCGCTGTCGCTGGTGCTCGCCGGCATCGTGCTGTCGGTGGCGCAGTTGGCGAGCGTCGTCGGCCGCCTGGCGTGGGGCGTGCTCGCGGACCGGGCTCTGACGCGCCGCACCATGCTCGGCCTGCTCGGGCTGGGGATGGGGTGCTCGGCGCTCGCCACGCTCGCCGCCGGGCCGCACTGGCCGCCGTGGCTGCTATACCTCTACGCGGCGGTCTTCGGCGCCACTGCGGTCGGATGGAACGGCGTTTTCATTGCCGAGGTAGCGCGGCTTGCGCCCGGCGGGCGCACCAGCGAGGCCACCGGCGGGTGCCTCTTCTTCACCTTCCTCGGGGTGGTGGTGACGCCGCTCGCCTTCAACGCCGTGCTCGCGGCGTCCGGTGGCTACGCGCTGGCGTACGCGATCTTCGGCGTGCCGGCGCTCGCGATCGGCGCCTGGCTGCTCGCCACGGCGCCGGCGCGCCGTAGCTAGGATTTGCACGCCGTGAGCCGCGTTGCTCTGCGCGATGCGATCCTCGCGCACGGCCTGTGGGTGCCGGGCCTGGTGATGGCGCCGCTCGCCGCCCACTTGGCGAAGGCGGGCTTTCGCTGCCACCGCTTCAGCTACGCCGGAAGGTCGCGGCCGCTCGAGGCGCACGCAGAGCGACTGACGCGTTTCGCGCGCGAGATTGGGCCCGCGCATTTCGTAGGGCACAGCCTGGGCGGCCTGGTGGTGCTCGAAGCACTCCAAGCCGATCACTCGATCGAGGCCGGCAACGTGGTGCTGCTCGGCACGCCGGCGCAGGGCTGCCTTGCGGGCAGGCGCTTTGCGCGCCACGCCGCCGGCAACTGGCTGCTCGGCGAGAGCGCAGCGATCTGGCGCGAGGGCCAGAGTGCGCGCTGGACGCGCCCCGAGGCGCTCGGCGTCATCGCGGGGACGCAGCCTTTCGGCCTCGGACACATGATCAGCCGGCTTCCCGGGCCGAGCGACGGCGTGGTGCGCGTCGAGGAGACGGCGATCGAAGGCATGCGCGAGCGCGTGCTGCTGCCGGTGGGTCATAGTGCGATGGTGGTGTCGGCGCGCGTCGCCGCGAACGTCGCCGGGTTCCTTGCCGATGGGCATTTTCCAGCGAAGCGCGCTTAGCGTTCTCGCCACGCTCGCGCTCGCGGGCTGCGAGACCCTCGCCTATTACGCGCAGGCGGTGAACGGGCACCTGTCACTGATGGGGCGCGCGCAGCCGCTCGAAGTGGTGATCGCGGACCCCGCCACGCCGCAGCCGGTGCGCGCTCAGCTGGAACTCGCGCGCGCGCTGCGCGAATTCGCCTCGCGCGAGCTCAAGCTCCGCGATAACGCCAGCTATCGCAGCTACGCCGATCTCGGCCGCCAGTACGCGGTGTGGAACGTGGTTGCCGCGCCCGAGTTTTCGCTCGAGCCGGTGCAATCGTGCTTCCCGGTGGCGGGCTGCGTCGCCTACCGCGGCTTTTTCTCGCAGCAGGACGCCGAGCGCCACGCGCGCGCGTTGCGCGACGCCGGGCACGACGTGCATGTTGCAGGCGTGCCGGCATATTCGACCCTGGGGCGCTTCGACGATCCGCTGCTCTCGACCTTCATCCGCTACCCCGAGGTGGAGCTGGCGCGGCTGCTGTTTCACGAACTCGCGCACCAGGTGGTGTACGTGAAGGACGACTCGACTTTCAACGAGTCGTTCGCGGTTGCCGTGGAGCGCGAGGGCGTGCGCCGCTGGCTCGCGGCGAGCGGGCGCACCGAGGGGTTGGAATCATTCCTTGATGCGCAGCGGCGCAATGCCGAATTCCTGCGGCTGCTGGAGGCGACGCGCAGCAAGCTGGCGGCGCTGTACCGCTCGCGTCTTGGGCCCGAGGCGATGCGCGAGCGCAAGCGCGCCGAGCTCGAAAAACTGGGGTCAGAGCCCGATTTTCTGCGCTACGCAGCGAGATTCGAAAAATCGGGCTCTGACCCCGATTTCGACCCCGCTTTTCCCCCGAACAATGCGTTGCTCGCCGCCTTCGCCACCTACACGCAGCTCGTTCCTGCGTTCGAGCGCTTGCTGGCGGAGGAGGGCGGCGACCTGGAGCGCTTCTATGGCGCGGTGCGCGCGCTCGCCGCTAAGCCGCGCGCGCAGCGCAGCGCGTTCGCGGGGCCGCCGCGAAGCCCCTGAGCGGAGCTTCGCTAGCTGAGCGGGATATCCACGAATCTCTTGTAGGCCGGGCGCGCACACAGGCGCCCGAACCAGGCTTCGAGGTTCGCGTGCCGGGGCCGCTCGATAGGCACGCGCATCCAGCGCTGAATTTCGCAGCCAATCGGGATGTCACCCATGGTGAAGGCGTTGCCGGCGACGTACTGCTTCCCGGCGAGCGCGGCATCGAGCATGCCCGCCAGCTCGGCCGATTTTTTCCTGCCTTCCTCGATCGCGACGAGGTCGCGCTTCTCGAGCGGGGTGCGGATCAGGCCCCAGAACACCGCCCGCATCGCCGCCTGGAAACTGAACGCCCAGTCCATCCACTGGTTGGCGATGGCGCGCACGCGCGCGTCGGCCGGCCAGAGCGTGCCGCTGCCGTGCTTGGCGCCGAGGTAGCGCACGATGCTGTGCGACTCCCACAGCACGAAGCCTTCGTCGTCGATGGTCGGCACCAGCCCCATCGGGTTCATCTTGCGGTACTCGGGCGTGTTGACGACGCCGAACTGCATGCCGGCGTCGATGCGCTGGTACTTGAGCCCCAGCTCCTCGGCCGCCCACAGCGCCTTTTTCACGTTGACCGAATTCGTCCGTCCCCAAATCTTCAACATCGCTTTCTCCTCGGGGACAGACCCCGATTTCTTCGCTTATCTCTCTGAGAGATAAGCTCGAAATCCGAGGTCTGTCCCTAGAACCCTGCCGCCTGGCCGTCGCGCCGCGGATCGCTCGCCGCAAGATAACCGCCCTCGAGCTTCCAGATCGCCTGGCAGCTGCCGAAATCCATGTAGCCCTCTTTCAGCTCGGTGAGCCGGTGGCCGCGGCGCGCCAGCTCCTCGAGCACCGCGGGCGCGAGGCCGCCCTCGATGTTGACCTCCATTCCCTGCACCCAGCGGAAGCGCGGGCCATCGCACGCCGCCTGCGGATTCTGGCCGTAATCGGCGATGCGCACCATGACCTGGACGTGGCCCTGCGGCTGCATGGTCCCGCCCATGACGCCGAAGCTCATCACCGGCTTGCCATCCTTGGTCACGAACGCCGGGATGATGGTCTGGTAGGGGCGCTTGCTTGGCCCTACGCGGTTGGGGTGGCCTTCGCGGGTGACGAAAGTGGCGGCGCGGTTCTGCAGTGAGATCCCGGTGCCGGGCACCACCACGCCCGAGCCGAAGCCCATGTAGTTCGACTGGATGAACGAAATCATCATCCCCGAGGCGTCCGCCGCCGTGAGGTACACGGTGCCGCCCTTGGGCGGCTTGCCCGCGGCGAAGGGCTGCGCGCGCTTCATGTCGATCAGTTTCGCGCGCTCACGCAGGTAACCCGGATCGAGCAGCTGCTGCGGCGGGAACGGCATGTGATCGAGGTCGGCGACGTAGGCGAGCCCATCTGTAAAGGCAAGCTTTACACTTTCGATCTGCAGGTGCAGGCTGTCGACGGAATCCACCGGCAGCGACGCAACGTCGAACTCGCGCAGGATGCCGAGCGCGATCAACGCCACGATGCCCTGGCCGTTGGGCGGCAGCTCGTGCACCGTGTAGCCGCGGTAATCCAGCTGTAGCGGCGCGATCCAGTCGGAGCGGTGCGCGGCGAAGTCGGAAGCGCGCATCGCGGCGCCGTGCTGCTTCGCGTGCGCCTCGATCTTCTCGGCGAGTTCGCCGCGGTAGAACGCCTCGCCCTTGGTCTGCGCGATTTTCTCCAGCGTCGCCGCATGCTCGGGAAAGCGGAACACTTCGCCCGCCGCGGGCGCGCGCCCTCCCGGCATGAAAGCCTCGGTGAATCCCGGCTGGACTTTCAGCTCGGCCGCCTGCTGCGCCCACTGGCGCGCAATCGTGGGCGATACCAGGAAACCCTCGCGCCCGTAGCGGATCGCGGCCTCGAACAGTTTCTCGAAAGGCAGCTTGCCGAAGCGCTCCGAGAGCATGCGCCACGCCGAGACGCAGCCGGGCACGCTCACCGAGTTCCAGCCGCGCTGCGGCATGCTTTTCGCGTCGCCGAAGAAACCGGGGGTCCAGCCGGCGGGCGAGCGGCCCGAGGCGTTGAGGCCGTGCAACTGCTTGCCGTCCCACAGGATGGCGTAGGCGTCCGAGCCGATGCCGTTCGACACCGGCTCGACCAGAGTCAGCGTGATTGCGGTCGCGAGGATCGCGTCGACCGCGTTGCCGCCGGCGGCGAGCATCGCCACGCCCGCCTGCGCGGCGAGCGGCTGCGAGGTGGCGACGACGTTCTTCGCCAGCAGCGGCTTGCGCGGCCAGGCGTAAGGAAAGTTCCAGGAGAACGCTGCCATTCTTTTGCCTTGTGCGGCGCGACAAACGACGCCAATTGTCTATTTCCGCTTATGACGGAAGCGTATATTCTAGAAGCACAGTACTCTGTTCCGTGGGGAAATGACCGCCGTTTCGAAATCGCTGTTGCGGTTCACTTCGGCGCTCGTCTGTGCGCTCGGTGTGGCGTTCATCCCAGCGGCGGTCGCCGAAAAGGTGCAGACAGTCGCGGCGGTCAAGCCCGCGCCTGGAGGCGAGCGGCGCGTAGCGCTGGTGATCGGCAACAGCGCCTACAGGACTTCACCCTTGCGAAACCCGGTGCGCGATGCGCGCGCGATGGCGAAGGTGCTCTCGGAGACCGGGTTCAGCGTCACGCTGATCGAGGATGGTTCGCAGACGGGGATGCGGCGCGCGATCCGCAGCTTCGGCGACGAGCTGGCACGCGGCGGGGCGGGGCTGTTCTTCTACGCTGGGCACGGCATGCAGGTGCAAGGGAAGAACTATCTCATACCGGTGAATGCGGACATCGAGCGCGAGGACGAGATCGAGGACCAGGCGGTGGACGCCAACCTGGTGCTCTCGAAGATGGACACCGCGAGGAACTCGCTCAACATCATGATTCTAGACGCCTGTCGCAACAACCCGTTTCAGCGCAGTTTTCGCTCGGGGCAGCGGGGCCTGGCGCAGATGGACGCGCCCTCCGGGACGCTCATCTCATTTGCGACCGCCCCGGGATCGGTCGCGTCCGATGGCGAGGGCGAGAATGGGCTTTTCACCAAGCACCTGCTGGCGGCGATCCGGCAGCCGGGGCTGCCCATTGAGCAACTTTTCAAGCAGGTGCGGATCGGCGTGAGCAGGGAGACCCGCGACAGGCAGATTCCGTGGGAGTCGAGTTCTCTTAAGGGCGATTTCTTCTTCCTGCCGCCAGATCCCGCGTCCGCGACCGCGGCGCAGAAGGAAACGATAGACAAGGCGGTGGGAGAGGCGGTCAAGCGCGAGCAGGACAAAGGCGCCGCGGAGCGCGCCGCGATGCAGGCCGAGATGCAGAAGTTGATGGAGCAACTCTTTGCGAAGCAAAAAGCGGAGATGGAAGAAGAGACCCGGCGGCGCGCGAACGCAGCCGGAACGCCGGTGCCGCCGCCTGCACCGCTCGCCGCCGCGCCGGCGCCGGATGCTGCAGCGCGGGCCGAGGCCGCGAAGAGGAAGGCCGAGCTCGAAGAAAGGCAGCGTGCAGAGCTGGCGGCGCGCGAGAAGCAGGACCTTGACGCTAAGACCCCAGTGCAGGTCGCGGCGGTCAGGCCCACCGCGCTTCCCGCCTCACTGACCGCGGCGCTTCCTCAGGCGGGCGACCGGTGGACCTACCGTGAAAGGGATTTGACGGCGCGGCAGATTACCGAAGTCGTCGTCGAGATCAAACTGGCGAACGAAAGCGGTGTGCTGGAGGAGGTCGCCAGCAAGCAGGGCCGCGATCAATGGGCATGGAATCCCGGTGCAAGTGTCGTAGGCAGAGGCGACGTGGCGGAGTTTTCGCCTTACCTGTTCGCGTTCAGCAAGCCGGCGTCCGGCCATGAATGGAAGCAGATACCTCACCAAAGATATTGCACGAGGGTTCAGGTCGTCAGCTGCTATTTCGAGGCCTATTACATCGGGCGGGAGCAAGTAACGGTGTCAGCTGGAACTTTTAATGCCCACAAGATCGAGGTCTACGAAAACGAGCACGGTAATAGGACAGGCAGAAGGCGCATGGCGACGTACTGGTACGCGGATGAGGTAAAGCGTCATATAAAGGTCACGCGCCGCAGTTTCTTCGCGTGGGACCCAATGTCCACGATCGAGGTCGAACTGCTGAGCTACAAGGTGCAGTAGAAACGCCTCAGGGCATAAGAGTTATGCCACGGCGTGCTCGAGATCGAGCACCACGCGGCCGAGCACCTTGCCCGCCTTCAAGTCCTCGAGCGCCGCGTTCACTTGGTCGGCCGGGATGGTGCTCACCGGCGAGCGCTTGATTTTCTTCTTCTTCGCCAGCGCCACCACTTCCTTCAGCTCCTGCAGGTTGCCGACGTAGGAGCCCATCATGGCCACGGCGCGCTGCGCGATCGGCGGCATCGGCACCGTGAGCTCGCCGCCGAACAGCCCGCACAGGATGTAGCGCCCGCCCTTGCGCAGCGCCGGGTAGGCCAGGGCGTGGGTCGCCGGCATGCCGACGAAATCAATCGCCGCCGCGAGGTAGCCGCCCGCGATTTGCGCCAGCTTCTGCGCTGCGTCCGGCGCGCGTGTGTCAAGCGTCGCCTTGGCGCCCAGTTTCTTCGCCGCCGCGAGCTTCGCCTCGTCCACGTCGCAGGCGATGACGTGGCGGATGCCCTTCGCCTTGAGGATAGAGAGCGCGATCAGCCCGAGGCCCCCGCAACCGATCACCGCCACCCAGTCGCGCGCATTGAGCTTAGGGAACTTGTTGATCGCGCTGTAGGCAGTGAGGCCGGAGCAGGCGAGCGTGGCGGCGAAGGCCTCGTCCACGCCGCTCGAATCGATCAGGTATCTCGGGTGCGGCACCAGCACGTGCGTCGAGTAGGCGCCCGGCCGCTGGATGCCGAGGAAGCGCGCCTGCATGCAGTAGTTGTCCAGCCCGTCCTTGCACACCGGGCACTTGCCGCAGCCGATCCAGGGAAACACCAGCCGCTTCTGGCCGACCTTGACGCCCTTGGCGCGGGGGCCGAGCGCCTCGACCACGCCGAAGGGCTCGTGGCCCATGGTGAAGGGCGGCACGCAGCCGCGCTCCTTGACGTAGAAGCGCTTGCCGCCGCCCCAGTCGAAGTAGCCGTCCCAGATGTGCAGGTCGGAGTGGCACACGCCCGAGCGCGTGATGCGCACCAGCACCTCGGTGCCCTGCGGCTTGGGGGTCTCCTTGAGGGCCTTCTGCAGCGGCTTGCCGTGCTCGATGATTTCGTAGCTGATCATTGTCTTGGCGCTTTCACTGAAGCGCGGCTAGGCCCGCGCCGATTCACTCAAGGCCTGGTCGATGTCCCACAGGATATCGTCAAGCGATTCGATGCCGACCGATATGCGCACCATGTCTGGGGTGACGCCCGCCTTCAACTGGTCCTCGTCGCTCATCTGCCGGTGCGTGGTCGAAGCCGGATGGATGATAAGGGTCTTGGCGTCGCCGATGTTGGCGAGGTGACTCATGAACTGGGCCGCCTCGATGAAGCGCTCGCCCGCTTTGGCGCCGCCCTTGACCCCGAAGTTGAGCAGGCCCGAGGCGCCCTTCGGTAAATATTTCTTTGCCAGCGCGTGGTACTTGTTGCCGGGCAGCCCCGGGTAGTTGACGAAGCTGACGCGCGGGTGGGACTCGAGGAACCTGGCCACCGCGAGCGCGTTGGCGCAGTGGCGCTCCATCCTGACGTGCAGCGACTCCAGTCCCTGCAGCAGCAGCCAGGCGTTGAGCGGAGGCAGCGCCGGGCCGAAGGTGCGCATGATCTCCATGCGTGCCTTCATGGTGAAGCCGAAATCGCCGAAGGTCTCGTGGAAGATGACGCCGTGATAGCCGGGCGAGGGCGTGGTGAACTCGGGAAACTTGCCGTTGCCCCAGTCGAACCTGCCCGATTCCACGATCACCCCGCCCATGGTGGTGCCGTGGCCGCCGATGTACTTGGTGGCCGAGTGCACCACGATGTCGGCGCCCCATTCGAGCGGCCGGCACAGGTACGGCGAGGGCACCGTGTTGTCGAGCACCAGCGGCACGCCCGCCTCGCGCGCGATGCCGGCGAGCGCCTCGATGTCCACGATGTTGATGAGCGGGTTGCCGAGGGTCTCGGCGTAGAGCAGCTTGGTGTTGGGGCGCAGCGCGCGGCGGAAATTTTCCGGGTCGTCGGGGTTGACGAAGGTGGTCTCGATGCCGAGCTTGGTGAGGTTGACTGCGAGCAGGGTGTGGGTGCCGCCGTACAGCGTCGAAGCCGAGACGATGTGGTCGCCGCCGCGGCACAGTGTCAGGATGGCGGTGAACTCGGCCGCCTGCCCGGTGGCGCAGGCAAGCGCCGCGCGCCCGTTCTCCAGCGCCGCCATGCGCTCCTCGAACACCGCCACAGTAGGGTTGGAGATGCGCGAGTAGACGTTGCCGAAGGTCTGCAGGTTGAACAGGCTCGCCGCGTGGTCGGCAGAATCGAACACGAACGAAGTGGTCTGGTAGATCGGCGCAGCGCGCGCGCCGGTGGCGGCGTCCGGGATCTGGCCCGCGTGCAGGCAAAGCGTCTCGAACCCGAACTTGCGGTCGGCCATCTCTGTGGGAGCTTACCTAACTCGACCGCCGCAGCTTACTTCTTCTCGGGATCCTGTGGCTCGGAGCGGGGCTTGGCGGCGGCGCGCCGGTACTCGGAGGGCGCGATGCCGACCTGGTGCTGGAAAAAGCGCGTGAAGTTCGATTGCGCCGAGAAGCCGAGCTCGGCGGAAACGTCTGCGATCTTGCCTTCGCCCGCCGACAGCTTGGCGATCGCGGTCTCGACGCATAGCAGGTCGAGGTAGGCGCGCGGCGAGCGGCCGGTGCACAGGTGGAACAGGTCGTAGAAGCGCGAGCGCGACAGCCCCACCTGGCTGGCGAGCTCGTCCATGTTGGTTTCCTTGTTCGGCTTGGCGCGCAGCAGCGCGAGCGCGCGCCGGATGCGGCTGTCGGCGAGCGGCGAGCCGCGCCACACGCGGGCGCTCGCCTGGCGCTTGCCGAGATAGGCTTCGGCGATCGAGAGCATCAGCTCTTCGAGCATGAACTCCAGACGCTCGGGCGAAAGGAACTGGTCGTTGACCGCCTCGATGGCGAGCGTGTCGGCGAGCTGCCGGATGCGAGGCGTGATCGCCTCCTCTTCCGAAGCGAACGGGTGCGTGCTGCCGTCGAACAGCGCCGGGAAGCGAGCGTGCAGCCAGGCGCCCGCCAGTTGCAGCACCAGCATTTGCGAGCGCACGGCGCCGGCCTCGGGCGAGCCGTTGCCGCCCACGCCCGGATTGAGGAACATGATCTTGTCGCGCGTGAGCAGCATGCGCACGCCCTCGACCACGAATGCGGACTCGCCGGCGTTGTGCCGGACGACGATTTGCGGCTCGGCAGCCGCTGGCAAGGACTCGTCGGCCCCGGCGTCGAGAAACTGCAGGCGCCCGAAGCGCCCGTCGAACACCCTGATGGTCCTAGCCATAGGGCACAGGATAGCGGCAGGAGCGCTCCCGGGCTAGGGGGTAATTGGGGTTTTCCTGGGGTCTTAGTAGGCGAGCCAGCGCGGTCGCTTAGCTGAAATCACCCGGGTGTTCACTCCTACCCAGTTCAGCCCCCCGAAAAGCCTCCCGTGCTCGATCTTGACGCAGCGGTCCATGACAGTTTCTAACCCTTTGGCGCGCGCTTTGGCCGCCGCGGCCTCGTTCTTCACCCCCAGCTGCTGCCACAGCACCCGGGCGCCGATCGCGATCGCGTCCTCGGCCACCGGCATCACGTCCTCGGACTTGCGGAATACGTCCACCAAATCCACCTTGTCCGGGATCTCGCGCAGGGAGGCATAGCAGGGCTCGCCCAGCACCTGCTTGCCGGAGTAGCGCGGATTGACCGGAATCACGCGGTAGCCGTGCTCCTGCATGTACTTGGCGGCGAAGTAGCTCGGCCGGTACCAGTCGGCCGACAGCCCGACCACCGCGATGACGCGGTTTTCCTTCAGGATTCGGCGCAGCGAATTGATGTCGTCCATGGCAAACGACTATACCTATAATCGCCGCAACCGAGGAGACAGCGATGTACGTAGAAGAGCGGATTTACACGATGCACGTGGGCAAGGCGGCCGAGTACTTCAAGCTCTACGAGGCCGAGGGCATGGCGGTGCAGTTGAGGCACCTGCCGCACATGGTGGGCTATTACGTCACCGAGATCGGGCCGCAGAACCTGGTGGTGCACCTGTGGGGCTACGACGACCTCAATCAGCGCGACCGCTGCCGCGCGGCGATGAACGCCGATCCGGCCTGGCAGGCCTACGTTGTGAAGATCCGCCCGCTCATGATCACGCAGGACACGCGCGTCATGAAGTGCGCGCCGTTCTTCGAGGCGCGCCTGAAGAAGATGCTCGCCGCCGCGAAATGAGCGGGCCCCATCCGCAAGTGGTGGCGGTGCTCGAGCGCGTGGCGCGCTCCGGGCTGCCGCTCTATCACACCGTATCGCCGTTCGTCGCGCGGCGGCTGTACCACGATACGCGCGCCGCGCTCGCACCGCCGCCGCCGGAAGTCTCGGAGCTTCGCATCGTGCTCGCGCAGGGTCCGGCGGGCCCGATCGTAATGCGTGCGTATCGCCCGGCCGGCGCCGCGGCGAATGAGGTGCTGCCGGCGCTGGTGTTTTTCCACGGCGGCGGCTGGGTGATCGGCGACCCGGACACGCATGACGGGTTGTGCCGCGCGCTCGCCAACGGCGCGCGCTGCGCGGTGTTCTCGGTGGACTACCGGCTCGCGCCCGAGCATCCGTTCCCTGCCGCAGTGGACGATTGCATGGCCGCGACGCGCTATGTGTCGGAGCAGGCGCAGACGCTGCGCGTGGACCCGAAGCGCATCGCGGTGGGCGGCGATAGCGCCGGCGGCAACCTCGCCGCGGTGGTGTCGCTCATCGCGCGCGATGCGGGCGGCCCGGCGATCTGCCACCAGCTGCTCATCTACCCGGCGACCGACCAGCGCTTCAGCTTCCCGTCCTACGCGCGCAACGGCGAAGGGTTTCTGCTCACGCTGCCGGTGATGACGTATTTCCGCGGCCACTACCTGCCGCGAAAGGATGATTGGCTCGACTGGCGGGCGTCGCCCTTGCTCGCCAAGAGCCTCGCCGGCCTGCCGCCTGCTTACGTGCTCACCGCGGGTTTCGATCCGCTGGTGGACGAGGGCGGCGCCTATGCCGACCGGCTCGCCAAGGAAGGCGTGGAAGTCGCTTACCGAGAGTATCCCGACATGATCCACGGCTTCATCCTGTTCGGCGGCCAGGTGGACACGGCGAACACTGCGGTCGCCGAGTGCGCCGCCAAGCTGCGCGGCGCGTTCGCGCGCAAGGGCGCATGAAGCACGAGCTCGCCACCCGCCACGGCGGCAAGATCCTCGCCGACGCGCTGGTGGCGCACAGCGCGCGGCTCGCGTTCGGCGTGCCGGGGGAAAGCTTCCTGCCGGTGCTCGACGGCCTGCACGACGTGCGCGACAAGCTGCGCTTCATCATTTGCCGGCAAGAGGGTGGCGCCTCCTACATGGCGGATGCTTACGGCAAGCTCACGGGCGAGCCCGGCCTTTTGTTCGTCACGCGTGGGCCCGGCGCGACCAACGGTTCGGTCGGCGTGCACACCGCGTTCCAGGATTCGACGCCGCTCATCGTGTTCGTGGGGCAGGTGGGCAACGATTTTGTCGAGCGCGAGGCGTTCCAGGAGATCGACTACCGGCGCATGTACGGCCCGCTCACCAAGTGGGTGGCGCAGATCGACCGCGCCGAGCGCATCCCGGAGTACGTGAGCCACGCTTACCACACCGCGACCGCGGGCCGCCCCGGGCCGGTGCTGCTCGCGCTGCCGGAGGACATGCTGTATGTGGAAGCGGCGGTGGCCGATACGCCGCATTACCGGCGCGCAGCCGCGGCGCCCGCGCCGCGCGACATGGCGGAACTCCAACGGCTGCTCGCTGCGTCTGCGCGGCCGCTGGTGCTGGTCGGCGGCGGTGGCTGGACGAAGGAGGCGCTCGTGCAACTGCGCGCCTGGGCCGAAGCCTCCGGCCTGCCGGTTGCGGCCTCGATGCGCTGCCAGGACTATTTCGACAACCGCTCGGCGAACTACGCCGGCGACGTCGGCATCGCCGTCAACCCGAAACTTGCGCAGCGCGTCAAGGATGCCGATTTGCTGCTGGTGATCGGCGCGCGCCTGGGCGAGATGACTACCGGCGGCTACACGCTGCTCGATGTGCCGGTGCCGAAGCAAACGCTGGTGCACGTGCATGCGGGCGCGGAGGAGTTGGGGCGCGTGTATCGCGCAACGCTACCGATCAATTCGAGCTACCCGGAGTTCGTCGAGGCGCTCGCGCAAATGAAGCTCGACGGAGCGAAGTGGGGCGAATGGACGCGCGCCGCGTACGCCGACGCGGAGGCCTGGGCGAAGCCCCAGCCGATTCCCGGCGCGCTGCAATATGGCGAAATCATCGGCTGGCTCTCCGAGCGCCTGCCCGAGGACGCCATCGTGTGCAACGGCGCGGGCAACTTCGCCGTCTGGGTGAACCGGCATTTCCGCTACAAGCGCTACCGCACGCAGCTCGCGCCCACCAGCGGCTCGATGGGCTACGGCGTGCCGGCTGCGGTGGCGGCGAAGATCGCGCACCCCGAGCGCACCGTGGTCGCGGTCGCGGGCGACGGCGACTTCCTCATGAACGGGCAGGAAATCGCCACCGCGGCGCAGTACGGCGCGCCGATCGTGGTGCTGGTGGTGAACAACGGCATGTACGGCACCATCCGCATGCACCAGGAGCGCGAATATCCGGAGCGCATTTCGGGCACCGAGCTGGCGAACCCCGATTTCGCCGCCTACGCGCGCGCCTTCGGCGGCCACGGCGAGACGGTCGAGCGCACCGCCGATTTCGCGCCCGCCTTCGAGCGCGCGCTCGCCTCGAAGAAGATTGCGATTATCGAACTGCGAATCGACCCGGAAGCGATCACGCCGACCAACACGCTTTCCGCGATCCGCGCCGCGGCGCTGAAACGCCGGGGCGGTTGAAGAAATGCCGGCTGCGCAGCGCCTCGCTGGCAAGACGGCGATCGTCATCGGCGCCGGGCAGAGCCCGGGCGAGGGAATGGGCAACGGCCGCGCCACGGTGATGCGCTTCGCGCAGGAAGGCGCGAAGGTCATGGCAGTGGATCGCGACCTGCCTTCCGCGAGGGAAACGGTGGCGATGGCGGGCGGCGAGTGCTTTGCCTTCGAGGCCGACGTCACGCGCGAGGCGACGCTGGCCGCGGCGGTGGCGGAAGCAGAGCGCCGCTGGGGCCGTATCGACATCCTGCATTACAACGTCGGCGTCAGCATCGCCGGCGGCGATGCACCGCTGCTCGAGATGACCGAGGAAGCGTTCGACCGCGTCATGGCGATCAACCTGCGTGGCGCGGTGATGGCGTGCAAGCACGTCATCCCTGTGATGCGGCGGCAGCGCTCGGGCGTGATCCTCATGATCTCCTCGCTCGCCGCAGTGGAGAAGTATCCCTTCGTCACCTACAAGGCGACCAAGGCGGCGATGATCGCCTTCACCCAGCAGGTCGCGATCCAGAACGCAGAGTTCGGCATCCGCGCCAACGTCATCCTGCCCGGGCTGATGGACACGCCGATGGCGGTGGATACGCGCGCGCGGGTGAGCGGCCGGCCGCGCGCGGTGGTGGCCGCGGAGCGCGACGCGCGCGTGCCGCTGCGGCACAAGATGGGCACCGCCTGGGACGTGGCCAATGCGGCACTTTTCCTCGCCTCCGACGAGGCCGGCTTCATCACCGGCGCCGCGCTCCCCGTGGACGGCGGCGGCGCGATCAATATTGGCTGAGCGGAGCTCAGCCATCCTCGCGTAGGCGGGGACCCGGCTTAACCCTTTCGCCCGGCGCTTTCGTTTCACTCCCCATGGGCCCGCATTCGCGCGGGCCGGACTTACATGAGGAGACGGCATGAAACTGCTGCAAACGCTCTGCGCGGCGGCGCTCGCCGCGCTTTCCACCCAGGCCGCTGCGGTCGGCAGCCTGGCCGATTTGACCGTGTTCGACCGCGCCGAGGGCCGCCAGCTTCCGATCCACTGGCACGAGGGCCGCGCCTACGTGGTCGGCAAGCCCGGCAACGAGTACGCGCTGCGCGTGCGCAACCAGGGCCGCGACGAAGTGCTCGCGGTGGTCTCGGTGGACGGGGTCAACGTGGTTTCCGGCGAGACCGCCACGCCGCAGCAAAGCGGCTACGTGCTCACGCCCTGGCGGCTGCTCGACCTCAACGGCTGGCGCAAGGATCTTTCCCGCACCGCCGCGTTCTACTTCACGCCGCTGCCGGATTCGTATGCCGCGCGCACCGGGCGGCCTGACCATGTCGGCGTCATCGGTGTGGCGCTGTTCCGCAAGAAGCAGCCGCCCGCGGACATCAGCCAGATCTCACCCGTCCCGGTGCCGCGTCCTTTCGCGCGCAGCGACGCCGCGCGCGAGTCGCGCGAGGCGTCAGGCGCGGCCGCGGCGGCGCCCGAGTCAGCGCCGGCCGAGGCGCAGGACTCAGCACGCCAGGCTGCCCCGGCTGCGAAGCTGGGGACCGGGCACGGCCGCAGCGAAACCTCGCACGCCCGCTACGTCGGCTTCGAGCGCGCTTCGAGCGATCCCGCCGAGGTGGTCACGATCTATTACGACAGCCACCGCAATCTGGTGGCGCGCGGCGTGATCAAGCAGCCGCGGCACCATCCGCTGCCGCACCCGCACCCGTTCCCCGGTTTCGTGCCCGATCCCGGCGCGTAAACTATGCGGGGTGGAGGCGACGGACGAAGCTCTCATGCTTGCTTACAGGGGAGGTGACGCCGCCGCCTTCGACCAACTCTATGCCAGGCACAAGGGCGCGCTGTTCCGTTTCGTGCTGCGCTCGATCCGGGAGCGCGCCCGCGCCGAGGAGCTCTACCAGGAGATCTGGATGCGCGTGATCGAGGCGCGAGCCCGCTACGAGGTCACCGCCAAGTTCACCACCTGGCTGTTCACCATCGCGCACAACCGGCTCACCGACCACTGGCGCAAGAAGGGTCTCGCCCTGGTGTCGCTCGACGATCCGGGCGACCCGGACAATCCGCCGGCGGACCCGCCGGCGAGCCCGGCCAGCGAGCCGTTGCGCAGGCTCGAGGCGCGCGAGCGCCTCGAGCGTTTCGCGCGCGCGCTCGACGAGCTGCCGCCGGCGCAGCGCGAGGCGTTCCTGTTGCGCGAGGAAGCTGGCATGAGCATCGCCGAGATCGCGCGCGCCACCGGCGCGAACGAGGAGGCGGCGAAGAGCCGCCTGCGCTATGCGATGGCGAAACTGAAGGAGGCTGCGGGCGATGACTGAGCACGAGCGCGACCCCGAAGCCGCCAAGCAGGTCTCGCAGCGCTACCGCGAGCTCGGAGCGGAGGAGCCGCCGCGCGCGCTCGACGCCGCGATCCTCGCCGCCGCGCACCGCGAGTCGGGCGCGCGACCCGCGCCGCTCGTGTCGCCCGGCGCGCGCCGGACCTGGTACCTGCCGCTCGCCGCTGCAGCGGTGATCGTGCTCTCGGTCGCCGTCACGGTGCACATGCAGCAGGAGCAGCCCGATCTCGACGCGCCGCTGCCGCCCGCCGCCAAGCCGGCGCAGCCCGTGCCAGCTATGCAGCCCACGCCAGCCGCCGGCCAAGCTGAAGCGCCGCCGAAGCTTTCGCAGGCGCCGGCCGCACCGCCGTCGGCGAAGCCGGGGGTGCAGCGCGATGAGCTTCGCTCGGTCGCCAAGGAAAAGGCGGCGCTGGAGCCGAAGCGCTTCACCCCCGATCCGCCCACCGCTACCGCACCCGCCGCAGCGCCTCCACCTGCCGTCACATTTGCGCCTGCCGGTGCGCCCGCACTCAAGCCGGCGCCAGTTCCAGCGCCGCAGTCAGCGCCCGCGGAGCGCCAGGAGGCGCGCGCCATGGCGGACGCAGCCGGCAAACCGGCGAGCAACGTCGGCGCGGTGGCAGGGGCGGCTGCGCCACCCGCAGGGCGAAGCGATGCGCGCGAGGAGCCGCAGCGGCGCGAGCTCACGCCGCGCGCGCGGGCCGTCGAAGCGAGAGACAAGCTGGCGCAGGAACCGGAAACGCCCGAAAAGTGGCTCGAGCGCATCGCCACCCTGCGGGCCGAAGGGCGGCACGAGGACGCCGACAAGGCGCTCGCCGAGTTCAGGCAGCGCCACCCCGATTACCGCATCGCCGAGCCGATGCTGCAGAAGGTGCTGCCGCCGCGCTGAAAGCGGGTGGCGGCAGAGGGGCTTGACATCGTTTCCATAGTTCCATATATTTCGAAATATGGAAACGACGATGAATGCCAAGCATGCGGTGGCCGCATTGGGCGCGCTGGCTCAGGAAACGCGTCTCGCCATCTTCCGCCAGCTGGTCGAGGCGGGCCCCGCGGGGCTTGCCGTGGGCAGCATCGCCGAGGAGGTCGGCGCGACCGGCGCCACCTTGTCGTTCCATTTGAAGGAACTCGCTCGGGCGGGGCTCGCCACGCCGCGCCAGGAGGGCCGCTATATCTTTTATTCCGCCAACTTTGCGGCAATGCGCGGGCTGCTGTCTTTCCTCAGCTCGAACTGCTGCCGCCGCACCGTAACCAGGAGAGCCGCATGAACCGCTTTCACGTGCACGTCTCGGTCGAGGACATCGAGAAGAACGTCCGCTTCTATTCCACCGTGTTCGGTCAAGGCCCTGCGGTGCAAAAGCCCGACTACGCCAAGTGGATGCTGGAGGACCCGCGCATCAATTTTGCGATTTCCAAGCGCGGCAGCCGCACCGGGGTGAACCACCTCGGCATCCAGGTGGACTCCGATGAGGAGCTCAAGGTGATGCGCAACCGCGCCGCCGCGGCCGACATCGCGGCACTCGACCAGTCCAACGCCACCTGCTGCTACGCCAAGTCGGACAAGTACTGGCTGCTCGATCCGCAGGGCGTCGCGTGGGAGACCTACCACACGCTCGATACGGCGCCGACCTACGGCGACAACACGCTGCGTACGGCGAAGGACAAGGTGGCCAAGATCCCGGTGGCGCTGGAATCGGCCGCCTGCTGCGCGCCGGCCGGGCTCAAGTAGCGGGATTCTCGCCCGCGGCTTGCAGGAACACGGCCGCGGAATCGAGCTTTCCGAGCTGGGCGCGCCGCCCGGCCTGGTACTGGCTCCGCACGAGCGAGGCGATCGGAGCCGGGCGATCGAGCTCCTGCGCCAGCGCGAGGAAGTAGCGCAGGTCCTTTTCCATCAGCTCGAGCTGGAACTGCGCCGAAAAATCGCGCTTGAACATCTTCGGCAGTTTGGCCTTGAGCAGGCGCGAGCCGGCGGCACCTTCACCGAGGATCTCGAGCGCCGCATCCCGGTCGATGCCCGCGGCTTCCGTCACCTGCGCGGCTTCGGCGAGCGCCGCAGTGGTGGTTCCCGAGAGCATGTTGTTGACCAGCTTGATGGTCGCGCCCGCGCCCGAGCCGCCCATGAGCTTGGAGAGCCGCCCCATCGCCGCGAACAGCGGCTGCGCCTTGTCGTACGCCGCCTTGTCGCCACCGACCATGAACACCAGCTCCTTGCCCTGCGCTTGCACGAGCGAGCCCGACACCGGCGCGTCGAGGTACTGGCAACCCTTGGCGGCCGCAGCCTTCGCCACCTCGCGCGACATCGCGGGCGTGTTGGTGCTCGAATCGATAAGGATGGTGCCCGCCGCCGCGCCGGCAACGGCGCCGTCCGCGCCGAGCATCACCGCGCGCGTGGCGCCGTCGTCGGCGACGATCGAGACCACGAATTCCGCGCCCTTCGCCGCTTCGGCCGGCGTCGCGCACACGGTCGCGCCCTTGTCGGCGAGCGCCTTGGTCTTGGCGCGGTCGCGGTTGTAGACGCGCAGCTTGTGCCCCGCCGCGAGCAGGTTCGCCGCCATGCGCGAGCCCATCGCGCCCAATCCGATGAATGCCACCGTGTTCATGTTTCGCTCTCCCTTTGGATTAGATTCCGATGCGGCCGTCAGTGTAATCGCAAGGGGCGTCGCCCGGTGCTACCAGGCCAAAGTGTAAAGCGTGGCTTTACACTTCGCCTTCCTGCCGCCCGCTCAGTGCTGCAAGATCTTGGACAGGAACAGCTGCGCGCGCTCGGAGCGCGGCGTGCCGAAGAACTCCTCCTTGGGCGCGTCCTCGACGATCTTGCCGCTGTCCATGAAGATGACACGGTGCGCGACCTTGCGCGCGAAGCCCATCTCGTGCGTCACCACCATCATGGTCATGCCTTCCTGCGCCAGCTCCACCATCACGTCCAGCACCTCGTTGATCATCTCCGGGTCGAGGGCGGAAGTCGGTTCGTCGAACAGCATCGCGATCGGGTCCATGGAAAGCGCGCGCGCGAGCGCCACGCGCTGCTGCTGGCCGCCAGAGAGCTGGCCCGGGAACTTGTCCTTGTGCACCGTGAGCCCCACGCGCTCTAGAAGCTTCAACGCCTTCTCGTTCGCCGCCTCGGGCGCGCGGCCGAGCACCTTCACCTGCGCCAGCGTGAGATTGGCCGTCACCGTCATGTGCGGGAACAGCTCGAAATTCTGGAACACCATGCCGATGCGCGCGCGCAGCTTCGGCAGATCCGTCTTTCGGTCGCCCACCGGCACGCCGTCGACGTAGATCTCGCCCTTCTGGAACGGCTCGAGCGCGTTGACGCACTTGATGAGCGTGGACTTGCCGCTGCCCGAGGGGCCGCACACCACCACCACCTCGCCTTTGGCGACCTCGGTCGAGCAGTCGGTGAGCACCTGGAATTTGTCGTACCACTTGCTGATGCTGCGGATGCTGATCATCGGCGGTCCTATGTGGGAATGGCGATGCGCGCCTGCAGGCGGCGCACGAAGTATGAGGCACCGAAGCTGACCAGGAAGTACACCAGCGCGGCGAACAGGTACATCTCGACCAGCCGGTGGTCGCGGTTCGCGACCTTGGCGGCGGCGCCGAGGAAGTCGGTCACCGAGAGCACGTACACGAGCGAGGTGTCCTGGAACAGGATCACGGTCTGCGTCAGCAATACCGGGGTCATGTTGCGGAACGCCTGCGGCAGCACTACGTAGCCCATCATCTGCCAGTAGTTGAGCCCGAGCGCGTAGCCCGCCGACACTTGGCCGCGCGCCACCGACTGGATGCCGGCGCGCATGATCTCGCAGTAGTACGCCGCCTCGAACAGGGTGAAGGTGACGACGCAGGAGAGGAACGCCCCGACCTTGACCGTTTCCTTGGCGCCGATCAGCCAGCCGCCGATCCACGGCACCAGGAAATAGAACCAGAAGATCACCAGCACCAGCGGCACCGAGCGCATCAGGTTGACGTAGGCGCCCGCCGGCACGCTCAGGGCGGCGTGGCTCGAGAGCCGCATCATCGCGAGCAGCGTGCCGAAGACGACGCCCCCGGCCATCGCCATCGCGGTGAGCGTCACGGTGAAAGTCATGCCCTCCCGGAACAGGTAGAGCAGCGAGCGCTGGATGACGTCGAAATCGAATTCGCCGAGCATCAGTGCCCCGCCTGCGGCGCGCCGCCCACGGGCCCGATGAATCCCGGCACGCGCACCTTCTTCTCGAGCGCGTGCATGCCGAACACCACCACGATGTTGACCAGGATGTAGATCGCGGTGGCGGCGGCGAAGGCCTCGAACACCTGGAAGCTGAACTCCTGCATGGCGCGCGCCCGACCGGTGAGCTCGAGCAGGCCGATGGTGAGCGCCACCGCCGAGTTCTTGATGGTGTTCATGAACTCCGAGGTGAGCGGCGGCAGGATGATGCGGAAGGTCACCGGCAGCAGCACGTAGCGGTAGTTCTGCAACAGCGTCAGGCCGAGCGCGGTGCCCGCCATCTGCTGGCCGCGCGGCAGCGACTGGATGCCGGCGCGCACTTGCTCGGCGATGCGCACCGACATGTAGAGGCCCAGGCACAGCA
Organism: uncultured Enterobacteriaceae bacterium; assembly: GCA_964393745.1. GTDB lineage: Bacteria > Pseudomonadota > Gammaproteobacteria > Burkholderiales > SG8-39 > 2-02-FULL-66-14. Next base: position 25,703 of record CAYMVA010000048.1, on the reverse strand, counting down.
CCGCCGGCACGTAGGACGCCCACGGCGGCGGCATCTGCTTGATGGCGTCGCCCAGCCCCTTGGGTAGCAGCTCGGGCAGCACGAAGTACCACAGGAACATCTGCACGATGAGCGGCACGTTGCGGAAGAGCTCGACGTAGCCCGCGCACACCCGCTCGAGCCAGCGCCACGGCATGGTGCGCAGCGTGCCGACCACGGCGCCGATCACGAGCGCGATCACCCACGCGGCGAGCGCGGTGGCGAGCGTCCACACCAGGCCGACCAGCAGGTAATGCAGGTAGATGCCCGAGCCGCCGGGTTCGGCCTCGAGCAGGATGCCCCAGTTCCAGTTGTACTTCACGCTACCCCAAACAGAACGGGGGACCGAGTCCCCCGTTTTTTCGCCATCCGGTCACCCAGGCCTACTGGTAATCCTTGGGGTCGCCCGAGCTGGTCGGGTTGGCGATCACCTTCTTCAGCGATGCGCTCATCGGCACGTTCATGACGATGCCCTTGGGCGGCACCGGCGAGGTGAACCACTTGGTGTAGATCTTGTTGATCTCGCCGCTCTTGAACAGCGCCGTGATCGCGGCGTCCACCGACTTCTTGAACGCGGCGTCGTCCTTGCGCACCATCATGCCGTAGGGCTCCACCGAGAGCGCCTCGGGGGCGATGGCGAAGTCGCCAGGGGTCTTGGAACTCGCCACCAGGCCGGCGAGCAGGATGTCGTCCATGGCGAAGGCCAGCGCGCGGCCCGACTCGACCATCAGGAAGGCTTCCGAGTGGCCGTTCGCCGAAACGATGCTCATGCCCAGGTTGCGGGCGGCGTTCAGCTCGGTGACCTGCTTGATGTTGGTGGTGCCGGCGGTCGAGACGAGGGTCTTGCCCTTCATGTCGTCGAGCTTCTGGATGTTGGAAGCCTTTTTCGCCACCAGGCGGTTGGCGGTGACGAAGGTGGTGACCGCGAACCACACCTGATTCTGGCGCTCGAGGTTGTTGGTGGTCGAGCCGCACTCCAGATCTATGGTGCCGTTGGCCATCAGCGGGATGCGGTTGGCGGAGGTGACCAGCTGGTACTTGACCTCGAGCTTGGGCATTTTAAGCTCGGCCTTGAGCGCGTCCACGACCCGCACGCAGATGTCGACCGAGTAGCCGACCGGCTGCTGCTTGTCGTCGTAATACGAGAACGGCAGCGAGGCATCGCGGTGGCCTACGGTGATGGTGCCGCTGTCCTTGATCTTCTTGAGCGTGCCTTCTTGCGCGGCGGCGGTGCCGGCTACGGCGATGGCCGCGGCGAGCGCGAACACAATGCGGGCGGTTGTCATGCATTTCCTCCTGTGAAAGGAAGGGCATTCTCGGCAACGCCTTACGGGGTGTCAAGCAAGCGGCCTACAATCGGCGCATTGTCCCGGAGGCACGCATGACCGGCCTTGTACGCATCGAGCACGACCTGCTCGGCGAGCGCCAGCTGCCCGCAGACGCCTACTACGGCGTGCACACGCTGCGTGCGCTGGAGAATTTCGCCATCACCGGCACAGCGATCTCGATCTACCCCGAGCTGGTGACCGCGCTCGCCTGCGTCAAGCAGGCCGCGGCGCTCGCCAACCGGGAGCTTGGGCTGCTGGACGCGCGGCGCGCCGAAGCGATCGTGCGCGCCTGCGAGGAACTGCGCGCCGGCCGGCTGCTCGAGGAGTTCGTGGTGGACGTGATCCAGGGCGGCGCCGGCACCTCGTCCAACATGAACGCCAACGAGGTGATCGCCAACCGCGCCCTCGAGCTGCTCGGGCGGCCGAAAGGCGATTACGCCGAGCTGCATCCGCTCGATCACGTCAACCTGTCGCAGAGCACCAACGACGTTTATCCGACGGCGGTGAAAGTGGCGCTGCAGTTCGGCATCCGTCGGCTGCTTGCCGAGATGCGCGACCTGCGCGCGGCTTTCGAGGGCAAGGCGCGCGAGTTCGCCGACATGCTCAAGATGGGCCGCACGCAATTGCAGGACGCCGTGCCGATGACGCTCGGCCAGGAATTCACCACTTACGCCGTGATGCTCGGGGAGGACGAAAGCCGGCTGGCGGAAGCCGCGGCGCTGGTGCGCGAGATCAACCTCGGCGCCACCGCGATCGGCACCGGCATCAACGCGCATCCCGACTACGCGGCGCTGGCGGCGAAGCGCCTGTCGGAGATCGCTGGCTTCGAGTTCATCACCGCCGCGAACCTCATCGAGGCGACGCAGGACGCGGGAGCCTTCGTGCAGCTCTCGGGGGTGCTCAAGCGCATCGCGGTCAAGCTCTCCAAGACCTGCAACGACCTGCGGCTGCTTTCCTCGGGGCCGCGCGCCGGGCTGGGCGAGATCAACCTGCCGGCGGTGCAGGCCGGCTCATCGATCATGCCGGGCAAGGTGAACCCGGTGATCCCAGAGGTGGTCAACCAGATCGCCTTCGAAGTAATCGGCAACGACATGACCATCACCATGGCGGCGGAGGCCGGGCAGCTGCAGCTCAATGCCTTCGAGCCGATCATCGCCCACAGCCTGTTCAAGGGGCTGGCGCACCTCGCCGCCGGCTGCCGCACGCTCGGCGAGCGCTGCGTGAAGGGCATCAGCGCCAACCGCGAGCACCTGCGCCGCTCGGTGGACGACTCGATCGGGCTGGTGACCGCGCTCTCGCCGATGCTCGGCTACGCGGTCGCGAGCGAGCTCGCCAAGGAGGCGCTCGCCAGCGGCAAGCGCATCGCCGAATTGGTGCTGGAGAAAAAGCTGCTCACGCGCGCGCAGCTCGACGAGCTGATGCGGCCAGAGGTGCTGACTCGGCCGCATTACAGCACCGTGCATCGTCCGAAGCGCGATTAGCCCGGACTAGAATACGCCCCCGGGAGACCGCCATGAGCCGTAACCTGCGCCAGCCCGGATTCAGCAACCCCTCCGGCAACGAAACGTTCGCCGAAGTGCTCGACCGCCGCGGCTTCCTCAAGGCTGCAGGCGCGGCGACGCTCGCCGCGGCGCTGCCGGCTTGCGCTTCCAAGCCCTCGGGCGTCGCGCCGGTGATCGGCTTCACGCCGATTTCCGCCTCGCGCGAGGACCTGCTGCGCGTGCCGCAGGAGTACGACGCCACGGTTCTTTTTCGCTGGGGCGACCCGGTGGGCTCGCCGGTGGGGATGCCGGAGTTCAAGTTCGACGCCTCGAACTCCGCCGCCGAGCAGGCGCTGCAGGCGGGCATGCACCACGACGGCATGCACTTCTTTCCGCTGCAGTATGGAGCGGGCAGCTCGAGCCACGGCCTGCTGGCGATGAACCACGAGTACCTCGACGAGGGGCTGCTGTTCCCCGACGGCCAGAAGACCTGGAGCGCCGAGAAGGTGATGAAGGCGCAGCACGCGGTGGGCGTTTCGGTGATCGAGGTGAAGCTGGAAGGCAGCGCTTGGCACGTGGTGCGTCCCTCGCGCTATGCACGGCGCATCACCGCGCGCACGCGCTGTGAGATCTCGGGCCCGGCGGCCGGGCATCCCATGATGCGCACGGCGGCCGATCCGGCGGGACGCAGCGTGTACGGCACCTACAACGGCTGCGCGCACGGCTGGACGCCTTGGGGCACGTATCTCACCTGCGAGGAGAATTGGCATTTCCAGTTCGTGCAGCCGGGAACGATCTCCGAGCACGAGCGCCGCCACCGCATCGGCAAGGGGCGCGGCTACCGCTGGGAGGAGCACGACGAGCGCTTCAACGCGGCGAAGCATCCCAACGAGGCGAACCGCTTCGGCTGGGTGGTGGAGATCGATCCCTACGACCCGCTGCACGTGCCGGTGAAGCGCACCGCGCTCGGGCGCATCAAGCACGAGGGCGCGGCCTGCTCGGTGGGCGCGGACCGGCGGCTCGCCTTCTACCAGGGCGACGACGAGGCCTTCGAGTACGTGTACAAGTTCGTGACCGCGAAGCCCTGGGATTCCTCGAGCCGCGAGGCGAACCGCAACCTGCTCGACGAGGGAACACTCTACGTCGCGCGCTTCAACGCCGACGGCAGCGGCGACTGGCTGCCGCTGGTGCATGGCCGCGGCGCGCTCACGGCGGCGAATGGTTTTGCCGACCAAGGTGAAGTGCTGGTAAAGACGCGCCAGGCGGCGGACACGCTCGGCGCCACCAAGATGGACCGTCCGGAATGGATCGTGCCGCACCCGGTGACGCGCGAGGTGTATTGCGCCTGCACTAACAACACTGCTCGCGGCCGCGACAAGTTCGAGGGCCCGAACCCTGCCAACCGGCGCGCCAACAACGTCTTCGGCCACATCGTGCGCTGGCGCGAGGCGGGCGGCGATGTCGCCGCGACGCGCTTCGCGTGGGACGTTTTCGTCGAGGCGGGCGATCCGGCGAATCCCGACCCGAACAAGCGCGGCAACATCAAGGGCGACCTCTTCGGCAGTCCGGACGGGCTGTGGATCGACTCGATGGGCACGCTCTGGGTGCAGACCGATATTTCGCCCACCGCGCTCAATCGCGGCGACAACGCGCCCATGGGCAACAACCAGATGCTGGCGGTCGATCCGGCGAGCGGCATCTTCCGGCGCTTCCTCACCGGCCCGGGCGGCTGCGAAATCACCGGCTTTCACACTACGCCCGACAACCGCACTGCATTCGTCAACATCCAGCATCCCGGCGAGCGGCCGGGCGACCGCAGCGAACCGGATAAGCCGCGCGCCTTCTCCAACTGGCCGGACTACCGCGCCGACGGCCGGCCACGCTCGGCCACGGTCGTGATCCGCAGGAAAGACGGCGGCATCATAGGAACGTGAAGGAGTGAAGGAGTGAAGGAGTGAAGGCGTGACACCGATCTGGCAGCCGAGCGAGCAGGCGATCGAGAGCGCGCAGCTGACGCAGTTCGCGCGCCAGGTGGTGCGCAAGCACCGGCTCGATTTCAATACCTACGCCGACTTCTACCGCTGGACCATCGACAACCCCGAGATCTTCTGGAGCGAGGTCTGGGACTGGTGCGGCGTGATCGCCTCGAAGAAGGGATCGACCGTGCTGGTGGACGGCGACAAGATCCAGGGCGCGAAGTGGTTTCCGGACGCGCGCCTCAATTACGCCGAGAACCTGCTGCGTCGCGGCGACCGCGGCGACGCGTTCGTATTCTGGGACGAGACCGGTTTTCGCCGGCGCGTCAGCTACTCCGACCTGACGAGCGACGTGTCGCGCGCGGCGCAGGCGCTGGCGCAGCTCGGCTTGCGCGCCGGTGACCGCGCGGCGGCGTTCATCCCCAACCTGCCCGAGGCGGCGATGCTGGCGCTGGCGGCATTGTCGCAGGGGATGGTGTGGTCGTCCTGCTCACCGGATTTCGGCGTCGAGGGCGTGCTCGAGCGCTTCGGCCAAATCGAGCCGAAGATTCTTTTCTGCGCCGACGGCTACCGCTATGCCGGCCGCGAGCACGATTCGCTCGAGCGCATCGCCGAGATCGCCGAGAAGCTCCCCGCGCTGCGGCGCGTGGTGGTGGTGCCGCACCTGCGCGCCAAGCCCGACATCTCGGCGATCCCGAAGGCGGTGCTGCTCGAGGACTGGCTGCGACGCCACTCCGCGGCCGAGATCGAGTACGCGCAGCTGCCGTTCGACCACCCGGTGTACATCCTGTTCACCTCCGGCACCACCGGCGTGCCCAAGTGCATCGTGCACGGCGCCGGCGGCAGCTTGCTGCAGGGGCTGAAGATGTACAAGCTGCAGTTCGACCTCCGGGCCGGCGACCGGTTCTTTTTCTACTGCACCACCAACTGGGTGGTGTGGAACCTGCTCATCGCCGGCATCTGCGCCGAGGCGAGCGTGCTGCTCTATGACGGCTCGCCGTTCGAGCGCGGCGGCAAGATCCTGTTCGACTACGCGGCCGAGGAGCGCTGCACCCACTTCGGCACCTCGGCGAAGTACATCGACGCCATCGAGAAGCGCGGCCTGGAACCCGCCGAGACGCACGATCTCTCTTCGCTGCGCATGATCCTCTCCACCGGCTCGCCGCTGGTGGCCGAGAGCTACGACTACGTCTACGCGAGCATCAAGCACGACGTCTGCCTCGCCTCGATTTCGGGCGGCACCGACATCATGTCGGCGTTCGCCGACGCCAACGCCGTGCTGCCGGTGTACCGCGGCGAGCTGCAATGCCGCTCGCTCGGCATGGCGGTCGAGGTGTTCGACGAGGCGGGCAACGCGCTGGTCGGCGAGAAGGGCGAGCTGGTGTGCACCAAGCCATTCCCTTCTATGCCGCTTGGCTTCTGGAACGACCGCGGCGGCGAGAAATACCACGCCGCGTATTTCGAGAAATACCCCAACGTCTGGCGCCACGGCGACTGGTGCGAACTCACCGAGCGCGGCACCATGATCGTCTACGGCAGGTCGGACGCGACGCTCAACCCGGGCGGCGTGCGCATCGGCACCGCCGAGATCTACCGCCAGGTGGAGAAGATCGACGAGGTCGAGGAATCGGTCGCCATCGGCCAGCTCTGGCCGCCCGAGCGTCCGGCTGACACGCGCGTAGTGCTGTTCGTGCGGCTGCGCCCGGGCTTCACGCTGGATGCCCCACTGGAGGAGAAGATCCGCCAGCGCATCCGCGCCAACACCACGCCGCGGCACGTGCCGGCGAAGATCCTGCAGGTGCCCGACATCCCGCGCACCAAGAACGGCAAAGTGGTCGAGCTGGCGGTGCGCGCGGCGGTGAACGGCATGCCCATCGGCAACACCGAGGCGCTCGCCAACCCCGAGGCGCTGGAACTCTTCAGGGACCTGCCGGAGCTTGCCGCTTAGCAGGTGGGTCCCCGCCTGCGCGGGGACCACAAGATCGATGCAGCGCCGGCAGGCGTCAGTGCAGCGTCGCGCGCCGGCCTTCGTAGATGCCCTGCAGCAGCCGCAGCGAGCCGCGGCAGATCGCCTCGTGGGTGAGGCCGTGGCCGAGGTCTTCGATGACGTCGAGCGTCACCGGGACATGTAGCCCCGCGAGCACGCGCGCGGCGCGCTCGGCGTGCACGCGCGAAACCACCGAGTCGTAGCCGCCGTGGACCAGGTGGATGCGGGCGCCGATGCGCGCGCCCAGTTTCGGCAGCCGCGCGAAGCGCGCCGAGTAGGCGACAACTGCGCCGGCCAGCCCCGGCACTGACTTCACCGTCTCGAGCGCGACGGTGCCGCCCTGCGAGTAGCCGATCAGCACGGTGCGCTCGCCGGGGACGCGGTAATTGGTCTGCTCGCGGCGCACCAGCGCCTCGATACGCGGCAGGATCGCGGAGACGCGCGCCATGCGGTTGTCGTCGTTCAGCCCGCGCGTCGAAAACCACTGCTGGCTGGCGCGGTCGCTCTCGTAGGAGGCAAAACCGGTCGGCACCACCAGCGCCGCGCTCGGGAAACGCCCCTGGAACTTGAACGCTGCCGGGATCATCGAGCGGGCGTCGCCGCCGCTGGCGTGCAGGAAAACGAACAGGTGGTTGGCCGAGTGCTCCGGGGTGGGCCCGAAGCGGTAGACCTTGCCGAAGTGCATGGCAAGCCCATTCTCGCGCCGCCCGGGGCGTTCTGTAAACTGCCGCGCGCGATTCGTTCGAGGAGCACGCCATGCCGCAGCAGCCAAGGCAGTTCAGCCGCGAGTTTTTCCGCGCCTTCTGGGCGCTCGCCAAGCCCTACTGGGTCTCCAAGGAGCGCGGCAAGGGGCTGGTGCTGCTCGCCGCGGTGGTCGGGCTGACCCTAGGCTTGGTATGGCTGGAGGTGCAATTCAACGCTTGGTACAACGACTTCTACAACAGTCTTGAGAAAAAGGAGCAAGACAAGTTCTACGCCGCGCTCGGCAAGTTCACGATCCTCGCTTGCGGCTTCATCGTGGTGGCGGTTTACAAGCTCTACCTGCAGCAGATGCTGCACATCGAATGGCGCGCCTGGCTCACCGAGCGCTTCCTGGGCGACTGGCTCAAGGACCGTGCCTACTACCGCATCCAGCTGCTGGACCGCGGCACGGACAACCCGGACCAGCGCATCGCCGATGACCTGCGGCTGTTCGTGGATCTCACGCTGTCGCTTTCGCTGGGGCTGCTGTCCGCGGTGGTGACGCTGGCGTCATTCGTCACCATCCTATGGGGGCTCTCCGGAGCGGTGACGCTGCTGGGCTACACCATTCCGGGCTACATGATGTGGTTCGCGCTGCTGTACGCAATCGGCGGCACCTGGCTTACTCACCTGATCGGCCGGCCGCTGGTGGGGCTGGATTTCAATCAGCAGCGCTTCGAGGCCGACTTTCGCTTTGCACTCGTGCGCCTTCGCGAGAACGGCGAGGGCGTGGCACTTTACAAGGGCGAGAGCGGCGAGCTGTCCAATTTCCGCGGCCGCTTCGCCTACGTGATTTCGAACTGGTGGGCGATCATGAAAAAGCGCAAGCAACTGGGCTGGTTCACCTCGTTCTACGGCCAGTTCGCGGTGATCTTCCCGTACCTGGTGGCGGCGCCGCGCTATTTCTCGGGCGCGATCCAGCTCGGAGGGCTGGTGCAGACCGCGACCGCGTTCGCGCAGGTGCAGGGCGCGCTGTCGTGGTTCATCAGCGCCTATCCGCAGTTCGCCGAATGGAAGGCGACCGTGGACCGGTTGACGGGTTTTGCTCAGGCCCTCGAGCACGCGCGCGTCGAGGCCGAGCGCCTGGATGGTGACCGCGTAGAGGGCGAAGCGCCTGCGGTGCTGGCGCTGGAGGGCCTCGCGCTCGCGCTGCCGCAGGGGCAGCCACTGCTTGCGGCGACCACGCTCCAGCTCAAGAAAGGCGAATCGGTGCTGATCACCGGGCCCTCGGGCGCGGGCAAGAGCACGCTGTTCCGCGCGCTTGCCGGCATCTGGCCGTACTGGAAGGGGCGCATCTCGCTGCCGAAAGGTGCGCGGCTGCTGTTCCTGCCGCAGAAACCCTATCTGCCGATCGGCACGCTCAAGCACGCAGCCTGCTATCCGGCCGACGCGGCGCAGATCGCCGATGACACGGTGCGCGAGGCGCTGCGCGAGGTGGGCCTGCCGCAGTTTGCCGAGAATCTGGCGCGCGAGGAGAACTGGGCGCAGCTGCTCTCGGGCGGCGAGCAGCAGCGGCTGGCGTTCGCGCGCGTGCTGCTCAACCGACCGGACTGGCTTTTCATGGACGAGGCGACCGCTTCGCTGCCCGAGGACGTGCAGGGGACGCTCTACCGCCTGGTGGCGCAACGTCTGCCGCAGGCGACGCTGGTTTCGATCGGCCATCGCGCCAGCCTCGCCGATTTCCACACCCGCAAGCTTACGTGGAGCGGCGCCGGCAGCGGCGCGCCGGCGCTGGTGGCCGCCTAGAGGGTGGGGGCCAGCGGTGGAGAGACGGCCGCACGCGGCCGGGGTGTAAAGTCTGACTTTACACTTTGCGCACTGGCGCCGGCTCCTCGGCCCTGGGCAGCGAGCGCAGCGCAGCGAGCAGCTTCTCGGGCGGCGCCACCAGCTTGCGCGCCGCGAGATCCAGCCAGCCCCCGGTGCTGGTGACGCGCGCCGCGAGCTTGCCGTCGGCGCGGAAGAACTCGTTGCGCATCAGGAAGCGGCTGCCGTCCTCGCTCAGCGCGGCGAGGCTCAGCGTCACGCGCAGGGTTTCCAGCAGCCCGACCTCCTTGAAGTACTCGAGCTCGTCTTTCATGATCACCGGGCCGAGTCTGAGCGCAGCGAACTGCGCCATCGGAAAGCCGTTCTCCGAGAAAAACAGCATGCGCACGTCGCCCGCCTTGTCCAGGTAGGCGGTGTTGCGCATGTGGGAATTGAAATCCATGTCGCCCCAGCCGGCCATGAGCGTTTTCTCGTACATCTAACCCCCCTTTCGACCTGAAATGCGCCGTGCAGCGCCAGCAGCGGTGCGCGCGCCAAGCAGGTCGTCGAGCGCCGTGAGCGCGCGCTCGCGCGCGCCCGGATGGCCCAGCAGCCGCCGGTAGTGGTGCGTGGCGAGCGCGATGCCGTACAGCTTGAACACGAGCTGCTCCGGATCGGTGTCGCGGGCGAGCTCGCCCGCCTCGATGGCGAGCGCCACGCCGAGCTTGAGCGCCGCGACCCACTCGCGTTGGCCGCGCGCCAGCTGCTCGCGCACGGGACCCGGGCGGTCGTCGAACTCGCTGGAGGCGGCGACAATCGGGCAGCCGCCGGGGAGTTCCGGGGAGTGCGCCCAATCGAGCCAGTTGACGAACATGGCGCGCAGCCGCGCCAGGCCGCGCGGCGCTGCCAGCGCGGGCCTGAGCACGGTCTCGGCGAAGCGCGCCTCGGCGTGCTTGAGCACCGCGACCTGCAACTCCTCGCGCGAGCCGAAGTGGGCGAACAGGCCGGACTTGGACATCGCCGTGGCCTCGGCGAGCGAGCCGATGGTGAGGCCCTCGACCCCGAGGCGGCTTGCAATCCGCAGCGCCTCATCAAGGATCGCCGCGCGCGTCTTGTCGCCCTTGGTCATCGTCTCCATGGCCAAGATAATAGCACGAACGTTCGGATATTAAGTATTCTCTCGATCAAGCCGCCCGGCGGCGGGGGCCGACGCGCCCGCTTCCCAAGGCGTGGCGCAGGTACTGGCCGGTATAGCTTGCCTTGCTGGCGGCGATCTCCTCCGGAGTGCCTTCGGCGACCACATGGCCGCCGCCGTCGCCGCCTTCAGGTCCCAGGTCGATCACCCAGTCGGCGGTCTTGACGACGTCGATGTTGTGCTCGATCACCACCACCGTGTTGCCGGCATCGCGTAGCCGGTGCAGCACCTCGAGCAGCAGCTTGATGTCGTGGAAGTGCAGCCCGGTGGTGGGCTCGTCGAGGATATAGAGCGTGCGCCCGGTGTCGCGCTTGGAGAGCTCCAGCGAGAGCTTGACGCGCTGCGCCTCGCCGCCCGAGAGCGTGGTCGCGCTCTGCCCGAGCTGGATGTAGCCCAGGCCGACGTCGGCGAGGGTCTCGAGCTTGCGTGCGATCGCGGGCACCGCAGCGAAGAACTCGCGCGCCTCGCTCGCCGTCATCTGCAGCACCTCGTGGATGTTGCGGCCCTTGTAGCGGACTTCGAGCGATTCGCGGTTGTAGCGCCGCCCGTTGCAGACGTCGCAGGCGACGTAGATGTCGGGCAGAAAATGCATCTCCACCTTGATCACGCCGTCGCCCTGGCAGGCTTCGCAGCGCCCCCCCTTGACGTTGAAGGAGAAGCGCCCAGCGTCGTAGCCGCGCGCGCGCGCCTCGGGCACGCCGGCGAACAGCTCGCGGATCGGCGTGAACAGGCCGGTGTAGGTCGCCGGATTGGAGCGCGGCGTGCGCCCGATCGGTCTCTGGTCCACGCTCACCACCTTGTCGAAGTGATCGAGCCCGCTCACCGTTTCGTAGGGCGCCGGGTCGGTCGCCGATCCATACAGATGCCGCGCCACGACCGCGTACAGGGTGTCGTTGATCAGGGTGGACTTGCCCGATCCGGAGACCCCGGTGACGCACACGAACAGCCCTACGGGGAGGCTCAGGGTCGCATTCTTGAGGTTATTGCCGCTTGCGCCGCGCACCGCGAGGCGCTTCGCGCCGGCCCGGTTTCGAAGTCTGGGGATTTCTATCTTTAGAGCTCTGGATAGGTACTTTCCGGTAAGCGATTCCTCACTCTTTAGGATATCTTCGGGTTTTCCTTCGGCAATCACGCGGCCGCCGGCCAGCCCGGCGCCGGGTCCCATGTCGACGACGTGATCGGCGGCGAGAATTGCCTCCTCGTCGTGCTCGACCACGATGACGCTGTTGCCCAGGTCGCGCAGCCGCCGCAGGGTTTCGATGAGGCGCGCGTTGTCGCGCTGGTGCAGGCCGATCGACGGCTCATCGAGCACATACATCACGCCAGTGAGCCCCGAGCCGATCTGCGAGGCGAGGCGAATGCGCTGGCCTTCACCGCCCGAGAGCGACTCGGCCGAGCGCGCGAGCGACAGGTAATCCAGGCCGACGTTCACCAGGAACTCCAGCCGGCTCGCGATCTCGCGCACGATCCGCTCCGCCACCTGCGCGCGCGCGCCCTCGAGCTTCAGCCCGCGGAAAAAGGCGAGCGTCTCCTTGAGCGGCAGACAGGAGACCTGGTGGATGGTGCGCTCGGCGATGCGCACGTGGCGCGCCTCGCGCCGCAGCCGCGTGCCGGCGCAATCCGGGCAGGCGCGGGTGGCGCGGTGCTTGGCGAGCTCCTCGCGCACCACCGCCGAATCGGTCTCGCGGAAGCGGCGCTCGAGGTTCGGAATCACGCCCTCGAAGGCGTGCTCGCGCACCTGGGTGCGGCCGCGCTCGGCGGGATAGCGGAAAGCGATCTTTTCCTTGCCCGAGCCATACAGGATCAGCTTCTGTACCTCGTCGTCGAGCACCTCCCAGGGCGCCTCGACGTCGAAACCGTAGTGCGCCGCGAGCGCGGCGAGCATCGAGTAATAGAAGTGGTTGCGGCGGTCCCAGCCACGGATGGCGCCGCTGGCAAGCGACAGGTTGGGGTGCGCCACTACGCGCCGCGGATCGCAGAACTCGACCACGCCCAAGCCGTCGCACTTGGGGCAGGCGCCCATCGGGTTGTTGAACGAGAACAGGCGCGGCTCGAGCTCGGCGAGCGCGTAGTCGCAAACCGGGCAGGCGTAGCGCGCCGAGAACAGGTGCTCCTTGCCGCTGTCGGTCTCAACGACGATCGCACGCCCGCCGGCATGCCGGAGCGCGGTCTCGAACGATTCCGCCAGCCGCTGCTTGGCGTCGGCGCGCGCGCGCAAACGGTCCACCACTACGTCCACCGAGTGCTTGACGTTACGCGCCAGGCGCGGCGCCGCGCCGTGCCCAGGTCGGCCCGCAGCATCCAGCTCGATGACGCGGCCGTCCAGCCGCACGCGGGTGAAGCCTTGCGCGCGCAGCTCCTCGAGCAGCTCCGCCTGCTCGCCTTTGCGGCCCGCCACCACCGGCGCGAGGATCATGATCTTTGTGTCCTCGGGCAGTGCGAGCGCGTGGTCCACCATCTGCGCCACCGATTGCGCTTCGAGCGCGATAGCGTGCTCCGGGCAGTAGGGTGTGCCGACGCGCGCGTAGAGCAGCCGCAGGTAGTCGTGGATCTCGGTGACCGTGCCGACGGTGGAGCGCGGGTTGTGGCTCGCCGCTTTCTGCTCGATCGCAATCGCCGGCGACAGCCCCTCGATCAGGTCGACATCCGGTTTTTCCATCAGCTCGAGGAACTGGCGCGCGTAGGCGGAAAGCGACTCGACGTAGCGCCGCTGCCCCTCGGCGTACAGCGTGTCAAAGGCGAGCGAGGATTTTCCAGAGCCCGACAGCCCGGTGATCACCACCAGCTTGTCGCGCGGCAGCTCGAGGTTGAGATTCTTCAGGTTGTGCGTGCGTGCGCCGCGAATGCGGATCGATTCCATGCTGCAGGCGGTGAAAGTGAACCTGCTACTATAGCGTCTTCCCTCTTCGCTTCGCTACTTCCGCTTCACTTCCGTGACCGACGCGCACCGCATGAGCCCGGCCGAGTTGCGCGCCGGCGCCAGCCTGGCGGGCATTTTCGGACTGCGCATGCTGGGCCTGTTCCTGATCCTGCCGGTGTTCGCGGTACACGCGCCGAACTACGCCGGCGGCGACAACCTGACGCTGGTCGGCATCGCGCTCGGCATCTACGGCCTGACGCAGGGCGTGCTGCAGATCCCGTTTGGCATGGCTTCCGACAAATGGGGCCGCAAGCCGGTGATCTACGCAGGGCTCATCGTGTTCGCTGCGGGCAGCTTCGTCGCTGCGGCGGCGGCCGACATCTGGACCGCGATCGCGGGCCGCGCGCTGCAGGGCGCCGGCGCCATCTCGTCGGTGGTGGTGGCGCTCGCCGCGGACCTGACCAGCGAAGCGCACCGCACCAAGGTGATGGCGATGATCGGCTCGATGATCGGCTTCACCTTCGCACTTTCGCTGGTCGCGGCGCCAGCGCTTTACCGCGCCATCGGCATGCCGGGCCTGTTCGTACTCACCGGGGTTCTGACGCTGGCTGCGGTCTGGGTGGTCGCCGCGGTAGTGCCAGAGGCGCCGCCGCGCGCGCATGCCGCACCGGGCGCGCAAGGGCTGCGTGCGGTGCTGCTCGAGCCCGAGCTGCTACGGCTCAACTTCGGCATCTTCGCGCTGCACATGGTGCAGATGGCGATGTTCGTGGTGGTGCCGCCGCTGCTGGTGGCCGCGGGCCTCGCGCTCGCCGACCACTGGCTGCTTTACCTGCCGGTGGTGCTGGTGTCATTCGCCATCATGGTGCCGCCGATCCTATACGCCGACCGCCGCAACCGTCCCAAGCCGGTGATGATCGGCGCCATCGCGCTGCTTGCCGGGGTGCTGGCGCTGTTTGGCGCGCTGCCGACAAGCGTCGCGGGCGTCGCGGCGCTGATGCTCGCGTTTTTTGTGGCGTTCAACATCCTCGAGGCATTGCTGCCCTCGCTGGTGTCGCGCATCGCCCCAGTGCACGCGCGCGGCGCTGCGATCGGCGCCTACAACACCACCCAGACGCTGGGTCTGTTCTTCGGCGGCCTGGCCGGGGGCTGGCTCGCCAAGCACTTTGGCAACGGGGTGCTGTTCGCGTGCTGCGCGGTGCTGACCGTGGCGTGGCTGGCGATCGCCGCGGGCATGCGCACGCCGGCGCGGACCGGTGCGGTCAACGCGGCGGCGGGTTTCGCGTTGGATGGAAAACAGAGGATCTGAAAGGGGGCAAGCAATGGCATCGGTCAACAAAGTGATCCTGGTCGGCAATCTCGGCGCCGACCCGGAGACGCGCTACCAGCCGAGCGGCGAATCGATCACCAACATCCGCGTCGCCACCACCGACCGCTGGAAGGACAAGGCGAGCGGCGAGATGAAGGAAGCGACCGAGTGGCACCGGGTCGCATTCTTCGGCCGGCTGGCGGAGATCTCCGGCGAGTACCTCAAGAAGGGCTCGCAGGTGTACATCGAGGGGCGCATCCGCACGCGCAAGTACCAGGACAAGGACGGCAACGAGCGCTATTCGACCGAGATCATCGGCGACCGCATGCAGATGCTGGGATCGCGTGCCGGCGGCGGCGAACCGCGTGCCGAATCGCGCACCGAACCCAAGGTCGAGGCGCCGGCCAAGGGCTCAGCCGCGACGGGAGCTGGGGCGGTCGCCAAGAAGCCGGCGGGGAAATTCGACGACATGGAAGACGATATCCCGTTCTGATACGCATGCAGGTCCTCTTGAAAAGGCGGATTTCGCCCCAAAATCAGCGAGGTAGTTGCAGCGTTGCGGTATAATTTTTCGCTGATTTGGGAGTGAACCGATGCCGATCTACGAATATCGTTGCTCCGACTGCGGCTTCCAGAACGAGTACCTGCAAAAGGTCTCGGAGCGGCCGATGAGGGTGTGCCCGTCCTGCGGCAAGGCGGCGTTCACGAAGTTGCTGTCCGCGGCCGGTTTCCAGCTCAAGGGCTCGGGCTGGTACGCCTCTGACTTCAAGAACAGCGGCGCCAAGCCAGCCAAGGCGGACGCTGCCAAGGACGAAGCGAAAACCGAGGTGAAGGCCGACGCCACCAAGGGCGAAGCGAAGACCGAGGCGAAAACAGACGCCGCCAAGGGCGAGGCGAAGACCGAGGCGAAGACGCAAGCCAAGAGCGAAGCCGCGCCGGCCTGCAGCACCAATTGATACCCTAGAGGGCCACGAAACCGGCCCGGCTCTGTGCCGGGCTTTTTTGTTTCCGCAGCGTGAAAAAATATCTCATCACCGGACTGCTGATCTGGATCCCGTTGGTCATCACCATCTGGGTCCTGAAGCTGGTGGTCGACGTGCTCGACCAGTCGCTGCTGTTGCTGCCGCCGGAGTGGCGCACTGAGGCGGCCTGGGGCGTGCACGTGCCCGGCCTGGGGGTGGTGCTCACCTTCGTGATCGTGCTCGTCACCGGGGCGCTGGCGGCGAACATCATCGGCGCGCGCCTGGTGCACTTCTGGCACGAGATCCTGCACCGGATTCCGTTTGTCAGCTCGATCTACTCGGCCGTCAAGCAGGTGAGCGACACGTTGTTCTCCTCGAGCGGCGAGGCGTTCCGCAAGGCTCTGCTGGTGCAGTGGCCGCACAAGGGCGTGTGGACGATCGCGTTCCTCACCGGCACGCCCGGCGGCGACGTCAGCAACCACCTCAAGGGTGAATACGTGAGCGTTTACGTGCCGACGACGCCGAATCCGACCGGCGGCTACTTCGTGATGCTGCCGCGAGCCGACGTGATCGAGCTCGACATGAGCGTGGACGACGCGCTCAAGTACATCATCTCGATGGGCGTCGCGCCGCCGGAGCGCAACGGCCGCGGCGGCGCGAACGGCAAGGGCTGAGGCGATGCGCAGCCACTATTGCGGCGAGCTCTCGGCCGCCCTGGTCGGGCAGACGGTGACTCTGGCTGGCTGGGCCCACCGGCGGCGCGACCATGGTGGCGTGATTTTCATCGACTTGCGCGATCGCGAGGGGCTGGCGCAGGTGGTCTGCGATCCGGACCGCCCGGCGGCATTCCAGGCCGCCGACAAGTCGCGAAGCGAGTACGTGCTGCGGATTGCCGGCACGGTACGCCGGCGTCCCGAGGGCACGGTCAACCCGAACTTGCGCTCGGGGGAAGTGGAAGTGCTGGCGCACGAGGTCGAAGTGCTGAACCCTTCCTTGCCGCCGCCGTTCCAGCTCGACGACGACAACCTGTCGGAGAACACGCGCCTCACCTACCGCGTGCTGGATCTCAGGCGCGAGCCGATGCAGCGCAACATGCGGTTGCGTTACCGCGTCGCCATGGCGGTGCGCAAGCACCTGGATGCGCAGGGCTTCATCGACATCGAGACGCCGATGCTGACGCGCTCGACGCCCGAGGGCGCGCGCGACTACCTGGTGCCCTCGCGCGTGCATCCGGGGGCGTTCTTCGCCCTGCCGCAGTCGCCGCAGCTTTTCAAGCAACTGCTGATGGTGGCCGGATTCGACCGCTACTACCAGATCGTGCGCTGCTTCCGCGACGAGGACCTGCGCGCCGACCGCCAGCCCGAGTTCACCCAGATCGATGTCGAGACCTCGTTTCTCGATGAGGCCGCAATCCGGGCGCTGATGGAAGGCCTGATCCGCGCTGTGTTCTCCGAAGTGCTCGGCGTAGACCTGGTGCAACCATTCCCCCAGCTGACGTATGCCGAGGCCATGGCGCGCTATGGCTCGGACAAGCCCGATTTGCGCGTGCCGCTCGAACTCACAGAACTCACCGACCTGATGCGCGCAGTCGAGTTCAAGGTGTTCCGTGCCGCCGCCGACCTGCCTGGCGGACGGGTGGCAGCGCTCAAGGTGCCGAAGGCGGACCTGTCGCGCAAGGAAATCGACGACTACACCCAGTTCGTCGCCATCTATGGCGCCAAGGGGCTCGCCTACATCAAGGTGAACGACCGCAGCAAGATCCCGGAGGGGCTGCAGTCGCCGATCGTCAAGTTCCTCCCGGCGCCGGTGCTGGCGAAGATTCTCGAGCGCACGGCGGCGCAGGACGGCGACCTGATTTTCTTCGGCGCCGACAAGGCGAAGATCGTGAACGATGCGCTCGGCGCGTTGCGCGTCAAGATCGGTCACGACAAGGGCTATGCTGCGAGCGGCTGGCGGCCGCTGTGGGTGGTGGACTTCCCGATGTTCGAGTGGGACGAGGAGGCGAAGCGCTGGGCGGCGATGCACCACCCCTTCACCAGCCCCAAGGACGGGCACGAGGACTTGCTCGCCAACGAGCCCGGCAAGGCGCTTTCCAAGGGCTACGACATGGTGCTCAACGGCTGGGAAATCGGCGGCGGCTCGGTGCGGATCCATCGCGCCGAAGTCCAGGCGAAGGTGTTCGCCGCGCTCGGCATTTCCGCCGAGGAGGCGCAGGCGAAATTCGGCTTCCTGCTCGAGAACCTGCAATTCGGCGCGCCGCCGCACGGCGGCATCGCCTTTGGCCTGGACCGCATCGTCACCATGATGGCCGGGGCCGAATCGATCCGCGACGTGATCGCCTTCCCCAAGACGCAGCGCGCGCAATGCCTGCTGACGCATGCGCCCAGCCCGGTGGACGACAAGCAGTTGCGCGAGCTGGGGCTGCGGCTGAGGGAGACCAGCAAGCCCTGATGCGCGCGCTCGCCGCGCTGGTTGCACTCTGGGTCGGCGTTGCGGCGGCATTCTCCGGCCCGAGTGAAATCGATGCGGCGGCCCTGCCGCCCGAGGCGCACGCGACCATCGCGCTGATTCGCCAGGGCGGCCCGTTTCCCTATAAGAAGGACGGCTCGGCGTTCGGTAACCGCGAGGCCCTTCTGCCCCGCCGGGAGCGCGGCTACTATCGCGAATACACCGTGCGCACGCCGGGCAGCCGCGATCGCGGCGCGCGCCGTATCGTCGCCGGCCGTGCCGGCGAGTTCTACTACACAGACGACCATTACCGCAGCTTCAAGCGAATTCTCGAATGAGCAAGGGACCCAAGCAGCCCGAGCGGCGCGCGAAGCGCCCCGGGGTTTACCGTGCCGCCCGCGCCGCCGATGTGCTGCGGTCCGCGAAAGGGCTGCGCGTAGCCCGGATCGATCTGGCGGCAGTGAAGGACAAGACAGGGCTGTTGCAGGCCGTGGCGCGCGCGCTCGAGTTCCCCGCCTGGTTTGGCGGCAATTGGGACGCGCTCGAAGATTGCTTGACCGATCTGTCGTGGCACGAGGCGAAAGGCCATGTCCTGCTCATAGAAGGCGCGAACGCGTTGCCGCAGGACGATCTCGGGGTGTTTCGCGACGTCCTGGATTCGGCCGCGGCCCACTGGAAGGAGCGCGCGGGCCCGTTCTTCGCGGTGTTCGTCGGCGGCGACGCCACCCTTCCGGAGTTCTGAACAGGGACCGCCTGGTGACGCCGAAGCTGCCCGTCTCGGTGCTGGTGGTGGTGCACACGCGCGCACTCGACGTGCTGCTTATGGAGCGCGCCGCAAGACCGGGCTACTGGCAATCGGTCACGGGATCGCTCGAGCGCCTCGACGAGCCGCTCGATCAGGCGGCCCTGCGCGAGGTGCGGGAGGAGACCGGCATCGAGGCGCGCCGCGACGCTCTGCAGCGCTGGAATCTCACCTACACTTTCGAAATCTACGCCCAGTGGCGCCACCGGTTTGCTGCCGGCATCACGCACAATACCGAGCACGTATTCAGCCTTGAACTTGCTGCCAGGGTTCCGGTGACTCTAGCCGCGGACGAGCACGTAGCGAGCGTTTGGCTGCCGTGGCGCGCTGCGGCGGCGAAATGCTTCTCATGGTCCAACCGCGACGCCATTCTTCTGCTCGGCGAAAAGCAGCGCGTGCTGCAATGAGCGCCATCGTCGGGCGGACAGTAGACAAGGAGGCGCGACTGCGCGTCGTCACGCTCAATATCCACAAGGGGCTGTCGCATTTCAACCGCCGCATGGTGATCCATGAGCTGCGCGAGGGCCTGCGCGCGCTCGAGGCCGATCTGGTGTTCCTGCAGGAGGTGCAGGGTATGAACGACCGCCACGCGCTGCGCTTCGCCGCCTGGCCGGGGGCGCAGCACGAATTCCTCGCCGGCGAGGAGTGGTCGCACGCCTATGGACGCAATGCCGTCTACGATCACGGCCATCACGGCAACGCTATCCTGTCGCGCTTCCCGATCCTGTCCAGCGAGAATGCCGACGTATCTGACCATCGTTTCGAGCGCCGCGGGCTGCTGCATTGCGTGGTGACGATCCCGGGCTGGCGGCGCAACCTGCATTGCGTGTGCGTGCACCTGTCGCTGCACGAGCGTGGCCGTAGGCGTCAGCTCGATGCCATCGCCGAGCGGCTCGAGCAACTGGCCTCGAAGGACCTGCCGATCGTGGTTGCCGGCGATTTCAACGATTGGCGGCAGCGAGCGACGGCCATCCTGGAGGGCAGCCTCGGCATGACCGAGGTGTCGGTGGCGGCGCGTGGGGGTCACCTGCGCACCTATCCAAGCGCGCTGCCGCTGTTCAAGCTCGACCGGATCTACGTGCGCGGCTTCGAGGTGGTCAGGTCGCAGGTCCACCGCGGCGCGCCCTGGTCGCTGCTCTCGGACCATCTCGCCGTCAGCGCCGAGCTCAAGCGTGCCTGAGTACGTCGCCGGCAACCGCCTGACGCTGCTCAGGAATGGCGAGCAATACTTTCCGGCGCTCATCGAGGCAATCGATGCGGCGCGCGCGGAGATCTTTCTCGAGACCTATATCTTCGCCGACGACCAGACTGGCAGCCTGCTCGCCGACGCGCTGGCGCGAGCAGCGGTGCGCGGGCCGGCGGTGCGCCTGCTGCTCGATGGCTTCGGCGCACGCGACTTCGCGCCGCGCTTTCGCGACATGCTGGCGCGCGCCGGCGTCGAGCTGCTCGTATTCCGGCCAGACATCAGCCCGACGTGGCGCTTGCGGGTCCGGCGCATGCGGCTGCGGCGGATGCACCGCAAGCTCGCCTGCGTGGACGGCGCGGTCGCCTTCGTCGGCGGCATCAACGTGATCGACGACTACGACACTCCGGGCCACACCCCGCCGCGCTACGACTACGCGGTGCGCATCGAGGGACCGCTCACTGCCGAGGTGCGCGCCGAGGCGCTCAGACTCTGGACGCGCGTTTCCTGGGCGACGTTCGGGCGGCACTGGCCGGGATTCGAAGCGCTCGCCGGCGGTGTCGCCGCGGCCCCGCTGGCGACGCGGCCGCCGTTTGCGGACGGGCAGCGCGCTGCGCTGGTGGTGCGCGACAGCGTGCAGCACCGGCGCGACATAGAGGAGGCTTACCTTGGGGCAATCGCGGCCGCGCGCTCAGAAATCTTGATCGCAAACGCCTATTTCTTCCCCGGCCGGCGCTTTCGGCGCGCGCTGACCGACGCGGCCGCGCGGGGCGTGCGCGTGATTCTGTTGCTGCAGGGGCGGGTCGAGTACGTGCTGATGCACTATGCCTCGCGCGCGCTCTACGGCTCGCTGCTCGCCGCGGGCGTCGAGATCCAGGAATACCACCGCAGCTTCCTGCA
The DNA here is from genome assembly GCA_964393745.1 of uncultured Enterobacteriaceae bacterium. Classification (GTDB taxonomy): domain Bacteria; phylum Pseudomonadota; class Gammaproteobacteria; order Burkholderiales; family SG8-39; genus 2-02-FULL-66-14. Next base: position 4,773 of record CAYMVA010000048.1, on the reverse strand, counting down.
CGCCAAGGTCGCGGTGTTCGACAAGCGCGTCGCCAGCGTCGGCTCGTCGAACATCGACCCGTTCAGCTTGTTGCTTGCGCGCGAGGCGAACGTGTTCGTGGAGGACGAGCGCTTCGCCGGCGAACTGCATGCGAGCCTCGTCGAAGCGATAGGGCGCGGCGCACGCGCCGTCGCGCTGGGCGGCTGGAAACGGCTGCCACTATTGCTTCGGATCAGGATCTGGATCGGCTACGGCATCGCGCGGCTGCTGATGATCGTGCACGGCTACGATCGCGATCACTAGCGCCCCCGCGCTATGCGCGATCACGCGCCGGCGGCAGGCGGGCGCCCGAACATTCCCCAGCCCTCGAATGTCATGACGACGTGGCCGTTTTGGTTGTGCGCCTCGACGCGCGAGCGCACCAGCCCCATCCCCGGCTTGCTTTCGGAGGGCCGCGCCTCGAGCACCACGCGGCGGTAGCTGATCGTGTCGCCGGGACGTACCGGCGCCAGCCAGCGCACGTTCTCGACACCCGGGGAGCCGAGGCTCACCGAGCGCGTGAGGTAGCTCTGCACGGTGAGGCGCATTGCGATCACCACGGTGTGCCAGCCGCTCGCAATCAGTCCCTTGAATGAGGAATCCTTGGCCGCGACTGGATCGATATGGAACGGCTGCGGATCGTACTGCCGGGCGAAGGCGATGATTTCGTCCTCGCCGAACATGTGGCTCCCCATGGCGAGTACGTCGCCGACGCGGAAATCTTCCCAGTAAAGCGTTGCCATGGCGTCACCAAGGAAAAAAGCGAGCGCGAAGTTTAGTCGACTCGCGGCGCTGGCAGACTCCAGTCTCTCAGTTCGCCTGTGGCATTCTTGCGGCGATGGACGAGATCGTGCAGCGCGGCCTTGCGCGGTGGCCCGGCGTGCCCGAGGTGTACGGCTGGCTAGCCCTTGATCGCCGTGGCGAATGGCGGCTGAAAAGCCCTGCCAGCGGCGCGTTCGAGCGCATCGGCAACCGCGCGCTGCGGGAATTCATCGGACGCAACTATGCCGTCGACGGCCGCGGCTGCTGGTTTTTCCAGAACGGCCCGCAGCGCGTGTACGCGCAGCTCGCCTATACGCCGCTCGTGCTCCGTTTGGAGGACGGGCGACTGCTCGATCACTGCGGGCAGCCATTCGGTGCGCCGGCCGGGGTCTGGCTTGATGACGAGGGCTCGATCGTGCTCGCCGGCGTGCGTGGCGCCGCGTTGCTCGACGATCGCGACCTGGCGCGCTTCATCGACGACTTTTCACTTCCCAGCGAGGAACTTGAGCGCATCGCGCGCCACGAAGTGGCGGCGCGCTTTGGCTTCATTCCGGACCCGGTCCCCTGAGGCGGGCAAGGAGGGGGGCGGCACCCTGGGGTCCGTGGCCGACGTACCAGGTGGGCAACGTTGCGAGGGCGATATCGAGGGCCCGCGCGAGCTGCGGAACGAGAGGCATTGCGGGCAAGATCGCCCGGCAGGCGCTGCAGCGGTAAAGGCAACCGTCTCAGGGCGCGGATTGTCTTGACGCTCTTGGAAAAAACTCTTTATAATCCGACCTCTTTGTCGGTCCCTGGGCGGCTGCAAGCAGACGATGCGGCCGCCCGGTTCGTTTCTGGAAACGAAAAAAATGCCTACGGTCAATCAGTTAATGCGTCACGGGCGTAGTGCCAAGCGGCCCAAATCGAAGGTGCCGGCGCTCGCCGGCTCGCCGCAGAAGCGCGGCGTGTGCACGCGTGTCTACACCACCACGCCGAAGAAGCCGAACTCGGCGCTGCGCAAGGTCGCCAAGGTGCGCCTGACCAACGGCTTCGAGGTGATCGGCTATATCGGCGGCGAAGGCCATAACCTGCAGGAACACTCGGTGGTGCTGATACGCGGCGGGCGCGTCAAGGACCTGCCGGGTGTGCGCTACCACATCGTGCGCGGGTCGCTGGACACGCAGGGCGTCAAGGTCCGCAAGCAGGGCCGCACCAACTACGGCGCCAAGCTGCCCAAGTCGGCCTACGGACACGGAGAGCGCACGCATGCCGCGACGCAGAGAAATCCCCAAGCGCGAGATCCTCGCCGATCCGAAATTCGGCAACGTGGAGGTGGCGAAATTCGTCAACGTGCTGATGACGCGCGGCAAGAAGTCGGTCGCCGAGCGCATCGTCTATGGCGCACTCGACCTAATCAAGTCGAAGTCGGGCAAGGACCCGGTCGAGGTGTTCTCGCAGGCGGTGCAGAACGTGAAGCCGGTGGTGGAAGTGAAAAGCCGGCGCGTCGGCGGCGCCAACTATCAGGTGCCGGTCGAGGTGCGCCCGGTGCGTCGCGTGGCGCTATCCATGCGCTGGCTCCGCGAGGCGGCGCAAAAGCGCGGCGAGAAGTCGATGACGGCGCGCCTGGCGGGCGAGCTCGCCGAGGCGGCCGAGGGCCGCGGCGGCGCGATGAAGAAGCGCGAGGAAGTGCACCGCATGGCGGAGGCCAACAAGGCCTTCTCGCATTACAGGTTCTAGGACCAGACTGGACATGATCGTGGCACGCAAGACTCCAATCGAGCGCTACCGGAACATCGGCATCTCGGCGCACATCGACGCCGGGAAGACGACCACCACCGAGCGCATCCTGTTCTACACCGGCGTATCGCACAAGATGGGCGAGGTGCACGACGGCACCGCGACCATGGACTGGATGGAGCAGGAGCAGGAGCGCGGCATCACGATCACGTCGGCGGCGACGACCTGCTTCTGGAAGGGGATGGACCTGTCGTACCCGGAGCACCGCATCAATATCATCGACACGCCGGGCCACGTCGACTTCACCATCGAGGTCGAGCGCTCGATGCGCGTGCTCGACGGCGCCTGCATGGTCTACGACGCGGTGGCAGGCGTGCAGCCGCAGTCCGAGACGGTCTGGCGGCAGGCCAACAAGTATCGCGTGCCGCGGCTCGCTTTCATCAACAAGATGGACCGGGTCGGCGCCAATTACTTCAAATCCTTCGACCACATCAAGAACCGCCTGAAGGGCAATCCGGTGCCGATCCAGATCCCGATCGGCGCCGAGGACAAGTTCGCCGGCGTGGTGGACCTCGTGACCATGCAGGCGATCTACTGGGACGACTCCACCCAGGGGATGAAGTTCGAGAAGAAGCCGGTCCCCGCGGAGCTCGCCGCCGAGGCCAAGCAATGGCGCGACAAGATGGTGGAAGCCGCCGCCGAGGCCAACGAAGAGCTGATGAACAAGTACCTCGAGTCGAACGAGCTTTCGGCCGAGGAGGTGAAGAAGGGCATTCGCCTCCGCACTATCAACAACGAGATCGTGCCGATGCTGTGCGGCTCGGCGTTCAAGAACAAGGGCGTCCAGGCGATGCTCGACGCGGTGATCGATTACCTGCCTTCACCCTTGGACATCCCGCCGGTGAAGGGCGAGAACGAGAAGGGTGAGCCGGATTTCCGCAAGCCGGGCGACGACGAACCGTTCGCCGCGCTCGCCTTCAAGATCATGACCGATCCGTTCGTCGGCCAGCTGTCGTTCATCCGCGTGTACTCGGGCGTGCTGGCCTCTGGCGACACGGTCTACACCTCGGTGCGCGGCAGGAAGGAGCGCATCGGGCGCCTTCTGCAGATGCACGCCAACGAGCGCCACGAAATCAAGGAAGTGCGCGCCGGCGACATCGCCGCCGTGGTCGGGCTGAAGGACGTCATCACCGGCGAGACGATCTGCGATGTGAAGAAGCTGATCACGCTCGAGCGCATGGAGTTCCCCGACCCGGTGATTTCGCAGGCGGTCGAGCCCAAGACCAAGGTCGACCAGGAGAAGATGGGGGTGGCGCTCGGGCGCCTCGCGCAGGAGGACCCTTCGTTCCGCGTGCACACCGACCAAGAATCCGGCCAGACCATCATCTCCGGCATGGGCGAGCTGCACCTCGAGATCATCGTCGACCGCATGAAGCGCGAGTTCGGCGTCGAGGCCTCGGTCGGCAAGCCGCAGGTGGCCTACCGCGAGACCTTCAAGAAGTCGCTCGAGTCCGAAGGCAAGTTCATCAAGCAAGCGGGCGGCCGCGGCCAGTACGGGCACGTCTGGCTCAAGCTCGAGGCGCAGCCCCAGGGCAAGGGCTACGAGTTCGTGGACGCGGTCAAGGGCGGCAGGGTGCCGCGCGAGTTCATCCCCGCGGTGAAGAAGGGCGTGGACGAGGCGCTGCAGGACGGCGTGCTCGCCGGCTATCCGGTGGTGGACGTCAAGGTGACGCTGATCGACGGCTCCTCCCACGATGTGGACTCGAACGAGAACGCGTTCAAAATGGCCGCGATCTTCGCCTTCAAGGACGGCATGCGCGCTGCGGCACCGGTGCTGCTCGAGCCGATCATGGCGGTCGAGGTCGAGACCCCGGTGGATTTCGTGGGCAACGTGATCGGCGACCTTTCCGCGCGCCGCGGGGTGCTGCAAGGGCAGGAGGAGGTGGCCGGCACCATGGTCATCAGGGCCGAGGTGCCGCTGGGAGAGATGTTCGGCTACTCGACGACCATGCGCTCGCTGTCGCAAGGGCGCGCTACCTACACGATGGAATTCAAGCACTACGCCGAGGCGCCGAAGAGCGTCGCCGAGGCAGTGATCAGCGCCAAGAAGTAATTGCGAACCGGATCAGGGACCAGTCATGGCAAAGGGCAAATTCGAACGTACCAAGCCGCACGTGAACGTGGGCACGATCGGGCACGTGGATCATGGCAAGACCACGCTGACGGCGGCGATGACGCACATTCTGGCGAAGAAGTACGGCGGGGAGGCGAAGAAC